>JBEKPR010000007.1:0-153269 GCA_049520555.1 Candidatus Korobacteraceae bacterium
TTCATTGCCCGCTCCATCGCGGCCTTCGAGTAGAAATCCATGCTTCGCATGGTCTCCTACTCTCGCCGCCGGAAAAGCGGACAGATCACGTGCTATCGCAACCGGACATATCATGTGCTACTGACACCAGCCATGCTTCCGCTTGACTTACTTCTCCGCCTCCACTACTGTCTGGCTGAATCGAGCCCAAGGAGGACTGGCCATGCGCCCAACGGGAATCGTCCTGATTGCGGTATATCATTTTGTTAGCGCGTTGTTCCTGGTGTGTCTTGCCGTTTCGCTGATCATTGGCGGCAGCTTTGTCGGCGCAATGTTCGGCGCGGGTCACGAGAACGCCATCGGTGGCTTGAGCATTGGCTTTCTAATTGGGATAGTCGGGGCTGTGTTCTTCGTGGTTTTCGCGCTTATCGCCGCCGTCGCTGGTTACGGAATCTGGAGCCTGCGCGAGTGGGGTCGCATTCTATCCATCGGGCTGGCCGTCATCGCGCTGCTGTTTTCTCTTCCCGGACTGTTCCTCATGGGGCTCCATTTGAGCCTGTTTTTCGGAGGCTTTCGCCTGTTCCGAATTGCCATCAGCGTCTTTATTATCTGGTACCTGATGCAGCCGCAGATCAGAGTTCTCTTTCAAAAGCCCGCACCCCCGAGCGCCTGATCACCTTGGCCGGAGCTGCTGGGTGGGGTCACTCCCCTGATTCCGTCCTCTTTCGCGCTTGTGCCAGCTCCTTCCACCCCTATAATTAAGGTGCTCTGGACGACAAAGGCTCCGCCGGATCGCACCTGACCGTAGCCGCGCTGAGATCGCGGCTGTGGTACGCGGGTATCCGGAAGCATGTCCCTATGGCGATGCTCTTCTCCGCAGCAGGCGCGCTACCCTCCGCGGGCCGCCTTTCCTCACTCTACCTTCGCCGCAAAAGGCGCTGTTTCAAAGCGTTGGGTGCCATGCTCGCGCTGGCCCTCCTGGCCAGCGTGGGCCAAAACGCCTTGGCGTGGAGTGCCAATCGCAAGCAGGAAGCCGCCAGCCAGTTTGCCAAGGCGGAGCAGATGCGCGAGGCGCTCAACGGCCGCCCAGAGGAGGAACGCACTCGTCGCGATTACCAGCGTGTGGCTGATGGGTATCGCAAGGTCTATTACGTGGCGCCCGCTTCCAGCAAAGCCGACGCCAGCGTGATCGCGGTGGCCGAAATCCTGGCCGCCATGGGCCGCCAGTTTGAGCCTGGAGAGAAGGACCTGCGTTCGGCCATCCGCGAATATGAGTTCTTGCGGCGTGAGTATCCGGGCAGCAAGTACCGCTTCCAGGCGCTGTTCACCATTGGGCAGATCTACGCGGAAGACCTTGGCGATGACGCCGCGGCGCGTAAGACCTTTGAGGAATTCCTGCGGCGATATCCGCGCCAGTCCCTGGCACGGGAGGCGAAGCAGGCGCTGGCGGAGTTGGACCAACCCCAGCCGAGCAAGAAGCCTGTGGAGGAAGCGCGCGCGGAACGCGCGGACACTCCGGCCACGGAACTCGCCTCGCAACCGGTTGCAAAGAAGTCGGGATTGCCTATGGTGACCGGCATCCGTCATTGGTCCACTCCCGATTACACCCGGGTGGCGATTGATGTGGACCGCGAAGTGAAGTATGAAGTCGGACGCGTTCCCGACCCGGACCGTATCTTCTTCGATCTGCCCGACACTAAGCTGGCGTCGGTCCTGGTCGGCAAGAGCTTCGATGTGGAAGACGGCTTTCTGAAGAAGATCCGGGTGGCGCAGTATCAGCCGGGATACACGCGCGTCGTTTTCGAAGTTGCCGACGTCTCCGACTACTCGGCATTCCTGCTGCCCAACCCCTACCGCCTCATCATTGATATCCACGGCCGCCAGCCTCATTCCAAAACGCAGGTCGCTCAGTTGGGTAAGCCCACGGCTAGCGACGAGGAGCAAGCTGGAACATCTGGCCGCAAGGTTGAGCACACGGCGAAGTCTTCTCGCGACAGTGGCACAAAGCAGAACGCCGCCCCCAAGACGGCCGGCGGGGATGACAAAGCCCCTGTTGCCGTGCAGCCAACCCATTCAACGTCCGCTGCCACTGCGGAGTCGTCCAACCCTCCCCATCGCAAAGTCGTCGTGGACGAAAACGATGAGGTCAGCACCGATGATCTGCCTCCAGCGATGGCGTCATCCGCAAAGCCGCCCGCTGTGAAAGCAACAACCCAGCCCACCGTGGCGCACGCGGTCAATCCGAACGACCCGCTCTTCTCCGGTCCGGGAGACAGCAAGGGTCCGGAATTGAAGGCCACCACCGAGCCGACCACAGCTCCAACCGCCGTGGCTGTCGCGCCTCGCGCCAAAGCTCGTAAGAAGACCAGCAAAGTCGCAGCCTCGGATGTGCCTTCCACCCACGAGGCCGAACCCACGTCCGCCGGAGACCGCAGCTTGACTCGCGCTCTGGGACTCAAGATTGGACGCATTGTGGTGGATGCCGGACACGGCGGCCACGATACCGGAACCATCGGCCCCAACGGGATCATGGAGAAAGACTTGGTTCTCGACGTGGCCTTGCGCCTGGGCCGCTTATTGGAAACTCGTCTCGGCGCCGACGTGATCTACACCCGCGACGACGACACCTTCATTCCGCTGGAGACGCGGACCGCCGTGGCTAACGAGCATCAGGCTGACCTGTTCATCTCGGTGCACGCGAATTCCAGCCCCGACCCGTCGGCCCGCGGAGTGGAGACGTACTACCTGAACTTCACTTCCGATCCCGGTGCGCTGGAAGTCGCTGCTCGGGAAAACGCCGTCTCCCAAAAGTCAATCTTCGAACTTCAGGACCTGGTCAAGAAAATCACGTTGAAGGAGAAGATCGAGGAATCGCGCGAGTTGGCCAGCGACGTACAGCAATCGCTCTACGGCGGATTGGCCAGCAAGCGATCCACTCTGCGCGACCGCGGCGTCAAGAAAGCACCCTTCGTAGTGCTGATTGGCGCGAACATGCCGAGCATCCTGGCGGAAATCTCGTTTGTTTCCAATCCTGCCGATGCCGCCAAGCTGGAAACTCCGGAGTATCGGGAGAAGATCGCCGAGTCGCTGTACAAGGGCATCGCGAAGTATGCCGGTGGCCTCAGCGGCGTGAAAGTGGCCTCCAAGCTCAGCAAGTCCAGCGGAGAATAGGACGCGTCCGCCGGCGCCTTCCTGGAAACTTTGCCCCTGTCGCAGTACTCTAATTCTGTAGGTCCGTGACCTTCCATGCCGTTGTGTCTCCTAAAACGCTTCTTCGTTGCCGCTGTTTTGTCGGTTGTGCTGGGGAGTGTCGCATTCGCGTCCGGCGGCAACGACTTCCTGCCGCAGTCCTTTGCCGGCTGGACCAAGTCTGGCCCGGTGCAGTCAACCACCGATCCGGCGAAAGCTGATGCCGCTTATCCCGCAGTCTTGAAGGAGTACGGCTTCGCCGACGCCGAGACGGCAGCGTACACCCGTGCCGATGGACGCAAGCTGACGGTGAAGGCGGCGAGATTCAACGACGCTTCCGGAGCTTATGGCGCCTTCACCTTTTATCGCCAGCCGTCGATGGGGACGGAACGGATTGGCACCAAAGCCGCGTCGGCGAACCAGCGCATTCTGTTCTTCCGCGACAACGTTCTGGTCGAAGCTGATTTCGATCGCCTGACCGAAATGTCCGCCGCTGAATTGCGGGAGCTCGCGGGGATGTTGCCCGCCGCCAAGGCTTCCGCCGAGAACCTGCCGAGTCTTCCCGAGTACTTGCCGAAGAGTCACGCTGTGGAAAACTCGGCAAAATATATCCTCGGCCCGCAGGCGTTGGTGGCGCAGAAGGGGCTGCTCACTCCCGAGCAGGTTGACTTCAGCCATGATCCCGAAATTCTGATGCAGGATTACTCGTCCGAGAGCGGTCCTCTTACGCTCACGTTGATTCAGTATCCGACGCCGCAGATCGCCGGCGAACGGCTGCGCGCTTTGCAAAGCGCTCAGCAGGCGTCTCCGAACGCTCTGCTCGTCAGGCGCAGCGGACCTTTGGTTGATGTCGTCACCGGCGCCGTCGGTAGCAGCGAGGCACATGCGCTTCTCAACTCCGTAAACTACGAGGCCGAGGTCACGTGGAACGAAGCGACCTCGATGAGCAAACGCGACAACATCGGCAATCTGATCCTCGCAGTATTTGCGCTGACTGGGATCGTTCTGTTGATCTCTCTCATCTTTGGGATTTTTTTTGGCGGCATTCGCATCTTGATGAAGCGTCTTTTCCCCGACCGTGTCTTCGACCGCCCCGAGGATGTGGACATCATTCAGTTGCATCTGCAATGACATGCTAGCTCCAGTAAGCTGCTGAAAACAATGTACTTATCCCACAATTGCGAGAACACGGCAGTTTTCGGTCAATTTCCTGCAATTCCATGAATGTTTTGTAAGTCATTGAAACTGCAGCAATTTAAGTCCTAGAAATTGCTTGACACGGGGTTTTCCGTGATCCTAGTATTTGTGCAGAAAGTTTTGACGGTTTAGCCTCCGTTGGAACTATTCTCCCTTGAAGAGAAGGCTGCCCCGTTGCCGGGTGGCCTTTTCCTTTGCGTCAAATCGCTCAGGGCCCGAGTGGATCACGCGATGGCGAGAAATTCTTGCGCGAAAAAGTTTTTTCTAACTCACACGGGCAGCCACTCAATTCGAACATTCCCTTCATTCCGATGTTGCTCAGCGAAGCCATATTGCTCCAGTTGCGATGCATTTTACTTTCGCTGAGGAATCCGATGTGGTGATCTGGACAAACCATCACAAAGGAACACCCTCTCCGCTGCCTCTGATGCAAGATGCCGAATCCATTTGTCTCCGGCAGTTCCGAACCCAATCACACCTCTGGCGAATCCAAGTCTCTTGACCCCTACCATGCATTTCATGCATTCCACATCAGCGAAGCCGGCAAAGAAAACTGAGATCTTCAAGGCGCTGCCCGAAGTCTGGCAACTGATTCGGCCGCGTCGTGCCCTGCTCGCGCTGGGCCTGGGACTGATGATCATCAACCGCGTCTCCGGGCTGGTGCTTCCGGCTTCCACCAAGTACCTGGTGGACGACATCATCGGCAAGCGGCATTTCAAATTGCTCTATCCGCTGGTGGGGGTGGTTCTGCTGGCGACGCTCATCCAGGGCCTCACGTCGTTTGCGCTTACCCAGACATTGTCCAAGGCGGCGCAGAAGCTCATCGCCGAGTTGCGCCGTCGGGTGCAGGAGCACGTCGGGCGACTGTCCATTTCCTACTACGACGCCAACAAGACCGGCACGCTGGTTTCGCGCATCATGAGCGACGTCGAGGGCGTGCGCAACCTCATCGGCACCGGGCTGGTGGACTTCGCTGGCGGGCTGCTCACCGCGGTTATCGCCTTCGCCGTTTTGATCCGCATCAGCCCGATCATGACCGCCATTGCGTTCGGCTTTCTCGGAATATTTGGATTCGGCCTCCGCAAGGCCTTTCGTACCATCCGCCCCATCTTCCGGGAGCGCGCCAAGATCAACGCCGAGGTCACCGGACGTCTGACGGAATCACTCGGAGGCGTGCGGGTGGTCAAGGGCTACCATGCCGAGCAGCGCGAGCACGAAGTGTTCAGCTCGGGGGTCGAGCGCCTGCTGCAAAATGTCTTTCGCACCCTGACCGCAACCTCGGTGATGAGCCTGTCGTCTTCTACTCTCATGGGCGTCATTGGGGCGATCGTCATGTTCATGGGAACCCGCCAGATCCTGGCAGGGAAGCTGACGCTGGGCGGATTCTTCACCTACACCATGTTTCTCGGATATCTGGCCGCGCCACTGTTTCAAGTTGTCGGTATCGGTACCCAAATCACGGAAGCGCTTGCTGGTTTAGAACGCACTCGCGAAGTTCTCGACGAGGTCCCCGAAAACGAAGACCCCAAGCGGACCGTCACGCTTCCCGAGATCCGCGGCGACGTCACTTTCCAGGATGTCACCTTCGCGTACGAGCAGAAGAAAACTGTCCTGCACGACATCTCGTTTCACGCCCGGCCGGGTACGGTGACAGCCCTGGTCGGGTCCTCGGGATCGGGCAAGTCCACCATCATCGGCTTGATTGCGGCCTTCCACACCCCCAACCAGGGCAAGATTCTGGTGGATTCGGTCGATCTCTCCACCGTCCGGCTGGAGTCGTACCGCACCCAACTGGGCATGGTCTTGCAGGATTCGTTTCTGTTCGACGGAAGCATTCGCGAGAACGTGGCCTTTTCCAAACCCCATGCGACGGAAAAGGAGATTCTCCGCGCCTGCGCCATCGCCCGCGTGGACGAGTTCGCGGAGAAGTATGAGCTAAAGTACGACACCATCATCGGCGAGCGCGGCGTGAAGCTGTCCGGCGGACAGCGCCAGCGGGTCTCCATCGCGCGCGCCATCCTGGCCGACCCGCGCATTCTGATTCTCGATGAAGCCACTTCCAGCCTCGACTCCGAGTCGGAGGCCCTGATCCAGGAAGGACTCTCTTATCTGATGCAAGGTCGCACCACGTTTGTCATCGCCCATCGGCTCTCCACCATTCGCCGTGCGGACCAGATCCTGGTGGTCGAGGAAGGACGGATCGTCGAGCACGGCAACCACCAGTCGCTTTACCAGTTCGGTGGCCGCTACTGCGAGCTGTACACCAAGCAACATGGCATCGAGCAGAATCTCTTCCTGGCCCCCGGAGAAGGGGACACGACCGAAGAGTCCGCTGCGGCGGTGGCGGACGGAATCGCGGCCGATCCCGATCCGACGACGCTGCTGCGCTAAGGCGAGGCGAATGTTCCCCCTGCTAGATGGGCCACATCTCTCTTCTGACGACCCACGAAGATGCTGTATCATCAGGACTTTCCCGCTGTAATTGGCGTGCACTGACGAGTCGATATGGACCAACGCAGTTTCCAGAAGCTGCTGCGCCGCACGGTTCTGATACCGGTGGCAGTGCTGTTGCTGCTCACCGCGACTCTGGTGGTTGAGATCCTTGGCCTGACTACCTCTTTTGGTTGGGTTGACCACGCCGACCAAGTCATCGCCGATACCAGGCAGTTGATGCGATCCATGACGGACCTGGAGTCCGAACTTCGTGGCTTCTTTCTGACCGGCGACCAGTCTTTTCTCGACGCTTATAACTCGGCCAAGGCAGGAGTGCTCGAACAACTGACGGTCCTGGACCGCCTTACCAGCGACAATCCCAGTCAACAGCGTCGCCTGCAAGAACTTCGCGATCTCGACCTGCGCTGGATCCACTATTCGGAGCAGTTATTGCAGCAACCGGGCGCTCGGTCTCTCTCGCCTCAGGAATTCACTGCCGGCAAAGAATTGATGGACCAGGTCCGGGCCAAGCAGCGCGAGATCCTGGACACGGAGCAACACTTACATGAAGTTCGCCACCGCCGTGCCACGCTGCTAGGTAATGTTGTCATCGCTACCGCCGCGGTGCTAGGGCTCCTCACGGTCCTCCTGCTGTTCACGCTGACCCGGCGCGAGCTGTTTGCGCTTTCTTCCACCTACGATAAGCATCTCAAAGCCGAAGCGGAGAAAACGCGGCTCTTACAAGAAAGCCGTGAGTCGTATCGCATCACCCTCACCAGTCTGGGCGATGCCGTCGTCGCCGCCGACGCTTCGGGGAACGTGTCGTTCATCAACCCTGTCGCCGAAAAACTCACCGGCTGGGACTACCAGGCAGCCAGCGGACGGCCACTGCGTGAAGTCTTGCGCCTTATCGACGAAAGGACCCGTACCGAACTTGAAGATCAGGTCGCGCTGCTCCACCGCTCGCCGGGGGTGGCGAACGTTTCCAGCCACGCTGCCCTCATAAGCCGTTCTGGAGCGGAATATCCGATCGAGGCGACGGAATCGCCGATCCTGGACGATCGCAACCAGCTTGCTGGAATTGTGCTTGTCTTTCGCGACATCACGCAGCGCCGCCAAACGGAGCAAACCTTACGCTCGAGCGAGCGCCTGACGTCGGCTGGACGCCTATCCGCCACCATCGCCCACGAAATCCGCAATCCGCTCGACACCGTTTCCAACCTCATCTATCTGCTGCGCCACGAACCGCAATCCAGCATGGTTGCGAGTCAGTACCTGGAGCTGGCCAGCGAGGAACTGGCCCGCATCGCGCAGATCACGGGACAACTCCTGACGTTCCACCGCGAAGCGCACGCCCCGGTGGAGGTGGATCTTGCCAACGTGCTGCAAAGTGTGCTGGTTTTGTTTGCGCCGCAAATCCGCAAGGGCCACATCGACGTCGAGCAGCGCTGGGAAGCGGCGCCCCCGGTGCGAGGGTTTCCCGGCGAACTGCGGCAGGTATTCTCAAACCTGGTAGGCAATGCCATCGACGCGATGCCCGACGGGGGCAAGCTAATTCTGCATTTGCGCCAATCCAGTCTCACCTCCGATCCGGCGCGCCGGGGGGTACGCATTACCATACTCGACACCGGCGCAGGCATTCCCACCGGAGTCCGCAAGAATCTTTTCGCTCCCTTCTTCACCACCAAAGGGGAAAAGGGAACGGGCTTGGGCCTTTGGGTGAGCCGCGGCATCATCGAAAAGCATGAGGGGACGATTCATCTCGCCAGCCGCAGGCGAGCGGGAAAAAGTGGGACCGCCTTTTCGGTATTTCTCCCCTTCGAGCAGGAACTGGGATTGCTCGACGTGCCGAACATGCCACCGGCAGCGTAGCGATCCGCGGGACTGGGCAATCTGGAACCTCAGACCCGCGTTCCACAAAGCCGCATGGCGGCGGCACGCCCGTTGTGGTGGCTCCTTTATAATGAGCTCCTGTCGAACCAAGAATGCCCTCTCCTCAAGTCCGAGCAGCCATTGCCGGTTCCGATTCGAACCAAGTCCTCAGCCACTCTCCCTTGCCACGACGCCGGTGGATTTGGATCGTGCTGCTTTGGGCCATGGTTTACGTCCCTGGCCTGTTTTCGCCTCCACTCTTAGACGATGCGGATTCGATCCACGCTGAAGCCGCGCGCGAATTGATTGTCCGTCACGACTGGACCACGCTCTACATCGACGGGGTCCGCTACCTGGAAAAGGCGCCGCTGATGTATTGGGGTATGGCGGCCAGCTACACGGTATTCGGCGTCAGCGACTGGGCGGCCCGGTTGCCACTTGCGCTGGGCGTGCTGGCGCTGCTACTGACTACGTACTCCCTGGGCAAACGGACGCTGGGAGAACGCGCTGGCTTTTGGGCGGCAATGGTGCTGGCCGTTTCGGTCGGGCCTTACATGTTCACCCGCATTCTCATTCCCGACATACTCGTGGCGTTGTGGCTGACGCTTGGTTTTGACTTCTTCCTGCGGACCCTGGACCAAGAACCTCCTTCGCGCCTTTCGTGCTGGGGATTGGCGGCAGCCGCAGCCCTGAACGTGCTCACCAAAGGGCTGATCGGGCTGGTGTTTCCGGCGGCAATCATCGGGCTGTATCTGCTCCTGACCGGAAATCTCAAACACCTGCTGCGCCTGCGGCTGCTCTCCAGCTTGGCCGTTCTGTTGGTGATTGCTGCACCGTGGCACATTGTCGCCGCCCTGGAGAATCCACCCGCGGGACAATCGCGCGGCTTCCTTTGGTTCTACTTCATCAATGAGCAGTTTCTCCGTTACCTGGGCAAACGCGTGCCACCCGATTACGACACCGTTCCCCTGGTTGTGTTCTGGGGATTGACTCTGCTGTGGCTGTTCCCCTGGTCGGCATTCGTTTTGCAGTCGCTGGCACAAGTCCCGCATCGCTGGAGCAAGTGGCGCAGCGGGATGAACCGGCGACAACGGGCCCTGCTGCTCTACGCCGTCTGGGCGGCAGTGATCCTGGTGTTCTTCAGCTTCTCCACGCGCCAGGAGTATTACGCTATCCCTGCGCTGCCTGGACTGGCTCTGCTGATCGGCGGCTGGTTGCAACAGGAAGACGAATCGCCCGTTGCTTCGAAGTTGCGGCGTAGTGGGCGAATCGGGTCGGTGGCCCTGCTCGGCCTCGCGGTTGTCATCTTCGCAACCGTAATGTTCTTGCTGGTGCAGAGCCAGAGCATGCCCGCCGGCAGCGACCTGGCCGACCTGCTCAAGAAGAACCCGAACGAATACGCCTTGGCGCTGGGGCATGTGTTCGATCTGACGCCGCGCGCACTGGGACTCTTCCGCGGGCCACTGGAAATATTCTCGATCGCGTTGTTGGTGGGTACGCTACTGAACTGGTTATACCGGCGGCGCAATTTTGCCCAGGCGGGCAACTGGGTGTTGGCCATCATGATGGTGTTCGTGCTCTTGGCCGTGCATCAGGGATTGGTAAGATTCTCTCCCATTCTTTCGTCGAAAAAACTTGCCGACGCGATCGAGCAGGAGTACCGGCCCGGCGACGTACTGGTGGCCAATGGGACTTACGAGGACGCCTCCACGCTAAACTTCTATCTGCGCCAGCCCATCCACATCGTGAACTCACGCGAGGAAGGCAACATGTATTATGGAGCGCTTTTTCCAGATGCCCCCTCCATTTTCGAGGACGACGCGTCGCTCCAGGCCCTATGGAAAGGCCCGAAGCGAGTGTTTCTGTGGGCCGAAGAAGACAATGTGCCGCTCTTCGTTAAGCAGAGCGGCAGTTACCAGCTCGCCCGCAGCGGTGGAAAGCTGATTCTCATGAATCGGACAGTGCCCCACAAACAGTCGCCCTTGCCGCCAAATTGAGGTAGTGGCAAGCAATCGTTACAATCAATGCTCTGGCGGGATCGCAATCGACCAAGCTGGGAAGGGAACCGGCCTTGGTTCCCGTGGCTGCTCCGGAACGAATCTCCAGCGGCCTGAGAAAACACACTTGACAGCCCTTGTAAACCCAGTCTTGTTCGCGATGGCGAGCGCCGCTCCTGCATGGCACGTGTTGCGGCGCCTGTTGTGGTTCACCGCCCTGATCGGATCGCTGACCTCGACCATCTTTCTTGGCATGGTCTTGTTTGCGGCCGTCCGTTATGCGGTGGCTTGCCGAAGCCAACGGCGGCGAGCACAGGGCGTGCCGCTGCGGGAGCTGCCTACAGTAACGATACTGAAGCCGCTTCATGGCAGGGAAGCGAGGCTCGAGGAGAACCTGGAGAGCTTCTTCCGGCAGGATTACCCTAACTTCGAAATTGTCTTCGGCGTCCGCAACTACGAGGACCAGGCGCTTAGAGTGGTCGATAAGCTGCGAGCCAAGTACCCGCAGGTGCGGACGCGAATCGTCATCTCCGGTGAGCCGTCGTGGCCGAACGCCAAGGTGTACTCCCTAAGCAAAATGATGGCTTCTTGCGCCGGCGAGTTCCTGGTTATCAGCGACAGCGATGTTCTGGCGGGCCCCGACTTCTTGCGCAACGTGATACCGCCCTTACTGAATCCGAAAGTCGGCCTGGTGACCTGTCTTTACCATGGCATTCCCGCTCGCGGTTTCTGGTCGCAGCTCGATGCCCTGGGCATGTCGATCGAGATGCCTTCCGGCGTACTCGTGGCCAAGATGGTGGACGGCATGAAGTTTGCCTTGGGCGCGGCGATGGCGGTGCGCCGCGACGCCGTAGAAGCCATTGGCGGCATTCGCGAGACCGCGTATTTTTACTCCGATGACTTCGTCCTCGGCAACCGCATCGCGAGGGCCGGTTACGAAGTTGTGTTGTCGCATTACAAAGTGGGGCACGTGCTCACCAGCCGCTCGCTGCGGAGGACGCTGGGCGATCAATTGCGCTGGATGAAGAGCACGCGCTTCTCCCGGCCGCTGGGACATGTGGGCTCGGGTCTCACCTATGCGGTCCCGTTCGGCTTGCTGGCACTGTTGTTGGGCTGGGGCCACAGCAATCATTTGCGCGCTGGGCTCGAACTGTTCCTCATGGCCTGGCTGAATCGCATGTTGCTGGCGATGGTGGTGGGATGGGCCATCATGCGCGATCGCCGTTCGCTGTGGCTGTGCTGGCTATACCCGGTGCGTGACCTGATGGGATTTGGGGTCTGGTTCGCCAGCTTTTTTGGCAAGACATTCTTCTGGCGCGGCGAAACGTACCAGTTCGGCAACGGAGGAAGAATCACTCCCGAGCAGCGTCCTGTCAGCTTGTCTGGTGACGCGCTTCCGCACGGGCACGACCACTAAATCCGTTGGAGCTTTCCATGGCGCAGCCTGAAGCGCATCCCCCGCCATTCCACTTCATCTCCGAAGTAGCTGACGAACCAAATTGTCAGCGCAACCAGGTCGCGTAGCGGTAGAAGCCATAGATCCCGCCAAACCTGTGGGTCCGCGAGCACTCCCCAGCCAACCACCACGGCTGATGTCAAGCGGAGAGCGGCAGTGACAGCTAGGGCCAGCCACGTCCACCACGCGCGAGGCGCCGCCACCACGGCGAGCACAGCCCAAATCAACCCGAAGGTTACGATCAATCCAAAATACTGCGCCCAGCGGCGGTCTTTGACGTTGCGCGCCCAGCGCAACTGGTGCGCCCAGAATTCGCGAAAACTGTAATCGGGCAGCGCCGTCTCGACGACGATATCGGCCAACTGGACTTGATATCCTGCGGCGGCGGTACGCGCGCCCAGCTCGTAATCGTCGCCGAGGTAGTCGGCCAGCGGCTCCAGGCCGCCGATTCCCCGCAGTACGGTTTTGGTGGTGGCGATGGTTGCTCCCAGCGCGAAACGAACGCCGCCCTCCAGCGCGCGTGCCACCAGCACGCCCCCGCTGAAGTCGGTGCTGAGCCCCAGCGCCTCGAGCTTCGAGCCCAGCTTCCGGCCCGCCAGTCCGCGATAGAGCGCGGTGACCATGCCAACCCCCGGCTGCGTGAAAGGTGCAAGCACGCGCTGAAGATAGTCGCGCGGCACCAGTATGTCGCTGTCGTTGATGATGATGTGCTCGTACCGCGCCTGCGGTAGCATTTGGGCAAGATTGCTGACTTTGCCATTGAGGCCGAGCGCCTGCGGACAATGCACAACGCGCAACTTTGCTTGCGGAAATTCGTCGCGCAGCTTCTCGACCAGCGCCAGCGCCGGGTCGCCAGCGTCGCTCACGCCGAACAACACTTCGTATTCCGGATAATCCAGCGAACAATGGCTCCGAAAGGCGCTGTACATGTGGGGATCAAGCCCCTTCAGCGACTTCAGGATGCTGACCGGAAGGGGGAAGGGCGTTTCGCCAGGACTTTCGCCAAGAAAAAGACGGGAGCGCTCACGCTGAAAGCGCCTGGCCGCGACAATGCACATCGCGAAGTAAGCCGCGCCAGCCAGGGCCAGCAGCGCGCAGAGCACGGCAACAGCAGTGAGGGCAGAATGCATGGAGAGCTTTTCAGATTAGCAGAGTCAAGCGCCCTCGCCGACATCAGCGAGGCCAGCACCCGCCTTCTGCGAGGAAACGGCCAGGGGCGCGGTATCATGTATCAGATGTCGCGAGATAAGCGCCAAGAGAGTCCCCATGATCAACGGTAAACGGGTCGCGGTAGTCATGCCGGCCTACAACGCGGAGAGCACTCTGGAAGCGACAGTCCGCGAGATCCCGGACCTGGTGGACATCCGCATCCTGGTGGACGATTACAGCAAAGATAAAACCGTGGAAGTGGCCCGGCGATTGGGGCTGACGGTATTTGAGCATGACCGCAACCTTGGCTATGGCGGGAACCAGCAGACCTGCTACCGCGAAGCTCTGGCCGCAGGCGCCGACGTCGTGGTGATGGTGCATCCGGATTATCAGTACACGCCGCTGCTCACCACCGCCCTGGCGAGCATGGTGGCCTACGACGTGTATGACGTGGTGCTAGGCTCGCGAATCATTGGCGGCCAGGCGCTGCATGGTGGCATGCCACTTTACAAGTACATCTCCAACCGCTTTCTGACGGCCTTCGAGAACCTGTTCCTGCGGGTAAAGCTCTCCGAGTATCACACCGGCTATCGCGCCTTCAGCCGCAAAGTTTTGACCGAGCTGCCGCTGCTGGAAAATTCTCCGGACTTCGTGTTCGACAACCAGATGCTGGCGCAATGTGTGCACTTCGGATTTCGCATTGGCGAGGTTTCCTGCCCGACCAAGTACTTTGAAGAGGCGTCGTCCATCAACTTTCGCCGCAGCGTGACCTACGGCCTGGGCGTGCTGGGTACGACTCTGCAGTTTGCCCTTCACCATTGGGGACTGGTTCGTCTGCCCAGGTTTAGTCCGGAAGGTAGAAGGCTGGCGGGCGCAGGCGGGGCGTTCCCCGAGCCGCCCGCGAGCGAAGAGCAACTCCGCGCGGCCGGACGAAATTAGCAACTGGCAGTCCGGTCGCAGAGACCCCCGGCGCTACCAGCCAACACGATTCCAGCATTAAACTGTCTCCACTGAAACAAGTTAGCGGGATTTTGCGTATCTAGGGATGTATCTGTGTTGGCGGGAAACGTGAAAACACCCAAACTCAGCGGTTCGGTGCATGGACTCTTCCATTTCTAAACGCACGCTTCGTCACGGCAGCTTCTTCCGCGAGCCGACGCTGATCGCGCTGCAAACCATGCGGGCGCACAAACTGCGCTCATTTCTGATGTTGCTGGGAATTATTCTGTCAGTCTCCACGCTCATTCTGGTGGTCGCTCTCATCAGCGGGATGAACGGCTATTTCGCCAGCCGGGTCGCCAACCTGGGATCGAACGTCTTTCTGATCCACAAGTTTCCCATCATCAGCGATTCCAAAGAACTGCTGAAGGCGACTCGCCGCAATCGCGATATCACGTGGGAAGACTATGTGGCGCTGCACGACAATCTCAAGCTCGCGCAAGCCGTTGGCGTGGAGGTGCGGCGTGCCGCGAAAGTCCGTGCGGAGCGGCAAAACCTGGAGGATGTCGATATCCGGGGCGTGACCGCCAACATTGGGGACATGGACGTGGAGGAGGTCGCGACGGGACGCTACATTACCGACAGCGACAATCAGCATCGCGCCATGGTTTGCATGATCGGCGCTGATGTGGCCGACAAACTCTTTGCCAATACCGACCCTATAGGCAAAACCATCGCTGTCGATGGAGAAGAGTTCCAGATAGTCGGGGTCGCCAAGAAAATCGGCAACACCTTCGGACAATCGCAAGACACCTTCGTCTATATACCCATCGAAACCTGGCTGAAGATGTACGGGCGCAACAATACGTTAAGCGTCAACGTTCAGGCCCGTGGGCCGGAGTGGATGGCACGGACCAAGGAGGAAGCCCGGGTGTTGATGCGGGCCCGCCGCCATCTGGCGCCCAACGACGAAGACAATTTCGGCATCCTCGCCAGTGACAGCTTGATGGGCCTGTGGCAGAACCTCACCGGCACGCTGGCCTCCGGAATGGTGGGGCTGGTTTCAATTTTTCTGGTGATCGGCGGAGTCGTGATCATGAACGTAATGCTGGCGTCGGTTACCGAACGGACCCGGGAGATCGGCATACGCAAGTCGCTGGGGGCAAAGAAGCGCGACATTCTCATGCAGTTTCTGGTCGAGTCCACGGTAATGGCGATGGTCGGCGGAGCCATGGGCGTGCTGATCGCCTGGATTCTGTCGGTCATCGTGCGCAGTACAACCCCGGTGCCGATGGCGGTGCCGATTTCTGCTGTGGTCCTGGCGATCGTGATCTCGTCAGCGGTGGGAATATTCTTCGGCGTCTATCCCGCGCGCAAGGCGGCGCGGCTGGACCCAATCGAGGCGTTACGGTATGAGAATTAGTGGATAGTGGATAGTGGTTAGTGGCTAGACTCGTGAGCCCTGATGCACGGTCGATCTTCTTACTGACCACTGGTCACTATCCACTATCCTACTGATTTCCAATGCTGCACTTTGGCGAAAACTCGCGGATGGCATTGCAGACGGTGCGCGAGCACAAGACGCGCTCTTTCCTGACCGTGCTGGGCGTGGTGATTGGCGTTGCCGCCATGATCTTCGTCGCGTCCATTCTGGTGGGCGTCAGCCGCGACGTGGAGGGCTATCTCGACGATTACGGCACCAACACGCTGTTCATCTTCCGCTGGGACATGGGCATTTCCTTCGGTCGCATGAACGCGGAACAGCGCATGCGCAAGCCCCTGACCCTGGAAGACGCCAAGGCCATCCAGGACGAGTGCCCGCACGTCAAGTACGTGACCGCGGAACTGTTTCCCCGCTTCAATCCCGATCAGCGGGAAGGGCCGGGAGCCTTACAGGTCGCGCGCTACGGCTCGAAGGAAATCTCCAACCTCGATTACAGCGGCGCCACCAGTTCCTACCCTGATGTGTACAACGCGCACGTGGTGCAAGGCCGCTTCTTTACTGAGTTTGAAGACTCCCACAGCATGGATGTCGCGGTCATCGGCGACGAAATCGACAAGAACTTTTTCCCGGCGCACGATGGCCTTGGCAAAACCATTCTGGTGGACGGCGTCGCTTATCAGGTGATTGGCGTTCTGGAAAAGCGTAAAGGCCAGCTCTTCAAGGATGAGACCGCCGACCGCGTGGTCAAGGTTCCGTACAACGCCTATCACAAACATTACCCTGCAGCCGACGAGCACTTTGTGGGAGCCGAGGCCTATCCTGGCTTCAAGGATGCGGCCGAAGATGAGGTCCGTGGCCTGTTGCGCCGCCGGCGCAATGTACCCTTCGATAAGCCTGACAACTTTGGCCTGAGCAGCGCAGAGGCCATCGCCGATAACTTCCGCCAGATCATGAGCACGGTAGCGCTGATGGCCATCGTCATCAGCTCGATTGGCTTGCTGGTCGGTGGCGTTGGCGTGATGAACATCATGCTGATGTCAGTAACCGAACGCACCCACGAGATCGGAATACGTAAAGCCATTGGCGCGCGGCGGGGCGATGTAATCCTTCAGTTCCTGACCGAAGCCGTGGTGCTGACCGGACTTGGCGGGCTTCTGGGGGTCTTGCTGGGAGTGGCTGCGTCTGCCTCCCTCCCGCTGATCTTCCCCTCGATGCCCACCTCGGTCCCCATCTGGGCCGTAGTTGCCGCGGTACTGATGGCGATGAGCGTCGGCCTGTTCTTCGGAATCTATCCTGCGGTGAAAGCCTCGCGGCTCGATCCCGTCGAGGCCCTGCGGTACGAGTAGGTGTCAACACGGAACGGAGCCATCATATCATGGCTACGCAATCCTACCCCGCATGGCGACCGACAAGCTCAGTGACAAGCCAGAGAAACTGCTGCAACAGGTCAATACCGCTGTCGAAAAGATGTTTCGGCAGTATCCGGCGGCGACACCGGGCCATTAACGTTTTGTGGATGTCGCTAGGCTTCCACTCCGGCAGGCTGGCTATTGCGTCGCGGACGCCGGTTCTCCTGAAGAATTTTCTTGCGCAGGCGCAACGATTTCGGCGTGATCTCAACCAGTTCGTCATCGGCAATGAACTCGATCGCCTGCTCAAGGTTCAGATTCTTGAACGGCACCAGGCGGATGGCGTCGTCGGCCGTGGACGAGCGCATGTTGGTCAGCTTCTTTTCGCGGACAATGTTTACTACCAGATCGTTGTCGCGCGAATTCTCGCCCACGACCATGCCCTCGTAAACTTCCACTCCCGGACCAACGAACATTTCGCCGCGCTCCTGCAAGCCCCACAGCGCGTAGGCGGTAGTATGCCCGCCACGGTCCGCGACCAGCGCGCCGGTCACACGATGTGGGATATCGCCCTGCCACTCGGTATAACCCTCGAAGAGGGAATTCATCACGATGGTGCCGCGCGTGTCGGTCAGCAACTCGCCGCGCAAACCAATTAGTCCGCGGCTCGGGATGATGAATTCCATGCGCACCCGGCCGTAGCCATGGTTGTGCATCTTCTGCATGTGCGCTTTGCGAGCTCCCAGCTTCTCGATCACCACGCCGACAAACGACTCGGGAACGTCGATGGTCAGCCGCTCCACCGGCTCCATCAGCTTGCCGTCAACGTGTTTGGTCACGATCTCGGGCTTGCCCACCGCCAGTTCGAAGCCTTCGCGTCGCATCATCTCGATCAGAATCGCGAGCTGCAACTCGCCACGGCCCATCACCTTGAACGAGTCGGTGCTATCGGAGTCCTCCACACGCAGGGAAACGTTGGTCAGCAGTTCTTTTTCCAGGCGCTCGCGCAGATTGCGCGAGGTAACGTACTGGCCTTCACGTCCGGCAAACGGCGAAGTATTCACCATGAACTGGATCGCGATGGTCGGCTCGTCGATGGTCGTCACTGGCAACGGCGCAGGGTTCTCGATGTCGGTGATGGTCTCGCCGATGTTGATGCCGGTTACCCCCGCCACCGCAACAATGTCGCCCAACTCGGTGGCGACGATGTCTGTCCGCTTCAGTCCGGAGAATGAAAACAGCTTGGTGATCTTGATCTTCTCCATCGACCCGTCACGCTTGGCGATGGCAACATCTTCGCCGGTGCGCAGCGTGCCATTGAAGACGCGCGCGATGGCCAGCCGGCCAAGGTAGTCGCTGTAGTCGAGATTGGCGACCAGCACTTGTAGCGGTCCGTCAGCCTCGCCCGTCGGCAGAGGAATGGTGTCCACGATGGCGTCGAACAGCGGGCGAAGATTCTCGCCCGGTCGATCTATGTCAGTCGTGGCCGTGCCCACTCTGGCATTGGTGTAGAGCACGGGAAAATCCAACTGGTCTTCCGCCGCGTCCAGGTCAATAAACAGGTCGTACACTTCATTGAGCACTTCCTGTGGACGCGCATCGGGGCGGTCAATCTTGTTGATCACCAGGATGGGCGGCAGCTTGGCCTCGAGCGCTTTGCTCAAGACGTAGCGCGTCTGCGGCAGCGGGCCTTCACTGGCGTCCACCAGCAGCATCACGCCGTCCACCATCTTCAGCGCGCGCTCCACTTCGCCGCCGAAGTCGCTGTGGCCGGGCGTGTCCACGATGTTGATCTTAATGTCATGGTAGAAAATGGCCGTGTTCTTGGCCAGAATGGTGATGCCGCGCTCGCGCTCCAACTCATTGGAGTCCATCACGCGCTCGACGTGGGTCTCATTGGCGCGAAAGGTGCCGCTCTGGTTCAGCATGGCGTCAACCAGTGTGGTCTTTCCGTGGTCCACGTGCGCGATGATGGCGATGTTGCGAAGACTCTTGCTCAAAACCTAATGTCCTTCCTGTGGGGGAAAACCGCGTGCGACAAGGCAAACGGAGGGCCTCAGAACCGGTAGTCTAAGTTTACAGTATGCCGCGCAGAACGGCTTCACCACCTGCACCGAAGTACTTTCCTTGTAAAGCTCCAAACGCTTGTGACGCACCTTTCGATTGGGCTTGCTTCCATATAAGATAGCCATACCTTTTGCACGACTCAGGGAACTTGATGCGCACTCTCACGCTGATCGCTCTGTCGATCTCTCTGTCATTTCTTGCTGCCACAGCTCGGGCGCAGGCCGGCAATGCGCGCCCCGAATCCTCGCCCGGTACGACCGCGTCGGATTCGGGCGCCGAAAAGCCACGCGACTGGAAGTATTACCTCAAGCCGGAAGGTTCTGTTAAACCGCCCCAAGTCGTGGAAGCTCCTCAGCCCGTGGCAACAGAACGGCACAGCGGCAAGGTTCATTATGAACAGGCAATGCTTAGGGTAGCAGTCAACGAATACGGCACGGTCGATCGAGTCGAAGTTGTAAAGAAGGTCGGATATGGTCTCGATGAGAAAGCCGTGCAAGCTGTAAAGGCCTGGAAGTTTAAGCCTGCGACGCAGCATGGTCGACCGGTACCGGTGCAGGTATACGTGCAGGTAAAATTCAGGCTATACAAGTAGGCGTCGTTGGATGGGGAAGATAAACCCGAGTTCCTTCAGGTACCACAGGCTCTCCTCTTATCCAGTGTCCTGCCGGTTGCCCCATCCTTTCGCGAAAGGCTGGGAGACGGACACACCCTGCCCCGAGCGTCCCTTAGGTAGAATGAAATCCAGCGGTTCACTATTCTCAGGAAACAGTTGATGCGCACTCTCACGCTGATCGCTCTGTCGATCTCTCTGTCATTTCTTGCTGCCACGGCTCGGGCGCAGGCCGGCAATGCGCGCCCCGAATCCTCTTCCATTCTCTCGACTTCACCCGCCGATTTTGCTGAGGACCAAACCTTCTCGCACTTCCAGCGCATCACCAAGGACATGAAGCCGCCGAAAGCGACAGACGCGCCTGATCCGAAGTTTCCTGATCTGCCCCCGGATGCAGAGCAGCACGGCACGGTCGTCATGTTGGTGGGCATCAATGCTAAAGGGCGTGTCGACGTGGTGCGCGTCCTTCGCAGCGATGAACCTGCTTTCGAACTTGGCGCCGTGAATACGGTGAAGAAATGGAGGTTTCGTCCAGCCGAGAAGAATGGACAAGCCGTGCCGGTGCAGGTAACCGTGGAGATGAAGTTCGAGAAGTAACGGAAAACAGTTGTCAGCGGCCAGTTGTCGGTCGTCAGTTGTCGGTAAAAACTGGCAACTGACGACTGGCTACTGGCTACTGCTTTCTCCGCCCCTGTCTCTGCGCGATAATAGAGTCACATGCTGAACCAGATTAACCCGCCCACCTCCGACGAACCTAAAACTGAAGACGCCGTCGATTTGCTGATCGGTTGCCATCAGCGCATTCGTCACTTCACCGGCGTAGCCATCAAACTGGCGCACGCCCAAGGCGCTGCGCCTGACGAAATCTGCCAGGCCGCTGCCGGCGTCCATCGCTATTACAGCGTCTCGCTGCCGTTGCACGAGGCCGATGAGGACCAGACTCTGCAACCTCGTCTGCGCGCTGTCGCGGACGAACCATTGCACCATGCACTGCTTGCGATGGCCGACCAGCACCAGGCAATCGATGAGTTGATCGAGCGGCTGCTGCCCTTACTGGTGCTGGTGAGAGACAAGCCCGACACGCTGCCTGAAGTTGGCGGCGAGATGTGCTCCATCACGAAAGCGCTGGAGGAAATATTTCGTGCGCACCTGCAGATGGAAGAAGAGGTGATCTTCCCGGCCATCCGCAGTGCATTGCCGGAGAGCGCGCGTGAGGAGATATTGCGCGAAATGCGGGAGCGGAGGAAGCAGATGCCCGCTGGTGTCGAAGCGAAGGCCTTCGCCGTCACCGTGGAGAACAAAGAGGGCTCCGACAAGCCGACCTCGCCGATCATGCTGATGGGTGAGGCCGGGTAATGCACCGCGCGTCCACGCCTTTCCCGGTGAAATCCACAGGGTATTCACAGTCGCATCCCGATTCCTGCTGAATCTTCCTTCTGTTTCCGGCACACTAGTACAGCATGGCCAATCCCGGGGATTTTGCCTACACCGTCAAGCAGCAGGCCGACATCGTCCGCATTGTGGGCGAGTACATGACGCTGCGCAAAAGCGGCGCGCAAAACTTCCAGGGCCTGTGCCCCTTTCACCAGGAAAAAACGCCATCGTTCTCGGTGCATGCCACGCGGCAATTCTTCCACTGCTTTGGTTGCGGGGCTTCGGGCGACGTCTTCAATTTCGTGCAGAAGATCGAGAACATCACCTTTCCGGAATCAGTTCGCCTGATCGCCGAAAAACTCAAGATCCCGCTGCCCAAGATGAGCTACTCCTCGCCTGAGGAGGAGCGCCAGACTGGCATGCGCGTCGGGCTGATCGAGATCCACGAGCGCGCCTGCAAGTTTTTCCAGGAACAATTGCGCCGGCCCGAAGCCGCACATGCACGCGAGTATCTTGCATCGCGCGGTATCAATCCTGAGATCATCGCCGAGTTTCGTATGGGCTACGCGCCCGATTCGGGCTTCCTGTTGCGCGACGCCCTGCGCGGACAATATGACGAAGCACTGCTGCGCGAGTCAGGCCTGTTCTCGTGGAAGGATAAGGGGGATGAGGCCGCCGATCACGACGCGGTCTTGTACTCCAAGTTTCGCAACCGGGTGATGTTTCCCATCACCAACGAATCCGGCAAGGTGATCGCCTTCACCGGCCGCACACTGGCGAGCGACGAGAAGTCGGGCCCCAAGTACCTGAACTCGCCGGAGACGCCGATCTACTCGAAGTCGCGGGTGCTGTTCAATCTCGACAAAGCCAAGGAGCCGATTCGCAAGCTGGAATACGCCATCCTGGTGGAAGGCCAGATGGATTGCATCTCGGTGTACACGGCGGGAAATCACAACGTGATCGCCAGCTCAGGCACGGCGTTCACTGAGTTGCAAGCCCGGCTGCTGGGACGCTTCAGCAAGAACATCGTGGTGAATTTCGATCCCGACACCGCGGGCGCCGCGGCGGCTGAGCGTTCGCTGGCGCTGCTGGTGAGCGAAGAATTCCAGATCAAAGTCCTCACCCTGGAGGCTGGCTTCGATCCCGACCTGTACATCCGGCGCAAAGGCAAGGCGGCTTACGATGAAGCGCTGAGGCACTCGCAGAAATATTTTGACTACTTGATTGAGCGCTCGCGTTCGTTGTTTCCCGCGCGCACACCCGAAGGCAAAGTGAAGGCCTTGAATTATCTGCTGCCACACATTCAGCGCGTGCCCAGCCGCATCGTGCGCGACGAGTGGGCCAACGAAATCTCGCATCGCCTGGGAATCGAGTCGGCGGTGCTGCGCCAGGAACTGCGTCACGCCGCGGGCTCGCGTTCGGCGTCGCGGGTGAACGCTCCCGCTGCCACGGCCTTGACGGATGGCGAGCGCGTTTTGATTCGGGCGCTGGCCAGCCAGGAGTTGTCCCATAGTACGGTCAGCACCCGCGACGGTCAGGACCTCGACTTCGAGCCTGCGCGTCAGGCGCATTTTGCCCTCAGCCGCGAGCGATTGCATACCGGTTCGGCGGCGGAGGCTCTCATCGATGCGCTCCTAGTTGGACAGGAGCAGGGAATCGATCCGATGTCGCTTGCTCTGGAAGAAGACGCTCGCAGCCTGCTGGCGACCGTGCTCATGGATGAACACGAGGAACTGACGCCCGAGTTGCTGGAGAGCGCAATCCGGTCGTTGCGCAAGCGGCGTGGTGAGCATGACTTGGAACAACTCCAGCGAAAAGTCAAAGAACTGGAATCCCGGCCGGATGTGATGTCGAAGGCGCAGTTGGCACAAGAGAGGCTTCGCCTTAAGCAGGCCATGCGCGCCGGCGAGATCACGACTACTGGCGGACGCTCGTAGAGTTTGGTGGGCCATGTAAGCCACAAACTGCAGGCTGACCGCCCGGCCAGACGGCGTCTGAAGGGGAAGTTCAGGCAGTTGAAATTCGGCGCAAAATTCCCGAAGTGGGACAGATTCGCACACGCTTACGCCCTTGGCGCCTGGTGGCCGCCGCACCAACCGCACGCCAGACAAGACTGGCTCAGCCGAACTTCGATTTGTCTACCACTAGGTCGTCGCACATGAGAACATGCTAGCTCGGAGTAAGAAAATGGCCGCCTCATCAAACGACTGGAAAATCCCGGAAGCAGTGTTACTGACTTACTGTTACAACCTAGACTGTTTGAAACCTTTTCACGTCACGCCGAGCAGCGAAGACCAAGTGGAGTTTTTCAATGAGCTGCTGGTCGATCGAAACGCCCGAGGGCCGGCAAAGCTGCTCCTGATTTGCCCGCGCTGCGGCGCTTTTGTTGAAGTCCTGACATCCCAACTGGAGGTCTGCACATGCGGTCAGGAGCCGCACAACCCGCCGTATAAGTCTTAAGTAGTTTTCGTTCGTATGAGCTGTTTGCCCAACTCACCCCGTCACTCTTACCTTCACCATTTTCTTTCCCGCCCGCAGGGTAAACTCCATCCCTAGCTTTACGGCGACGACCAACTCGGTCTTGAGCTCGCCATCCACTTTTACGGCGTTCTGTTTGACTTTACGCAGGCCGTCGCTGACGGAAGTCGCCAGACCGGTACGCGCGAGGAGTTTGTCGAGCTTGACCTGCACGTGGCCATCGGCAGTTGAGGCATTGGGCGCCGCAACCTCTTCGAAGCGCACCGACATCACAGGCAAATCCTCGGGCGTCTCGTCCTTCTGAAACATGCGCGACCAGTCTTGCGCCGCCTGCTCGGCCGCCTCCCGCGAGTGGAAGTCGGCGACGATGCGCTTGCCCAACTCCTGCTTCAGCTTCATGGGATGCGCCTCGCCGCTGGCAACCTGCTGCTTCATGCGCTCGATCTCGGCCAGGCTTACGTCGGTGACCAGCTCGTAATAGCGCCACATCAGCTCGTCGGAAATGGACATTACTTTGCCACACATTTCCTGCGGCGCTTCGGTGATGCCAATGTAATTACCGTACGACTTCGACATCTTCTGCACGCCGTCGATGCCTTCCAGCAGCGGCGTGGTCAGCACGATCTGCGGCGGCTGCCCGTAATGGCGTTGTAGTTCGCGGCCCATCAGCAGGTTGAATTTCTGATCGGTGCCGCCAAGTTCGACGTCAGCCCGGAGCGCCACTGAGTCGTAGCCCTGCGCGATGGGATACAGCAGCTCGTGCATGGCGATCGGCTTCTCTTCCTCGAAGCGCTTGTGGAAGTCCTCGCGCTCCAGCATCTGCGAGACCGTGAACTTGGCCGCCAGCCGGATGAAGCCTTCGAAGCCGAGCCTGCTCAGCCACTCGCTGTTGAAGCGCACCTCGGTCTTGTCGCGGTCGAGGATCTTGAAGACCTGCGCCTTGTACGTCTCGGCGTTTTGGTCGATCTGCTCGCGCGAGAGTGGCGGTCGCGTGGCTGAGCGCCCCGAGGGGTCGCCGATGAGGCCTGTGAAGTCGCCGATGAGGAAGATGACGGTGTGACCCATGTCCTGAAAGTGCTTGAGCTTGCGCATCAGCACAGTGTGGCCCAAGTGCAGGTCGGGCGCGGTAGGATCGAAGCCGGCCTTTACCCGCATGGGCTTGCCAGTGGCGCGAGATTTCTCGATGCGCTCGCGCAGGTCGCTTTCGCGAATGATCTCCGCCGCGCCCTTGCGCAGGTAGGCGAGCTGCTCGTCAACAGGAGGAAACGATGGCATGGACTTGATTATAGGAGTTTCAAGTTTCGAGTTTCAAGTTTTGAGTGATCAAAGGTGCACCAGTAGCTGTTGATTTGTGAACGGACGCAGATTTATCGCACGCCGCTTGTTCGTGCTCAGAAGGCCATATTTGCTGGAGGTTTTTTCAACTTGAATCTCGAAACTCGAAACTGGAAACTCTTTTCACACTTGAAACTTGAAACTAGAAACTAGAAACTGGAAACTGGAAACTGGAAACTGTCATCATGTTCTTCCGCAAGATCCGAGTCGAATACGAAGAGGCTGGCCAGCGGCATCCGTGTCCGCTGAAGTGGCTGGACAGCTTCAGCATGCGCAACTTCACCAACGACCAGGTGTTCGATGATACGGTCCCCACCGGCGACGGTGAAATGGAGATCGGCGCGCGCGTCCCTTTGGAGCGCCTGCAAACCGCGATGGAAGACTGGTTTCGGCGCAAGAGCTATCTTCCAAAAGACGCGACTCTGCTGGTGGAAGAGGAGTGAAGCAATAGTCAGTTGTCAGCAACTGACTACTGACTACTGACTACTGGCTACTGCACACATGGGAACTCGCCTATTCTTCTTCGCGATTGCTCTTGCCTTTGTAGTGGCCGGGGTCTGGGCCTATCACCACGACGATGAGCTGCGCAAGAATTCCATGCAGCTCAATCTGGGCGATCCCAACGAAGTAGTGCGGGAACTGCTCGGCGATCCCAGCAGCGAGGGGCCATGCGGCTCGCTTACCGCTGTCCCCAAGGGCTGTGCGGACGAGTATGTTTACAAGTACTACTATTCGATCTTCAACCCGCAGTATGAGGTGGTGTGGTTCGATAGTTCAGGGAAGATGCTGGGAGTCCAGCACGTAAAGACGCCGTAACGAGATACTGACGTTCGCTCTACCAAAATAACTTCGCACATTCGGAGAATGTGCCACATTGTGATACATCCCAGCCTGTGAGACTCACTTGCCCACCGGCTTCGGCCCGGCGGCCTTCACCTCGGGCGGCGCCTCGAACTGCTCGAAGTTCTTGGCGAAGCGCGCGGAAAGATCGGCTGCCATCTTGTCGTAGGCCGCTTTGTCCTTCCACGAATTCCGCGGATTCAGCAGTTCCGGGGGAACTCCGGGACATGACTTGGGAATGCTCAATCCGAATGCTGGATCAATCTCGAAATCCACATTCGCCAGCTTGCCCTCGACCATCGCATTGACCATGGCGCGGGTGTACGGCAAGCTCATGCGCTTGCCAACCCCATAAGGGCCACCTTGCCAACCGGTGTTCACCAGCCAGCATTGCGCGTTGTGCTCGCGCAGCCGGCGACCGAGCATCTCGGCGTAAACCTTGGGCGGCAGCGGCATGAAAGGCGCGCCGAAGCAGGTGGAGAACGTCGCCTGCGGCTCGGTCACACCGGCTTCCGTTCCCGCAACCTTGGCGGTATAGCCCGACATGAAGTGATACATCGCCTGCTCGGGCGTGAGCTTCGAAACCGGAGGCAGCACGCCGAACGCGTCAGCCGTCAGGAAGACGACGTTCTTGGGATGTCCGCCAAAGCCAGGAATGACGGCATTGTCGATGTACTCCACCGGATAAGCGGCGCGGGTGTTTTCCGTTTTCGAGTCGTCGTCATAATCGGGAATGCGCGTCACCGGGTCGAACACCACGTTTTCCAGCACCGAACCGAAGTGCAGCGCGTTGTAGATTTGCGGCTCATTCTCCGCGGAGAGCCGAATGCACTTGGCATAGCAGCCGCCTTCAAAATTGAAGACGCCGCTTGCGCTCCAGCCATGCTCGTCATCGCCAATCAGCCTGCGGCTGGGATCGGCCGAGAGCGTTGTCTTGCCGGTGCCCGACAATCCAAAGAACAGCGCGGTCACGCCATCGGCGCCGATATTGGCCGAGCAGTGCATGGGAAAGACGTTGCGTTCGGGCAGAATGAAATTCATCACTCCGAAGATGGACTTCTTCATCTCGCCGGCATATTCGGTGCCGCCGATGAGCGCCAATTTCTTGCTGAAGTTAATCAGAATAAACACTTCGGAGTTGGTGCCATCGCGCTGGGGATCGGCCTTGAAGCCAGGCGCGCTGAGGATGGTGAACTCAGGCTTGTGCGTCTTTAGCTCTTCCGCGGTAGGGCGAATAAATAGCTGCCGCACAAACAGGCTGTGCCAGGCATATTCGCCGATCACCTGAATGGGTAGACGGTATTTCGGATCGGCGCCGCAAAACAGGTCCTGGACGAAAAGCTCCTTGCCTCTCAGATAGTCGAGCACACGCTCATAGAGCGCGTCGAACTTATCCGGCGGGAAGGGCTGGTTGGCGGGGCCCCACGCGACTTTGTTTTCGGTGACCGCATCTTTGATGGTGAACTTGTCTTTGGGGGAACGGCCCGTGCGTTTGCCGGTCTCGGCCACCAGTGAGCCTCCCGCTGCCAGTTCAGCCTCGCCACGGCGAAGCGCGGCCTCGGCCAAGGGAGCGGGGAAGCAGTTGCGGTGGACCTTGTCTCCTCCCAGCAGTTGCGATGCTTCGAGAGTTTGCAGAACGGAGGACATGAAAGAGCTCCTAAGACGGAAGCGAAATAGAAATTAACCACGAAAACAAACGACGCTCAACCAGTAGGTTGCTCTGTGGAGTTTCCCCGAAATACGACAGGCCCCGACTCAGACATCAGCGGGATACAAGTTGGTGGGCTTCGTCCAAAATCGCCTGCAGATGATCGAGCGTTTCCTGGACAGTCAAGCTGTACATCTCACGACCATTGTCTTCGCCTGATTCGATTGCCCACTTCAAGTAATGGCCCGCGATCTGAACTGCCATCGGATCGGTGATGACATTCCCCGTTTGCCGGTGATACTCCACCCACGCAGGATGGGGAAGTGCAATCCAAACCGGGCGCTCATCCACCAGAAACTTAATGTCGACCGCGTCCGCGTGCCGTGTGGCAATGGCAACAATCAGCGCCTGATACCGGCAGTGCACGGGCTTGCCCGTCCAGCGATTGATCGCCTGGAAGTCGTCGTACATATCGTTAGAACTATAGCCGACTCGCAGCGGCTGGGGCAATCGTCCCGACGACAGGATTGCCCGCGTGCGGAATTGTTGACCTTTAATATGAGCATTCGCTAGGCCCGGCACGCGACGATCAGGTGCGTTCTCTCGCCTCGCCGAGGACGACTTTCACATCCATCTTGCGTTTGGCTCGATAGATCGTTACGGTGACGGTATCGCCGGCGCGATGTTTATTCATCACATTCGCCAGGTCCTGCTGCTCGCCAATGGGATCACCGTTGATGGCAACGATCAAGTCGCCACCTATCATGATTGGCGCATTGCCCAGATACGCGCGTTGGTTGCCACCGCGCAAACCAGCCTGTTCGGCTGCCCCGCCGGGAATCGTGCGGACGATCAGAACACCATAATCGGCAGGCAAGCCCATCTCCTGAGCCAACTCCGGCCCGATCGGCAACGTGGTGATACCCAGAGTAGGCCGCCGCACCGTGCCCAGAGTGATTAGATCGTTGAGTACAGCCTTGGCCACATTGATGGGAATGGCAAAGCCGATGCCCGCGCTCTGGTTGGAGCCCCCGGTGGCAATCAAGCTGTTGATGCCGATCACTTCGCCGTGCGAGTTCAACAGCGGCCCGCCGGAGTTTCCAGGATTGATCGCCGCATCGGTCTGAATGGCCTCCTCGATGTTCGACCCTTCCGGGCTGCGGATGGGGCGCAGCGAACTGATGATGCCGCGCGTCATCGTGCCCGCAAGTCCAAACGGGTTTCCGATGGCGAAGGTTTTCTGGCCCACCTGAAGGTTCTTGGAATCGCCAAGTACGGCGGGAACTACGCCGGGCGCGTCAATTTTGACAACCGCCAGGTCATGCCCGCGGTCGCGTCCGATCACCTCCGCCTTGTAGGTTTTCTTGTTGTGCAGAGTCACTTCCACTTGCGTGGCGTTGCCAACCACGTGGAAGTTGGTCAGGATGTGCCCTTCCTTGTCGATGATGAAGCCGGAACCCTGGCCTTCCTCGGGCACGGGCCCGTAGAAGAAGTCGTAAGCCACAGTTTTCGAGGTAATGTTGACGACCGACGGAATGGCTTTGTGGTAGACATCGATATTATTGAGCTCGTCGGCATCGAGGGTCTCGGGGCCCGCAGCCTCACTAAGTTCGACGTGCGTGGGCCGGGAGATCAGGGCCTCCGGCGTGACCCCGCTGTGATGGGTCGTGTACCAGTAGAAGGCCCCCACTAGAATTATTGCGAGAAGAAACGGCCGTGCGAATTTCATAGTTTTTTGAAGGCAATCAGCGCTTCGAAGTTGCCGCCGAGGAATTAGACGGTCAACCCATAGAAGTGTACCGAATGTGACAAGGCAGTAGCCAGTGGTCAGTTCTCAGTTGTTAGGGACTCAATTCGTTGTAACTCGCGCCAGATGCGCTCGACCTGCCGCTCCGTATCTTCGGCCGAACCGGAGTTGTCCACGATGTAATCCGCGCGCCGTGCCTTCTCTTTGTCGGAGAACTGCGCGGCACTGCGG
The DNA here is from genome assembly GCA_049520555.1 of Candidatus Korobacteraceae bacterium. Taxonomy (GTDB): domain Bacteria; phylum Acidobacteriota; class Terriglobia; order Terriglobales; family Acidobacteriaceae; genus Bog-257. The sequence continues at coordinate 29,335 of JBEKPR010000007.1, forward strand.
CGCTCGACTTCGGCACGCGCAACCTGCAGCGTAACCTTGGTTCGCCGGGCAAAGCGTTCAACTTTCTGCTCGAAGTCGCAGGTCACGACGATGACTTTGTCGAAGTCCTTGTCAGCTCCGGCCTCGATAAGCAACGCGGCCTCGACCACCGCGATGCCATGCCGATCGCTCTGCTCCACCTCTGCCATCCAGCTATTCTGCCGCTTCACGACCTCGGGATGCACGATGGCGTTCAGCTCATCAATGCGGCCGGGAAAAACCAAGTCCGCCAGCCTGCTGCGATTGATGGCGCCGTCTTCATCGAGGATTTCGCGGCCGAAGCTGCGAACCACTTTGTCATAGGTGGCAGTCCCGGGAGCGTAAAGCTGATGGGCGAGTCCGTCAGCCTGAAGAAAATGCGCGCCACGCTTGACCAGCATGGCGGCAATGGACGACTTGCCACAGGCGATGCCGCCCGTCAGTCCTACGCGCAACATGGGCATATACGCATCATCGCAAAGTTGAAAGCGGGCGCCAGCATGAGCCGCTTAGCCCTGATGCAGTATATACATGTTGTTCGCGCGCATCTTTGTTTAACGCGTGGCCAGCAGTCCCACCCTTTGCCCACGGCGCAGCTTGGCCGCCTTCACCGTGTTGCTCATCAGCATGGCGATGGTGAGTGGCCCTACGCCGCCGGGCACAGGAGTCATCGCCCCCGCAACCTCGGCAACTTTGGGATGTACATCGCCGATTAGGGTTGAGCCTTTGGCCGCGAAGTCCCGTTCGCGCTTCTCGTTTCCAGCGAAGAACTGCTTGAACTCGGCGGGATCGGTGACTGTGTTCATTCCGACATCGATCACGGTCGCGCCGGGCTTGACGAAGTCAGGCATAATCATTCCGGCCTTGCCGATGGCAGCTACCAGAATGTCGGCGCGGCGGCAGACTGCCGGCAGGTCCCGCGTCTTGGAATGGCAGACCGTGACCGTCGCATTGCGGTTAAGCAGCAGCATCGCGAGGGGCTTGCCAACGATGTCGCTGCGCCCGACTACCACCGCTTCGGCGCCGGCGATGGCAATCCCGCTTCGTTTCAGAATCTCGATGATGCCGGCGGGCGTACACGGCACCAGGCCGGGACGCTGGGTCGAGAGATAGCCGACGTTCATGGGATGAAATCCGTCCACGTCCTTCTCCGGCGACACGGCGAGCAGCACCTTCTTGGCGTCCACCTGGGGCGGCAGGGGCAATTGCACCAGGATGCCGTCGATCTCATCGCGCCGGTTCAAGTCCCCGACTAGCGCCAATAACTCCTCGGTGGTGATGTTGTCTGGAGGCGTGTGCTTCTCACTGTAGATGCCAAGCTGCTCGCAGCTTTTCACCTTGTTGCGAACGTAAATTTCCGACGCGGGATTGTGGCCCGCCAGCACGACCGCCAAACCGGGGCGAAGTCCGGCCGCTGTCAGCTCCTTCACCTCTTCGCCGACTTCGCTCTTGATCTGCCCCGCGATTCGGGTGCCGTCGAGAATGATGGCCGACATTCGATCCTCCCTCTCGTAAAAATTGATCTTATCGCTTCGTCAGTGGAAGATTGTTGCGAAGAATGCGCCCACCTTGCTAAAAAATCCGTGCTTCTGTTCCTTCTGGGCAACCACCGGCGCCGGTCGCTCAACGTGCGTTTTCTGGGGCTCTGGAGGAGGCAGCACAACTGGGTCAAGCTGCAATGCCTGATTGTGCTCCAGCTTCAAGGTCGCCACCATCTCGGCGAGGTCCGGTGCGGCATCGTCGGCGCGGAAGACCAGCGGCGCGCTAACCGCGATGTGAACGTCTTGGTCTGCTGGAGGCGGCTTGGGAGCGGGCGGTGTTGGATTGGATTCCGCAGCTGGCGAAGGCGGCGGTGTTGCTTTCGCTACCTGCGTCGGCGGAATCGGCTGCGATAACGGGCATCCACAATTTTGCTTGGTTGGCGCGGCTTCGCTGAGATGTCCGCCCTTGAATAAGACGGCTTCGTCGGGTTTCACCTGATAGGTGGCATCGCCCATGGTTTCGGAAACCACGATAGCGGCCACGTTCCATGGCAAGGACTGAACGCATGTATCCCCTTGCGGGCTCACCTTCACGGCAATGTGCACCGTGCCCGGACCGGGCAACAGCAGCCGCAAATCCGGGGTCAGCAGCGTGTCCGCCGCGGCGCCCAGCGGATAATTCATCTCCAGATTGCCACTGTTCAAGCTGAACATCAGCTCGCGTCCGTCCTGCGATGCGTTGACCGAAAGATTCGTCCCCGAACAAACCAGCAGGCTGCCACCCCGCTCCAGCTTGAGGGTGGCGTTTTGCGCTCCGGCGGCAATCGAGGAGCCGCTTAGGACGCTGGTACCGGAACCGGCCAGAATGACCGATCCTTTCACCCGCGCGTCGGTTGCGTACAACTCGCCCAAGGTCTGCTGCGCCTCAGCCATGCAGCCCATTCCGAGGACGAGCACAGCTAGCAGGAGCAGAAAGCGATGGAGAGGCGACAGCATGAGTCACGGAGTATCAAAAATGGGGTAATTCTGACGATAGCACTTGAGGGACGATTCAACAATCCGAGCCGGGGCACTTCTTCCAGCGACGAGGGCAGCTACCTGTGCACGTTTGAAGCCCCACTCGTGAACGATTACTCTTAAAGTATCTGCATGGCCACGCGTCGCAATAACGGGCGTCCGTATCCGAAACTAGTTTTCGGCGAAACCCTCAGCGTCGCGATCCAGACGTTTCGCACCAACAAAATGCGGTTCATCTTGACAGCGCTGGGCATGGTCATCGGGACGGCGTCGCTGATCCTGGTGGTCACCGTCGGGCTCACGGGCAAGCAGTACATCATTCAGCAGATCCAGAATATCGGCTCGAACATGATGGCAGCAGAGTACGAGGGGGGCAGCAAGTATGGCAGCCAGAGCTCGAGCGACTGGCTAACGCTCGCGGACTGGGATGCGGTGCGTGAGCGAGTGCCAGGCATCAGTGCGTCCTCGCCAATGATCGAGTTTCACGATCAGGTCCCCATCCCTGGCGGCCAGCAACGCGAGGTTGTGGCACTGGGTGTCTCGTGGCAGTACCGCTATGTGCGCAACCTCAACATTCTGGCGGGGCGCTTTTTCGACGATGACGACACCCGGGCGCGCAACAAAGTCGCGCTCATCACCCAGGTTCTTGCCAACACCCTCTACGGGTCCCAAGATGCAGCCATCGGGCAGCAGATCAAACTCAGCGGCCTGCCCTTTACCGTGATTGGGACCTTCAAGGAACGGGTTGACACCTTCGGCGAGTCGGAGATTTCGGACAACACCATCCTGATTCCGTACACCGTGGCGCGGTTCTTCACCGCCAACGATACCGTGAAACAGTTGTTCTTTTCCGTGTCGGACTCAGCCGAGGTCCCGCGGGCGACCGAAGAAATTCATGATGTGCTGCAGTCGCGGCATCGCCCCGAATCGGTGTACAAGGTGTACAACCTGACCCAACTGCTCTCGGTCGCCGCCAAAACCGCGAACACCTTGACCACCGTGCTGCTGCTGATTTCCGTGCTTACCCTGCTGGTTAGTGGAGTGGGCATCATGAACATCATGCTGGCGACGGTGAATTCCCGCATTCGCGAAATTGGCGTGCGCAAAGCGGTGGGGGCCACCAACTCGGAAATTCGCGCGCAATTCCTGACAGAGGCCATCCTGATATCGCTGGCGGGAGGATTCCTCGGGACTTTCCTCGGTCTGGCGCTGCCCTTCTCGATACGGTTCATCACCAATTATCGCGTGCCGATCTCCGGTTGGTCCGTCATTATCGCGGTGGTGGTTTCAAGCCTGGTAGGGGTGATCTTCGGCACCGCGCCCGCCGCCCGGGCCGCGAACTTGGATCCAGTGGAAAGCCTGCGCTACGAATAGTTATGGTTTGGCGCCGTCCGTGATTCGCGCGGTAACCAGGCGGGCGGCCTTCACGGCGCTGACCACCTTGCCGGAAAAGACGAAAATTTCGCCCTTTTCCCGCTCCAGGATGTACAGCGTTCTGCGGTCCTGGGCTGGATTGTCTTCCACCACACGAATGGTGAAGCGCGAACCAAGATAGACCGCGTCCTTCGATGTCGGGACGGCGAGAGCGGAATCTGTTCGCATGGCCTCAAATCGGGTGGACGCGAATGGCTCGAAATCAGGCCGGTTCAGCAAGGGCTGGTAGATCTCGGGAATCGGTTCATCGGGATTTGTCGTTGTCCAGTGGTTCGTATTCTTGGCGGAACCAAAGAGCGATCGGGGGGAGCTGCCGTAGGGATCGAAGGCGGTGAAGGGGCCGTCCACCACGACCAGCGATATCCCCTGCAACGCCGGCGGGAGTTGAATAAGGATCTTCTCGGCGACTTGGTATTTCACGCCCTTAAACAAACCGCGCCCAGGCCCTAATCCGTAGGTTGCCCACACGACATAGTCGTATTCCGAACGCATCTCCGGCGTGAATGCCCGCTGATCGAACGGAATGTTGAGCGCCTGAATGCGTGCCGACAGCAGCTCCCGCAAAATGTCAGGATCATAGATCTGTTCGTCCACTTCGTAGCATTTGTCGATGAAGCCGAAGTCCATCCACTGAGGGCGGCAGGTCTGCACGCTGAGGTGGAACTCGGCCATCACCTTTTCGAACAATGCAGGAGGTGTCTGCGAGCCCTCGTGGGGAATCGCGTAATAGTGCCGGCTATTGCGCACGATCGCGGGCGCAAACGTGGTCAGAAACTCGGCCCGCGCCTCCAGGGTTTCGCGAATGGTCTCGGGGCTGCGCGGATAGTGATATCCCGAATGAATGCGGTACTGATTGATGGCGGACGCGGCTCGCAGGATACCGAGCGGATCGAAAAGCCGAACATCGTGGCCGGCTTCGGCCAGACTGATCGCAATGGTCGCGCCGTAGACCCCCGCACCCGCGACCGCAACTTTGGCTCTCATGCTGACCTTAGACCTCGTTCCTTAAGACCCAGCCTTGGGCGCAACCGGCACCAGGATTCCTTCCCGGATGAAATATTCAACTCCACGCCAGCGGATGGTCTTGCGGCCGAAACTGATTAACCACATGACGAAGGCCATGGCGTCCCACGCTGGTATCAAGGGCATTGTTTTCCAGAGTCCCGTCTGTTTCATCCCCCAGGCGCCAATCAACCACGTCATCGCAACTCGAAGTAAGGCGTAGCCGCCAAGATATCCGACGGCAACCCCCATCGAGGGATGAGTTGCAATCGCGACAAGAGCCCAGGGTAGACCCAAGGTGAAGATCAACCCGAAATGACCCCACGGCCGCATGAGCCGCATTACTGTCAGCCAGCGAACGCGTTTGTAAAAGAGATCGCTAAGGGTCGCGAAGTCGGCAACGGTCTGTATCACGTAGGGAACCAGCTTGACCTTATATCCCATCTCAGCCGTCAGGCGACCCACGCGAAGATCATCGGCCGGACGATTTTCGATGGCCTCGTAGCCACCGAAAGCAGCGATGTTCTTACGTGTGGTAACTATGGTTTGTCCAAAGGTGAACTTCACCCCGTCCAATTGCCAGGCCACAAAGATTCCGGCCCAGAAGTCGGAAATCATCCCTATCGATTGCAATTCCTGGACGAGCGTGCTTTCTTTCGTGGAGACATAGGGGCAAGTGGCGGCTCCAACTCTAGGATCGCGGAAAGGCGCGGCCACGGACCGCAAATAATCAGGCCGGACTCGGACGTCGCCGTCGGTGATTACCAGCAGTTCATACGCAGCTTCGTTCACCAGCCGGACGAGCCGGGAAATCTTGTCATTGATTCCCGTACGACCGGAGCCGAACAGCAGACGAATACGACGTTCAGGAAAGTCGTGAATCAGCTTTTCCAGAACGGGTAGCGCCGGATCATCCGCGTCGACACAAAAAAGAATTTCGTATTCGGGATAGTCCTGGCGGCAGAAGCTGGCGTAATTCTCATAGGCCTCAGGGTCGAGTCCGCGGATGGGTTTGAGGCAGCTTATCGGGGGCGTGTAGTCAGAATCCGGGGGGGTCCGCTGCTGACTCCAGAATCGCGCAGAGCTGTAAAGGGCCAGCAGATAATAAATGCCGGGAATGCCAGCAATAGCGAGGACTATGTAGCTGAGGACCGTCAACCCGTCTGCTCTCCAACCATAGGCTTAATTTGTTTCACGGGAACCGGAACCGAGGAAAAACAATCTCGTGGGACAACTTTTCCCGGCGGAAAAATAGGAACCAAATCGACTCTGGTTCCGAACCACTCACAAATCTCTTGAAAGATGGAGTGTAACATGTGAGGAAATCCCCCGTCGAACGGTAGCATGGCCCAGCCGTGCTACGTGGGACCGCCTGGCTCTCCGCGGTAAGACGTGTCCAGCGCCGAGGGCAATGACGGTTGTAACTGGGGTGCGATGGCATGCTTGTCTGCGTAACTGGCGGTACGGGTTTCCTGGGGACGGCCCTGGTGCGAGACTTGCTGGCCCGGGGAATTCCTGTCCGGGTGCTGGCGAGGCCTTCCCGCCGTGCCGATCTGCTGGAAACCCAAGGCGCGGAGGTGGTGCGTGAAGGGTTGGGAGACCCGGACTGCATAGCCCGTGCGGTGCAAGGAGCCGACGTTGTCTATCATCTTGCAGCCAAGGTGGATACTCCGGGCAGTAAGGCCGACTTCCTCGAAGCCAATGTAGCTGGCACAGAACGGGTCCTTACCGCGTGTCTCCGGCAGGGCGTCGGCCGGGTCGTGTATGCCAGTTCACTGGCGGTTTACGGCCCTGTTCCAAACGGTCAGCGAATCGATGAGAACACTCCCTACGATGAGTCACCGCAGCTGCGCGACTTCTACGCTCAATCGAAGATCCTGGCCGACCAGTTGACCGTCACCTTCGCACGGGAAAGGGCGTTGCCGATAACCATCCTCAGGCCCGGCATTATCTATGGTCCCGGCAGGCAACTTCCGGTGGCGCTGCTGGGATTCACGCTGGGGAAGACCAACTTCGTTTTCGGCAATCGCAACCATCGCATTCCGTTGAACTACGTTGAAAATTTGGTGGATGCGATGCAAGTGGCGGGGCATTCCGGCGGAGGGCAGCTTCGGCAATTCAACATCGTCGATGACGATGAACTCACCCTGGCGAAGTACCACGAGGCGAAAACAGCCGTAGACAAAACCGGGACGCATTTTTCCTCCGGCTGGCCGGTCCGGCTGGCGGGGCCTTTCGCCGAGATAGCGATCCGGATGCTGCCGGTAGGAGGCAGTGTGCGATTTTCAAAGCATCAGTTAAACCGGGCCTTGCAGGACCGCTGGTATGACACGCACCGCATCCGCGAAGAAACCGGATGGGCGCCGAAAGTGCCGCTGCATGACGCGTTGTACCGCACCTGGAAAGCTGGCCGCTGACTAGCCGCGGAATGAGGCTGCAGGGCAGGTAGGGTCGCCCGAAGATCAGCCGAGTTGACCGCGAAGCGTATAATCCCCTTTCTCGTTGAAAGGATGCGCATGGACATTCAACAGCTTCTCACTGACCTCAACCGCGATCGTGATCGCCTTGACCAAGCCATTGCTGCCCTAGAAGGTCTCGGTACTCGGCTTGGCAGCCGCCGCGGCCGTCCTCCCGGAGCGAAACAAGCCAAACCTGCACGCACCCGCAAGGGTGGCGGCATTACTGCTGCCGGACGCCGGCGGCTCTCCGAGATGATGAAGAAGCGCTGGGCCGAACGCAAGAAGAAGGCCGCCCCGAAACGCAAGCCGATGAGCGCAGCCTCGCGCAAGCGTCTCTCCGAAATGATGAAGAAAAGATGGTTGGCAAGGAAGGCCCAAACGGCCTAGCTCAAGCCGCGGAGACACAGACTCGCAATCTGCTGGTAGACGGTTTTCGTTCGGAGGATTGCCGACGTGCTATGGCGGTTCGGCCATAGGCACGTTCTATGCATAGTCAATGGGATGGCGTTCGAGCCAGTGTTGATCACGCACCGCCCCCATCTGCTTCAGGGAAGAGCGGCCCATGCTGGCCGTGAGTTCACGAGTCTTCCAGGCGAATCCGGCACAAAACCCGATCGCACTACCTAGTACGCTCCACGCAATCGTTCTTGGCAGGCGATCGCGACGGCCGTTGGCGTAGAACCGCAGGACGCCGACACAGGCCCCGATGGTAGCCAGGCTTAACGATGCACGCGCAGATTGGCTCAGGACTTCGGAAAGAGGCTGTCCATGGAGATGAGATTCCTGGCCGCTACGCAGTCCCGATACTCCGGACTTGACCAGGGTTCGTCCGTAGCGAAGATATGCCGTTGAGTCGCCACCCGGTTTCATAAGACACTCTCCTTCGAAGCTGCATCGCGAGAGCTGGGCCCTGTTGACCGATTCGCCCAGCAATGGATCGGTATTCACACCACCTACCATACGTATCTCACGTAAACGCCATCCGAGTCTGTGCCCTGCGTCACGTCTCCGTCAGGGCTTGATCACAGCCTCACATATATGGATGCCTAAGCAGTCTCAGGGTTTCGGATAGAGCCAGCAAATGCGGCGCTTGACCCGGGCGCTTCGCTCCGTCAAAAACATTCACCATGGAGGACACGGCGTCTCGGGTCTTATCGAGTTTGCTCCGTGATCTCCGCGCCTCCGTGGTCAACTTTCATCCGCCCCTGGAAACGAAATTAAGAAGCAGACTGCACATAGTGGGCTGTGGCTTCTAAGAAAATCGGCGCGGCCGGACGTGGAGAGGCGACCATGGTTCGCAAGAGGTCACCTGTATTTTGCCACCAGCCATGGAAGATCTGCCCGCCCTCATAAACCACCTGTAGAGGTTGCCAGCTCTCGGGCCCGTATGACGCTAGAGCGGCGAGAGCAGGAGCCTGTGCGTGCCCGTCTCCGTGCAGCGCCGGAGCGACAGGACGAACTGTAACGCTACGGGTATCCAGTCGAAGCCCTGCGCGCAGCGCTTTCAGAGCACTTTCCTTTCCGCTCCAGAGCAGTGCCAAAAGCCGGGAACGCTCCGCTGCGGAGGTCCGCTCAATCAACGCTTGCTCTTCCGTCACAAAGTAGTCGGCCAGAAATGCGTCACTGCGCGGCTCGACAATCTCCAAATCACAACCCAGTTCCGCCCCGGACAGCGTGACGGCGCAAGCGGCCACGCCAGCCCGGTGGCTGAGTGAAATGGCGACGCCCGCTGGTTGGTTCGCGATGAAGACCTCCGGCGCGCCAGACGGCGCCGAGCGTATCTCGATGCCCGCAAGGTCCCGCGAATGACTGGGCAGGTGCAGGTACGCCGCCAGTGCACGTTTCGCGGTCCAGCGCCCCAGCCGCCAGTCGGCGTGGCGTTTGGCAAAACGCATGCCATCCAGGCGAAGCCTTTCGCTGGCGCTTAACCAATCATTCTGCGACGGCAGGTCTGCTTCGGCCTGTTCCAGCCAAAAGACGTCCATCATGCCTGCCCGACGGGAGAAACCATGAGTATTTCCTCGACGTTGATCTCTCGTCGCACCTGTTTCCTAAGTTGTGCTGCCTTAGATATTGATTGCTCCGTTTTTCTCATACCGCGTTCGACGGCGTCGACCAGGTACGGGCGAAGGCTTGCGGGCGGGAGAATATTATGCAGCGCACCCACTCTGAGCGCGCGATGCACGCTGTGCACGCGATCGAATTCCTCAGCCATCTCGCCCAGCTTCTCGGAGTGGACCACCTTGAAGAGTTCGTTGTATTGCGCGCGCAACCCGGCTTTTTCCTTGCTGTCGGCTTTGGCCATCGCCTGGGTCAGCGCCTCCAGGCGCTCATCTTTGCGGGCCCTGGCTTCAACTTCGCTGGCAAACACCACTGCCGCCGCGGGCGCGCCGCCAATCACGGACGCGTAGGTCCCTTCCAAGGCCACCACTTCGAGCTGTTCATTCAGCGCCCGCGAGAAGACCACGTATGCCCCCCCGTGGTAGCGGGAGATAACGCAAAAGACCATGGGGCCTTTAAAGTTCACCACGGCCCGCCCGATCTGGGCGCCGTATTCAAGCTGTAGCTTGCGCATCGACTCTGGCGATCCGTCAAAGCCCGACAGATTGGCCAGAATCACTACCGGTCGATTGTTGGTGGCCGCATTCAGGGCGCGAGCCACCTTCTTCGACGAGAGGGGAAAGAGCGTCCCTGCGGTCCAGCAGTCGGGGCCGTCAGCCGGGACAAACCCTAACCGAGGCACTTGCTGGGATTCGATGCCGATGAGGCAAACCGGATAGCCGCCGAGATGGGCATCCCAGATCACCGCAGTTTCGGCGCCCCGCATCCCGGGCCAGCGTTCCAGGGGGCGATGGTCCTGGTCAACTACGGCCCTCATCACGCTGCGAATGTCGAACGATTTCTTCCTCCCGGCGTTAGTGACGTCGGAGAAGATCTCACCCACCCGAGTGAAGCCGTTGTCCGTGCCGCTAACGTGCGGATACGTCTGCACATCCCGGTCGATGGGATCGTTGGTAAGGGCCCGGCGCGGGAATCGCTCACCGGGCGCTACGTAGGTGTGCTCATAATGGCGCAAGAGAATGTGGCAGGCTTGATCGATGTCTCGCGCCCAGTACTGCGCCTGGCCGTTGATACCCATGATGCGGTCGTATCCGCCAATGCCTTCGTTGTCCTCGGCCGAAACGCTGCCCGAGTAATCCAGTGCGCGCTTGCCGGTGAGCACCATCGCCGCTTTCGGGGTCATGATCAGGATGCCGCGGGTGTGCATGAGCATGGTTGCCTCGGCGTTCCAGTAGGGCTGCGCCCCGACGTTGATCCCGTTGATCACCAGATTCACTTCGCCGCCGGCCTGCGTGAACTCGATCAGGCGACGTAGGACGCGGGCAATCCAATCCATGTTCTCCACGCCGCTGTCCATCGAGATCTTCGCGCCGGCCGAGATGGCAAACCATTCCAGCGGCACGCCCATCTCTTCGGCGAGATCCAAAGCGGCGAGAATGCGCCGGCATTCAGATTCGGCGAGCGCGCCCAAGTCCTTGCTTGGATCTCCCAACAGCACCACTCGCGTCATGCCCTCGGGATACTTGGCGGTAAAGTTGCGGATTACGCCAACGATGATATTGGACTTGTTTTGCCCGGGCGGACGATCGATCGGTACCAGCCGGCCATCGGGTTCAAGATCGTACTCGACAAAATCGCCTGTGGGGAATTCGCCCCGAGCATTCTCGCGATCGGGCGTCAGCATTCGGATGATTTCGTAGGGATAAATGAGTCCCCGCCGGCGCATGCGGACAACTTTCTGGTCGTACTCGGTCAGCGGTTTGAGCAGTTGCAGCTTAGTGAAGGGCCGGAAGGTCATCAGCAAACCGGCGTCACCGGGGGCCGAGATGCGCATCACCGTATCGCGTAGCTCGCCGATCGGCGGAATAGGCATGCGGGCCCGCACCACCACTTGTTCCAATCCCAAGCCATCCGTCGACAGGGCCAGTTTGTGTGCGATATCGTGGATTTCATCCGGCTTGAGGTCGAACACCGGCCAAATGTAAAGGAATATCCGATTCCAGTAGAGCCGCTGGTGCGGAGCGCGCCGCGACTGAAACAGCCGGATGCCTGCCACCGCTTCGGCAAACATGCGCTCCAGGTGCGGCAGTTGCACGATGCGGCCCGTCTCATCCCGCACCGGCGTCAGATCCCGCACTTCGGCAACCGCGAACAGTCGCTCATCTTTGGGGTTATCGTTGGCCTGGACATGCAGGAGATAAACATCTTCCACCGACGGCAGCCGCTCAACGCTAAAGTTCTTCAAGCGCCACAGATGCAGCCGTTCGGCGATCATGGGATGGACTCCGCGGAAGAGCTTTACCTCTGCATATGTGCTCACGGAGGGCTGATAGGTGAAGTGTTGCATGCCGGCCATGCTCTCGCCGCAGCCTGGCCCCGCGACTGCCACTACGATGCGCTGGATCGGCCGAGGAAAGCGAGCTTGGTTGATCCTGGAGCAAACTTCCTGTTGCGTCAGCTCCGGATCGGCCAGCGGGCCCGAATTCCCAAGGTAGAGATCAATGACAGTGTCGTCTTCTGCCGGCACTTCTGCGAGGCAAGGGCCCATCGCGCCTACCGTTTCGTCAAATCGATCGTAGGCAGCATGAGCGGCGAAGACGTGGACGCGCCTTCCGTCGTGTAGGTATTCCGCCGATACACAGCAGTGCCCATTCATAGGCATCGCGCGAAGGTTTGTCAGTGATTGCCCGCGATAATATCGAGACGTAACCACTTCCAACATCAATTGCCGCAAGCCGGGATCCGCGGCGGCAAATCGGCCGGAGAAGAAGCCGGCTAGCGGTTGCGGACATTCGATCAACGCGTTTACTCGGTCGTGCTGGTCGGCGGCCTTCGGATTGGCGGCAAGATAGGCGAGGTGAGCTTCGGCTTGCGCGTAGATCTGTCTACGTGCCTGCTCAAACGCCGCCTGCTCGAAGCAGCGATAGTGCAATTCGCGCGCGAGGTCGCTGACGGAGGGGAACTGTCCGCGTGTCATGGCGATGATCCGGTCAAGCAGTAAACGGAACGGCTCGTCCGCGTACTGCGCGAAGACGTCGACGCACGCCAGACGGCGTTCCAGCAAGGCCAGAATAGAACCCACTTGCTGCTCCACTCTTTGGTGCGACTTGTAGATCCAGAGCAAACTCTCTTCCAGTTCGGGCGAGCGGTCCAGGGTCTGCACGCCATAATGAGCCAGCGTGCGACCGAGCGCCTCCACAAACGCGGGCGGCAGTCCCTCCCCTTGCGTTTCGAGCATGCGCAAGTAGGAAAAGAGGTAGGCCTCGGTGCTGGGTGCTTCACTGCCGGCGAGATCGTGCACGCTCGGTTTCCGGCGAAATAGCGAGCATATATCCACAAAAATGTTGAGGACCTCATCTTCGCGGCGTCTTATTTCGTCGCTATCGGCGGGAGCTTCCTTGAACTGGCTCCATTGCGCAAACAGCCGCGCCGTCTGGGTCGGGTCAGCATCAAAGCCCAGCATGAGATGACGCAGTTCTTCCAGGTCCTGACGCCAGCGGGATTGATTTTCCTTTCCGGGCTCGTTCGCCGTGGGCGACTCGCCAAATACCACCCGCTCCGTGGTTGCCGACGTCTGCTCATCTGCAATGGCTTCGATTTGCAGCAGCGGAACGCCGGCGTCCACCTGCACGTGCGGTATCGTCATCACCTGGCGGACTCTTCCGGAAAATGGGGCAACGACTGCCATCTCCATTTTCATGGCTTCCAGCACGGCCAAGGTATCCCCAGCCGAAACCACGTCACCCGCTTTCACCGCGATGGAAACGACTACCGACGGCCCGGGCGCATGCACCATTCCGCCGTCATCTCGATTGATCGAGTGCGACACGCCGTCCACCTCGATCCGGTAATTCAGACCTTGAACGATGGAGACGACGTGGAAGCGCCGCTCGAAGGCGGTGAGCCAATATTCAAACTTGCCCAGTGGGTGGAGAAGCGCCTCGATGCGCGCTCCATCCACTTCTACGCGGTACTGCTGGGGGCCGAGACAACAAACCCTGAGGGAGTATCTTTGTCCGCGGTAGCGTAGTTCCACCGTCCGGCCTAACTCGTTGCGAACGTGCGGCCGTCCGCGGACGGCTGAGGCGTAGAATTGCGTCTGCTCCACCGCCAACTCGGCAGCGTAGGCTTCAATCGCCGCCTGCACCAGCGCCACATCGGCGTGACGCCTGGAACAATGCCCGCCACTGGCCGACAGTCGGTCCAGCCATCCGATATCCACTTCCGCGCGCTGCACGTCGGCCCGGTTCAGCAAGTCCAGCAGAAATGCTTTGTTGCTGGTTCCGCCCTTGATGACGACAACGCTCTCGCGCAGCACCCGTTGCAGCCGCGCGAGTGCTTCCTTTCGGTCTTGTCCATAGGCGATGATCTTGGCGATCATGGAGTCGAACTCCGGCGGGATGGCATCGCCTACCGCGACCCCGGTGTCAATGCGCACCCCCGGTCCGGTCGCAAGCCTGAACCGCTCAATCGTCCCGGGAGCCGGCGCGAAACCGTTTTCCGGATCTTCGGCGTTCAGCCGTACTTCAATCGCGTGACCAGTTGTCCGGGGCGGTTCTCCTTCCAGGCGTCCGCCGCGCGCGACGTGAATCTGCAGCTTGACGAGGTCGCAACCAGTTGTGCATTCGGTCACCGGATGTTCGACCTGCAACCGGGTATTCATCTCCATGAACGAGAAGCGGTGGCTCTCCGGTTGGTACAGAAATTCGATGGTTCCGGCGTTGTGATATCCCGCCGCCTGGCTTAAGCGCACCGCCGCCTCGCGTAGCGCCTGGTCTTGCAGGGAAGTGAGTGCGGGAGAGGGCGCTTCCTCCATTACTTTCTGGTGGCGGCGTTGAATGGTGCAGTCACGCACGCCGAGCGGCCATGTCGTGCCGTAATGATCGGCGATGACTTGCACCTCGACATGACGCGCCGCCTGGACCAGTTGCTCCATGAAAACGGTGGCATTGCCGAAGGCCTTAAACGCCTCAGCGCGTGCGCCTGCAAAAGCCAGGGCGAGTTGGGCTGCAGAATTCACGCGACGAATTCCGTGACCGCCGCCTCCGGCCGTGGCCTTAACCAGAAGCGGATAGCCCAGGCGCTCGGCGTGGCGCTGGGCCTCGGCAAGCGTTTCCACCGGGCCGCCGCTCCATGGCGCAACCGGTATCTGGGCCTGCTCAGCCAGAAGTTTTGAGCTGATCTTGTCGCCCAGGCGCCGCATGACATCGCCATCCGGGCCGATGAATACGATACCCAGTTTGCGGCAAAGGTCAGCAAACCCAGGGTGCTCGGCGACGAAACCCCAACCCACCCAGACGGCCTCCGCGCGCGTTTTGGTCAACACCTGTTCGAGCAGATCATAATCAACGTAGCTGCTCTTGGATTGGCCCGTGGCGGGGTCTTTGAGCATGGCTGCGCCCAGAGACACGGCTTCGTCGGCCTCACAAACAAACATCGCGTGACGGTCGGGCTCGGTGTATAGGGCGATGGTACACAGCGATGCGCCGTACTCTTGATTGAACTCACGCGCCGCGTGTATGAAGCGCATCGCGGCTTCACCACGGTTCACGATGGCCACGCGTTGAAATTCGTGCTGCATGATTTCTCCGATCAACCAATCGTTAAGCTGAGCAAGCTAAGTTCGTTTATGCCATGACGGCGTGCAGTGCTTTAAAAGGCTCGGCATCGAGGCTGTTGGGTATCGCTGCCGTGCGGTAGCCGTTTAGCTGCACGTAGCAGTTTCCTTTCGTGTCCACAACTTCGGCATCAAAGCTTTCCTGGTCGGGATGGGGAGTGACCACGGCGTACAACCGGCTTTCAGCCAGGTTCGGCGCACGCAGCAAGGACACTTGATGAACGTCCTGTGGCAGACCAAACCGGTTTTGTACGCTCATTTCCCAGAGCCCGGCGGTCTGGAAGATAAGCTCGATCAGCCGTGGCGCCATCAGCGTCGGCTGGTCGGACGGCTGGTGGTTGCTGGGCAAGCCTCCTGCCATCAACCCAATCATCCGCTTTCCATCCCACCAAGCCCGCTCCAGGACTTGGTACGCCGGTCCGTGAAAGTAAACGCGATAAATTTCGGCGGCTTCCGCGATGGAGTCGGGCGACGTTATCAGGGCCTTCCCGGTCACTGCGGTTGGCGTCAGCTTCGACAGTCGCACCCGTGCCGTGAAGTGAACAGTCTCTTGCGGCGCCGCATGGTTGGGTAGCAGGCGACGGCCAATCAATTGGCAATCTGCAAGCAACCTGTCTCCTTGCGGGTAATAAACGGCTTGGATCGTCACCGTGCGCGGCTCATCGCGGTAGAACTTGAACGGTGACAGGAAATTTACTTCTTCCACCGCCTCGACATGCCAGCCGGGATGCACGCGCAGGGCAGCCTCGGCGAATCCCTCGATCCCCATGACTCCGGGCAGCACCGGCGTGCCGTCGATCCGGTGATCGTACAAGAATGGTTGAAGTTTGGGATCGAGAGTGGTCTCCATGGTCAAGCCACTGTAAATACCCATTCCGGTGATCTTGCCCATCATCGGTCCTTGCCGCAGCTTTTCGGTGGTGGCGGCGAGCACGTCCGTGTCAAGTCCGCCGGTGGCATCCCATTCATTCAGAAGAATGCCCAGGCGCTGGCCTATGACAACTTCACCGCGTGTTCCGCCTGAGGTCAGTTCGCGGCGGATCAGAGGAATGCCGGCTTCGGGCGGCAACATATCGATGCCGGCCAGTTCCATCATCTTCGGAATGGAGCCGCGCGTAGCCATGCCGATACCGCCCCACGCCGTCCAGTCGATGACGATGCCACGTGTACCCGGCCGGGCCGCGCGGAAGCTTGACGTGATCTTGCACAGCAGGTCGTTGGCGGAACTGTAATCGGTCTGCCCTCCGTTGCCGAAGCGGCCGGCAATCGAACTGAATGCCACGGTCACGCCGAGGGGCATGTCGCCGATTGAGTGCAGGAGGTTGAACCAGCCGTCACTCTTGACGTCAAACACCAGGTCGAACTCGCGCGGGTCTTTGTCTGGCAGGAAATGGCTGCGCTCGATTCCCGCAGCGTGTAGCAGCACGTCGATGCGACCGCTGCGCTCGCGCACCTGGCGGATGATATCGGCTACACGGTCCGCATCCGTTAGGTTGACGCCGAAGTAGTGTGCGGTGCCTCCAGCGGCTCGCACCGCGTCGATTGCGCTCTTAGCGGCTTGCGCCCGTTCCAGGCCGGCTAGCTCCTTTTCGATCAGCGCCGGTGTAGCTCGCTGGCCACTGGCCTGGATGCGCGCGAACAGATCGCGCTTCAGACCTTCCTTGTCGCTCACGAAGCGCTTGAGGTCGGGGTTGTTGGGATCAGGTTCGGGCACCAGATCAAGCAAGTAAAACGTGCCGCCCGAAGCTGCCGCCAAGTCGGCGGTAATGGCGGAGACGATGCTTCCCGCCGCGCCGGTAATCAGAAACACGGTGTCGCTGTCCAGTTTCAATCCGGGCTGTCCGTCGGCTGCGGGCTGTTCTTGCAGTCCAATCGTCCAGCGCTGCCCGTCCTTGTAGCCAATCTCGATTGCGCCGGGATCACGCAGGGTTTCCTCGATGAGGATTTCCGCCAGTTCCGACGGTTTGCGCTCAGGTTCGAAATCGACCGCTTTGACATGGGCGTCCAGCCGCTCCCGCTTATACGTTTTGGTGAAGCCCACGACTGCGCCGCCCAGGGGCGCGATCGCTCCGGCCTCGTCGTAACCGTGCTGCCCGCCCAGTCGGGTCGCCGACACCAGAAATGTGCCCGGCTTCGCAACCTGGTCGAACAGAACGCGCATGGTGGTATAAAGCGATTTCGCGCGAACCCAGAGGGCTTCGTGCCAGGACGCAAGGTCCATGCCGGCAAGATCGCCTTCGTTGTCCAGCGCGGACAGCCAGTAGACTCCTTGCACCGGTCCGGCGGCGAGCCAGTCTTTGAGGCGATTGCTCAGCGCATTGGCATCCGGCGCGTCCTTGATCCATAGGACTTCTACACCCCTCATTGTCTCCAGCCGTTGCGCCAGTGCCTGCGCCACTCCGCCGTTGTCGGGCATGATCACCACGCGGTTTCCGCGGGCGAAGGTCACGCCCGTCGGCTTACAAACAGTGAGCGGCGGCCGCAAGTTGGGCACCGGCACGCGGCGTGGAACAAGGTTGGCGGCATCGAAACTCGCGATTGGCGGGCGCGGCGGCGCAACCGCTTTCGCAGCAGGTGTCGCGGTGACAGATGTAGTGGCTACCGTTGTTGTCCGCTGTCCGGCATGGGCGAATTGAATGACGTGGGCCAGGGTCGGGAAGTCCCGCAGCTTGAGGTTCTCATCGCGCGGGATGTTATACGCCGCCCGAATGGCGGCGAACATCTCCGCCTGCTTGACGGTATCTATGCCGAGGTCCGCTTCCAGGTCAAGATCCAGGTCGAGCATGTCCTTGGGATAGCCCGTTTTCTCGGCCACGATCTCCAGCACCTTGTCTTTGATCGCGTCGTCCGTGACTGCTGGAGCTGCGACGGTTGCCGGCTCGGGAGCGATTGGCTCAGCGATGGCTGGAGACGGCGAAGCCGCGCCAGCTAGGTCGGGCCGCTTCTCATAGACGAACCGAATCACGTGCGCCAGTGTGGGGTAATCGCGCAGCTTACGGTTCTCATCGCGCGGGATGTTGTAGATCTCGCGGATGGCGGCGAACATTTCCGCCTGCTTCACGGTGTCCACACCGAGGTCCGCTTCCAGATCAAGATCGACATCCAGCATGTCTTTGGGGTAGCCGGTCTTCTCCACCATCAATTCGAGGATGCGTTCCTTGACGGCCTCGGCTGCGCCGTCTTTAGGAGATGCCATCGTCGGAGTCGGTTGGGTGGCGACGGGAGTTGGTGCAGCTGCAGGTATCGCGGCCTTCTTCGGTGACAAAGGAGCAACAGCCAGGTCAGGCCGCTTCTCATATACGAACCGGATCACATGCGCCAGCGTGGGATAGTCGCGCAGCTTGCGGTTCTTGTCGCGCGGGATGTTGTAGATCTCGCGGATGGCGGCGAACATTTCCGCCTGCTTAACGGTATCGACACCAAGGTCCGCTTCCAGGTCAAGATCGACATCCAGCATGTCCTGCGGATAGCCGGTCTTTTCCACCATCAAGGCGAGAATGCGTTCCTTTACGTCACCGCCAGCGCCGTCCTTAGGAGATGTCGCCTGCGGTGTTGGCGGAGTCGGTTGGGTCGCGGCGGGAGTTGATACGACTGCGGGCATCTCGGCCGTCTTCGACACGGGAGTCGCGCTGGCCAGGTCGGGCCGCTTCTCGTACACGAAGCGAATCACATGCGCCAGCGTGGGATAGTCGCGCAGCTTGCGGTTCTCATCGCGCGGAATGTTGTATATCTCGCGGATGGCCGCGAACATTTCCGCCTGCTTGACGGTATCAACACCAAGGTCCGCTTCCAGGTCAAGATCGACATCCAGCATGTCTTGCGGATATCCAGTCTTTTCTACCATCAAGGCGAGGATGCGTTCCTGCACGGCATCGCCAACGCCGTTCTTAGGAGATGTCACGGCGGGTGTCGGCGCAGGAGCTTTCGTTTCCACTTTCACCTTCGGCGGGGGCGCCGTTGCCACCGCGGCCGATGTCATTTGTTGAAGCGGCTCGCTCTTCACAACCTTTGGTGGTGCAGAAGCTGCAACCGCAGCGACCTGAACCGGCGGCTCAGGTTTGGCCATCTGCCTAGGCGCTGCTGCTGGCGCTGGCACCATCACGACTTCCTTGGCGGTGACTGCCATCCGCGCGGCCAGCCCTTGATCGCGCACGCGTAACGTGCGGTGGACCACTTCCAAGTCGGCGACCGGACGTCCTGCCATTCGGCTTAGCCACGCGTTCCAGACGTTTTCGTCGGCAATGCGATAGGCGTAGCCCAGAGCATTCGGGCTGCGACGAATCCCGTCTTTCGTCGGCACCCACCGCAGCAGAATCATGCTGATCTGTGAACCGAAACCGGCGCCCAAGTGCATTGCATACTGCACGGGATAAGCGCCGCCCTTCGACAGGTTCAACAGACCCAACTCGGGATCGACTTCCCTAAAGTTGGCAACGGGCGGCACTAATCCCGTTTCTAGGGCCTTCACCGCGAGGACATCTTCGATGCCGGTGGCCATGGCGTGGCCAGTTAAGCCTTTGGTATTGGCGATGACGATTCGATCGGAGCTATCGCCGAAGACGCGACGCAGAGCGTGGATCTCCGCCGAGGCGCTGCCGCCACGCGCGGGCGTGTAAGTTTCGTGGGAAACGAAAACCATCTGCGGCGCGATCTGATTGCGGGCGACGCCACTGCAGGTTTCGGCTTCGGCGACCAGGCCCTCCATCACCTGGCCGATGTGCTGCACGTCGAGACGAGTGCCATGAAATGCGCTGTTGGCTGTCACTGCACTCAACACTTCGCAGATCGGCTGGATTCCCCGCTCACGCGCAGCATCCAGGCTCTCCACCACAAGGGCGGCGGCGCCCATGCCCATGATCAGGCCGTGCCGGCGGCGGTCAAACGGTATCGCGGCGTCTTCGACTTTTTCGTCGGTGGCTGCCGCTCCGCTAGCCAGAAAACCGGCGCCCATCCAATCGATCAGGTTGTCGGAGGTGACATCGTCTGCCGAGATGACGATTACGCGGCGGCACCGTCCGGCGCGAATCCAGTCCTGCGCCAGCGCAACGCCTTGGGCAGTGGTCGCGCATGCGGAGTTGATTTGCGTGTTGGGACCGCGAGCGCCGATGAGTTCGGCGAATTGCGAATGTCCCATCGATAAAACTCTGAGCAGGAATCGCCGGTCGAAAACATACGGCTGTTTTTCGATTGCCAGGCGCAACTCCCCGATGCGCTGGTCCAATTCCTGCCCAAGGTCCGAATGGCCGTTACCTGCGGACCGGGCGCGTAGGCCTTCCAGCAACGCCAACTGCTCGCGGCGCTCATGGTCTTTGTAATAGCTCCCCATTATGTCGGCGAAGGAGTCACAGCCGGGGAAGGCGGAGCCAAAAATTACGCCGGTATCGTCGCGCATGGCGTCCGGCAGCCCCCAGCGATCCGGCAACTGGGTGCCTTTGGTCGTGGTCTTATAACGCATGACTAGCGGGATTCCGGCGTCACGCAGCGCGTCGATGCCCGCGCCGATAGCCAGGCGAGTGACGCGGTCGAAAGCGGCCAGGCGCTCGGAAGGAACGCCGAATTCACTTCCCAGATCGAAGGCGCCTCCGCGGCCCGCCAGCTTGATGACATCCGCCACATCGTGAATGGATTCAAACGTGGCCTCTCCCTGCTCGCTCTTAACCAGGCGCAAGATGTTCTTGTCCAACATGTCCTGGCGGAAGTGCGCGGGGATGGCGCTGATGAACTGATCGCCGCGCAAGATGCGTTCGATGTTGCCATCGTCGAAGATGTGCTCGGTTCCAGGCAGGCCCAACGACGCTCCAGTGATGCCCACTGGGATATTGGTCGGGGCAGGTTTCTCGTCGTGGCGAATCTGCCAGCCGCTGCGTTCCAGAGTTTCGGCAAACAGGCGACCGAGTTCGTTGTACCCATTACCGTCTGTAGGAGTCGATGACGCCGTGACAGCTGGGGGAATAGTTGCTGCCAGCGGCATTGGTTTCGTGTCGTTCGCCGGAGTGGCGATGGCCGATTGCGAGTACGCAGGTTTCGCTGGAACCTCGACCGCCGCTTCAGTCAGTCCGCGGCCCAGTCCCGCCGCGTACATGGCGCACAACGCCTGGTTGAAAGCCGGAATGTCGCCGACCTTGGGATGATTCGTGAACAGCGAGACCACGTCGCCGCGGTCGCCGAGCACTTCCTCGGCAAATCCCTGCAACGCCTTCTTCGGTCCGACTTCGACGAAAATGCGCGCGCCCGCGTCGTAGAGTGTGTTCAATCCCTTCACAAACTGCACCGGACTGGCGACCTGCAGCGCGAGGAGGTCCAGCATCTGGGGAACAACATCAGGTCCCGTGGGATAAAACTCGCCATTCACGTTGGCAATGACGGGCACACGAGGTGGTTGCATGTGCAGGTGCGACAACATCTCGCGCAGCGGTTCGCTGGCCGGCGCAACAATCGACGTGTGAAACGCGTGGCTGACCGGCAACGGCACTACGTTGTAGCCAGCCTGTAGAAAGATCTCCGTGGCCCGTTCGACCGCTTTGCTGGCGCCGCCGATGACCGACTGCTGCCCGCTATTTACGTTGGCGATCACCGCATAGCCGTCGATGGTCTTCAGGATTCGCTCGACTTCAGCCAGCGGCGCAAAGACCGCCGCCATCTTTCCGGTATCTTTCACGGCCACGCGGGCCATGCCGCGGCCGCGAGCGCTAACCGCTCCCAATGCGTCCTCGAAGGAGAGCGAACCCGACGCAACCAGCGCGCCGTATTCGCCCAGACTGTGTCCCATGGTCATGTTGGGCTGTATGCCGTACGCAGCCAGCAGCCGGGTCAGGGCCAAGTCGATGGTCAGCACAGTGGGCTGGGTGATCTCGGTCTGGCGCAGATCTTCTTCAGCTTTCGCGACGGCGACCTCGTCAGTTTGGTCAACGAAGACAAACTCACTCAGCGGCTTGCCGAGTAGTGGGGTCATGATGCGGTCCGCTTCGGCAAAAGTTTCGGCCACGATGGGTTCGGCGGCGCGCAGCGGCTCAAGCATGTTGACGTACTGCGAGCCTTGCCCGGTGTACAGGAACGCCACTTTGCCCGCAGGGCCGCGTCCACGAAAGATGCCTTGTGGACGCAGGGCTTTCCATATCGGAGCTTGGTTGGCTTTCAATGCCTTCAGCGCCTTGGTCGACTTGTCGGCCAGATCGTTGGCGTCGGCGTAGTCGATCACAAGGCGTTCCGGCGCTCTCAGGTCGGATTCCGCCGGGGCGGCAGGCGCAGGTGCGCGACCGGTCGCGGCATCTTTCTGGATTGTCTGCAGGCGCTCGGCGATTGCCGTGTCCGATGCAGCGCCGATCACCAGCGCGCCGCGCAACGGAGCTTTATAGGAGACAGCCGCAGTTGACGGAGGCGTTACTGTCGCCGCATTGAAACTTCTCTCTGCCACTACTGGCGAGGGCGCAGTGACAGCTACCGATCGCTTGCCATTTCCGTTGAGCCTGCCGGGAATGTACTCTTCCAGCACAGCGTGGAAGTTGGTGCCGCCAAAGCCAAAAGCGCTGAGGCCGGCGCGCCGCGGCGTATCTTCCGGAACCGTCCACGGTCGCAACTCGGTATTGACATACAACGGAGAGTGAGCAAAGTCGATAGCCGGATTGGGGTGCGCGAAATTCACGCTTGGCGGCAACACCTTATCGCGAAGAGCCAGGATCGCCTTCAGCAATCCCGCCGCGCCCGCAGCTCCTTTGAGATGTCCGATATTCGATTTGACCGAACCCAGCGCCACCGACCCAGCGGGGAGGTGAAAACTGCTGAGCACTTCCGTCATGCTCTGCAGTTCGATGGCGTCGCCCACGCTGGTTGACGTGCCGTGGCCTTCCATCAACGTCCCGGCGGTAGGCGATAACCCGGCGTTCTGCCAGCCGCGCTCGATGGCGAGTTTCTGGCCAATCGGGTTGGGCGCCGTAATCCCTTTTCCCTTGCCATCGCTGGCTCCGCCGATACCGCGCAGCACAGCGTATATCTTGTCCCCATCGTGCTCGGCATCGGCCAGGCGCTTGAGCAAAAAGATTGCAGCACCTTCGCCCATGACAAAGCCATCTGCCCCCTCGGCGTACGGCCGGCTATCTCTTCCCGAAAGCGCGCCGATCTTGCAAAACTTGACGAAGGTCGGGGCCCCCATGTTGCGGTCAATGCCGCCGCAGACGGCCACATCAAAATCGTTCTCGACCAGTCCCTCGACGGCCGAACTGATTGCTGCCATCGCTGATGCGCAGGCGGCGTCCACCACGTAATTGGGCCCGTGGAAGTTGTAGAGGTTGGCGATGCGGCCGGCAATGCAGTTCGCCAATTCGCCGGGCATGCTGTCTTCCGTGATCTCGGGGAGCAGCTTGCCGATGCGGTCGTGCAATTCGCGGGTGATGTCACGGCGGGCCGCCGGCGGCAACGCGGCGAAGCTGGCGCTTCCGGCCAGCTCACGGGCGTATTCCGGAAAGTGGACACGCAACGATGTGAGGTAATGTCTTTCTCCGGCCATGGCATTGCCCAGGATCACCGCGGTGCGATCCAGATTCAGCGGCCGCTGGGGATAGCCGTAATCTTCCAAGGCTTCGCGGGTACAAGCGATGGCCCATTTTTGGGCAACATCCATGGCATCGACCACGCGGGGCGGGATGGGCAGGTGCCACTTCATGGGGTTCCACACGTACTCGCGCACCCAGCCACCGATCTTGGAATAGGTCTTGTCGGGTGCAGCGTGATCGGCATCGTAATAAAGCGCAGCGTCCCAGCGGTCGGGCCGGACCTCGCTGATGCTGTAACGGCCATTCTTCACGTTTTGCCAGAAAGCCGGTACGTTCACGGCGTCGGGCAGAACTGCCCCTGCTCCCACAATCGCAATGGCACGATATGCGGTGTTTTCCATAGCTGGTCACTTCCTTTGGAAATTTCTTAAGCCGGACGAAGATGGCGCCCATCGGGCGACGCTGAAGCAGACGTTCGGAGGGTTGGGTCGTTTCATTTCCTCCCCATGAGGAGAGGCATGATCCACTCACACGGCCTGGATGACCCGGGAGCGCCTGAGAGCATCTCTACTGTGACAGGGGGAGTGGGACATTGTCAGTGATGTAGCACGGGAAATTAGGTGATGCAGGCCACAAGGTCAGGTGACAAGTAACGCGTTACAACACACAAACTATATGTCACAACACAATAACCACATGTTACAACACAAAACCTTTGTGTTACAGCACATAAAATTAGCTTATGGTTGCTGAGCCGGGTCCCAACGGTTTTGTATTGTGTTCGCTTTACCGGGGAACAACACAGGCATCCGGCCAGCGAAAAACGGACCGAATGCCTGGGTGTCTTGCCCCCTTAAACCAGGACGGCCTGTTCCGCCTCTTTCTTCATCCGGCTATAGAGTACGTCGGCCACGTAATCCATGTCGGCAATCAGGCCCTCCTGTGCGCGGTGGATGGCGGGCAGCCCCAAGTTCGCTTCAAACGCGGCCATGTTCGCGTCGCTCACGCCACCCGCTCCGGTCACCCAACGCAAACCTTCTTCGGCTACCTTGAGGGCCGCCTCGCGGGCGAAGGTGCGGCTTAGCGCGGCGAGTGCGGTAACATCGAAACGCGTGCTGGCTTTTTCGTTGAGCCGGCCTTCCGCGCTACGCGCGGCACGCCGGGATAGACTGCCCGCGCACTCGGCGTAAGCAATCAATTCCCCCAGCCGCAGAAGGATGTGTTGGAAACGGGTCAGGCGGGCGGCCCTCGCTTTTTCCATCACCTCGGCCAGCGCGTGCTTAGCCAACGCCGCCAGGTTGGCGCCCACCTCCGGATGCTGAACGTGCAGCCCCTCCAACTCGCGCGCCCGCTCGTGATAATACTGCCCGCGCGTCTTCAGGTGCAGTTGCCAGCGGTCACGGCTGATGGTCATCTCCATGATCTCCGAGGTTCCTTCGTAGATCCTGGTGATGCGAACGTCGCGGCTGATTTTCTCGACCATATACTCGTGGGTGTAGCCGTAGCCGCCAAGCGCTTGAATGCTGGCGTCAGCCGCCGCATCTCCGGCTTCGGTCGCCATGTACTTGGCGATGGCGCCTTCGGTGTTCAAGCTGCCTTCGCCGGCGTCAATGCGCTCGGCGGTCTCTTCGATATAGGAACGGGCCGCTTCCAGTCGGACCACGTGCGGGACGATCAGCTTGTGCGTGTACCCTTGCTTTTCGGAGAGCGGCGCGCCAGCCTGGATTCGCTTGGTGGAATAGGGAATTGCGCGATCGAGCGCCGCCCATCCGGCCCCAAGGCCAAAAGCGGCCACCATCACGCGCGTGTAACCGAAGACCATCTGCGCCTGCACCAGGCCCTGGCCTTCGACGCCGCCGACGAGCCGGTCGGCGTCAACGTACACATCGTTGAGGGCGAGCGCTGCCGTGTTGCTGAGGCGAATGCCGTGCTTGTCTTCAGGCTTATCGTGAGCAAAGCCCTTGGTGCCTGCGTCCACGATGAACCAGCTTGGCCCTGCGGGCGTATTGGCCAGGATGGTGTAAACGTCGGCGATTCCGCCGTTGCTGATCCACTGCTTGCTGCCATTGACCTTGTAGCCGACGATCTGCCCGTCCTTTTCGACGCGATCGGCGGTAGTCTTCAGCGCGCCCAAGTCGCTGCCCGCTTCCGGCTCCGTCGCGCCGTAGGCGAACAGAATTCCTTCGTCAGCAATGCGACCCAGCCATTTCTTCTTCTGCTCAGGAGTGGCGCCGAAAGTTATGGGATCGCTGCCGAGGAAGGTGGCGAACAAGGAGGTGGCGACACCAAGGTCGATCCGCGCCATGGCTTCGCAGATGCAATAGACGTCGAAAGTGCTTCCGCCCATCCCGCCATACTCTTCCGGAATGAACAGGAGTTGAATGCCCAACTTATCCGGGTCGCTCATGTGCCTGATAATCTCCACCGGGCATTCATCGCGTTCGTCCAACGCGATCAGCTCTTCATCAGGCAGGCGCTTCTTCGCGAAATCCCGCAGCGATTTCAAACTTAATTGCAATGTCTTCTTGGTGATCATTGTCGGTGCCTCTCTTTATTTCTTAGACCGAAACCTGTTTCATTCCGCGGACCTTGCTGGTCAGCTCCGGCAAGAACTCCAGGATGTCGGCGACGATGCCAACGTCGGCCACCTGAAAGATGGGAGCTTTGGGGTTCTTGTTGATGGCGACGATGAAAGGACTGCCCTTGAGGCCGGCCAGATGTTGGAATGAGCCGCTGATGCCACATGCCATGTAAATCTTGGGCTTCACCGTCTTCCCGGACGAGCCTACCTGGCGGGATTTCGGCAACCACTTGGCATCGACCACGGGCCGGGAGCAACTCACCGCCGCGCCCAGCGTCTCGGCCAGCTCCTCGGCGATGGCGATGTTGTCTTTTTCCTGGATGCCACGGCCCACGGAAACCAGAACGGCGTGCTTGGTGATATCGACATCGCCCGCCTCGGCGACGACGGTCTCGAGATAGCGGCGTCCCGCCGTCAGAGTGCCGACGTCCGCAGACTTGTCCACGATGACGCCGTTGATCGGAGCAACCTCATGCGGCTTGAATGCGCCCGGGCGCAGGTTAAGGACCGCGCCGGCTGATGCATCGCAACGCACGTGGGCGCTCACCTGTCCACCGAACTCCTGCCGGACGAGTTTGAGATACGTCCCGTCAATGCCGTCGATGCCCAACACATCGGAGACAAACGCCGAGTTCATCTTGATGGCAAGACCCGGTGACAGGTCGATTCCAAAATGAGAGTGAGAGACCAGCACGATGCCGTCGTGCGGCAGGATGTTCAACAACGCTTTGCGGACCAGCTCAGCATTGGGATAAGCGAGTGCCTGGTTGGCGATTTTCCATACCTCGGCGTAGGAGCTACGCAGGGTTTCGCAAACGGCGTCAAGTTCCGCGCCCCAACCGGTAACCACCGCGACCGGCGCCGCGGCAGCGTCGATGTTTCTTGCGGCGGCTACGAGTTCGGCGGCTGAATCATCGGCAATGCCGCTCTTGTGTGCGATGTAGGCGAAGATGCGTGCCATCAGTTCAACCCTCCTTTGGCTTTCATTAACTCAATCAGTTTGGCGATGATCTCTTCCTGGTCGCCTTCCAGCATCTCGGCTCCCTTACCGAGCGCGGGCACGAAGTAGTTCACCCGCTTGACCTTCGCTCCGGCGGCCCCGACAGTACTTGCATCTAGTCCGAGATCAGAAGCGCCGAAGGTTGGAACCTCCAGCGACGCCACCTGCCGAATGCCTCGCATCCCGACGTAACGCGGCTCATTGATGCCGGTCTGAATCGAGAGCACGCAGGGGAGATCGATTTCGTTCATCTCCTTGTTGCCGCCTTCGATCTCGCGGCTCACCTTCAGCTTGCCGCCATCAAGAACGGAAATGGAATTCACCAGCGAAGCGAATGGATAGTCGAGCAGCGCCGCCAGCATCCCGCCTACCTGTGCGCCGCCGTCCTCGGCCTGGACGCCGGTCAGGATCAGGTCGAAGTGACCCTTATGCACGTAGGCTTTCAGAATGTTCGCAATGCCTCGGCCGTCGGAGCCGTCGAAGGCTTCATCGGAGAGCAGCACGCCTCGGCTGGCGCCCATGGCCATTTCGCGACGCAGCACTTCCTCGTCGTCGTCGCTGCCAACCGTGACCACGGTGACGTTGCCGCCGACCTTGGCGGTGATCTGCAGCGCCTCTTCGACGGCGTAGTTGTCGGGTTCGTTGATCGAATACACCAAGTCGTCACGCTCGATATCGTTCCCGGCGGCGTTGAGTTGAATTTCGTTTTCCGACGTGTCCGGTACTCGTCTTACGCAAACTAGAATTTCCACTGTCGCACTCCCCAATGGTTTAGGTTCGAAAGTTATTGCCAAGGTCCTACGCGAGGACCTCACTCCTCAGCTTGTCGTGTTCCAGTTCTGCGGGCGCTGGGCGCACGAGCTGTTGGTCCACCAATTCCGCCAGGTCGATGGCAGTCATCTTGCCTTCCATGCCTGCGACCTTGATTGCATCTTCTATATTCGCCATGCAGAATGGGCAGGCAGTCACGATCACATTGGCCCCGGCTTCGGCGGCCATCTGCACCCTCTTTACGCCCATTCTCTGATCTTCCTTTGGCTCGTAAAACAGCATCAGCCCGCCCCCGCCGCAACAGAATGAGCGATCGCGGCAGCGGTCCATTTCCACTCTCTTCAAGCCGGGAATCGCATCCAGTACCTCGCGCGGATCGTCGTAAACCTGATTGTGCCGGCCGAGATAACAGGGATCGTGATAGACGTAAACGTTGTCTGCGTTCTCCACCGGATCGAGCTTGAGGTTGCCCGATTTCACCTCCCGGCAGATGACCTGGCTGATGTGCTCGACGGGCGGCACATCTTTGTAGTCATGCTTCAGCGCGTTGTAAGCGTGCGGGTCGGCGGTTACGATCCGCTGGACTCCGGAGGCCTTGATGGCATCCACGTTATGATCCCGCAAGGCCATGAACAACATCTCTTCGCCGAAACGCCGGGCTTCGTGACCGCTATCTTTTTCCGCCGCGCCCAGGATTCCGAAGTTCACTCCGGCCGCGTCGAGGATCCTTGCCGTAGCGCGCCCGATCGACTGCATGCGGTCGTCGTAGGACGTGATACTGTCCACAAAGTACAACATGTCTGCGTTGCTCTTGGCGTCCGCGGTCTTGACGGCGCACGTCTGGGAGAAATCTTTGGCTTTTGTCCACTCAGCCCGTTTCTTCTCCATCTTGCCGTAGGGATTGCCACGGCTCTCCAGCGCCTTCAGCGGCTTCTGCAGCGACTGAGGTACGTTACCGTCGTCGATCATGCCCCGCCGCAAGTCGACAATCTTGTCGATGTACTGGATCAGTAACGGGCATTCTTCTTCGCAAGCGCCGCAGGTCGTGCACGACCAGATTTCGTCTTCGGAATAAATGCCGCCGGGCGAAATTAACGGCGTGCCATTGCCTGCGCGGCCGAACATCGGATAATGCTGGAAGGTGTAATCGCGCGCTTTGATGGTGAGAAACCTGGGCGACAGCGGCCTCCCCACCGCATTGGCCGGGCACTGGTCCGAGCAGCGTCCGCAGTCGGCGCAGGAATAGAAATCGAGCATGTGCTTCCAGGTGAAGTCCTCGAACGTTTTCACACCGAAAGAGTTCACCTGATCCAGATGCTCGTCGCTGACGCCCCATCGCACCGGCTTCACAGTTCCGCGGTCCAACTTTGCGAAATAAACATTGAATAACGATGTTTCCACGTGGAACTGAATTCCGAACGGCCGATAGCACAGCAAGAAGTAAAAGGTCAGCACATCGACAAAATAGGAACTGAGGTGGACGGTCTGGAGCGTCGACAACGGAGATGCAACCAGGACGCCCTTTAGCACCCACGGCAACGACAGGACAGCCAGGAATTCAGCGGGCTGGCCCTGGTGTACTTGAAAGGCTGCCCCGCTGGCCTCGAAGAGACTCTCCGACGCCATCAGCAGCGCAATTAGCGCCAGGAGGAAGACGGCGTCGACCAGGTGACCCTTCCCGTACCTGGCGGGCACCTCGTAGCGCGCTGGCTTGAAGACGATCCGGCGAATTGCGGCGACGATCATGCAAAGGAAGACGATGGTCGCGGCATAGTCCTTGACGATGTCGTAAATATGACCGACTCCTCCCGAGGAGCCCGGCAAAACGAAATTCGGGGAGACACCGAGAATCAGCAGCGAGAAGGCCTGAGTCGCCAGGATAAGGAAGCCCGCAAAGAAGAGGATGTGCATGGTCCCTGCGGTGCGGTAGCGCGGATGCTTCCATTGCCCCAGCCAAAATTGCAGGACCCTCTCCAATCGGACGAAAGGCTGATCAAAGCGCCAATCGCGTTCACCCCGTGTGAGCGGCAGAATGCGCCGGCCTGCAATGTAGAAAAAGCACGCCAGTCCCAGAAGATTGAGGAGAAGAAACAGGGTCCGCCCGCTCATCAACCAGTACGTTACTTGCGCGGGTGACTGGATGCCCTCCACCATAATGCTCAACATCTCCTACTGGGCGAGGTTCTCGCTACTCCTGCAAACATTGTTCAGAGGCCAATGCACGAAGCGGCTGCCGGACGAGCAGGATGAGGACACCAATTTTGGCGGGCTCCTGCTTTCGCTCTCGTAACACTGAGGAGTAGCTCAGGGCCTAATGCGCCGACCTGAGCACCCAGGAGTACGCCTCAGTTTGAAGGTGTGGCGGACGTATGTCTGTGATGCCGAGTACGGTGTGCCTGTGACGCCGGGTACTTTGGGAGGTGACGGAGTAGAGCTTTGCGGCGGCAACTGGCGTGTAGAACGTCAGCCCTGCTGAAGCGAGCAACAGTCTGGCTCGTACAATGCCAGCGTTCCGCTATAGTATGAAACTCAGGACCATGACTGGCGAAGTCACGCGCACGCAAGCCGCAGCAGCCGGGTCGGCCGCCACACTGCTGTATGACGACTGGTATCCCGCGCTGCGCTCGTCCAAGATAGCCGGCAAGCACATGGCCACGGCCATGCTGCTGGGCATTCCGCTGGTTCTGGGGCGAACTGCCGCGGGCCGATACTTCGCCATGCGCGATACCTGTCCGCACCGCGGCATTCCGCTTTCCTATGGATGGTTCGACGGTCAGCAGGTGACCTGCAAGTATCATGGCTGGTCGTTCGAGGCGGCGTCTGGGCAGTGCTGCGAGATTCCTTCGTTGACCGGCCGCGACTCCCTCGACCCTTCACGCATTTACGCGGCTGCATTTCCCTGTGAGCAACGCGACGGACATGTGTGGGTGTACGTTCCCCAGCCCGGCAGAGGCAAGCTGAGGGAGGATGATTCGGCGACACTGCCCGCCGTTCCAGAAGTCCCCAAGTTCAGCCAGCGGTATCGCAGCGCGCACCTTTGCGCCGACCTGCCCTGCAACGTGGACCACGGCATTATCGGGCTCATGGATCCGGCGCACGGCCCTTTCGTTCATCAGGCTTGGTGGTGGCGTTCGAAGCAGAGCATCCACGAGAAGGAAAAGCAGTTCGAGCCCATCGACCGCGGCTTCCGCATGACCGCACATCAACCGTCGGCCAACAGCGCGCCCTACAAGCTGCTGGGAGTTTACGGTCAGCCGATCACCACCACCATCGACTTTGTGCTGCCCAACCGGCGTTACGAAATCATCCGCTGCGGGGAGAAATGGTTCGCCAGCCTCACCACGGTCACGCCGACCACCGAGAACCATTGCCGGATCGACGTCTGCGCGGCGTGGAACATCTTTCTCCACGTGCCGTTTCTCACCGTGATCGCCAAGTTCTTCGGCAGGCGCTTCGTTCGCCAAGACCAGCTAACCATGATCCAGCAGGCTGAAGGGCTGAAACATAATCCCAGCCTGATGCTGATCGACGATGCGGACCGGCCCGCCAAATGGTATTTCGAACTGAAACAGGCGCGATTGGAGTCCCAAGCCACGGGCGCTCCCATGCGACATCCCATGAGCGGGCCGGTGACGCTGCGATGGAGAAGCTGAGCGGTGAGAATGACTCCGGTGCAGGTTCCTTGGCGAGTGAGGTCCCAACTGCGAACGCTACTCCTGTTCGCGATCATCGGCATGGCAGCGGGAATCTTCATCCTTTATCCCACCAATGAGTTTGTATACTTTTACGAGCACCGGCCCAGCCAGGCCACGCCTGTGGCTTTCGCTGCGTCGCAGTTGCAGCAGTCGCTACGCGGTGGCACTCCGAAGAAGACGGCTTTTTATGGCGTCGTGGGCCTGATTTTGAGTATCTCGGCGGCTGGACTGTATTCGACCCTGCATCGCCGCTCGGAACGGATTGAGCAATTGAGTGCGGCCCTGGCGGGAGACTTGCGTGCTCTGATCGCTCGCGGCGAAAGCGCCAACCTGGAATTCAAGTCCTCATTTCGTTGGGACCGGCGCGAGAACAAAATCAACCGGGCGCTGGAAGCCGTGGTGTTGAAAACGCTCGCGGGATATATGAATGGCAGCGGTGGGACGCTGCTTATCGGAGTGGCCGACGACGGAACGATTGTTGGGTTGGACCGCGATTACACGACCCTGAAGAAGCCGGATCGCGACGGATTTGAGCAGGCCCTGATGACCGCGATTGCGGCCAAGCTGGGCGCGGACGCCTGCCGCACGGTGCAGATTGTGTTTCATTCGCTAGAGAACAAGGATGTTTGCCGCGTTATGGTCTCTCCCGCGCATCGTCCGGTCTACGTGAAGGACGGCGACAATCCTAGGTTGTACGTGCGCACGGGCGTAAGCACCCGCGAACTCAACGTTCAGGAAGCGATCGACTACACGGCGGCGCGCTGGCCCAGGTAAGTCTGGGATCCATTTCAGAGTGGCTGTGGTTCGGGTAGCGCGGGCCTTCAGGCCCGCGTTAGAACAGCCCGCACAATTATGAAGCGATTTTTCTCTGGCTCTTGGACGCGGGCCTGAATGAAGGCCCGCACTACCCGTACAACGGACACACCAATACTGGAACCGCCTTAGATCGGCTACCCAACTCTGCGACTCAATGTGTGGCCGGTGTGGGACCCGCAGGGCAGACGGGGCCAGCGGGCGTGTAGGACGCTTTGTTTTGCGCAAAGCACCAATCCACCTGCTCGTGCGAAAACTCGGTGACCACGCTGCCCGGCACATCTGCCTCTTTGACTTGCTTGAACTCGAAGGTCATGCTTCCGTCCGGCGCAACCGTTGCCAGCAGGTATCCATAAATATCGGTCATGGCAACGGTGGCGGCAGCATGGTCCTGCGGCAGCCGATACCGCACGGCTCCGGCAGAGCCCACAATCCATCCGGGCAAAACGTCGGCGGCATGGCAGGCGGTGGCGTAGATATTGTTCATCACGAAGTGCGAATGGCTCGCCAGCACGTACACGTTCTTCTTGGTGCTGTGCCGGAAGGCCAGCAGCTCAGCATAGACAGTCCGCCCGCTGCTTTGCTCCTGCGCCGAGTCATTCATGCTGTGTCCGGCGGACAAACTGTCGGGCAGGGCCGCGTGCATCCCCAGGACGACCGTGCGGATTGAGTTGTCCTTGGCATCATGAGCCAGGACGCCTTTTAGCCACGTCATCTGGGCCACATCGAACTCCTCCGCCGAAGCATTGTCCATGCCGATGAAATCAACGCCGCGTTCGGTCCAGTGATAGTACGTCTTCAGAAGGTGGTCGTCGGGATTGTCCGCCAGCCGCTGCCGCTGCAAAACCAGCTGGTCAAGCCAGTCGGCGAACTGCGCGACATACTGTCCCTTGGTCATGGGGGAAATCATTTCGTGATTGCCTATCGCCAGGAATACCGGCAAGTCTCCAAACGGTTTCAGTTGGTGCTGGATGAAGTCAGGCCAGGCAGCGGCGAGGTAGTCGCTGATGGTGGAAGCCGGATGAGTGTGAAGGTAGTCCTCGTCGAAGGTGTAGATGGCACGATAGTCGCCGAGATGCCAATAGAAGGCCGCCCCATCGCGGCGGACGCTCTGGGCGATCGCCGGCATCACAATGTCGCCACAGTTGCGCGAGTCGCCTGATACCGCGAACTTCCAGCTCGCCGCGGCGTTGGGCTGCTCTTGCGCTTCCAGTGATGCAGTGGCGCACAGGACCACAAGCAGGGCCAGGATCCAGAATCGGATTGAGACTTCTTTTCTGGTTCCCGATTTCAGGAACGGCAGGCTTTCCCAGTAATCGAGCATCTCTTCCTCACAGCGCGCGCCCTGCAGCTGGATTTTAGCGCTTTCATACATTAACTGATTGCATGTTCTACGTGGAGAATTTCATCTCGCCGTCTCGCATTGATATTCGGGGGCTAAAGCGATAAGCTGTGCCATCTTAATTCCTGTGCTGCGCTATTGGAGAACCAATGCCATCTGGATTTCGCCGGATTGCTCTGTCATTGTTCGCCGTCTGTGTCCTGTTCTCTGCTAGTTTCGCGCTCGCAAAGCAGGATGCAGCTAGGCCTGACGAAGCGCGCCTGAAGGCCGCCTATCGCTTCGAGCGCAATCATTGGGTGTACGTTCATCTCGAAGGTCCTCCGGCCGACATCGGATATCAGCACGGTTACCTGCTGGCGCCCGAGATCGCAGATGGTCTCAACACCGTTCGCGCGGTTACCACGCACAACACCAAGCGCGATTGGAATTTCTACCGCGCCACCGCACAGAACCTGCTGTGGAAGCATATTGACGCGGAGTATCAACAGGAATTGCAAGGCATCGTGGATGGCCTGCGCGCCCATGGCGTCGACCTGGATCTGTGGGACGTGGTGGCGTTGAACGCCATGGAAGAACTTCCTGACTACTACGTTCCGTGGCTGAACAAACAGGAAAAGCGGGCTGATGCGCCGGTCTTGAAGGCGCCGGGAAACTGCAGCGCACTGGTTGCGACCGGCTCGATGACCAGGGACCACAAGCCAGTCATTGGTCACAGCAACTGGAGCGACATTGCCACGGGTAGCCGCTGGACCGTCATCTTCGACATTGTTCCGACCCACGGTTACCACATGCTGACCGATGGTTTCCCAGGGGTGATCGTGAGCGACGATGACTTCGGCATCAACTCCGCCGGACTCATGGTCACGGAGACCACTATCACCGGCTACGCGCTTTTCGATCCCAACGGGGCACCTGAGTTTGTGCGGGCGCGCCGGGCAATGCAGTACGCCAGCTCGATCGATGAGTATGTGGGGATCATGCTCGACCACAACAATGGCGGATACGCCAATGACTGGCTGCTGGCCGACAACAAGACCGGTGAAATTGCGCGCTTTGAGATCGGCCTGAACCTGCATCGCGTATGGCGGACCAAGGACGGCTACTTTGTCGGCTCAAACTTTCCCAGCGACCCTGACTTCATCAAGAAAGAGACCAACTTCGATCCCAACAACATGGGCAGCTCGATGAATGCCCGTCACCAGCGCTGGGAGGAACTGATGGCACAGAACAAGGGGCAGATCGATGTCGAGATGGCGAAGAAATTTCTCGCCGACCACTGGGACAGCTACGAAGGCAGGGAAGACCGCGACGAACGTTCCCTCTGCGGCCACCTCGCCAACTCGCCGCGGGGCGCGCCCGAGTGGGAGCGGCCACCGTATGCTCCCGACGGCGCCGTAACGGCCCAGGCCGCTGACAGCACCATGGCGAAGAACATGAGCCTGCAAGCAAAAGCCGGTTACCCTTGTGGGGAGGATTTCATCGCTGACAAATTCTTGAAAGAGCACCCCGAATTTGATTGGCAGCGGTCCGTCTTGCGCGACATGAAGGGCAATCCCTGGGCCGAGTTCAAGGCCGCGGATAAACAATGAGAAGTCGCGGCTGGCTGATTCCCTAACGCAAGACATCGACCTGAGGTCAACCATCGCAGAACAATTCTGCAACTTACGTGTTGCAACAAGCATCTAGTTAATCGAGCTGGGAGGTTCGCTGACCGCCCTGGCTTGAGGAGGATGCCCATGTTCCACAAGCTTTTTTCCACTTCGAATGACTTTGTACTTACCATCGTGCGCCTGGCGCTCGGCGTGACCTTCTTTATGCACGGCGCGCAAAAAATGCTGGGCTGGTTCGGGGGGTATGGTTTCCACGCCACGATGGGGACGTTTACCCATTACTTGGGAATTCCGGCGCCGTTAGCCTTCCTGGCTATTTGCGCCGAGTTCTTCGGTGGCCTCGGACTTCTGGTTGGTCTGCTCAGCCGTGTCGCCGCGCTGGGCATCATGGTCAATATGCTGGTCGCCATCGCAACCATCCATCACGTAAATGGGTTCTTCATGAACTGGACGGGCCAGCAAAAAGGCGAGGGGTTTGAATTCCATATCCTGGCGATAGCGCTGGCCATCGTTGTGTTGGTCAAAGGTTCGGGCGCCGTTTCCATCGATCGAGCGATAGCCGGCGAATAGCCGCAGGTGTCAGCCAGCATCCACGTTCAGGGCGTCCTTGGCGGAGGACGGTACGGCAGCAGCACTTTCACGATACAACCCCGCGTGTCCCGGCGATTGGCCAGTTCGATGGACCCTCCATGGGCTTCGGCGATCTGCTGCGACAGGACCAACCCGATCCCAGAACCGCCCGGCTTGGTGGTATAGAACGGAACAAAAGCGTTGCTCGGATTGAGCAGGCCAATGCCGTTGTCTTCCACGATCAGCGCCAGCTTGCGATCGTACTGTTCCCATCGCATGGAAACCTTCGGAGCCGCGGTTTCCGAATCCGCATGGGCCGACTGTGCCTGCTCCAGAGCGGCATCGACGGCATTGCGCACCAGGTTGATCAGCATCTGTTCAATGAGGTCGGGATCGATCATCAAGGCACGCTCGGGCCCCGCCATGATCTCCACGTCAAGGCGAGTTTCCAGGACAGCAACGCGCTCCAACAGCGGCCGCAACTCCACCGGTTGCAGGGTGGGCGACGGCATCTGTGCCAGCCGTCGATAAGACTGTAGGAAGCGGTGCAGGGAAGCGGTGCGCGATTCGATGATGTTGAGCCCCCGTTGAAAATCCGCGTTCTGCTCTTCCGGCAATTGCGGCAGCGGCAGACGCGAAGCCAGGCTTCCGGCAATCGAAATGATGGGCGCCAGCGAGTTATTAAGCTCGTGACCCAAAACGCGGATCAAGCGCTGCCATGCGCTGCGCTCTTCTTCGCGCAGGGCGCGGCTCACGTCGGAGAGCACGATCAGTTTGTGGGGCACGCCGTTTTGGCGAAAGGAACTCTGGCGCACCATCCAGCGCGCGTTGGGAGTGGAGTAGGGAAGTGCGACCAGGGTTTCGTTTCTGGCTTCGAAGCATGCATTCAGTTCGAGCTCCGCAGCCGTCTTCCCCAGCAGCCTGGCCGATGGCTGTTGCAATAGCCGTTCGCCGGCTGCGTTTACCAGCCGCAGGACGTGATCGGGATCGAAAGTAAACAGCGGAGCATCGATCTCGTCGACTACCCGTCGCAAAAGTGCGGTCGCTTCAATGGTCTGAATGCGCTGCTCGGTCAGGATGTCGGCCAGCGCATTGATTTCGAGCGCCAACTCGCCGAGCGCATCATTGGCTACCGCCCCTCGCGCGCGAAAGGAATAGTCTTCTTCACGCAGCGCGCCTACCACGTTGGTCAAAGTTTGCAGCGGCCGCACGATCTGGTCGAGCAGCGCCAACGTCAGCACCAGCCAAAGGAAAAACTCAAGCGCCGTCAGCGCTATTTTCACGTCGCACGTCCATGGCTGAGTCCAGATGAGGATGGTGCCGAAGGTAATGCCGGGAAGCGCCGCCAGTACGGCGAACAAAGCGATACGTTTTTCGAAGAGGAGTCTCGATCTTCGAGAGCGAGCGCGGGGAGTTCGGGCTGCGGACTTGGAGTCGCCGCCTGAACTAGAGTCCATACCGCTCCATCCGGCGGTAAAGAGCGCCACGGCTCAAGCCCAAGGCCTCAGCCGCCTGACTGACGTTGCCATGGAAGCGCTGCAGCGCTTTGCGAACCAGGATGCCCTCGACTTCTTCGATGCTGAGTTCTTCCAGGTTCTGTCCCTGCGGGCGCTGCACATTCAGTCCCAGGTCCGAGACTTGAATCTCGCCGGTATGGCACATGAGCACCGCCCGTTCCAGCGTATGCTCTAGTTCGCGGACGTTGCCCGGCCACGCATACTGCATCATCGTCTGCATGGCGGGCACCGCAAAACCGGTCACGGCCGCGCGATATCGGGTCGCATAACGCGACAGGAAATGCGCTGCCAGCGCCGCAATATCTTCGCGGCGCTCGCGCAGGGCGGGGATGTGGATCTCAACCGTGTTCAGCCGGAAAAGCAGGTCCTCCCTAAACTGGCCTGCGGCAATCGCAGTTTGCAGATCGATGTTCGTCGCCGAGATGACGCGCACGTTGATCCGCTTGGTTCGGGATGAGCCGACACGCTCGATCTCGCCCGTCTCCAGCACGCGCAGCAGCTTGGCCTGCTGGCGCATGGGAACATTTCCAATCTCATCGAGAAAGATGGTGCCATTGTCGGCCAATTCAAAACGTCCGATGCGATCGACGCGCGCATCGGTAAACGCGCCTTTCACGTGGCCGAACAGCTCGCTTTCGAAGGTGCCCTCGGGCAGCGCGCCCGTGTTGACGGCGACCAGGGGCATGGAAGCCCGCGCCGACAAAGCATGTAAAGTCTGGGCTACGATCTCCTTGCCGGTGCCATGTTCGCCAGTAACCAGCACATTGGCGTCGGAGGGGCCGATGCGCGCAATCGTCTGTAACACCGGCTGCATGGAAGGCGCGGCGGCAATGAACTCGGGACGCCCTTCGGCGCGCAACAGTTTCGCTTCGGCTTCCAGGCGCTGAGTGCGTTGCAGAGCACGATGCAGTTCGACTTGAGTGCGCAGGATGGCCAACAGTCGCTCGTTTTCCCACGGCTTCTGAATGAAATCGCGTGCGCCGCGGCGCATCGCTTCGACAGCCAGCCCAACGTTGCCCCAGGCCGTCATCACGATCACCGGAATGCTGCTGTCGAAGGCCACGATCTGGGAGAGCAGGTCCAGCCCTTCCTGACCCGAGGTAGTATCGCGGGTGTAATTTAAGTCGATCAGCACGGCATCGTAGAAGTCGCTGGCCAGAGCTTCTCGCACCGCTGCCGGGGACTTTGCGGTATCAACTTCAAAGCCCTCGGGACGCAGCAGCAGTTCAATGGCTTCTAGAATGTGCGGTTGATCATCGGCCGCAAGAATGCGGCCGGCTTTCTGCCGATCACGTGTCCCGGCGGCAGAATCTACTATTCCCGCAGTTGCTTGGCTGTGCGTCTTGGGCAACGTGCTCTCCGTCAGGGTGCGGTGCCGTTCACCGCATCCTGGATCTGAATGCCATTATCTTCCAGAGTAGTTCCAGTGGCGCGTTGCAACTCGAGCTTGGACTTCTGGTAGGCCGTCGTGGCATTCACCAGATCGAGTTCGGCAACCGCGAGGTCGCGCTGCGCGGTCAAGGTCTGGAAGCTCGATCCTGCGCCGAGTGTTTGCTCTTTCTGCATGATGGTAAACGTCTTGTCCGCGAGATCGCGCGCTTTTTTCGCCGCTTGCACCCGCGCCCGGCCCTGCTCAAGAGCATATTGCGCGTTGCGCACTTCGATGCGAATTTGCTTCTTCAACTGTTGCAGGCGCAACTCGGACTGACGGTATTCCAACTCCGAACGATATTGGTCTGCCTTCGCGACTCGATTACGGATGGGGAGGGTCAGGTTGAGGCCCACAAAATAATCCGGGGAGGAATTGTTGAATGCATCGCTGAAAGCTCCCCCAAAACAGCAAGGCGCAGTGGTGGTGTTGGGAGTCAGATAATAAAACGGATTCAATTCTCCCGCCAAGCCCGTGCCGCCGTAAAAGCCCACCAGGGCAAGCGTTGGCAGCAAAGCGTTCTTGGCCGCCTGACGGCTGATCTGGCGGTTCTGCAGGTCAATCTGCGTTTCCGAGAGTTCCGGGCGATCTTGCAAGGCCATCGTGATCAGGTCCTGGGTCGATTTGTCGGGCACCGTATCCGTTGGCTCCAGCCGGTCCGTAGGAATTACCGGCATCGATTCCAGCACGGGGTCGTCGAGGTTCTTGGTGAGCGCATTCTTGATCAACGATTCCTGCAACTGCAAATTTGTCTTGGCGACCGTCAGGTCCTGATCGCGCCTGGATACCTCGGCTTCGGCGCGCATGACATCCATGGCGGGAATTGCCTCTAGTTGTAGCTGCTTCTGGGCATTTCCCAAACTCTGCTGGGCAAATGCGAACGACTGCTCGTTGACCCGCTCTTCTTCGTAGGCGCTCACCAGGTCCCAATAGATATTGGCAATCTGTGTCACGGTTGCGATCACCTGGTTCTTGAAGGCGATGTCGGAGATCCTCTTGTTGTTGCGCGCGATGCGCAAGAAGCGCAGGTTCGGGCCGGTCCCAAATCCCGCCAGGAGTTGTTGCGTGAATTGTGCGCGGTAATAGGTTCCCAGTTGCGGGCTCAGACTGCTGAAAATACTGTTCGTGGCCTGCCGGTTGTTGTCCACCTCGAACAAGAAGGTCGTGCCGGTGGAAAACGATTGCGTGTAATTGACATTCACCTGCGCGGTGTTTAATTGCAATTGGGGGACGCCATAGATCTGCAGGTTGGCAAGCGGTGTGGTTTGATGTTCCAAGCCGCTAATGACGCCGACGGTTGGGTCATACGACTGCACCGGAGTTCCAGCGCCCAGGGTGGACTGCACCAGACCGGCAGCGCCTGCGCCCGCTCCTCCCGCGCCTCCGGTGGTGCCGCCGGCGCCCGCCCCCGGCGC
This sequence comes from Candidatus Korobacteraceae bacterium, assembly GCA_049520555.1. GTDB lineage: Bacteria > Acidobacteriota > Terriglobia > Terriglobales > Acidobacteriaceae > Bog-257. Next base: position 69,656 of record JBEKPR010000007.1, read on the forward strand.
GCCCGTTCCAAAGCCACCTACACCACCGCCCGGCGTGCCTCCCACAACGCCGGTGTTGACGCCGCGGAAGGAAGCGCCAGCCTTGGTTCTCTGAATATCGGTGTCGGCGATGGGCAGGTTATAGCGGGCGATGGCCAGGTCGAGATTGTTCTCCAGCGCCAGGGCGATCGCGTCCTGCAACGAGATATATAGCTTGCCGTCGCGAATGAGGCGGTCAATGCGTGACGAGTTTTGCAAATTCGGTTCGGGTACCTGGCTCGGCGCATACGCGTCGAACGGGTTATGCGAGTGGGGAATCGCCAGGCGCGCCGGAGTATGTATGGAAAGCTGTGGAGGCGCTGCCGAAGTAGCGGGCTGCGGAGTCGGCGCATTCGGCATCTGCGCAGGGGGCGAACCAGCCGGCGCTTGGGTCTGCGCTTGATTCTGCGCTTGCGCGCCTACCAGCGCGCAACAGAGAAAAAGCGCCAGGACCGGCGACTGGAAGAGACGCTGCATCATGAACGGACCGCCTCTCCGCTCGCTGCGAGGGCTGGATTCGCGGTGTCGCCCACCAGCCATCCGTCGCGCATTTGGATGGTGCGTGTCCCATACGACGCGTTGACCTCGGAGTGCGTGACTTGCACAATCGTCGTTCCTTCGCGATTCAGTTGTGTGAACAGCTCCATGATTTCCTTGGCCTGGCTGGAATGCAGATTGCCGGTAGGTTCGTCGGCCAGCAGCAGCGCCGGTTTGTGGATGACCGCCCGGGCGATGCCCACCAACTGCTGCTGCCCGCCGGAAAGCTGGTTGGGATATAGGTCCTTCTTGGCGACGATCTGAAAATGGTCGAGCGTTTCGGCCACCATGCCTTGTCTCTGACTGCGTGGAATGTCCTTGTACGACAGCGGAAGATCGATGTTCTCCTGCACCGTCAGGTCGTCGAGCAGGTGATAGCTCTGAAAGACCATCCCGATATTGCGTTTGGCCAGTTCGGCGCGCTCTTTGCGCTTCATCGCGTGCACGGCCGCCTCGCGAAACCAGTACTCGCCCGCCCATTGATCGTCGAGCAAAGCGAGCACGTTCAGCAGCGATGACTTACCCGCGCCCGACGGCCCCATGACCGTGATAAATTCGCCTTCGCGGATCGTGAGGTCAACCCGCCGCAACACCCAGGTCTGGCCTGCGCCAGTTTTGTAGCTGCGTTCGACATTGTTGAGTTGGATCATGATGGAGTAATTAGCAACTAGCAATTAGCAATTAGCAACTAGCTTTCAGACGTCAGCGAGCCAACTTTCGGTCCGCTCCGTTTCATCCATAATCTGCCATTCTGAGAGCACACTCTCGATTCGGCATCTCCTAAACACTATTGCTAATTGCTAATTGCTAGTTGCTCGTTGCTCACTGCGTCTCCTGCATCAGCCTGCGCAGCTCTTCCTCGGCGACAACCTTGCCGTCAAACAAATGGATTTCGCGCTCTGCATGCGCGGCGAAACGCGGATCGTGGGTCACCATGCAAATGGTGGCGCCCTCACGATGCAGCTTTTGCAGCAACTCCATCACCGCTTCGCCATTGCGCGAGTCCAGGTTCCCGGTAGGCTCGTCGGCCAGCAGGATGGAAGGTGAACCGGCCAGCGCTCGTGCTACGGCGACACGCTGCTGCTGGCCGCCGGACAATTGCGAGGGATAATGCCGCAGCCGGTGGGCCATGCCGACGCGCTCCAGCGATTCCACCACCCGGCGTTTGCGCTCGGGGCCGGGCATGCCGTCGCGATAGGTCAGCGGCAGCTCGACATTCTCGTACACCGTGAGATCGCCGATGAGGTTAAAGCTCTGGAAGATGAATCCGATTTCGCGATTGCGAATGCGCGAGCGGTCGGCGAAATCCAGGTTCGCGACCGGCTGCCCGTTGAGTCTATAGTCGCCGGCAGTCGGCGTGTCGAGCAGCCCGATGATGGAGAGCAAAGTTGACTTGCCGCAGCCCGAGGGCCCCGACATGGCGACATACTCGCCCTTGCGCACCATGAGATGAACCCCAGCCAGGGCGTGGGTCTCGACTTCATCGGTGTAAAAAACCTTGGTGAGATTTTCGATCTCAATCAGCGGGGTTGCTGCATCGTTCATGTTGTTTTCCTTTGGTCGCTGCTCGCCATTCGCTTTTCGCTATTGGAGTCTCGCATCTTCCCTGCTTGTTTTCTTTATCTCGGTTGCCCATTAAACGCGAGCCCTTCACTTCAAGGTCAACGCCAAAAGCGAAGAGAGAGCGAAGAGCGAACTGCGGCATTCCCTACTCCAGCCGCACCCGGTCGGTGTTGTCCCACCGCGACATATCAGAAAGAATGACGGTATCGCCCTGGCGGAGTCCGGAGTTGATTTGAATCAGGTTCACCGAGGCCCGCCCGGTCTTCACCTGCACCCGCGTCGCTCCTTTGCCGTCGGGATCAAGCTTGAACATGGAAACCGTGCTGGTTTCCTGACCGAAAGCCGGACGCCCTACGTAGAGCACGTTCTCCAGCCGTTCCAAGTCGATGGTGCCATCCACGCTCAGATCGGGGCGTGCGCCTTTGGGTAATTCGCCTGTCAACTTCACATCGACCGTTACTGTGCCATTCTGCACGCCGGGATCGACGCGACTTACCTCCCCGGGTATCACGCCGTTGTGCGTGTCCACCGACGCCGGCTCGCCGATCTGGACGTCGCGCGCCTGCGTCTCCGGAATCTTCAGCTCCGCCATGAGATGGTTCGGTTGCACAATCCTTGCCAACTCAGCGCCAGGCAGGACGTGCTGACCAACCTGCAACGGTAAATCCACCAGGACGCCCGCAACTCCAGCTTGTACCTTCAGGCGCTGCAATTGCGTCTGCTTGAGGCCGGCCAGCGCGCGCATCTCTTCCACCTTGGCTTGTTGCACGGCCAACTGAGAGGCGATGGCCTTGGCGTTGATCTGCAAACGCTGGTCCTCGATGTCGTTGCGGGTGACCAGTTCCTGGGCCTTGCCCGCGGAAGCTTTGGCGGCCAAGCCGGAAATTACGCCAAGATCATAGAGCGCTTTATCAGTTTGCGCCTGACGCTGCGCCTCGGCGTAATCGGCGTTGACCGTGGCGGCCCCGGCTTTTTGCGTCATCAGATCGCTGTCGAGCTTTACCTTCAGGCTCTGGTACTCGGCTTCGGCCGCCTTCACCTGTAGCTGTGCGTCCAGCGCCTCCTGCTCGAGTTGAGGATTACTCATCTCCACTAATATGGTGTTAGGTTCAACCAACGATCCGGGAAGTTTAACGATGCGGATGACCGTGGCTTCAGTCTCGGCAGGAATTTGCCGGACATCTTCATGACTGGGAATCAGAGTACCCAAACCGCGCACTTGGCGGAGCATGGAGCCCCGCTTCACGGTGTCAGTCCAAATAGTGCTGCGATCAACGGCCGGCGCGGCGGGCTTCAGCCGCGAGATGCCGACAGTGACGCCGATCAAGACCACGACCGCAATACTGGCCCACAGGATCTGCCGGCGGCGCTTTTGACGCTTCAATTCAGGACGGGCGATATCCATTACGCCTTCGTAAGTGCAACTGGAGAACCATTTCCAGTCGGCATTAGTTCTCGCGTTCTCAGACAGTTAAGTGAGTGGTGCGTTTTCTGAGATGAGGGGCTATGTCCCCCCACGGATTGTAATGTCCAATTTCGGACAGTACAACACAAACCCGGCTCCGGCCTTGCCGGGGAACAGGGGCGATTTCTCAAGCATGATGAATCGGCGCATACAGACGTCAATTGATCTCGACGCAAGCCAGTCCACTGTCATAGAGTTCAGCTTCAAGATTGTCTAAGGCCAGTCGCGTCCGCTTATGACTGCAACTAGTATTGCGGTTTCAACGGAAATCGGGAAGGCGCCAGAAACGTCGGCGCGGCTGGTCTCGTTGGACGTCTTTCGCGGCGCCACCATCGCGGCCATGATCCTGGTCAACAACCCGGGAAACAGTGCTTCCTATGGGCCGCTTCGGCACGCGAAATGGAACGGGTGGACCCCAACCGACCTGATTTTTCCCTTCTTCCTCTTTATTGTCGGCGTTTCGCTCGTGCTTTCCTTTCGATCGCGACTGAGACGCGGAGATTCCACTCGATCGCTGGTCTGGCACGCGTTGAAGCGTAGCCTGACGATCTTCGCTCTCGGACTGCTGTTGAACGGCCTCCCGTCCTTCCATCTCGCGACATGGAGAATCCCCGGCGTCTTGCAACGCATTGCGCTCGCCTATTTCGCCGCCGCGATGATTACGCTTTACTGCAAGACCTATGCCCGCGCGCTATGGATTGCAGCCCTGCTGGCGGGTTACTGGTTGCTGATGCGATATGTATCGGTTCCCGGATACGGAGTGCCTGGCCGCGACATGCCCTTTCTTGATCCCAACGCCAACCTTGCGGCATACCTCGACCGGAAGCTGATGATGGGCCATCTGTACGAAGGAACGCGCGACCCCGAGGGCGTGCTCAGTACCTTGCCGGCGATTGCGACAACGCTCTGCGGCGTTCTGGCTGGGCAGTGGCTGGGCTCGAATCACAGTCGATTGCAAAAGATGGCGGGAATGTTCGCCGCGGGTGCGATTGCGCTGGTTGCCGGGGAAGTTTGGAGCATCTGGTTTCCCATCAACAAGAATCTGTGGACCAGTTCGTATGTGCTGTTTTCGACGGGATGCGCGCTGCTTTGCCTGGCGATCTGTTATTGGATCACGGACATACACCAGCAGCGTGGCTGGTGGACCGCCCCCTTCGTCATCCTCGGTACGAATGCCATTGCCGCGTACGTTTTGTCGGAGCTAGTGGGAGTGCCACTGCGTTGGCAGGACTACATCTTCCAGCATTGCTTCGCGCGTGGATTGTCTCCCGCCACGGCATCGCTGCTGTACTCGCTCACCATGGTGGGACTATGTTTTCTGCCTATCTGGTGGATGTATCGAAGAAGAATTTTCCTCAAAGTCTGACGGCTGGAATCTGTCAGCGATTCCCGCGCTTGCCGTTAAAAGCCAGAAAGGCCTCACTTCGCCACCGGTGCGCGCCATTGACGGCCTTGGCGCGCTGCCCTAATATCCGGAGCAATGGCAATTCAAGGTCCCAGCAGCGGCCAGGTGTTGGGGCACTACCGGCTAATCGAGCAGATCGGCGCCGGGGGCATGGGTGTGGTCTTTCGCGCCCATGATGAACAATTGCAACGCGACGTCGCGGTCAAGATCCTGCCCACTGGACTGTTCGCCGATGATGCCGCCCGCAAACAGTTCCGCACGGAGGCGCTGGCGGTTGGCAAGCTGAGTCATTCCAACATCGCCATGGCCTTCGACTTCGGGCAGGAACGTGGCATTGACTACCTGGTCACGGAATACATTCCCGGGGTCAACCTGGACCAGATGCTCGGCCAGCAGCCGCTTCCGCAGAAGGAAGTGCTGGAATTGGGCATACAGATGGCGCGCGGATTGGAAGCGGCGCATCGCGAGCATGTCATCCATCGCGACCTCAAACCGGGAAATCTTCGGATCAACCCCGACGGCCAGTTGAAAATTCTCGACTTTGGCCTGGCCAAGCTGGTTGAACCCATAGAACTGGCGGAAACGGCCAACCTCAACACCAGTCTCTCGGTTACCGGAACCTTGCCTTACATGGCGCCCGAGCTATTGCGGGCTGAACCGGCCGATGCCCGCTGCGACATTTGGGCAGCCGGCACGGTGCTTTACGAAATGGCGACGGGCAAGCGTGCGTTTCCGGACCGTCAGCCGTCGCTGCTGATCGATGCCATTCTGCATTACGATCCAGTGCGGCCTTGCCTGATTAATCCTGAGGTTTCGGCCGCTTTAGAGATGGTGATCCTGAAGGCGTTGGACAGGGACCCCGCTCTGCGCTATCAGACGGCAAGGGAGTTGCGGGCCGACCTTACCCGGATCCACTCCGGCGATGAGTTAGCCACCGAGACGGTCCGTCGCACCAAAGTTTTCGCAGTTCAGCGCAAGGCCCGCAATCGCAAGGTTGCATTGGTCCTGGCAGGGGTATTGCTGGCAGGAATCGCGGCGGGATATGGCGTCAAGCGCTGGTGGCCAACCGCTACCTCAACCCAGCAGCGGATCATGGCGGTGTTGCCCTTCGACACCGTAGGTCAGGACCCGGCGACCAGCGCCCTCGGTCTGGGGTTGACCGAAACCCTGACCGCCAAACTTGTGCAGGCCAGCAGCACGGATGCCATCCAGGTCGTGTCGCCGCGCGACCTGCGCGACCAGGGAGTAAAGACCGCCGAAGACGCTCGCCGCGAGTTCGGCACCGATTTGGTTCTGGAAAGCAGCCTGCAGCGCTCCGGCCAGACCATACGCGTCAACTGCTATCTGGTTGACTCCAAGACCCATCGGCAGATCGCCGCCCGCAGCATGACCGTGGATGCCGGCGATACCTTCGGGCTGCAGGACCGCGTGGTCAGCGAGACCCTGGACATGCTGCCGGCGCAGATCAAACCGGAACAACGCCAAAAGTTGAACGTTCGCCAGGATACCCAGCCTGCTGCCTACGAAGCGTACATACAGGGCCGCGGATATTTGCAGGAATATGAGAAGCCGGAGAACATTGATAGCGCGATCGCGGCCTTCAGGCAGGCGCTGAAGATAGACCCAAGCTATGCGCTGGCGTATGCCGCATTGGGAAACGCCTATTGGACCGGTTACCAGCAGTTCAATAAAAGCAAGGACTGGATCGACAACGCCTCACGCAATTGTGAGAAGTCTTTGTCCCTTAATCGCGACCTGGTGGAAGGACATGTCTGCCTGGGCAATGTGTTGAATGGGACGGGAAAGTATGAACAAGCCGTGCAGGAATTCCAGCGTGCGGTAGCTTCGAATTCCGGCAGCGAAGAAGCGCTGCGCGGTCTGGCGCTGGCCTATACCAACGTCGGTAACTTCGCGGGGGCGGAAGCAACCTACAAGAAGGCCATCGATCTGCGTCCCAATTACTGGGGTGTGTATAGCTGGATGGGCCTGTTCTACTATGACCAGGCGCGCTATGCCGATGCCACCGCCATGTTCCTCAAGGCGACCGAGCTAGCGCCCGACAACTATGAGGGATACTTCACCCTGGGTGGCAGTTACGTCACGCAAGGTCGTTATCAAGATGCGATAGACGCCTTCAAACGCTCGATTGATCTGCGCCCCAGCCCGTACGCCAGCAACAATCTTGGGTATGCCTATATCTTGATGCACCGCTTTCCGGAGGCCATCGCTGCACTGGAACAAGCGCTGAAGCTGGACAACAGCGATTGGCAAATTTGGGGAAATCTGGGGGACGCGCTTTACTGGAGTCCGGAGCAGCGCGCACAAGCGCCGGCGAAATATCGCCAGGCCATCTCGATCGCGCTTTCCAAGCTGCAGGTCAATCCGCGGGATGCCGAAATCCTGGCCTACGTGGCCAACTATTCCGCCATGCTGAACGATCGCGCGGCCGCCTTAAGCTATGTGCAGAAAGCCCTCGCCCTCGGTTCCCCCAAGGGAGAGGTCTTGTTCAGGGCGGCCATTGTTTACCACCACTTCAACCAGACCGAACAAGCCCTCGCTTACCTGAAGCAAGCCGTCGATGTCGGCTACTCGCGCGCCATTGTCAGGGATACGCCCGACTTTCAGACTCTGCAACAAAACCAGCAGTTCCAGTTACTAGTCCGAAATCCCTGAGCCATCCACCGCTTACCTCATGATTAAGCCGTTACTTCCCACGACGCAGGCGTTGCCGCCAATGGTGACCGAGGTATAGACCCAGCTAGTGCCAGCGGGGGTACCCGCATTCACAGTCCCGGTACACAGCGATCCTGTAGCGGTCGGGAAGCTGCAAGATGCAAATGGGCAATTGGCTGGAAGCTGTACCGCAACGGCCGTGCCCGGGCTCGCGCCTGCAAAGCAGGCGCCGGTCGAATCGATCTGGACCAGGCCAGCGGCGCCATTCTGAAGACAGTTGCCGTTAGGGGCGGTAAGCACGATTGACTGTGCCCCCCCGACCTTGTGGCGGTTGTCGCAACCCGAAAAAACCACCACCAGAGACAGAGCAAGAACGATTACGAAACGACCCCGATGCAGAGACATTCGAATCCTCCTCCACAGAGTGAAATCGTGAGCCGTGAAAACTGTAGCACGTTGTCGGCCGCTGTCAAATGGGAACTCTGGCCACATACGGGGCATACCTGATCGCCCAAAGCCTTTCCATATTCCTCCGTCACCATCAGCCGACTGCCGCCCACGTTCACTGGCCGTTCAGCTCTCCCTTGACATCCAGGTTCCGGATCAGCCGGTGCAGGTAGTTGGGATGAAGCCCGAGCAGTTTGGCGGCCTCCGTGTAATTGCCCTTGGTTTGCGCCACCGCGTCAATGATCAATTGCCGCTTGAGCTGATTGACTCGGGCATGATAGTGGACGGCGTTACGCTCCGCCGGCTGCACCTCCATCAGGGCTGCGGGTAAATCATCGGGAAGAATTTCATCTGTCAGGCCCAACACCATGGCGTGTTCGATGGCATTCTCCAGTTCGCGCACATTGCCCGGCCAGCGATAGGCCATGAGCAACGCCCGCGCCTCCGGGGAAATGCCTTTGAGCGGCCGTTTGCATTTCTCCGCATATTTGGCGGCGAAGTAAATGGCCAGCAGCGGAATGTCATCGGGACGTTCCCGCAAAGGAGGGACCACCATCGAGACCACGTTCAGGCGGTAGTAGAGGTCCTGGCGGAACTCGCGGTCCTTGATGGCCTGTTCCAGGTCCTTATTTGTGGCTGTAAGCACTCGGGCATCGAACTTCAGGCTGCGGGTGCTTCCCACGCGCTCGAATTCGCGCTGTTGCAAGACCCGCAGCAGCTTGGCTTGCAGTGGAGGGGAAAGTTCGCCGACTTCGTCGAGAAAAACCGTGCCGCCTTCGGCCACTTCCAGCTTGCCTTTCTTGGTGGCAATCGCGCCCGTAAAGGCGCCCTTCTCGTGTCCGAATAATTCGCTTTCCAACAATGCCTCGGGAATGGCGGCGCAGTTGATGGCGACGAACGGCTTGCCCGCGCGCTGGCTGTCGTAATGGATGGCGCGCGCCACCAGTTCCTTGCCCGTACCGCTTTCCCCGCGGATAAGAATGGCGGAATCGCCGTCGGCCACCTTGGCGATGAACTCCTGCACTTTTCGCATGGAATCGCTCTCGCCCACAATGACGCCGTCCAGATCCAACTCCGTTTGCAACCGGCGATTTTCGCTGCGCAAGGCCTCCAAGGCAAGAACGTTCTCCAAAGTGACGGCAGCGATTCCGGCGATGGAGGTGAGAAAGTTTACGTGGTCCTCTTCAAATCTTTTTCCCGCACCGTGCGCAATCAGGTACAGAACTCCTATCGTGCTTTCCACTGCGGTCAGCGGCACGCAGAGAACGCTCTCCGCGTTGCGCGATTGTGCCGAGGGCCTGCTGATAGTGGCCGAGCCCTCCCACAGCGCACGCTGCACAATTTCCCGCCGGATCTGCAGGGGAGGGGAATCGCCGGCTTTACGGTTCCAGGTACAACTCGAGCTGGGATCGGCATCAGCCTGGCGGGTGATTACGACCGCGGCGGAATCGGCCGGAACCACTTCGCAAATCAGTTCCAGAAGGCGCCGCTGCAGGGTCTCTAGGTCGCGGATGGAATTAATGATGCTGGCGACCTTGAACAGGGCATTCAGATCGCGCGCCATCCGGCCAACGTCGGTGCCGAAGTTCGAGTCAGACGGTAAAAGACTTGTACTCGTGGTGGTTAGAAGATCGTCCGGCGCCTCATCTCGTAACTGCACCATCCGCGAAATCAGACTGTCGTCTTCTCCGATTAGAAACACCAGCTCACAATGGCCAACCCGAATCGTGTCCCCATGACCCAACAGCTTTCGCCGTGCCGGAATGCCGTTCACGAAGGTCCCGTTGTGGCTATCCAGGTCAACCAAATGGAAGGCCGCGTCGGTTTCGCTGATGGAGAAATGCTTCCGCGACACCGCGAGGTCGTGCAGGCATAAGTGGTTGCTGGAGTCGCGGCCCACCAAGAACTGGCTGGCAGTCAGCCGCACCACTGTACCTTTCGCCGACCCCGATACCACCACGACCCTGGAGTCCACGGACTGCCTCCGGGCTGCTAGTTTAGCCTAGTCTTGGCGAATCCACGGAATGAAAATCGCATGGCCGGCTAACACAATGGATAGTCGGGCTATCCCTTCGGATACGCCCAAGCCACCCAATGCAGGGCCGCAAAGTGGGCACGTCATGCTCCGCCAATGCAAGCCGCTGGAAACAACGGAGAAGGATGACCATCTGCGGCCTGCTGCTGGCTTGGCATCAAGGTTGCAATATCGCAATGCGTCGAAGCTGGAGAAAGAAGTGAAGATGGCGCGTGACGGTCTTCCCAACGCGCCCGAAACCGTGATTGTTGCAATGAAGTAGTTGTATCGCCACGAACAAAGAAACCCGGAGTCGGGGGAGCTTCGGGTTTCTTTCATTTCATGTATGTCTGCGGGAAGATCGATTCTCACCAAGCGCGGCGCGGTCCGCGCAATACGCGCGCTGGAAGCAGGATGATGGCCTTCAACAATTCCAGCACCCCTTCGACGGCAAATCCCAGGAGCCGGAACGGCAATAGAAACAACCATACCAACGGGTAAAGCACCAGCACGAGCAGCGCCAGCGGCCAGCAAAAGAACAATAAGATGCACCACAGAAGGAAGGTCAGCATAACTCCTCCTCTCTGTAAATACGTTACACCCGGCCGCGAAGTTCCGGGTCGCTAACCGTGGCCGCCTCCGCCGGTAAGCTCGCGCACGATGGAGCCGACAAACGCCTTTGCATCGCCGAACAGCATGAGTGTGTTGTCGAGGTAGTAGAGCGGATTGTCGATCCCGGCAAATCCCGGACTCATGCTGCGCTTGATCACCATGACCGTACGGGCCTTGTCCACGTCCAGAATCGGCATGCCGTAGATCGGACTTCCCACGTCGGTGCGCGCGGCCGGATTGGTGACGTCGTTGGCGCCGATCACCAGCGCGACATCCGTCTGCGGGAAATCCGGATTGGCCTCATCCATGTCCATCAGCTTGTCGTAGGGGATGTCGGCTTCCGCCAGCAACACGTTCATGTGGCCGGGCATGCGGCCCGCGACCGGGTGAATGCCGAATTTCACGTCCACGCCCTTCTTGGTCAGCACGTCATACAGTTCGCGGACCTTGTGCTGCGCCTGCGCCACCGCCATGCCATAACCGGGAACGATGACAACTTTGTTCGCAGCCGAGAGGATCGCGGCAGCCTCTTCGGGAGTTGCACTGTGTACGGGCCGGGCCTCGACTGCGGCAGCCGCTGAAGTCTGTACCTGTCCGAACGCTCCAAACAGGACATTGCTAAACGACCGGTTCATCGCCTTCGACATGTTGACGGAAAGAATGAAGCCCGACGCTCCGTCGAGCGAGCCCGCCACGATCAGAAGCTTGCTATTGAGGACGAAACCCATGGCCGCGGCGGAAAGTCCGGCATAGGAATTCAGCAGCGAGATCACGGTGGGCATGTCGGCGCCGCCAATGGGGACGATCATCATCACGCCGAAGACTAGCGCGATTCCCACCATGAACGGATACAAGACCATGGCCTCGGGATGCAGCACCAGACGAACCGCGATGGCGACGGCAATCGCCAGCATCGTCAGGTTGACGAAGTTCTGCCCCTTATAGGTGATTGGCCGCTGCGGCAGGATTTCCTGAAGCTTACCCGCGGCCATCAAGCTGCCGGTGACTGTGAGACCGCCGAGAATAACTTCCAGCGAAAGCACCGACATCACGAACGGCGGAACATTGGGGGCGCGCAGGTAGAACTCGGCGGTCCCCACCAGGGTTACGCAAAGCGCGCCGAAGGCATGACTCAGCGCAGTTCGCTGCGGTACCGCGGTCATTCCGACGTTGCCGAGCGGGACGCCAATGATCGCGCCCAGGACCAGTCCAATGGCGAGCCACTTGTAGTCCACGATGCCGTGATACAGAAGCGTGCCGGCAACCGCCAACACCATTCCCACTTCGCCCGCCCAAACGCCATGTCGCGCGGTAGTCGGCGAACTCAGCCACTTCAGCGAGAGGATGAAGAGGACGGCGGCGATGATGTAGGTAATCTCAATGAGGTATTCGCTCCCTGGGATCATGGCTTTTGCGTCCGGCTGGATTTGAACATCTTGAGCATGCGGTCGGTGATGATGAAGCCGCCCACGGCGTTGCTGGTGGCAGCGACGATGGCGATCGTGCCCAGCACCGTGGCCAGCGTGGTCTTGTGCTCGCCCGCGAGAATGATGGCGCCGACCACCGCAATCGCGTCCAACGCATTGGTCAGCGACATCAACGGGGTGTGCAGCAGCGGCGATACCCGGCGAATCACTTCAAATCCGATAAACGCCGCGAGTATAAAAACGTACAGGCTGTTGATCAGGTCAGCCTTGACCATTAGCTTGCCTCCTTCGATTGCGAGACCAGGGCGGGCAGCGAGTAGAACTCCCGCACGCGTGGGTTCACCACTTCACCTCCCTGGGTGATCAGGGTGCTGCGAGTGATTTCATCTTGCAAATCCAGCACAAGTTTTCCATCCTTCACCATGTGCAACAGGAAGTTCGTAACATTCTTGCTGTACATCTGGCTGGCATGATAGGGGACCGTGCTGGCCAGGTTGATGGTTCCCATGATGGTGACACCGTGCTCGACGACATGCTCGCCCGTCCGTGTCAACTCGCAGTTGCCTCCCCGTTCCGCCGCCAGGTCTACGATGACGGAGCCTGGCGCCATGCCGGCCACCATCTCCTTGGTCACCAGCACCGGCGACTTCTTTCCCGGAACCACTGCCGTCGTGATCACCACGTCGCTCTCGGCGACTACCTTTCCCAGCAATTCGCGCTGGCGCTGGTAAAACGATTCGTCCTGCGCCTTGGCGTAGCCGCCGGCATCCTGGGCATCGGTCGCCTCGATGGGAAGTTCCACAAACCGTCCGCCCAAACTGTGGACCTGCTCCTTGACGGCCGGGCGCAAATCGTAAGCCGACACCACCGCGCCCAATCGGCGGGCGGTGGCGATGGCCTGCAAACCGGCCACGCCGGCGCCGATCACCAGCACTCGCGATGGCGTAATGGTCCCGGCCGCAGTGGTCAACATGGGAAAGATCCGTGGCAGCGTGTCAGCGGCAATCACCACCGCCTTGTAGCCGGCGATGGTGGACATGGAGGAGAGCGCGTCCATACTTTGCGCGCGCGTGATGCGGGGCATCAGCTCAACCGAAAATGCCGAGACGCCAGTCTGGGCAATTGCCTGAACGCTTTGAATGTCACCGAGTGGCCGGAGAAATCCAATCAGAGCTTGATCGCGATGGAGCAGGGGCAAATCGGCAGCGCCAGTTTTGTCATTCGATCCGTAGCACAGGACTTGTACCACCACATCGGCGCGGAACACTTCCTCGCGCGTGGCGGCAATCTTTGCGCCCTTATCAATGTACTGGGCGTCGGGGTAGCCGGCTTCCAAGCCAGCTCCGGTTTCGATCAAAACTTCCACCCCAACCTTGGTATAACTCGGGATCACCGCAGGTATAAGTGCTACGCGCCGCTCCCCCGGAAAGCTCTCACGGGGAACACCAACAATCATGGAGTCTCCTCCCTCTCTTCTGCGCCGTTCTGGCGTTTAGGCTAGTCGATGTGCCAGATTCTTGAAATCGACTGGAAGGAAGCATTCTATCTACACTCCTGCAAAAGTTCACCCCAACCGGATCGCTGTCGGCAAAACAGCCGTGCAGCGGCGGCTTTGGTTTGAGCCCGGCGCGCATCGGAGTCCCCAGGTCACGCGGCCTTTGCGTTGGGCTGGGGTGGTCAAGCGCCGGGTAAAGTAGGAGATTTATCCGGGCCACGTAGCTGGCGCCGCCACTTATCCGGACCGCGACGCCAGCGGAATTCTTTCAGTAAACCTCGATCTGGTTCTGGCTATCCGCGAGCGTTCATCCTTGTGAAACATTGTCTAAGCCGTTCGATAAAAGATATTTAGCTCAGGGGCGAGCAGACTCTGACTCTGCGGTAGAGTGCTTATCCAGACACGATCTGTGGCAGAAATACAACAACCGCAGGCTTGCTGGAACTTGTAATCTTATCTTCCGCGCTGTCGTCACTCTTTTTGTAGTCTTTGCTCTTTGCTCTACGAAAGAACAACGTTCTTTACTCTTTGCTCTACGAACGAACAACTCGCAATCCTGCCGAATGCAGCGGCGTCGGTCTGCATAGCGGAGCTCCGGTCCATCTGCGCATCCTGCCTGCTCCCACCGGCACCGGCATCGTCTTTCGTCGCACCGACCTCGACAACTTTGAAGTGGAAGCCATCAGTCGCAATGTTGCCAAAGTCAGTTACGCCACCAGTTTGATGAAGAAGGGCGTGCTCATCTCCACCACCGAGCACCTGCTGTCGGCATTCATAGGAATGGGTGTGGACAATGCGATCGTGGAGCTCGACAACCTGGAACTGCCCATTCTGGATGGCAGCGCGCTACCGTTCGTGGAGATGATCGCCCAGGCGGGCTTGCGCCAGCAACGGCGCAAACGCGTGTATCTCAAGATTCTGCGTCCCTATGAAATGCGCGAAGGCGACAAGTTCATCGGGGTCTATCCGGCGGAGCGATATTCCGTCAGCTACGCCATTGACTTTCCGCACCCGCTGATTGGCAGCGAGAGATTTCAGGTCGCGCTTTCCAATGGCAGCTACGTGAAACAGATCGCGTCGGCGCGGACGTTCGGTTTCCTCGATCAGCAGCACGCCATGCTGAACATGGGCCTGATTCGCGGCGCCTCGCGCGAGAACTGCATCGTGCTCACCTCCGCAGGCATTGACAACCCACCGTTGCGCTACGACGACGAGTTCGTGCGCCACAAGGTGCTGGACCTCATCGGTGATCTCGCCCTGTTCGGCAAGCACATTCTCGGCTACGTCAAAGCCGATCGTGCCGGACACGCCATGCACACCGCCATCGTCTCCCGCATTCTGCGCGATCCCACCTACGCCGAGGAAGTTACTCTCGACGAAGCGGCGGTGGCCGATTGGCCGGCCGAGCCCGTGGCCGCCGCCGACTAGCCTTATCCCCACTCTTGACTTGAAACTTGAAACTTGAAACCCGAAACTTGAAACTGTCTCTATGCGCTTATTCATCAATGGTGACGAAAAAAGCTTTGCCGGCTCCCTGTCGCTGGCAGAACTGATCGAGCAACTTGGGATGAAGGGCGACCGCGTCGCCGTCGAACTTAATCGCGAGATCGTCTCCCGCTCGCAATGGCCAGAGACGACTCTCAAGGACGGCGATCGTCTGGAGATTGTGCACTTTGTCGGCGGGGGTTAGAAGCAGTTTCGAGTTTCAAGTTTCCAGTTTCAAGTCGGCGAACAGGGTTATCTTTCCCTTTGCACAGGTCAAGAGGCATCGCGAGGCTGCCGTATCGCTTTGGCAACTGCCGCGCGCTAAATGCCGCTTGCTAAATACCAACTGCTAGATGCCAAGTGCCAAATGCCAAATGCTGCTCCCCCTTGAAACTTGAAACTCGAAACTGGAAACTTCTCTTTGTGAATTGCCCATGAACACTCCTTTCACGCGGTTGACAATGAGCGTTAACGATCACTAAACTCAAATGTTTACCCGCACTTGCTGGAAAGTTTCTGAGTGCTTGCGCAATCATGCCGGACTTCTATTTCGCACGCTATCTGCCGTTGTTGATCCACGTCCTGGTCGCCGGAGGTTTGGCCACGGCGATTGTGCTGCTCTCCTATTTCATCGGCCAGCACAAGTACAACAAATCCAAGATGTCACCCTACGAGTGCGGCATGGAGCCGGTCGGCAATGCCCGCCAGCGCTTCACCGTGAAGTTCTACCTGGTGGCGATGCTGTTCATCCTCTTCGACGTGGAAGCCGTGTTCCTCTACCCCTGGGCAGTCGTGCAGCGTGACCTGAAATCCACAGGCATGGGCATGTTCTGGTTCTGGGAGATGCTGGTGTACATCGGCATCGTGCTCGCCGGGTATTGGTATTGCTGGAAGAAGGGCGTGCTCGACTGGAACAAACAAGCCAAGGCCGAGAGGATTTGAGGGATGACACTGCAGCCGGCGATCACCGACATCGAGCAACTGAAAGATCGTCCTGAACTCGCGTGCCTGCTGGCCTGGAATACCGGCGCGATTACGGGCGCGAAGTTCGACCGCAATGAGCTCACTATCTGGGTGGACCGCACCTCGCTGCGCGAAGCCTGTCTGACGCTGAAGAACGATCCCCAGTTACAGTACAACGCCTTGGCCGACATCACCTGCGTGGACTGGTATCCCAAGGACCCGCGCTTCGAGGTCGTTTACCAGTTGTTTTCCATCCCAAACAAGACATACCTGCGCCTGAAGGTGAGGATATCTGGCGAAGATGCCAGCCTGGACTCGCTGGTGCCCATCTGGCCGGGCGCAAATTTCTTCGAACGCGAAGTCTTCGACCTGTTCGGCGTCCGCTTCGACGAGCATCCCAACCTGAAGCGCATCATGATGCCCGAGGATTGGGAAGGCCATCCGCTGCGCAAAGATTATCCCGTCGAGGGCTACCGCTAATCATGGCCCACATGACTCCAACCCTGGTGCTGGATCCGTCTGACGACAAGACGATGGTCCTGAACATGGGTCCGCAACACCCCTCGACCCATGGCGTGCTCCGGTTGCTGCTGGAAATTGACGGCGAGACCATCGTGCGCATCATGCCCGACATCGGGTATCTGCACACTGGTATCGAGAAGACCTGCGAAGCCAAGTTTTACCAGCAGGTCGTGCCCATGACCGACCGCATCGACTATCTCTGCCCCATGACCAACAATCTGGCGTACTGCCTGGCGGTGGAGAAGTTGCTGGGGCTGGAGATTCCGCCCAAGGCGCAGTGGATTCGCGTCATGTTGAACGAGCTGACCCGCATCAACTCGCACCTGGTATGGCTGGGCACGCACGCCATGGACATCGGCGCCATGACGGTCTTCCTGTATTGCTTTCGCGAACGCGAAGACGTGTTGCGCCTGTTTGAGGCGGTTTCCGGGCAGCGCATGATGACCTCGTACTTCCGCATTGGCGGACTGGCGCTGGAGCCGCCGCTCGGTTTCTTCGAACGGGTCAAGGATTTTAACGATCGCTTTCCCCCGAACATCGACGAGTACGAGAGCCTGTTGACCAGCAATCCCATCTGGACGGGGCGCACCAAGGGCATCGCGCAGTTGTCGGCGGAGGATGCCATCGCCCTGTGCGCAACCGGGCCGACGCTGCGGGCCAGCGGCGTTGATGTCGATCTGCGCCGCGACAAGCCGTATAGCGGCTATGAAAATTTCCAGTTCAACGTTCCGGTATCGAACGATGGCGATGTCTTTGCGCGGTACGTAGTGCGGGTGCAAGAGCTTCGCGAGTCGCAGAAGATCGTGAAGCAGGCGCTGGAAGGAATTCCGGAAGGCCCCGTGAAGGCAGACGCTCCCCACGTGGTGTTGCCCGACCGCGAGAAGATGAAGACGCAGATGGAAGCGCTCATCTATCACTTCAAGATTGTGACTGAGGGATTCACCGTACCGGAAGGCGAAGTTTATATGCCGATCGAGTCGCCGCGTGGCGAGATGGGCTACTACGTGGTGAGCGATGGGACCGCCAAGCCGTACCGGGTGCACATGCGTTCGCCGTCGTTCGCCAATTTGCAAACGTTGCGCAAGATGTGCGAAGGCCGATTGATCGCCGACGTGGTCGCCGCCATTGGCAGCATCGACATCGTGCTGGGAGACTGCGACCGGTAAAGCAGGGGCTAGGGATTAGGGGCTAGGGGCTTAGGAATTCCGCCCAGGCGCTAGGGTTACGAACTAATGCTAGCGACAGGTCTTAACGTTGTTGTTTTGTCATCCCGAGCGAGCCCGCGGCGGGCGAGCCGAGGGATCTGCGGTTCTGGCGAGGGGACTACGATTCGTCATTGGATCGCTCAGGATAATAGCTGACGGCTGATAGCTGAAGGCTGACGGCTTCTTACATGAAATTCTCCGACCAACTCGAGCAGCGCTTCGCCACCATGGTCACGCACTATCCGACCAAGCGCTCTGTCCTGGTTCCCATGCTGCTCTACATCCAGGACGAGCTCGGAGCGGTGACCGACGAAGCCATTCACGAGATCGCACAGCGCACGGAACTTTCAGACCTGGAAGTGCGCAACGTCATCAGCTATTACTCGATGCTGCGCACCCGTCCGGTCGGCAAGTACAACCTTCAGGTCTGCACCAATGTGAGCTGCCTTTTGCGCGGGGCCGACGACATTTTCGAACATTGCAAAAAGAAGCTGGGCATCGGCAACAAGGAATCGACTCCCGACGGGCTGTTCCATCTGGAGGAGGTCGAGTGCATCGGCGCATGTTCTTGGGCGCCGGCGCTGATGATGAATTACGAATTTCACGAGAACCTGACGCCCGCCAAAATCGACGAGCTGATTGACGGGTTGAAGAAGAAGGAAGAGCAGTAGCCGAGGTTCGCTTTTCGCTATTCGCTTTTCGCCAGAGGGCGCGAGTGAGTGCAAGAGCGAAGGACGAGCAGCGAAGAGCGGATTTTATGGCGTACTTGGTTTCCCATCCCGATGAGGTCAAAGTCGTCTCCAAGCGCTTCGGCATGGGTGCGACTAATCTCGACCGCTATCTCGAGCTCGATGGCTACAAGGCGGTGCAAAAGGCCATTTCGATGGGGCCGGACGCCATCATTAACGAAGTGAAGGTGTCGAATCTGCGTGGCCGTGGCGGCGCCGGCTTTCCCACCGGATTGAAGTGGTCGTTCGTGCCCAAGCAGTCGGCCAAACCGAAGTACGTGCTGTGCAACGGCGACGAGAGTGAGCCCGGCACCTGCAAAGACCGCCTGATCTTCGAGCACGATCCCCACGCCGTCATCGAAGGCGTGATGATCGCAGCGCTCGCCGTCGGCGCCAAGTCTGGCTACATCTATTTGCGCGGCGAGTATCGCTACTTGCTCGAGATCATGGAGAAGGCCGTGGCCGACGCTTACGCACGCGGCTTCATCGGCAAGAACATCTTCGGTTCGGGCGTTGACCTCGACATCTTCACCCATTCCGGTGCCGGCGCTTACGAAGTCGGCGAAGAGTCGGCGCTGATGGAATCGCTCGAAGGCAAGCGCGGCATACCGCGCATCCGCCCTCCCTTTCCGGCGGTCGTCGGATTGTGGGGCGGGCCAACCGTGATCAACAACGCCGAGACCCTGGCCAGTGTGCCGCACATCATTCTTGGCGGCGGCGAATGGTTCGCCAACCTGGGCACGCCCAGAAATGGTGGTACGCGCCTGTTCTGCATGAGCGGGGAACTGGAAAGGCCGGGCGTGTACGAGTTGCCCATGGGCTACAACCTGAAGAAGATGATCTACGACGTCTCGGGCGGCATGAGCAAGGGAAGGAATTTGAAGGGCGTGGTGCCCGGCGGATCGTCGGTGCAGATTCTCACCGCCGACGAGATTGACGTCGCCATGGATTTCGACTCGATGATGAAGGCGGGCTCAATGCTCGGTTCCGGCGGCGTGATCGTGCTCGACGACCAGATGTGCATCGTGAGGTTTGCGCTGCGCGTAACCAAGTTTTACCAGCACGAGAGTTGCGGCTGGTGCATCCCCTGCCGTGAAGGTACCGACTGGATGAAGAAGACGCTGACGCGCTTTCACGCAGGTGGCGGCGTGGCCAAGGACATCGACAACCTGAAGTACCTGGCGGAGAACATGCTGGGACGCACCTTCTGTCCGCTGGGTGACGCGGCGGCGATGCCGATCATTTCGTACATTCAGAAGTTTCGTAAGGAATTCGAGGACCACCTCGACGGCAAACCGTGTCCGTACGAGAAGGCGGCAGAGGCCGCACTGGCGTGAGACCGCAGGAATTAGTGCGTATCCTTGAAGCGGACGGCTGGCACAAAACAGGGCAGAAAGGCAGTCACGTGCATTTTCGTCATCCGGTCAAAGCAGGCCTCTTGATTGTGCCTGTGCATTCCGGAAAAGAGATCGGCAAAGGCTTGCTTCATAGTATTTTGAAAAAGGCAGGTTTGAAATGACGCGGGAATATCTGGTTGTCTACGAAAAGGGTGGAACGAACTGGAGCGCGTTTTCGCCCGACATTCTCGGATGTGGCTCGCTCGGCAATGCCTTGGACGACACACGCGCGAACATGCGCGAAGCAATGGAACTGTACCTGAGCGAAACGGCAAGAGCCGGAGAGCCCGTACCGGATGCAACTGCAACCAGCGTCGATTTTCGTGAATTCGATCCGGACCATCAGACGAAACAATACGTGGTCGAGTGGCTGGCGGTGAAACTCCCACAACCGTCTACTACGCCGGCGCACGCGGCCTAAGGGCGACTAACTGCTAATGGCTAATTACTAATTGCTGCTTTATGCCTGACGTAACTCTCACTGTCGACGGCAAGAAACTCACCGTTCCCGCGGGGACGCTCCTCATTGAGGCCTGCAAGAGCACGGGCATCGAGGTGCCGTCTTTCTGCTATTACCCCGGACTGTCGCTGCAAGGCGCGTGCCGCATGTGCCTGGTGGAAGTGGAAAAGATGCCCAAGCTGCAGACCGCGTGCACCACACCGGTCGCTGAGGGCATGGTGGTCACCACCGAGAGCGAAAAGATCAAACAGGCGCGCAAGGCCATGCTCGAACTGGTGCTCGCCAACCATCCGCTCGACTGTCCGGTTTGCGATGCCGGCGGCGAGTGCGAATTGCAGGACATGACCTTCAAGTATGGCGCGGCCGAATCGAAGTTCATGGACTTGAAGAACCATCGCGACGAGCAGCAGTGGTCGCCAGTGGTGTACTTCGATCGTCCGCGTTGCATCCTGTGCTATCGCTGCATTCGGGTTTGCGGCGAAGGCATGGATGTCTGGGCGCTGGGAGTTCAGAACCGCGGCACCAGCTCGATTATCGCGCCCAACAAAGAAGACCACTTGGAGTGCGAAGAGTGCGGCATGTGCATCGACATCTGCCCAGTCGGCGCGCTCACCTCGGGCGCTTATCGTTACAAGACGCGGCCGTGGGAGATGAAGCACGTGGGCACCGTCTGCACCCATTGCGGTGACGGCTGCAAAACCACGCTGGGCGTTCGCCGCGCCGACACCGGCATGGAGATTGTGCGCGGCGACAACCGCGACAAGAGCGGCATCAATGGCGACTTCCTCTGCATCAAGGGGCGGTACGCCTTCGACTTCGCCCACAGCGGCGACCGCATCCAGCAGCCACTCATCAAGCACGAAGGCAAATTCGTTGCTGCGACCTGGGAGCAAGCACTGGAGCTGATCGCGTCGAAGTTCAAGCAAGTGCTGGCCAGCGACGGCCCAACCGCCGTCGGAGTTATCGGCTCCAACCGCACCAGCAATGAAGAGAATTACCTGCTGCAGAAGTTTGCGCGCCTCGTGCTTGGCACCAATAACATTGACCATCATCGCACCGCCGACTTTCCGGCTTTCGCTTCGGCGCTGGCTGGCAAGGCCAATGCCACGGCCTCGATGCGCGACGTTTTCGACGCCCCCGCCATCCTGCTGATCGGCAACAATCCGACCGACCAGCATCCGCTGCTGGCGTGGCAGATCCGCACTAACGTCCGCTTGCATCGCGCCAAGCTCTATGTGGTGAATTCGTATCCCATCAAGCTGCGCCGCCAAGCCGCTGCGTTCGCACAGATCGCATCCGGATCAGAAGGCAGCCTGGTGCAGTTCCTCGGCGGAAACGACGCAGCCGCCGACGCCGTTATCACCCCGCACCTCACGCGTGAAGCTCTGTCGCAGTTGCGGGAGGCGTTGAAGAACGAGAAGAGCCTGGTTGTCATCTTTGGCTCGGAGTTGCGCGGCAACGACGTGACGGCGCTGATCAACTTCGGCCTGGCGCAGGGCGCAAAGTTCATCTGCCTGGGCGATTACGCCAACTCACGCGGCGCAGCCGACATGGGTCTTTATCCCGACATGCTGCCGGGCTACGCTCCCGTCTCGAGCGCGACCAGCTTCCACGAAGATTGGGTTGACGAAATTCCCACGTCGCCCGGCTTGGACCTGCTGCAAATGATGGACGCAGCCAAGGAAGGCAAGCTGAAGGCGCTGTACGTTGTCGGCTCCAATCCCATCGCACGCTACAACGTCGATCCTTTTGCCCTGTCGAAGGCCTTCGTCGTGGTGCAGGACATGTTCCTCACCGAAACCGCCAGCATCGCTGATGTGGTGCTGCCCATCGCGAATGCCTACGAAAAGGGCGGGACCTTCACCAACACGTGCGGCGACGTGCAGATGCTGAAGAAAGCCGGTGAGTTTGCGGGCGTGCGCAACGATTTCGAGTGCATCGTCCGCATCGCCGATCGCATGGGATACGACGTGCACAAGCTGGTGCCGTTTGGCGGCGGAGGCACGCGTGCCGACATGGGCCAGAGCCGGGGCGCGCAATCGGGCGAAGCCGACCGCCATGCGGTGTGGCTCGCCGAGCGCAACCTCGAGCCCAAGATGAGCCCCTACGATCCGACCGCGATGCTGGACGAAATTCAGCGGCTGGTTCCGGGGTATGACATCTCGCGGCTCGGCCTGCTCAGCGGACACGACGAGCACACGCAATTGGTGCAGATCACCGGCCCCACTGGCTCGGGACATCCCGAACTCGTGCTGCCGTCGAACGACACGCTATTCACGTCGGGCACGCTGGGCCGATATTCGCCCACCTTGAACAGCGTGATGGAGCGCTATGCTGCGAAGCCGGTGGACAAAGAGATCGCGGCGGACTAGAAGCAGTGGCTGGTGATTAGTGGTTGGTTTCGAGTTTCAAGTTTCGAGTTTCAAGTTACCAATGGGCGAAAAGCGAAAAGCGATTTCACTGACGACTGAGAACTGTTAGCGACATGGGCATTGGAACATACATCCTGGTTTCGCTGGTCAAGATTGCGATCGCGCTCCTGATCCTGCTGACGGCTGTGGCCTACACCACGCTGCTGGAACGCAAAGTGGTTGGCCACATCCAGAACCGCTGGGGACCGTCGCGGGTAGGGCCGTTCGGCATCTGGCAGCCGCTCGCCGACGGCTTAAAGTTTATCTTTAAGGAAGACATCACACCTCCTTTTGCCAACAAGCCTTTGTACATGCTGGCCCCGATTATCGCCTTGACCACGGCGCTGACCTCGATCGCGGTCATCCCGATTGGCCCGTGGATCAGGCTGGGCAGCATTAACACGCCGCTGCAGATCGCCGACGTCAACATTGGACTGCTGATCATTTTGGGCGTCACCTCGGTGGGCGTGTATGGAGTGGCGCTGGCGGGCTGGTCGTCGAACAGCAAGTATTCCATGCTCGGCGGCCTGCGCGCCTCGGCCCAGATGGTGAGCTACGAAATTGCTCTCGGCCTGTCGCTGATCGGCGTGCTCATCTACACCGGCAGCTTCAGCTTGCGAGATATCGTCGATGCGCAAGCGGGGGCGTGGCTGGGCTTCATTCCTAAATGGAATCTGTTCAGGGGACAGTTTGTCGCTTTCTTTATTTACATCATGGCGGCCTACGCGGAGACCAACCGCATCCCCTTCGATTTGCCGGAGGCCGAGACCGAACTGGTCGCCGGATACCATACCGAGTACAGCTCGATGAAGTTCGCCATGTTCTTCATGGCCGAGTACGCCAACATGGTGACGGTTGCCTGCCTGGCGTCGATTTTGTTCCTGGGCGGATGGTCGGGGCCGGTCTTCGGGCCGCCGATTGTGCAGTCGCTGCTGCCGGTGTTCTGGTTTGCTTTGCGTGTGTTCGCCTTCATGTTTATTTACATCTGGGTCCGCGGCACGTTGCCGCGTTTCCGCTATGACCAGCTCATGGCCTTCGGCTGGAAATTCCTGTTGCCGCTGGCCATCGCCAATATCGTCGTTACCAGTCTGGTCGTGGCGCTGAAGTAGCAATTAGCACTTAGCACTTAGCAATTAGTTTCGGAGTTAAGAAGTTCCCGTAAGGTTCGCGGTCAGGTCGTTCTTACTAAGTGCCAAGTGCTAAATGCCAACTGCTAATTGTGCAGTGCTGAGTTGGATTCCGGCAACGCAGTCTTTGCCGGTAATTGGATAGTCATGTTGCCCCTGATTCTGTTCTTCATCTTCGCGGCGCTGTGTGTAGGTGGAGCGATCAACCTGCTGGTGCAGAAGCACCCCATCAACAGCGCCCTGTCGCTGATTGTGGTGATGGGTTCGCTGGCCCTGATTTACCTGCTGCTGGGCGCGGAGTTCGTCGCTGCCGTGCAGGTCATTGTTTATGCGGGCGCGGTGATGGTGCTGTTCGTCTTTGTCATCATGCTGCTCAACGCGGGAGTGGAAGAGCGCACCGAGCACGCCAGCCGCGTCGCCATGGTGCTGGGTGTCCCGGGACTCATTATTGGATTGAGCCTTGCAGTCTGGGTGGTCAGCCATCTCGCCGGGTTGGACCGCATCGCCATTGGCGGGCCCATGGTGATGAATGGCAGCGACGTGTTTGGCAATCCCCAAGCCATCGGGCATCTGTTGTTTCGCAATTTCCTGCTGCCGTTCGAGGTGACGTCGGTGCTGATCCTGATCGCCATCATGGGCGCCGTGGTGCTGGCGCGGAGGGAGGAATAAATGGTCCCTCTTTCCTACTATCTGGTGTTGAGTGCGATCCTGTTTGCCTGCGGCGTTGCCGGCTTCCTGATCAAGCGCAACATCATCACCATTTTTCTCTCGATTGAGCTGATGCTGAACGGAGTCAATCTTTCCTTCGTTGCTTTCGCCGCGCAGCTCAAGTCGCTTGACGGTCACATTTTCGTCTTCTTCGTGATGGTGGTAGCTGCCGCCGAAGCGGCCGTGGGACTGGCCATCATCATCTCCGTATTCCGTACCCGCGAAACCCTGAATGTGGATCGCGTGAACCTGCTGAAGCTGTAAGGGCGCCAGCGCGCTGATACCGGGGCGCGCCGGGTACCCGCGAGACAAGCTATGCACTTGTGGATCATTCCGTTACTGCCGCTGGCCGGAGCCGCCATCAACGGGCTCTTGGGCAAGCGCTTCTCCAGGGGACTGGTAAGCGCCATTGCCCTGGGATCCACGGCGGCTGCGTTTGCCATGGCCTTGTGGGTGGCTGCGCAGTTCATCGGCTTGCCGCCCGACCAGATTCCACACATTGAGCGTTATGGCACCTGGCTGAGTGCGGGCCCGTTCTCGGCGGAGTTCGGCATTTATCTCGACCAGCTCTCGCTGGTGATGTTGCTGGTGGTCACCGGTGTCGGCTTCCTCATCCACGTGTATTCCGTCGGCTACATGGAGCATGAAGGCGGCTACTACCGCTATTTTGCCTACCTCAACGTTTTCATGTTCTTCATGCTCACGCTGGTGCTGGCCAACAACTACCTGCTGATGTTCGTGGGCTGGGAGGGCGTGGGCCTGGCGTCATATTTGCTGATCGGATTCTGGTTCCTGAAGAAGTCGGCGGCGGATGCGGGCAAGAAAGCCTTCATCACCAACCGCGTCGGCGATTTCGGATTTCTGATCGCGCTGTTTCTGCTGATCAAGCACTTCGGCACGCTGCAGTACGACAGTCTGTGGCCGCTCATCAGCCAGTACCCGGCCGAAACTGCTGGCGCTGGCTTGTTGACCGCGATTGGCCTGCTGATGCTGGTGGGCGCAACCGGCAAATCCGCGCAGATTCCGCTGTACGTCTGGCTGCCCGACGCGATGGAGGGTCCCACTCCGGTTTCCGCACTGATCCACGCGGCGACTATGGTGACCGCCGGCGTGTACATGGTGGCCCGCTCGCATTTGGTGTTCAATCGCGCGCCCGACGCCGCAATGGCGGTCGCGATCATCGGCACGCTGACTGCGATTTTCGCGGCGTCGATTGGCATCGTGCAGACCGACATCAAGAAGGTGCTGGCCTATTCCACCATTTCGCAGCTCGGCTACATGTTCATGGCCTGCGGCGTGGCGGACTACGTAGGTGGAATTTTTCACCTCGTGACCCACGCCTTCTTCAAGGGACTGCTGTTCCTGGCAGCGGGCTCGGTGATTCATGGCCTGGGCGGCGAGCAGGACATGCGCAACATGGGCGGGCTGCGAAAGTATCTGCCTTACACCTTCTGGTGCATGACGTTCGCGACGTTCGCCATTGCCGGAATACCGCCGTTCGCCGGCTTCTTCTCGAAGGACCAAATTCTGTGGTCGGCCTGGAGCGGCGGCTATCACGTCCTGTGGCTGATCGGCATCATCACCGCCGGCATGACCTCATTCTATATGTTCCGGCTATGGTTCCTTACCTTCTTTGGCGAGTACCGTGGGCCGAATCCTGAGACCGCCGGTCACGGATACGATGCAGATGCGCAACATGCCGGACACACTGGCGCGATTCACAACGCGCAGGATGCACATGCTGGCGGCAGCCACGGACACGGTGCTCCACACGAGAGCCCGTGGGTGATGGTGGCGCCGCTGATGATCCTCGCGCTGCTGTCGTTGGTCGGCGGATGGATTGGCGTTCCCCAGGCACTCGGCGGCCGGAATGAGATCGAACACTTCCTCGCACCGGTATTAGCGGCGGACTTCCTCGGGGTGAGCAGGCTCGCGGTGCCGACGAGCGCGCAAGTGGCAGCCGCAGAAGCCGCCGCTCATAGAGAGGCAATTGCCGAGTTGCTGTTCACCGGAATCTCCGTCGCTGTCGCGGCATTCGGTTTCTTGGGTGCTTGGTTTTTCTATTACAAGCGGCCGGAGTTGCCCGCAAGGATGGCCAAGGCTGCCGGCGTGCTCTACACCTTCGTGCTCGACAAATACAAAGTGGACGAACTCTACGGGGCGGTATTCATTCAGCCGCTGATTGCGTTGTCTTCGAACGTGTTCTGGAAAGGCATCGATCGCGGGCTGATTGACGGCGCGGTGGACGGCGGCGCCGCCGGCGCGCGCGAAGTTTCCGACGAAATGCGCCACATGCAATCCGGCAATATCCGTTCCTACGCGGGCTGGGTCGCCGTCGGCGCGGCGGCCGTGATTGCCTTCATGGTGTGGAGGGGTGTGCGATGAATTTCATCAACAGCAACATCCTCACCATCGTTATTTTTCTGCCGCTGGCGGGAGCCATCCTGCTGCTGTTTTTCCCGCGCCGCCATCGCGATATCCGCTATTTCGCGCTGGCGGTCTCGCTGATCACGCTGCTCGCCTCGCTGCACCTGCCGTGGTACCTGGTTCGCGGGCAGAGCGGGTTCCAGTTCGAGCAGAACATCCCCTGGATTGCCCACCCCAACATTCATTACCACCTCGGCATCGACGGCATTTCCATGTGGCTGGTCATCCTGACCACCTTCCTGATGCCGATGTGCGTGCTCATCTCGTGGAATTCCATCGGCGACCGGGTGAAGGAATTTTTCATTCTCATGCTGGTGCTCGAGACCGCGATGATCGGCGTTTTCGTCGTGCTCGACCTGTTCCTCTTCTACTTCTTCTGGGAAGCCACGCTGATTCCGATGGCGTTGATTATTGGCATGTACGGCCACGGACGGAAAATTTATGCCTCCGTAAAGTTCTTCCTGTACACCATGATCGCGTCGGTGTTCATGCTGGCGGCGGTGATCTGGCTGTACGCCAAGACCGGAACGTTTGATTTTGTCGACATCCAAGGCAAGATTCAGTCGGGCCAGGTGGCAGGATTCGAGCACGCTGCGTTTTGGCTGTTCCTCGGCTTCTTCGTGGCCTTTGCCGTGAAGGTGCCGCTATTCCCGCTACACACCTGGCTGCCCGACGCGCACGTGGAAGCTCCCACCGCGGGTTCGGTGCTGCTGGCAGGCGTGCTGCTGAAGATGGGCACCTACGGCTTGTTACGCTTCAATCTGGGGCTCTTTCCCGACCAATCGCGGCGCAACGCCCCGTGGATTATCGCGCTCGCCATCATCGGCATCATCTATGGCGCGCTGGTGGCGATGATTCAGCCCAACATCAAGCGCCTGGTCGCCTACACCTCGGTTAGCCATCTCGGCTTTGTGGTGCTGGGCATCTTCAGCTTCACGCAGATCGGAATGGATGGTGCGGTGTACCAGATGCTGAGCCACGGCATCTCCACCGGCGCGCTGTTCATGTTGCTGGGTATGATCTACGATCGCCGCCACACCTACGACATCGGCGAATATGGCGGCCTGGCCACGCCCATGCCGGTGTACGCAACTTTCTTCGCGTTCATCATGCTGTCGTCGGTGGGATTGCCGCTGCTGAATGGCTTTATCGGCGAGTTCATGGTGCTGAGCGGCGCTTTCCAGGCGAAGCAGCTTTACGGCATTCTGGCGGCAACCGGCGTCATCTGGAGCGCGTGCTATCTGCTGTGGATGTATCAGCGCGTCTTCTACGGAAGCATCACCAATCCGGCCAACAATTCGTTGCGTGATTTGAGCGCTCGCGAGCGTGTCTCGTTGTGGCCGCTGGCGATTGCGGCGCTGGTCATGGGAGTCGCTCCGATGCTTTGGCTGCACTCGATTGATCCCGCGGTTGCCGCGGCGCTAAAGCAGTTCTCCAGCGTTGTTCAAGCGCACGCCACACATGCTCCCGGGCCTTTGTTGCGCGCCGACGTTGCGCGCAATGGAGTGCAAGCTCTACTGCAGGTGATCGGACGATGATTCCGGCCGTTGACTACATTCGGATCCTTCCTGAGCTGGTGCTGAGCATCTTCGGCATCATCGTCATGATGGTGGATCCGCTTCTTCCCGAGCAGGGATCGAGAAAGCGGCTGGGCATCGTGGCGGTGGTGGGCACACTCGCAGCGCTCGCCGCGACCGCCTACCAGACGGGCTTCTACGGCGAAGCCTTCTACCAAATGGTCAGGGTTGACACCTTCAGCGTGTTCTTCCATGTGGTGGTGCTGATGATCGCGCTGGTCGTCATACTCGCGTCGTATGACTACCTCGATGTGCAGAGCATCCGCGCCGGCGGCGAGTATTACGCTCTCATTCTCTTTGGCACCGTTGGCATGATGCTGATGTCGTCCGCCATCGAGTTGGTGCTGATCTTCATTGCGCTGGAAATTTCGTCGATCTCGACCTATATTCTGGCGGGCATGCGCCGCCGCGCCGCGGAAAGCGCCGAGGCCTCGTTGAAGTATTTCCTGCTCGGCTCATTTGCCACCGCGTTCTTCCTCTACGGCGTGGCCATGATCTACGGTGCTACCGGCACCACCAACATCTACAACATCGCAAACTTCCTGCGTACCCAGCAATCCACGTTGGCCTATCTTGCAGTGGGACTAATGTTCGTCGGGCTGGGTTTCAAAGTCGCATCGGCTCCATTCCATGTGTGGACGCCCGACGTTTATGAAGGCTCGCCAGCGCCCGTGGTTGCGCTGATGTCCACCGGTCCAAAAGCGGCGGCGTTTGCGGTGCTGCTACGCGTGCTCTTCGCCACCGGAGCGCCCGGCTGGTTCTGGATGGTCTGGGTATCGGCGGCGCTCTCCATGACGCTGGGCAACATCGGCGCGCTGGTGCAGCAGAACGTCAAACGCCTGCTAGCCTACTCGTCGATCGCTCACGCCGGATATCTGCTGGTCGCTTTCGCGGCCGGGCAGCAGGTCGGCATCTCGGCCGCGATGTTCTATGCCGCCTCTTACGCGGCGATGAACGTCGGCGCGTTTGCCGTGGTCAGCCATTTCGCTTCCGCCGGCGAGAAGTACGTCACCCTCGACGATTACGCCGGGCTGGGACGCCGCTCGCCCTTGCTCGCCGGCATCCTCACCATCTTTCTGCTTTCGCTGATCGGCATTCCCGTCACCGGCGGCTTCTTCGCCAAGTTCTACGTCTTCTCCGCCGCGCTGCAATCCGGCCTGGTTTGGCTCACCATCATCGGCGTCATCAACAGCGCGATTGCCGCTTATTATTACCTGCGCATCATCGTTTACATGTATATGCGGGACGAACGCAGCGAAGCTCCGGTGGCCCGCATCCCGGTGGGGCTGGGGATTGGATTGGCGATCAGCCTGATCATGACCATCTACCTCGGCGTGCTGCCCGGACGAGTCATCGAGTACGCAATTCAAGGCGCGCAGGACTTGTTGAAGTAGGCGGCCCACCAACACAGCAGATTCCTCGCTGCGCTCGTAATGACAATTCCAACGGTAAACCTTCGTTACGACAAACAAAACGCCCCGTCCGAGACGGGGCGCAGCGATGCGGTTGCCAGCGAAAGCTAGACGACCTTGACGAAGATAATCACCAGCGTGAACAGCACCAGCGACTCGATGAAGGCGAGGCCCAGAATCAGGGCGAGTTGGACGGCCGGCCGGGCAGCAGGATTGCGCGCCATGGCTTCGCACGCCGCGCCACCCACTCGGCCCTGGCCAAGAGCGGCCAGTCCGGCGGCAATGGCCATGCCGAAGCCGGAGGCTATGGGGACCCAATTGGTCGCCGGAGCAGCGGCGCTTCCGCCCTGCGCGTACGCTGGCATGGCCATCAGCATCATGGCCCCCAGCGAAAAGAGTATGGTCATCAGTTTCTTCATTTTTTCTCCTTATGAATCGCTGCCAGTGGGTGGTTGACGTTCACCGAGCTGACGCCCTCACGCTGGCAGCAAACTTGAAAACAGCACTTAGCAGTTGGCACTTAGCAATTAGTCAATACCGATTGCCGAAGGCTAATTGCTAAATGCTAAGTGCTAACGGCTGCTCTTCAATGCTCGTGCGCCACCGCTTCTCCGATATACACCGTCGCCAGCAGCACGAAAATATAGGTCTGAATCACCGATACGCCGATATGCAGCAGGATGAACACGACCGGGAGAGCGAGCGGAATCAACGAGAAGAACACCAGGGTCACCAGATCGCTGGCGAACATATTGGCGTAAAGACGTATGGTGAGCGAAAGAATTCGCGCCAGATGACTGAAGATCTCAATGGGAAACAACAGGATCGCCAGCCATGGTTCTGGGCCCATAAAATTCTTTACGTAGGCGAAACCGTTCGAGCGCACGCCCTGGAAGTGATAATAGAACCAGGTGACCAGCGCGCAACCCAGTGGCACCGCGGGAGTCGCGGTCGGCGACTCAAACCCGGGTATGACACCCAGCAGACAACCCAACAGAATGAAGATACCTAGGACCGTCAAGTAGCCT
Organism: Candidatus Korobacteraceae bacterium; assembly: GCA_049520555.1. Lineage (GTDB taxonomy): Bacteria > Acidobacteriota > Terriglobia > Terriglobales > Acidobacteriaceae > Bog-257. The sequence continues at coordinate 100,762 of JBEKPR010000007.1, forward strand.
ACGTAGCGCTCATATCCGTGGCCGATCACTTCGTGGCTCTGCTTGGCGATGAACGAATCGATCTCCTCCATCATGTGCTGCATCTTTCCGGGATCGTCCACTGACAGGCGCGCCCGTACGATCGCAAAAAACAGAACGATCAGCGTAAATACCACTAGTTGCAGTGCCACATAATTGGGGATGGGTGCTCGCGGATAGGGAGCGTGCAGATGAAAGATGCCCAGGATCGCATTCGCCACGCCGGCGAAGTATTTATTTAGAAGGGCCGTTATCCAAAGTTGCTCAGGCATGAAGGCTTGCTCGTAGAAGAACCAGATTCGCACTGCGATGATTGCTGCTTGACACACCCCAACCTCAGCCGGTACGTGTGCCAAAGTTATTAGGAAATCAGAATCCGCGCCGCAAGGTAACAAATACTTCCACTGCGACTTCGCAGGCCACGGCTACAATCGGAAGGCACACGCCCCCAAGAAAGCCATAAAGACCTGCGCGAGAAACATTAAATATAACATAGGCCCCAATGGCGATGAAGGCATATCGCAAGGCAGCGCGCAGGACGATTCCACCGCCCCGCTCCTTGCTCTCGCCGGTGGTAATGCGCTCTCCCAAGACGTCCACGGCGCGTTCCAGCCAGCGATGATTGACGTAGGAGATGATCGCTCCCGCCAGAAATCCCGCAGCCACCGGCCAGCGGAAGAGCACCAGGCACACCACCAATCCGACCGCCGAGGCCGCGACCATGTATCTGCGGATACGCTTCAGCGCTCCGGCAAAAAATTCATCCGCTGCCGAGGAGGTGGGTTCAGGCATCGTGGTGGGCACACATCAATGTACCGCGCGGACCGCTCCAGAGTTGTGGGCGACCCGCAATTATCGCAACCGTGGAGCGTGCGATGGCTATTCCTTCCGCGGACTCACCATTCGAATCATCTGGACGAACCCTAAAACGGCCCCCACGATGACCCCGGCGATGAACAGCCAATGGGTGTGCAGCCAGTGATCGAGCAGCTTGCCGATCAGTAATCCGACCACGATCGCGGCGGGAATGATGAAGGCAATCTCCGAGTAACGCGCCCAGAGGATCGCCGCGCTCTGTATCTTGTCGTCCCGGTGTTCGTCAGCCATGAAGAGAGGCTACCATCTGCGGTCAAGCGCGGGAAGTATTCACCCGCCCGATCGCGCAAGCGGCCAGATCGAGCGCCTCATCGACATTTGTGTGCTGACTGAAGTTGCCTGGTGCATTGAATCTCTGCCAGAAAGTGCTCGCCACCTCGACAAAATCGAACGGCAGGGGCATTCGCGCCCGCCTCCAAATTGGAACCACCAATCGAATTCAGCCCGCTGGGCGGTGACGTAACGTTGATTGTGTAAAAGGGGAGAGGGTGTAAGTTGGCTTTGGCCTAGCAAGCTAAAGCCACCCTAGAAAAGGAGACTTACACCCATGGCGAAGGTAACACCGAACAGCGAGCACTTCCAACACTTCCTGGCGGAGATGAAGGAGACCTTCTGGGGCGATCTGTATGGCCAGACCAAGCTGGCGTGGCAGCGCTTCTTCGAGCTGCAGTCGGAGCGGCAGCGCGACCGCTTTTCTGGTGCCGAGCGCTACGAACGGCGCCAGGGACGGCGCCGGGTCTATCGCAACGGCTACTACGAGCGGGATTTCGTGACCCGCTTGGGGACCCTTCGGCTGCGCATCGCGCGCACCCGGGAGAAGAGTTTTCTGCCCCAGGGGTTGGAGCGGTTTCAGCGGCGGGCCGAAGAAGTCTCGATGCTGATCCGCGAAGCCTTTCTGCGCGGCATCTCGACCCGGCAGGTGGGACGGGTAGTGGCCACCCTGACTGGCGAGGTGGTGAGCGCACAGACGGTGTCGCAGCTGACCCGCGATCTGGACGAGGCGGTGCGCCAGTTTCACCAGGCCAGGCTGAGCGACGAGTACGTGTATTTGTTTCTGGACGGGGTGAGCTTGCGGGTGCGGCGTCCGGGGGGACGCAAGCGGGTACAGATGTTGGTGGCCTATGGGGTGCGGCGTGACGGCACCCGTCATTTGCTGGCCTTTCTGCGCAGCCAGGGAGAAAGTCAGGCGGATTGGGAGGGACTGCTGCAGGACCTATACCGGCGCGGGCTGGAGGGCAAACACCTGGCCCTGATCATCACCGACGGCTGTGCGGGTTTGGCGGCGGCGATTCCGCTGGTGTATCCCCGGGCCCGCCATCAGCGCTGCTGGGTGCACAAGATGAGGAATATTCTGGAGAAGGTTCGCAAGCGCGATTATGACGAGGTGAAACGCGGGGCGCAGGCCATCTACCTGGCCGCAGGTCGAAGGCAAGCCGAAGCCGCCTTTCGCCGCTTCCGCGCCCGCTGGCGGCCAGACTATGGCAGCATGGTGCGGCGGCGGCAGCGCGACCTGCTGGAGCTGCTTTCCTTCTTCGCTTTTCCTCGCCACCTGTGGCGCAAGCTAAGGACAACCAACGTGATCGAGCGCTGCTTCGTGGAGGTACGACGGCGCACCCGGCCGATGGTGTGCTTTGTGAATGTCGAGAGCGTGGACCGCATCATCTACTCCATCTTCCAGAGATTCAACCTGGAATGGAAAACCCGCACCCTCTCCGTGTTTACACAAGCAGCTTGACATCACCCACCTCGCTGGCTGTTTGACCGCAGATGCAGCAGACGCTATGATCGAAATGCGGGGTGGAGCAGTCTGGTAGCTCGTTGGGCTCATAACCCAAAGGTCGGTGGTTCAAATCCACCCCCCGCAACCAACGCAATCATAGGGTTACGAGCATTGCGCGTTTCCGACGCAGGTCCAAAAAGGTCCAATAAGCGTAACCTGCTTCGGAGAGTGCTTGAAAAGGGACTGCCAACAGCAGTCCCTTTTCTATTTTGTTCGCAGCAAGGCAGGACGAAGTGCCATGCGCGCGACTTTGCTGTTCGCCTTCCGCTTGGACGTCATCAATGCGTTGCCATAGATGTTCATTGTGGTTGATACCTGCGCATGCCGCATCAGCTTTTGCTGCACGCCGATTGGTGCGCCGGTGGCATCCAGCCAAGCACGGTAGGTGTGCCTGAAGGTATGCCATCCGATTCCGTCCCCGAGACCCGCCTTCACCCCAGCGGTCCGAATGTAGTCTTGTTGGATCGGACTGGCGTGATAGCAGCGACTTGTGACTGGACTCGGAAATACCCAATCCCCTTCGGAGAAGGGACACTGGGCTTTCCAGCGAAGCAGGATTGTGGCAAAGGCGGGATCCAGAGGGAGTTCGTCTTCCGAGTAGTCGGTCTTGAGTCCCTTGAAACGCCCGTTTACGACCGCCTGCTTTACAACCATTGTGAGGCTCTCGAAGTCGATCCTCGACCAGCGAAGGGCCAGGATCTCGCTGGCCCGCAGCCCGGTGCACTGAGCGACGATCACCATCGTTCGATACGGTTCGTGGAGCAGCTTTACCAAAGCAAAAAACTCTTCGAGAGTGAGAATGCGGGGACGCCGCTGGCGCTTGCTGATTCCCCTGACCTCGACGAGTTCCATTGGGTTGCGATGAAGTGGCACGAGCTCCCATAGCATGGCTTTTTCGAAAAGTCTCCGCATGAGAGCTTTGATGTGACCTTTGTATTTGGGCGCAGCTTGCTTCCCGTTCAACCATTCCTGAACGAGTGCAGGTTTCACGTCCGTAACTAGGTAGAACTGGTTTCATAAATAGGTTCTGCCTCAAAAGAGGTACTTCTGCGGGGAACCCGCATTAAGGTTGACTGTACCCATCATGCTCAGCAACGAGCAGTGGGAAAAGATTAAGAACTTACTTCCGGAACCCAAAGTGCGCCGTGATCGCAGAGGGCGTCCTTGGGCGGAGAACCGAGCCTGTTTGGAAGGCATACTTTGGGTGTTACGAACCGGTGCTCGGTGGCGCGACCTGCCCAGCCGGTATCCCAGCGGGGTCACCTGCTGGCGACGGTTGCGGGATTGGGAAGAGCGTGACATCTGGCTCGAGGCTTGGCGAGCCTTGCTGGGAACGCTCGACCAACGCGGTCTATTGCGTTGGGAGGAGACGTTTCTGGACGGCAGTTTCGCCCCGGCTAAAAAAGGGGCGCTGCGGTCGGGAACACCAAGCGCGGCAAGGGCACGAAGTGGATGGTACTGGTCGACGGCCAAGGTGTTCCTCTGGGAGCACTCCTGGCGTCTGCCACGCCGCACGAGGTCACGCTCGCCGAAGCCACGCTGGCGCGCGTGAAAGTTCCGCGACCACGCGGACGGCCACGCACCAAACCGCCGCGGATCATTGCCGACAAGGGCTATGACAGCGATCCGTTGCGGCGGCGGTTGCAGCAACGCGGTATCGAGCTGATTGCTCCCTACCGCTGGTACAAAAAGGAGAAGACCTTCTATGACGGACGCAAGCTCCGGCGCTACCGACGCCGCTGGCAAGTCGAACGCACCAACGCCTGGTTCGGCAATTATCGCCGCCTGGCTGTGCGTTACGACCGCTTGTTGAGCGTCTATCAAGGCTTTTTCCATGTAGCTTGCCTCATGATCGCCGTGAGGCATTTATGAAACCAGTTCTGGTCTTTCCACTTGGGTTTGATGTGTCGGTTGAGCATCGAAAGGTACGAGGTGCTGGTAGAGTACGCCAGCCCAGATTCTCCGGCTTCGATGCCAATGGGTTGTTTGTTGGAAATCTCCTCGAGGACAAAGCGGTCTACGAGGCCTCCGAAGGATGTTGGTCTGACCTGAGGGCCCGATTGGTTGGCCCGCATGCGAATCCCTTCGGATGCCCTGAGAGCCTGAGCTTTGGTCCTGTACTGATCGACAGTGCCAACGATCATGCTCCGCCGCTTCTGGCTTCCGTCTGGATTCTCTTCTCGCCAACGGTAAACCCATACATCTGGTCCTTTAGCACGGGGACTTACGTCCACTGTGCCGCGCTGGTATCGTGTCCGCCGCAAACGATCCTCCTATTTCTCGGGCGAACACGGATGGCATGCCGAGATTACTCTGGAGCGCAACCAGACGTCCAGTTCGGAAATCAAGAAGCGCCGCCGCCTTCGGTGACGACCTGTGGCAGGATGGGCGGGCAGTAAGCCCTGGCGTGCGTAACGCTCGACAGTCTTGCAGTGAAGACCAAGGAAGTTTGCTGCCTCTCGACACTGCACGAAGGCTTCGAGGCCCGGCTTTGCTGGCCCTCGGCCCCCGATGAGGTTGGGAGGATCAGAGTGGCTAATCAGTCTTTTGGGACGGATCTTCAACAAGGCGCCCGATTTCTCGCTGTCCAACAGCGATTTGAATTCTTTCTGTGGAATGACGGGAGATCGTAGCGAGTCCTTCACCGAATCTTCGTGGTTCATGCCAGGGTCCTTCATAGGATGAAAATAATCGAAAGCGTCGTGTGCTGCTTCATCGGGCGACATTGCAAATGGTTAGGGTCAAGGGCAGGTACCACTACCTGTCTACCCCGTTTAGCAAAACTGGGCGAGTCCGGCTGGCCGTTTCTTGGCTTGCACCGCGTCATCGTGTTGTTCGTCATGTCGGTGCTGGTCGTCCGTGCTCCATCGGTCAACCGGGACGGGCGCGAAAAACGTCTTCTCTATCGCTCTACTTAGCTTCAAATGGTGGCGGCACCTGATGATGAATCCGCACCCACAGCCATCCCGTCACCGTGAAAAGTAGAACCGCGGCCACGGCAATCCAAGCGAGCGTGCGACGCCGTTGGCTCGCGGCTTCCTTACGCAGCCCAGTGAATTCTTGATAGCACGGGCTGCAGGAGCTGAGGTGCTCCAGCCATTGGTCGACCTCTGCGAGTCGCAGCTTGCGGAAAGCGATGCCTCTGAGGACCGCCGAGTCAGGACATCCCACGCGCTGTGGGTTCGGAAACTCCCGGGACAGACCCCGCGTCAGCAGATCCAACACACGCTTTTCGTCTTTGTTGAATTCTTCCTTGTCGCTCAGAATTTGCCTGCCCTCGCTGAGGTGGTTATCTTGCACGGAAAGGCCAAGTTTACCGTCAGGATCAGAATGCATACCACCTGCCTGCCCCCGTCCGCTCATTTGCCGTACCCCAAACGAGCCGCGAGCTTGCGGAGAGCATAACGGAATCGAAGTTTGGCCTGATGTTCGCTTAACCCCATATGCTCTGCAGTTTCCCTCCAGGAATATCCGTATTGCCGGGCGATCCAGACCTTGCGTGTCCAGTCGTCCATATTCTGGACGACCTCTTTGACCTGGATTGAATCCTCCAGAGCGCGCGGAGACTTCGTGTCCCGGGCCCCTGGAAGTTCTGCAAGATCACCGGTTGAAGAAACAACTGCTATCGTTTCCTGTCTTCTTCGTTCCTTCTTCAGTACCCGATTGAAGCGATGATGAAAGGCCCCGAACAGATAGGCTTCCAAATCCACAATCCCAGAGGCCTTTCTATTGCGCCGCCGGAGGGTCTTCGAGACCGACTGCAGCACACTCTCCCAAACTTCAGCAGCCAAAGCCGCACTTTCATCGGAGTTCTTGTTCGCAAGTTCCTTGCGCGCATGGGCTTGTACCCGCGGCCAAAGCCGGCTGGCGACAGCTATCAAATCGTCGTCGCGGCGGAGCGATTGCTCCTTGGTTTTTGAGGAGCTGTTAGAAAGGATCCACTCTGGGCTAAATTCCTGGCTCGGCACCGGGGCTCACACCTACACCTTGGGTTCGCCGGCCAGAGTTGAAGATTGCCATCGAATGGGGGAAAGTGTCAAGGCTGCTGCGTCTTTTATCGTTTCGAAACAAAAGGACCAGAGCACAATCGCAGACACTTTTCAGGACGGAGCGCGACTGCTACCGTCCTTATCCAAAGGCTCGTCACGCGTAATCGAATTTTCTTCTGATACTTTTTCCGCCCAGATGTTCCTTCAATAGATATGGGCCAATAAACAAACAGACCGAGCACAGCTGCTTCGGTAGACAGCAGGCTGGGGCGGTCTTGCGCTGCATCGGTAATCGCGCGCGAGGAATTGCAAGCCCGTCTTCAGCTCGGCCCCAAGCTGAGAATTAGCCGCTCCGTCGCTTAGGCAAGAGGCGGGATCAAGAGCACGTGTCCCGCGCCCAGAAAACCGCCGCCAACTTCGTCTTCTGCGGATTGATCGACGGTGACGATCGCGACCTGTGCATTTGGCATTGTCGCGCGAAGCACCCTCACGATTCAGGTCCGTCTGAAGTGGGGTTGGCAATGTCCAGTGCTCCGGGACAAAAGCGTAATAAGGCCGGTGAGCGGCTGGCCGCTATCGATCAGCTGCTGATTGCGGGGATTAAGCACGGGCCCGCCAAGAAGCGTGAGGCGATCAACCGAATCCTTGAGCTCGTCCCGGAATGGAGACGGGGGGACTGCTGGCAGCGCATCAGGCATTTGCGGAAGGCTCCCGAACTCGCGCCTCCTGAGGAGCACCAGCCACTTAAGGCAAAGAAATCGCGCGAAGCTGTCGCAGGCCGGCGGCCAGCGTCCAGGCCATGGACACCAGCGGATGACGACAGATTGCTGAATTGGGCTGGGTACGAACCAGTAAAGAAAATTGCTCAGCGCCTGGGGCGTTCCGCCCGTGCGGTTCGCTTCCGGCTCGGAGCACTCGGGATCAGCGCCAGGGTCACTGACGGGTGGTCGCTGCGGGCGTTGCGGAAGATGTTGCATGTCAGTCCAGCCCGACTGAGGTATCTGATCGGAAACGGCATGCTGAGAGTGCGCGATCCGCGCGTCAGCACAAGCTCTCTGGCAGTGTTCTGCGACCAAAACCGCGCATCCCTTGAGCCATCCGTTCGCGACAGAGTGGCGGCGGTCCTATTCGTCTGGTTTGGCGTCTTTGTCTTTGCCCATGACTGGATGTACCGAATGCATGGCCGTTGGTTTAAGCTCTCGATTGAGACCTTTGATGCAATTCATTACGCGGGTCTTTCTGTCTACAAGATCGGCATACTTTTGCTTAACCTGGTGCCATTGGTCGCACTCTATTTGGTTTCGTGACGGAATCGCCTACGGCATCCAACCAGTCGTTCAAGGCCGACGCCCTAACGGGTCGCGGCCTCACCTCGAGCATTAGCGAAACCTCAAACGAACCCGCTACCCGCTCCGGTGGCGGGTGCAACGCCTATGCGTCAAAATGGAGGAGATGAAGCTGGAAGTGGATTGCTACTCTGGGCGGACGGCGGACGAAAGGCCTGTTCGATTTCGGCTTGAGGATTGCCAGTACATGGTCGAGGAGGTGCTCGACCAGTGGTACGGCCCACAGGATGCCTTTTACAAAGTACGCGCGGACGACGGCAATCTCTATATACTGCGCCGGGAAACATCGACGCCTGATGGCGTTTGGCATCTGGAATCTTTCCGGCAACTGCCACGCCAGAGCTGATTTGGTAAGTTGATCGTCGTCAGCCTTGCCGATTCGTCCACTGCTGCTCAGAGACCGACCACCTTCAATCTTCCTCCGGCAACATGAACGTCATCACGGGCTCGCCGTCATCACCTGGCCCGGAAACCGCTTTCAGCGTTACCAGTCGCATCCCCTCTGGCCCACCCCTGGCGGTCGCGTCGATCTTTTCGTTCGACCGCAGTGAAGGATCCGCAACGATGCAGTAGAAGTCGAACAACAGGTTGCACGGGTCAACGCGTCTGGCTGTGACTTTCCCTTTGATGGCGGCATGGAACATCCAAATCACATCCCAGAAGCGGCCTTCCAAACTCTGGTCTGGTGGCAGGCTTGCCTCTTCATCTATTGGCCACACGTAGCGATGAAATGCGGTAGTGGTCATTGCAAGCGGCCACTTCATAAGCTGGCGGCGCATCTCGTCCATTGGAGCTTGCTCGCAATCGACCAGAATGCCGTCTTCGATTGCTTGCTGGCGGGTATAGACACTGATCACCTCAACAGCTTCGTCGCCAGTGCACGCTGCTTGGTGATGGCCGTTTATGCCTCGGCACGACGAACAAATGCGGTCCCCTGTACGTATGAGCGCCATGGATTCAGGTCCTCCCAGAACTGTTCAGAATGTGGGTGTGCAGTGCATCCGCGAGTGGGCCGCTCTCCGCGGCAGTCTGCGGATTGACCGGCGTAATCAGGCAGTCTTCTTGGTGAGCTGGATTTCGGGCCATTCGACTGGCCCGTTCTTGGCAGGAAAAACAAGCTGATCGCTGCGCAGCCCCTTCCGAAGCAGCGCCAATAATTCTTTCCGCTTCGCCTTTACGGCGACCCCGGCATAAAGGCCCATCACTGGTCCGGCGTCACGCTCAGTATGAAGAACATGTTTGGCGTAGTGCCGGGTGGGAGATACGGATGGCCGAAGAATATTCTTCATTGGAAGGGTATTCAGGAGAGCATCCTTGATCTGTGCGCTACGGTGCCAATCAGCTTCGTTATCGCGGACGGGATTGTGGCAATGGAAGGCAACGGCCCTCTCAACGGCACTCCTCGCCCTCTGGGAAAGATCGTGCTTGCGGATGATCCAGTCGCTGCTGACGCAACCTGCGCGCGATTGATGGGATTTAATCCCGAGCGGGTCAGTCACATTCGCGAGGGATCGAGATTCCTTGGCAACGCTTCTCCAGCACTCATTGACCAGATTGGAGAAACCGTCAATCCTCCGACGAGGCCTTTCCAGGTGGTCTCGGAGTTCCGACATCTTTATGCAATGTGACTCGCGCTTGTTTGCTCTTAGGTGATGAGAAGGGAAGGAGCCGTTGCGAGCGTATTGGTCCGTAACGAGGAATCATTTGGAGAATGCGAAGCCCTACTGGAGCTACGAAGACATTGGCATCTTTTTCCTGGTCCTCGTTCTCCTTGGTTCTGTCCTGCGCCTTTTCGTCCGCTTTCATCTTCTCCGGCGCTCCGAACTCACTAACCCAAGCTTCGGCTTGCAATTTGCGGTCATCTCGTCTTTGAGTTTGGCGTTATATTTGGTTCTGAAACTCCGACATCGCCAACCAGTGTTGCAGCCTTTGGGTTGGGTCTGGCCGCGCACGGCTTATATCGTCGCCGGTCTAGTTGTAGGGATTTCGCTTGCCTCAGGGGTTTCGCTCTACCTCCGCTTTCGCAATCAGAGCGCGCCGTCGGTGCCGATCGTTGAAATTCTGGTACTGGGCTTTGTGCTCGGCCCAATCCTTGAGGAATCTCTCTTCCGGGGATGTTTACTGCCCCTTTTGGCTCAAACAACCGGCAACGTCCCTGCCGTGATTCTTACTGCTTTTCTATTTGCACTTTTTCACAAGCCAGCCGACCTGCCCCATTGGGTATCGTTTATCGCGACAGGTCTCGCCTATGGCTGGATCCGTGTGACTTCTAGTTCCACAACCGCCGGGGCGCTCATGCATGCGACGTACAATCTGGCTCTCTTCCTCTCCGCAATGTTCTAAACGGAGCCCCTGCGGGTTTTTGTTCACAATTGCAATCCCTTCCTCAATTTGGGAAGTTTGCTCCAGGGAGACGAGTCTGGGCAACGCCTCGCGTGCCCCAAAATAGCTCTGGGACGCCTTCAGAGACGCGGTTACATGGGGCATTCAGTACAAGAAGAGGGAACCGCCGTCTTCGTCCTCTGCTTGGTTGTCCTGTTCTTCGGAGGGGAATCCGACGATGAAGAGCCGATGAAGCTGGATCGGTTGCGGCGGATTGGGCCAAACCTTTGTTACCCCCGTCCTTTCGGTTTAGAGTGCATGGTTGCCAACCAAAAGTCGTGTTGACGAGGATGTGTGCATCTCTAGTGGTCTACAGGGGGGAATCTCACGGGTTGCAGCTTCATCATTTCTGCCGTTGCGGAGCACAAGCGAAAAGATCACGTCCGGTGACTTATCTCAATACCGGTAGCTCAGGATTACGAAAAAACGATGAACTCCTTACGATTTGTTTACGCCCCGAATGGTGCAATAGAGGTTTCCAGCAGAAAAGGGGCACTACGTGGCTGTGTATTTTTTCGGGATCATCGCCACACTAGGCGTTCCATTCCTTCTGTATTGCCTGTACCGCTTCACGCGGAACGTAAAACATCGAAAGCGCAGACTGCTTCACCGCTTGTGATGGTCGCTGCCACAAGGACCGGGCAAACTCCTGTGTTGGTCCCACCCCTTCAAGAATCTCAGCGCACTTAGATTCCTCGCAAGCGTTTCGACACTCAGCAGGCATTGATTTTTTCGAACTTGATTCTCCGAGCCCGTTTGCGATTTGGCAAAAAACGCGCCCGGAATTCTATGGACTGACCGGTTAATAACTATCGGCAGTGCGGACGAGCTCTTCAAGCGAGGCAAGTCGGGCCCGTCACGAGCCTTGCGTCGCAGAGATTGAGATGAAGCTGTCCAGCGCGGTCTGGCGAACGCGCAACACTCTCAGCTCCTCTTCGCCGAGCCTTTCGGCGCAGCCTGCCACCGTCCGCATTCCCTGCTCGACAAGTATCCGGCGGAACTCCGGATCGGGCGTCGAAGCGGCGATGTCACCAAGGGCCCGCAGCAACCGCAAGCTGACGGCCACGTCCGTCTTCGAATACATGCGAATCTGCTCAAAGGCCGCCTCCAGTAGACGCTCGAAGTTGATCCATCCAATGCTGGCACGAACGACGCCCGGCGGATCAAAGAGCAGTTCCTCTGGCGGTTCTCGGGACGCGAAGCGGATCAGAATGCGGCTCAACTGATCGACGCAGCTGATGGCGGTCGTGGGGTCGTTGACGGCGGGCGAGATCGCCTTCAACGCCACATCGACAATCTGCAGTACGCCAAACTCCACGTCCTGCTGCAACGTTCTAGTCGGGCCGCAATCGAACGCGGCCAGTAGTTCGGCGGCGCCTTCGGGGGGCAGACGGTTTCCTTTCGAAACCATCATCAGCGGGATTCCCGCCGGAACGAAGTGGCCGACCCTCCGCAGAACGCGGATAGTGACGTGATAGTGCTTGGCAACCGCGACCAGGCGTCGCTTATCGATGAAGCGGATGTAGCCGGAAACATCGCTCAAGACAGCCACCTCGCTCGGGTTAGGTCGGAGCGGTGCGGCATCCTTCATGGGGGTCGGGTGGTGCGGCCGGGGCATCATCTCGTCGATCATGGCTTCGGTTTCTTCCGCGATTCGGTCAACGATGTGATTAACACTGATGGCCTGCGAGATGTGGTGAATGAAAAAGAGCAGCAGGCCGACGCAGGTCAGCGCCAGCACCATCGCGCCCAGGACGGTGGCCACTGGAGCAAAGGGGTGAGGAAACGAGCGTGCCGTGGGAAGCGCCGCCATGCAGTAGGAGAAAGTGCCCAAGAAGATGCCGAGCGTCCATTGCGTCACCCGGTCCCGGGAAAAGCTGACGATGATGCGCGGGGAGAACTGCATCGATGCCAGAGTGAGCGTCATCAACAGGATGGCGAACACGATGGACACCACCGTCATGATGGAGCCGGCGATGCCCGCCAGAATGACTTGGGCGACTTGCGGGTCGGCGTGCGAGGGGAATAGGACCGTGGGCACCCACGCGCTTACAACCGGAAACTCCTCTTCCAACCACGACAGGAATGCGCCCGCGCAACCTAGCGACAGCGCAATGGTGAGCGGGCGAACTAAAAAGCCGCCACGCAAGTTGTACATGGCGTGGCGAAGCAACAAGGGCAGACTTTTGCTCACGGTTCTCTCGGTTCAAGTGTAGTGGGGCAGACCCGAGCGTACAAAGAGAAAGGGGAATCCGCCCTATCTCGCTTCAGCTGGAAGGCAGTCGTGTTAGTTGCCAGCGACGCGCCGTCTGGGGACAAACGCGCTTCGCTTCGTTACCAGATACACAAACCAGTGCGCCGCCAATCGGCAACCCTACCAGCGTGCGCCAGTCGTGCGCGACCACGGCATGTATCGTGTCGCCTCCAATGTTGATGCTTAGAATTGCTAGCGCCATCCAGTAACCCCAACGCTTGCAGCGTCGCAAGCCGAGTGCCGCTGTGGCGCACGCGACGCAGACCGCGACCATCAGGAGTACGGCCCACAAGCCCATTGCCGCGAAACCCTCGTGGGCACGAGAATTCAGTTGTCAGAGTGGTTCTAACACGCTCCTGGGGAACATCAGCATCGCGGCTGCTAGGCCGCTCATTACGGTGCCGAACAAGAAGAAGAGACCGAGGGCGGTGATGCCGGGGGGGGGGGCGATTTGGGCAGGTCATTTGGATTGGGAATTAAGTCGCGGAGCAGATGTATTGGCGACAGCCCTCCATCGTTCGCGAGTACATGTTAGGAATAGAGAAACAGCACTCGCACAGCACGCTACAGGATAATCGTTGATAACAGACAGTACCAATTGGGAATATCACGCCGAGTATTTTCTCGGCGTGGTGCAGTTAGCCTGCGGCAAAATCCTCATCCGGCGTTTTATGAGACTGGTTCCAGAGTTAACACGGAGCCTGCAAGAACAGCACCACAGATCACTCGAGGTGCGTCTGCACAATCGCAGCGAAAGGGCGCTGTCGCCCCTTGTTCATGGACGCCTCAGAAATCTCAGGTAGAACGCTGCGAACACCAAGACGATTCCAATATTCACTGTCAGCCGTTCCCAGAATCGGTTTCTGAAGAACAGGAAATCTACACCGACTATGACGGCTGCCATCGCCACCACGTAAAGCACGACAGCTACCTGTCTGCCGATTTCAGTGCCTTGGTTCAATCGTAATCCCCCTTGTGGGCGTTTCCACACCTCGATGGTCACCCCAACCAGTCGTGGTCACTTCAAAACCACACTTCAAAACCAATAGAGCATGTGCGTCATTCCGACCTGTTACGGATTTTCATCGCCATGGTGGCCCGTAGGTCCATGCGAAACTGTTGCCCAATCCGGTAATGAAGAAGTTGCCCGTGCCTCTGGAACCGTTGCCAACGTATCAAGAACCGGGCAGGTTAGGGACCCGGGAGAGCTACAACCAGTACACCGGCCTGCGCAGTGTTGTTGTCACCGCTGCGCTCTGGCATGCTCGGGTCCCGCACCTCTACGGCTCTACCGTTATCAGAATCAATACCAGATCTTGGATCTGAGCAGCAAAGCAGATCCGATAGCGACAGCGAGGGTTATCGCCCTAATGTCACGCCCAAATAGCACCACCCCAAGCGCTGCGAAGCACCAAAGAATGATGAATGCTCGCAATATCTGTACATGTCGGTCCCTGAATGTCAGATAGAGCCGTCGAGCAATCATTTTGGGCGTTGTATGCGTGTGTCCCCCTTGGGGTTCAGCGACTGCCTTCCTATCGGTATTCGAATCTTGTTCTTGAGTTGGCTCTCTCTTGGAAACTACCAGTGCAGGACCTTCAGAACCGCCCTAGCAGTATGAGGGAAAAGCCATTCAACACCTCGTGCGGTCAGTAAGACAGCGCCGAGAATGACTATCATTGCAAGGATCAATATGGACTGGCCAATAACTTCGGTAGCAGGAGCAGTCAGCCAACCCGAAGGAACTGACCTCTTGGTAAAAGCCAATATGGGTTTCATCCCTTACCTCTCTAATCGAGCAGCAGGAAGCAGGCTTCAGGAAAATGAAAAGCAGCGAGAATCGGTGAGAACGGGAGCCCTAGCAGCGGAGAGCAGGCAGTTGCACGAGGGGTGCCTCTGCCGAAGAATAGAGAGTCAACGCCGGCCGAACGCAGCCAGTCCGCTGCTGCAGGGAGAAGGACACGATTGTCGTCATTGAGAATAAGAGTGCAAAAGCAGCAGCGGCAGCCCGGAATGCGGTAGCAGGGCCATTCGTGGTGGTGAAAGGACCAACCGATAAGGGAAACAGAAACACCGCGAGAGCGCCAATCACTAGTACCACTGCGATGTTTCGCCGCCAATACATTTATGCCCTCTTCCAAGCCCGGCTTACACGCGGACTAGCCCGATCAAAGTAAACCCAAATGTAAGTAAAGAGTTGCAATCTTACCACCGGAAAAGCTCGCCCGAAACAATCGCGAATCGACATGCCAACAGCTGTCCCAGAATCTTGCCAGAGCGTCGTTCAGGATACCCGGGCAATGATCGTTTGGGGAAGGCTCGAAAGCAAGACCGCAAGCATCAGCGCAGCTCGCCATGCGCGCATTGCGGTTGGCTCAAGATCGACTGCGGGAGACGAACACCATCAACACAACAGCCGTGATGGCGAGCACCAGCATTTTGAGCAACCAGCGATTCATAGCGTGATCACTGGATTATCGCTATGTACATGTCCCAGGCACACTGCCAACAAGACTATTTGATGTGAGCTGCTCGAGTCAGGTTGCCTTCCACTGTGCTCTAGCGGAGAGTGCGTCCGACAAGGTCCGACGGTCGGAGTTCGAGTCATCGGGGTGCCCAAGACTTAATGACTTACACGTCTAGCTTCTCGACGTGGGTCGTGATACGAGAAGAACTCACCGGCAAGTCTAAACCCGACCAGGTATGTTGACCCCATAGGAATCCAGAACATCTTGCAGGGTCACGACGCCTTCCAATTTGTGCACATCAGCACGGCTCACTACCGGTAGGACTTCGATCTGGTTTGCGCCCATGCGTTCGAGGGCCAAATCAAGCCCTTGGTCAGGGTGGACGTGTGGAAAAACAAGCCCACGCACGAGCTCATCCAGATGCTTGGCGGCACCTTCTGCCTGCTCTCGTTCGAGCGTCGGGAGGTTGATAACACCAATTACACCTCGTCGATCAGTCACCAGCCACGTTCGGAATTCACTCGAACGGGCCCGCTCCAGGGCTTGCTCAACCGTGATCTCGCTGGGCAGCGACTCGGTCGCGGCGTGCATGATTCGAGTTATCTGCCGCCGAGCATGCCGCTGGCGCGTCTCCGCCGCAGGGAGGTGAATGCCATCCTGGACTGCCAGGGCTTCGTAGATGGGCTGCCGCTGCAATCGTGAAGAGATGAAAAGGCTCACCAGATTCGCAATCATCAGCGGGACGATGACCGCATAGTCCTGCGTCATCTCGAAGATCATCACCACCGAGGTCATCGGAGCGCGCACGATACCTGCGAAGACCGCGCCCATCCCCACCAGTGCATAAGCGCCCGGCGTCGCGGTGTAGGCGGGCAACAAATGATGTGCCACGGTGCCCAGAGCACCTCCCAACATGGCACCGATGAACAGGGCGGGGCCGAAAATACCACCCGCGTTACCCGAAGCATAGCTCGTGGTCACGGCTAGAAGCTTCAGCACCACCAACAGGACCATCAAGTTGAGGGCCATCCGTCCATTCAAGACATCGCCGACGTAACCGTAACCCACGCCCAAGACCTGCGGCACAAACCATCCCATCAACCCCACCAGCAAGCCGCCCGCTACAGGCTGGAACCAGACTGTCTTTTGGGGGAAGCGCAGAAAGCGCTCCCGCATGCCCAGCAGAAGTTTGGTGAAGGTCACGGACACCAGACCACCGGCCACGCCAAGCACCGCGTAGATGGCAAGTTCCAGCGGATGCACCAGTTGGTATTGCGGAACCTTGAATAGAGGGTTATTGCCCAGCAAGAGACGGAGTACCATCCAAGAAGTCGCTGAGGCCAACACCACCGAGCCAATCATCGGCGCGTGGAGGTCGCCCACAATTTCCTCGAGCGCAAACAGTACTGCCGCCAGCGGCGTATTAAACGCGGCTGCAATTGCCGCTGCAGCACCGACTGGCAGAAGCGCCTTCACCTTTTCGGGCCGTAATCCCAGGAAGCGCCCGAGCACGGAAGCAATGCCCGCGCCAACTTGGACGGAAGGCCCCTCGCGGCCCAGCGGGATTCCGCTGGCCAGCGTTGCTGATGTGCAGAAGAACTTTCCCAGCACGGTGCGCAGGGTGATGCGGCCTTCGCGGGCGAACAGCGCGGCCTTGGTCTGCGGCACTCCGCTGCCGCGCGCGTAGGGAAAATAACGGAACAGTAGGTAGCCGATACCCAGCGAGCCCACTACCGGGAACAGTACCCGTCGCCACCGATCACTGCCCGCCGGATACAGCCGCATCCCCTCTCGTTCCGTCAGCAGGATGAAAGCGACGACCGCCAAGCCTGTCAACGCGCCGATGACCAGCGCCAGAACCAGAAATACCTGGTCTTCACGCTGCTGCAACTTGGCTACAAGATGTAACCGCGGCGTTCTCCACCAACTTCCGCTCGGTTTCTGGCCGTTTTCACTCATCTCTCTTGGGGTCAACTCCTGAGATCATACCTCCCGGACTGTTCTTGGAGGGCAGAAGAGAAACTTGCAAAGTACCTATAGAAGTAGACGCACTCGGCATTTCGATCCTAGGCATCGCTCGATAACCAATGGGGTGGGGCCGCAGCCATTGCCCAGCCCGCAAACGGGACAGCAGGAGCACACGGAGGAGGCGTCCATGGTCAGGTCACATCCTACTCCCTGGAGAGACAGGCAGTGTTGTAGACCATTCTCGAGTCAAGACAGATTCCATGGAACCCTTACTTCGAGAGGGAAAAATCGACCTCAGTTGTGCCGGAGACACTCTGCGGCTTGGTCTGCTGTTTCATCCCTTCGTGCCATGCGACCAGGTCGTACTTGCCATCAGGGACGTTTTCGAGTTTGTAGTTCCCGCTATCGTCGGTTTCTGCAAAGTAAGGCGTCGGGCTGACGATGATGTAACCTGCCATATCCGGGTGCGCGTTGCAAAGCAGTGGCACAACGCCGGGCTGGTCAAACCTAAAGGGGCGCTTCTCACCCTTCGGCCAGGCGCCGAGGTTGTGTCCTAATTTCTTGTTGCCGCTTATCGAAGGCCAGAAGACGTTGTGTTGCACGTTGTCGCTGTTCAGGAACTCAACCGTCATCCCTTGCTGTATTACCAGAATGTGCGGGCTGAACATCATACCCTTGTGCTTCACTAACGGTGTCCGCGTGGGAGCAGGGAATGTCTTGCCTTGGATGGCATCCACGTACACGACCGACTTCCCCGGCGATACCTTACCTTCAATTGTGCCGGCGACAGCGTTAGCTGCGACGGCAGTAACCAGCAACAGAGTGATTAGAAAACTGCGCGTCATGAACATTCCTTTCATTGGTTTGTGCTTCCTCGGGCTCAAGCCGTTAGTACACGAATTCCCGAATTCCAATGAGATCAATCGGGAAGAGGCGTTGCGGTACATGCGACAATGGAAGAAATCTTTTCGCTAGTGAGCTGCTTTGATGGCCGCAGAACAAAAAATCATGCAGCCAGTTGTACGCATCGTGCGAGAAGGCATTTTCTTTGTGCATTGTTATCTCGCATGTGGGCACATGGTCACGATGCGTAACGAAGACCTCACGGAGTCGCCCCCTTCCTCGATGAAATGCTGGGCGTGCGAAGAAGCAAGCAAAAAGGGGCGTCCGTCAAAGTAGCCAGCTATCGCATCAAACGTCCGATCGGTTAGCAATTCAGCATTTCTGAACCGACTCGGTCTGGTCCGGCGAGCTCAACGCTGCATGGAAAAATGCGCCCGGCGATTGAGTTGCCAGCAGGCTTCCGTTTCTTCCGTACAGAACGGTTTTTCCTTGCCATAGCTAATGGTTCGGATTCGGCCTGCGCTGATTCCTAACCTCTCCAACTGATCGCGCACCGTATTGGCACGGTTGTCGCCCAAGGCCAAGTTGTAGTCCTCGGAACCCCGTTCATCGCAATGACCGGAAATCAATAGTTTGTAGTTGGGATGAGCAGCCAGGAATCTAGCGTCCTGCTCTATGGCCCTTTGTTCGTTCTCAGGAACAGAGTATTTGTCGTAGGCGAAAAAGATGTCCTTCATGTTTTGTGAAAATAGTTGTTCGTCGCCAGGTCCCGCGTGGGCTATGGAAGGTGGTGGAACGATGACCGTGACACGGGCACTGGCTTCTTTGGAACCGCCAGGCCCCTTGGCCGTCAACAGATAAGTGGTGGACGATTGTGGCACTACGGACGTGGAGCCTTTTGCGGCAACGGTTCCAACTCCAGCGATAGCGATTTCATTGGCGTTAGCCGTATCCCACGTAAGCCTGACAGCTTCGCCACGCTCGACCGTGTCGGGGCTTGCGGCGAGAGTGGCCGTTGGCGCTGATGGTGGAGGCGGTGGGGGAACTGTTTTGGCAACTTGAGTTTTCTTGGCGCAGCCTACGAATAGCGTGACGGAAGCAGCTGCAACGATGGCGAATATGCGCAATGAACGTACAGGCATATGGTCCTCCAGAATCGTGGTGATGGTTGGACAGAATCGGGTAGAGGACTTTGGAGGGTGAAGAAATTAACAGCGCAGGCTCGGAACCGGTGCCGAATCGTATAGCATCACGCCGACGACCTGAATTCGTGGGCTCAGGCGCAAGTCACGGCAGGAGACGAGCACCCTCAGCAAGAACGAAATTGCGGCGAACAGGAGAATCGCAAAGGCAAGGGCCCGCAATGCTGTGAGAGGACCATGGGTAGCCGTGAACGGACCCGCTCCTAGCGGAAACAGGGCAACTAACAGGACTCCCAAGGTAACCAATAGGGCGGTATTTCGGCACCATGGCAACATGTTTCAGTATAGCCTAGGAGAAATCCTATGCCGAATGCAACCCAGGTTCCCCCTGAGAGTTGCTGTCTTGCCGAGAAATTCTCAGTCGATGGAGTTGAGCGGCCCCGATCAAAGAATGATAATCCATCCCGTTAGGCGGCGCGGACCGCCGGAAAAGTTCAGCCCCACGGCCCGCGCCAATGCAGGTTCTGCCATGCTACATCTTCGCCGGAGCACTGGCGGTGGCGATGCACTGCCATTTGCCATTCGGCATCTTCATCCAAGTGTCCACCCAGCGTTCATGGGCATCAATTGCCTTACCGTTGCCGTCCGTCCCTTTGCCTTGCCACGCACCGCCAGCGATCGCCGTGTTCCCAAACGTGGTCGCCCTTGAGGTCGCCAATGTCGCTGACCTGCCAATTACTTCCCTTGACCATAGTTAGCAACGGGGCTTTGCCGTGCATGGTCCCAAGGCGGAGACTCGTTCCGGGCTGGTGCGCCGGTCGAGGCCGCGGCATTTGTGCACGTTGTAGGTCGCGACGCGAATTCGCACTGGCGTCATTGCGTTTTGAGACGATTTCATCCGGAACGCCCGATCTCTTTGCGATCCCTACCAGTGGCGCGTCACTGGTGGCTGTGACAATTATCACCGATTCGCGGGAAGAGTAATGAAAACATAAATGCAAGTGCATAGACCTGCGTCTGTGCACCGCGCAGCTCTCTTTAGTCGGCCTCTCCTTCTTCAACCTTGCATTGCATCGTTACCTGTGCAGGAGGTCCACCATGCGACATAAGACTGCAAGTGATTCAAGCGCGAAACCCGACGAACGCTCGCTCGACTCGACGGAGGAGTTAATTCGGGTACGCGCGTATCAGCTTTACGAGGAACGGGGCTGTGAAAACGGTCACGACCTCGATGATTGGCTCCGAGCGGAGACCGAAATAGCCGGGAAGAAACCTGCTGCTCAAGCAGAGGGTAAGGAAGGCGGGAGCATAGCAGCCGTAGCTTAAAGGCGCCGGTCATTTCAATGGTATCGAGCGCCGTCACGTGGTATGGGCAGGGCTCTTGGCGGCCTCTCCGGCGGTAGTTCCTATATGGATATTGATATGCAAATGCTGGGCTGCGGGTGTCAAGCCAGGACTAAGATGAACGGGAAGGACATTGTGAAGCGGAGGGCTGAGGAATATCGGCCCGAGCATAGGCGGAATGACGTCCGCCTGGAACGCTGTCTCGCTTTCAGAGTAGACACAACCCGCCTGGCATTGACATAGGGCGACTGTTTTTAAGTTTGTCGAACCGTAAGCATGCCGGTAGCCGGAGGAGAACTTATGGGGGACACGAGTTCGCAAGCTCCTCCCCTCAAGCAAGTCGACATTGCTTCGACCACTGGACAAAAAGACTTAACGTCATTGAGCCTGGCGGAACTTCGCTCGCATCTGCAAGCTCCGGCGACGGGGCTTAGCCAGACGGAGGCCAAGGGCCGGCTCGCGCAATATGGCTTCAATGAGCTGCCCGAAGAAAAAGTCAATCCCATCCTGAAATTCCTATCTTATTTCTGGGGCCCCATCCCGTGGATGATCGAGGTGGCTGCAATCCTGTCCGCAGTCGTGCACCATTGGGAGGATTTCGGCATCATTCTGGCACTCCTGTTGATGAATGCCGGGGTGGGTTTTTGGGAAGAGTTTCAGGCGGGCAACGCCATCGCCGCGTTGAAAGCGACACTCGCATTGCAGGCTCGGGTCAAGCGGGATGGAACATGGACCACAATCCCTGCCCGTGAGCTGGTGCCGGGCGATTTGATGCGCATCCGGATCGGCGACATCATTCCCGCGGATGCCCGTCTGCTGGAAGGCGACCCAATACAGGTAGATCAATCCGCTCTGACCGGGGAATCTTTGCCGGTCACGCGCAATTCGGGCGAGGCCGTCTACTCCGGCTCAATTCTGAAGCAAGGAGAGATCGATGCCTTCGTCTACGCTACCGCGCAGAATACTTATTTTGGCAAAACGGCGCACTTGGTAGAGACGGCGCACACAGTAAGCCACTTCCAACAAGCCGTGCTAAAAATTGGCGACTACCTCATCGTTATTGCGGTCGCTCTCGTGACTCTCATTCTCGCTGTGGCCTTGTTCCGCGGCGACAAAATGATGACGACCTTGCAATTCGCGCTGGTCTTGACGATCGCTGCCGTCCCTGTGGCCATGCCCGCTGTGCTCTCGGTGACGATGGCTGTGGGCGCCCGAACCCTGGCACGTAAGAAGGCCATCGTCACCCGCTTGGCGGCGATGGAAGAGTTGGCCGGGATTGACGTTCTCTGTTCGGATAAAACCGGTACGTTGACGCAGAACAAGCTGACACTGAGCGATCCGTTCTGTGCGCGTGGGGTTCGGCCCGAAGAAGTGGTCCTCGCCGCGTCGCTCGCTTCCCGGGCCGAAAACCAGGACCCCATCGACCTGGCTGTCCTGAGCGGTCTGAAAGATGCACATGCTCTGGACAGCTACCAGATCGTGCACTTCCAGCCTTTCGATTCAGTACACAAACGCACAGAGTCTACTGTCGAAGGGCCGGAGAAACTTCAGTTTCGAGTCACAAAGGGTGCGCCCCAAGTGATTCTCGACATGGCGGCCGATGCCGAGGAGGTGCGGGGGGAAGTTGAGAAAGCAGTCAATGAGTTTGCGGCTCGGGGTTTTCGCTCCCTGGGTGTGGCTCGCACCGACGAGAAGGACCATTGGCGGTTTCTGGGGGTTCTGCCATTGTTCGATCCTCCACGGGAAGATTCGAAAAGCACGATTGCGACCGCTTTGCAAATGGGCGTAAAGGTGAAGATGGTCACTGGCGACCAGATCGCCATTGCCAAGGAAATGGCACGCCAGCTTGGCTTGGGGCAGAACATCGTGGACGCCTCCATTCTCGCGGAGAGCAAGCATTACGAGGCTGGCCAGCTAGCTCAAGCGATCGAGGAGGCAGACGGCTTTGCTCAGGTTTTTCCGGAACACAAGTTTCACATTGTCGGGGTTCTTCAGCAAGAAAAGCACATCGTAGGCATGACCGGCGACGGAGTAAACGACGCTCCGGCACTCAAACTGGCCGATGCCGGAATTGCGGTTTCCGGAGCTACGGATGCCGCGCGCGCCGCCGCCGACATTGCCCTGCTGGACCCCGGTCTATCCGTGATCATCGATGCCATCAAAGAAAGCCGAAAGATGTTCCAGCGTATGAACAGCTATGCCATCTATCGCATCGCGGAGACGATCCGGGTGCTGTTGTTCATGACGCTGTCCATTCTCGTATTCAACTTCTACCCGGTTACGGCGGTGATGATCGTCTTGCTGGCGATTCTCAATGATGGAGCAATTCTTTCCATTGCCTATGATCGGGTGCGGTACGCAAATCGCCCAGAGGCCTGGAATATGCCTGTGGTTCTCGGTATCGCCTCGGTGTTGGGTGTCGCCGGTGTCGTTGCTTCCTTTGGTCTCTTCTATCTAGGGGAACGGGTCTTCCATCTCAACCGTGAAGTGATACAGTCGTTCATGTATCTCAAGCTGTCCGTCGCCGGTCATCTTACGATTTTCGTCACGCGTACGCGGCGGGCTTTCTGGTCAATTCGGCCAGCGCCGATTCTACTGGCGGCAGTGGTCGGCACCCAGCTCATCGCCACACTCTTTGCCGTCTTTGGGATTTTCATGGCCCCGATCGGGTGGGGTTGGGCACTCTTCATTTGGGGATATGCTCTGGCCTGGTTCCTGGTGAACGATCGCATCAAGCTGGCAGCCTACCGGGTATTTGATCCTCAGGAAAGGGGCCTGCTCGAAAAGACCCAACTGTCGGCGAAACATCAGATCAGGGCTACTTCGTAAGGACCGAAGATGCGACTTTTGTAGGTAACGAGATCATTGGAGGTGCAGCCGCCGTATGCCGCAAATTAAATCTATTCTTTGCCCCGTCGATTTTTCAGAGTTTTCAGTCAACGCGTACGAGTACGCGCAGTCACTGGCATGGCACTACAAGGCGACGTTGTACTTGCAGCACGTTTTGTATTCTCTGCAGCCCTTTGGTTTTTGGAACATTTCTCCAGATTCTTATGAAAAACGCTGTGGGGAACTCCGCGCTGGCGCTGAGCAGCAGCTTCAGGAATTTGCGACGCGCCACTCGCGGACTGAGATTCGGCCCCAATGCTTCGTGCAAGATGGCCCGGTGACGGACCTGATCCTCGCTCTGGCTGAAGCGCAGGCGGTGAATCTGATCGTCATGGGAACTCACGGGATGAGAGGGATTGATCGGCTGATGCTGGGATCCGTGACAGAGAAGGTGCTGCGACGGGCGGCGTGTCCGGTCTTAGCGGTACGAAAACCTGCACATCATGTCACAAGCTCCGTGCAGGATCCGGAGCCAGTCCACCTCAGAAAGATGCTTCTTTGTACGGATTTTTCAGACCATGCTCGTCACGCCTCGCAGTACGCGCTCTCGATGGCCAAGGAGTACGGCGCTGAACTTACGCTGCTGCACGTGCTGGAAGATACCCCGGGGTCGGCAGACCTTCACAGCGCAACTGAGAAGGCGGTGAAACAGTTGGAAGAATCCATTGCGCCCAAAACGCGAGAGGAGTGCAGGGTCAAGGTGATGGTACGGATCGGCAAGCCATACCAGCAGATCATGCAACTCACCCTTGAAGCACAAACCGACCTGGTAATCATGGGAGTGCGTGGTCGCGGTGCGCTGGACACGGCACTCTTTGGTTCCACAACGTACCGAGTAATACAGCTCGGACCTTGTCCAGTGCTCGCAGTTCATATTCCAGTGGCTTCGCTTGAATAGGTCATCACGATCCAGGAACCGAATCCGGGTGAACAACAGTGGAAACCTCGTCCTGGCGGGAAACATCAGGATCACAGCTATTTCATGAGGAGGTACCACGATGCCGAGTTTCAGTTCAGGCACCGACACTCACCGAGGGTCTGTCGCTCGAAGAGGAACACACGCGGTAAGTTAGAGAACCTCGGCACGGTCGCGGAACCGAGGGAGCCTGTCCTCCAAAACCTTGATAGCAGAGAATTTCGTATGCGTTTTTCATTCTTTAACACTGCCGCGACGGACCGCGGGCACCCGCACACCATAAGCCTGAAACTGCGCGACATGAACCAGCTCTTCAATTCGATGGACCCGTCACCGTTCATTGAAAAGGATCTCGACGAGGACGCGGAAGAATTCATCGTAAGCTGGGCCCAAGAATTCTCCCCTACCGCTCCGATAAAATTGCGAATCTACTTGGACCAGTGGCCGGCCGAAGACCCCAAAGAACTGATCAGGACGGCGGTTCACAACCATTTTGCTCACCGCGCCAAAATCACTGACTTGGAGTTCAAGCGCCTCCTAAGGAGGGGCCGCACCAGTCTTTTCATCGGGCTGCTGTTCTTGGCTGCGTGTCTACTCCTCAGCAAGATGTTGTTAGGTCATGCGGCGGGCACTTGGGCTGCCGTCGTGCGGGAGAGCCTTACGATTGCCGGATGGGTCGCCATGTGGCGACCGATGCAGATCTATCTTTATGATTGGTGGCCGGTGCTGCGACTGAGTCGGACTTTTACCAAGCTGAGTCACATGCCCGTGGAACTCGTCCAAAAGGACAAAAGTTGAATAGCCCCCTGTGGGTTACCGGCTTTGTTCCAAAACAGATTCCCCACTTGCCGGGCGCTCCTTTGTTTCGCATTCTTGAGCACTCTTCCTCCCTTTCTTTTTGTCGCAGTCTCCAGCTCGACTCGGCTCCGAACTCACTGCTTGAACAGTTCGGCACGGTTGCGAAGAAAGCCCATCACACTGCTGCGCGAAAAGAGCCCTACCAACTGACCATCAGAGACAACCGGCAGTTGATTTATGTCCTCCCGGCTCATGATCTCAAGCGCCCGGATGGCGGGAGTGTCAGGCATGACCGTCCGCAGTTGACTCAACGGCCGCATCACACTCTGCACGCTGGTTTGCGGCCAGCGGTCTCGTTCCACACCGCTGACCTCCTTAGTCGTGATAAGCCCGGCCAGATTATTGTTTTGTACTACCACAAAACACCGGCGCCCACTGGCCAATAGGTATCGGTGCACAAAGTCCTGCAGGCTCAGATGGGCTTCGACCTCGGAGAAATCGCGATCCATAATGTCGAATACCCTCCGGTCCCGAATTCCCTCGGTGATCTCCACTTGAGCGTAGCTACTACGAGACGCATCCAGCAAGAACCAGCCAATGAAGGCCAGCCACAGACCGCCAAAGTTCTTGCCGAGGAAGAATTGGTAGAGCCCCAGGAAGATGAAGAGGAACGCAACTACCTGTCCCACTCTAGCTGCTATTCGTGTCGAGCGATCGATGCTGTGGGTATTCCACCAGATCAGGGCGCGCAACACGCGGCCACCATCCAGCGGATAGCCGGGAACCAAGTTGAAGGCAGCCAGCATGAGATTAATGTAGCCAAGCCAGACGAGGACGGCAGAAACAGGAGTGCGGGGTTCGCTGTTGAGTATCCAGCCGGTGGACCGCGCCAGCAGAAGACACACGATCCCAATAACCAGGCTTGCTAATGGGCCGACGATGGCGATCCAGAACTCAGACTTCGCGTCGGGGGCCTCGGACTCGATTTGCGAAACTCCTCCCAGAGCGAAAAGCGTGATGGCGCGCACCCGCAGGCCTCGAGATTTTGCCAGCAATGAATGTGCCAATTCGTGCAGCAGAAGAGCGACAAAAAACAAGAGTCCGGTAACGATGGCCGCCGACCACACCGTAGCGCTACTCCACTTCGGCGTGACGGCGCTGAAGCGACCGATCAGGGACAGAGTAATGAGGAAGGCGATAATAAACCAGCTATAGTGCAGCCCGATCGAGATACCAGCGATTCGGCCAAGTCTTATTTGTGCGTGCATACGTGTTGGACAACCTCAGAATCGCGCCGCACATCGCTGTCCTACTTCTCCTATGGCAAGCGACGGCGGAAGAGGCACATCAATCACCCGCAGCTACCTGCGGCATGCTGGCTGCAACAAAGAGTGCGCCAAGCCGGAGGCACGGAGGTAGACGCTGCAAGCCACCGGTTGGCCGCACCGCTGCGGTTGTTTCTTCTCTTGAATGACGACCCAAGCGCGGGCCTTGTCGAGATCGAGTCGCATGCTGCATTGATCGGGAGCGACGTGGGCAAAATACACGCTGAATTGGGACTCCGGACTCGGCAACTCCCCCAACTGCATTGGGATCTTGGCAAAATCTTCGTGCCCGTCGTGTTCCCTATGGCACAGCGTCAGTGCAGTAGACATGCGCCGTCATGACGGGCAAATAATGAATCCTTGATCAACGAGACCCATCATTCTTCAGGAGCACTTTGAGCGCGCCGTCGTCTGCCGCGTTTCCGAAGGTGTCATACGCCTTCATGATGTCGTTCATCGCGAAGCGATGCGTAACCAACTTCTGCGGCTGCAACTTGCCCGAATGTACCATCTTCAGCAGCATGGGTGTCGTGATTGTGTCCACCAGCCGTGTCGTAAGCGAAATGTTGCGGTCCCAGAGTTTCTCCAGATGCAGTTCGACGGGTTTGCCGTGGACGCCCACGTTCGCGATTCGTCCGCCCGCCGCGACGATGGCTTGGCAGATGTCGAAAGTGTCAGGAAGCCCGACCGCCTCGATCGCCACATCCACACCCGCGCCCTCCGTTAGCTCCATCACGTGATGCGCAGCGTGTCCATCCGAGCCGTTGACGAGAGAGTTTGCGCCGAATTGTTTTGCGACCGCAAGGCGCTTTTGGTCCAAATCGACCATGAAGATTGCCGCCGGCGAATAAAATTGCGCCGTCAGCAGAACCGCGAGCCCCACGGGCCCTGCGCCCACGATAGCAACTGTGTCCCCAGGTTTCACTTGCCCGTTCAGCACGCCGCACTCAAAGCCAGTCGGCAAAATGTCGCTAAGCATCAGGAGGGCTTCTTCGTCTCCACCCGGCGGAAAGCTGTAGAGAC
This sequence comes from Candidatus Korobacteraceae bacterium, assembly GCA_049520555.1. GTDB lineage: Bacteria > Acidobacteriota > Terriglobia > Terriglobales > Acidobacteriaceae > Bog-257. Next base: position 128,123 of record JBEKPR010000007.1, read on the forward strand.
TTCCATCGGCGTGCGGGATGCGCACATACTCGGCCTGGGTTCCATCGAGCGTGTTCCCCAAAATCCAGCCGCCGTGGCGACAGTGGGAATACATGCCTTTTCTGCAGAAATCGCACTTCAGGCAGGCAGTGACGCACGAGATGATGACCTTTTCTCCAACATGAAACTCTGACACTCCCGTTCCAACCTGCTCGATTACGCCAATTCCTTCGTGACCGAGAATACGGCCCCCGGTCACAAAGGGGAGATCTCCCTTCAAAATGTGGAGATCGGTTCCGCATATCGTCGAAGTGGTCATCCGGATAATGGCATCGCCCGCGTGCTGGATTGCGGGGCGCGGCTTGTCCTCCCACGCAATCTTGCCGGCACTGTGATAGACCAGCGCTTTCATCGTAGCGCTGGCGTGTAACACTGGGTTGCTCATAGCCGCCAGTTCCAGTTGGGCGATTGTCATCGATGTGTCCTCTTTTATCTCTGCTTTACAAACTGAGCTTGACATTTGAGGGGTAATTCTTCTGAGCAAGACTGCTCACTTAGCGGCGGCTTTGCGATAGTAGTCTTCCAGTCTTCCTCATTATTTAGGCGTCAGTAGGGCCTGTGCCTCGTAGCGGTACGGGGTGACGCAAATGTCGGCCAAACCAACCAGGGAGGCCATTTCTTGAGGGCTGACGAAGCGGTTGGGGAAGACTACGTTCTCCTCAACTCCCAGTTCCTTGGCTAAAGCCTCTAACTGGAGCCCTCCCGACTGGTCCTCTGGTTGCCGATCCTCTTGAGAAACATCCCAGGATTAAAAAGGGGTGCGTTTGCCTGGTATCAGCGTCTCCAAAGAGAGTTGATCTCGCGCGCTGTGACACGGATCCAATCGTCAGCTAGTGGCACATGAATCTGTCGCTCGAGGCGTCGCATCGCTCAATTTCAATGAACTTCGCGAGGTGATGCTCCTTGCGGACAGGCTCACATGTACGCATCCACGCGAGTCCTTCGAGAAACCAATCCTACCGGTTAAAAACTGGCGTAGCTGGTCAACGGTACTCAAGCGGTTGAGTGAGATTCAGTTGTGTAAACCCACCGTTGGTAAACGTGTACAATTTTGCACAGACCGCTCAATCCTCGCCCTGTCAGACTTTTCAAAGACCTGGGGCCACCACAGGTCCGATGTAATGCCAGGAAGTGGCGCGCATAGCGGCGGCTTGTCAAGCGTTTCGTCCAGCTACCGCCAACCTTATAAGTCAGCCCTCGGAGCACTTCAAAATGAGTCCTAGAAACGATGTGATTATCGTCTTGGTTGTGTCCTTAGCTTGGCGGGGGCGGCTGGTCCGGGGGCGCGGGCGCGGTTAACGCGACCTGTTCGGAACCGAAAATAGCCGCTAAGTAGTCGAAATCGGGTTCTCGCTTTTGGAGACGAGCGGAGTTCCGGCTGGCGGCATGGGGCGTCGCTTCAATCGAGGAGGGCTTATGAGTCTGTTCGATCTGGTCTTCGGTTGTTGGCACAAACGGTGCAGCTTCCCCATCACCGTGCGCGGCAAAGTGCGCCGCAGCACTGCAGCAGCGTCCATAACCGGGACATACGTGGTTTGCCTTGATTGCGGCCGCGAGTTCCCGTACGACTGGTCGCAGATGAAGATCCTCGCGTCCAAACCCCACACTGCCGGGGCGGCGGAGCCCGTCACCATCGTTCCCGGTCTCAAGGCGGCTTGACGCTTGCGCCGGGCCATTCGCGAAGACCCAGCGACCTTCGCATCCCAATCCGGCGAACAATCTGCTGTTTCCGGGGCGGGTAACGGAAGGCTTGGTCCTTAATTAGGCAAGATTCAACGAGAGTACGAAAGGATGAGATTAAAGGCACTTTTGAATGGAGTGAAGGGCAAAGGCAAAGTCACAGAGAAGACAGGCCAAGTCACGAACAATCCTGACTTAGAGGCTGAAGGCAAGGCCGAAAGCGACGCCGGCAAAGTTGAAAAAAAGTCGGGTAGGAACTAAGTTCGTGAGCAGCGCTACTGCGATAAGAACACACGTCCCCGCAGGCGCATCGTGCACTCTGGCTCGATTTTGATAGGACTGAGTCCTCCGCTTTAAAGGACCAGGGTCAGCAGAACACGGCCTCCGACCGAGAATACGGGAAAGGTAATAAACAGGATGCCATTGCTTCAAGTGATCGTTACCCTGATCGTAGTCGGAGTTCCGCTGTGGTTGGTGACTCGCTTCATTCCTATGGCGAGCTCCATTCAGTCCATTCTGAACGCCGGGGTTGTGATAGCCGTCGTGCTATGGCTGCTAAGCATCTTCGCTCTCCTCAATTTTCTATCCGGCATTCGCGTCGGAGGTAAGTCATTACCGCTACGCGGAGCCACGACCCGGGCGAATCCTGCGCTCTTGATCGTCGCTCCTCGGTTCTATCAGCCCTGAGGTTCCGCCTTGACTGGAGGTTGATCACGGCTCTTCCAAACGAGAACCAACCAGCGATAACGATTCGTGCTCTGGACGAACCCATCCGCGCCGAACTGTTTAGCGTGGAACGGCTTGAGCAGCACGCCGAGAGCCTGGCGGCGGCGCAGACGGTCACCAAGGAAACGTACCAGGGCCGTCCCCTTATCCCGCGGGTATTAGAAAACGGCCGTGTGCTGTTGGATTCGTACCGGGCAACTGCCCGGGCGATTCAGGAGGAGCGCGCGATCACGCCTGCGGCTGAGTGGCTGGTCGACAACTTCCACATCGTCGAAGAACAGCTTCGCGAAATCCGGGACGATTTGCCCGCCGGCTATTACCGCAAACTACCGAAGCTAGCCTCAGGTCACTTGGAGGGGTATCCGCGAGTTTACGGAGTGGCATGGGCCTATGTGGCGCACACCGACAGCCACTTCGATCCGGAAGTGTTGCGCCGCTTTGTGAAGGCATACCAGCGGGAACAACCGCTCGACATCGGCGAGCTATGGGCGGTGGCTATCACCCTGCGCGTGGTGCTGGTGGAAAATCTGCGCCGGCTTACCGATCGAATTGTCCGAAGCCGCGCCGAACGCCAGGACGCCGACATGTTGGCCGACAGCCTGCTTGGAACAGGCGGAAAAATTTCGATTGCCCCAGAAACGGCCCTGCGCAGATTCGAGAGAACGCCGCTCGCCAGAGCATTCGTTGTGCAGTTTATCCAACGTCTGCACGACGTCGAGCCGAACATGGAGGCGGTCCTGCGCTGGCTCGACCAGCGTCTGGCTGAGCAGGGGACCACGGCTGACGAAATTGTTCGCGCCGAGCACCTGGAACAAACGGCACTGAACGTCACCGTGCAGAACCTTATCCCCAGCATGCGTTTGATGACGGACTTTGACTGGCAAGAATTCGTCGAGGGCATCAGCTTACCAGACCAAATTTTGCGGAGCGACACCAACTTCGCCGAGATGGATTTCGCTACGCGAGATTCTTACCGCCATGCGATCGAGGATCTCTCGCGGGGCTCGCGCCATTCGGAACTCGAAGTGGCGGAATACGTTGTGCACCGCATCAAGCGGGCCCGCGCAGAGTCGTCTGGGAATGGACGGCCATGCGAGGACCGACGTGCGGATCCCGGCTATTATCTGATTTCAAGTGGACGCCAGGCACTTGAGCATGAACTCGGCTTCCGTGTGCCGTGGAAAAGCCGGTTGCTGCGCCTTTACATGCGAAGCGCGGTGGCCGGCTACCTGGGGACGATCGCACTCGGTACCGCCTTGATCGTGGCACTCCCGCTGCTCCACGAAAGAAAGGCAGGAGTTGCAGATTGGGGTTTGGTTTTGCTTGGACTCCTGGCTGCCGTGCCGGCTTCCAACCTGGCTATCGCCCTCATCAACCGATTAGTGACAGACTTGCTCGGCCCGCGAATGCTGCCTCGCCTGGAGTTGCGGCACGGCGTGACACAGCAACTGCGAACGATCGTTGTCGTGCCGACGCTGCTTACCGGCCAGCATGACATAGAACAACTGGTGGAGCGGCTGGAGGTCCACTACCTGGCGAATTCGGACGGCGATCTGCGTTTTGCGCTGCTCTCTGACTGGATGGACGCAGCGAGCGAGAGCCTTCCTGGCGATGACGAACTGCTCGCCATTGCAGTTGACGGTATTGCGCGGCTGAACAAGATCCATGGTCCCACTCCCGACGGCGGCGAGCGCTTCCTGCTGTTGCACAGAAAGCGTGTCTGGAACGAGAGCGAGGGCAAATGGATGGGATGGGAGCGCAAGCGAGGAAAGCTCCGGGAGCTGAACCAGCTTCTGCGCGGCGGAGTCAACACTACGTTTCTTCCGATCGGGGGACGTCCAGTGCAAGCTCCTGCGGGTGTGCGGTACGTCATCACGCTCGACGCAGACACGCGTCTGCCGAGAGGTGTCGCGTGCCGCCTAGTCGGTACCATGGCACATCCTCTCAATCAACCCAGGTTCAGCGCCCGCGTCGGGCGGGTCGTGGAAGGCTATGGGATCGTGCAACCGCGCATCACCCATTCGCTGGCTCCCGACCGCGATAAATCGCTTTTCCAGACATGGTTTTCTGGTCCCAGCGGCGTTGATCCTTACGCATCCGCGATTTCGGACGTTTACCAGGATTTGTTCCACGAAGGCTCCTTCACCGGCAAGGGAATCTACGACGTTGATGCCTTTGAGGCAGCCTTAGCGGGCAGAGTGCCGGATAACACGTTGTTAAGTCACGATCTCTTTGAAGGAATCTTTGCGCGCGTCGCGCTGGCATCGGACATCGAGCTGTTCGAAGAATACCCTTCGCACTATGAGGCAGCGGCCGCACGGCAACATCGCTGGGTGCGCGGCGACTGGCAACTGCTGCCCTGGATTTTCGGGCATGGGCGAGCAGCATCGGGAAAACGACGTTCTGTTGGCATTCCCGCCATCGGCCGGTGGAAGATGTTCGATAATTTGCGCCGGTCTATGTCGGCGCCGGCCGCGTTTCTTGCGCTGGTCGCCGCCTGCCTGCTGCCGTCAGCTTCTCTCTGGGTGTGGGCGAGATTTATTTTAGCGACGATTGCGATTCCTGCAATGCTACCCCTCCTGATTGGAATCAGCCCGCCGCGACGTGGAATTTCTAAACGCACACATTTTCGGGCGCTGCTTACTGACCTTTCACTCAGCGTCTCCCAGATCGCTATCACGGTGACGATGTTGGCGTACCAGACATGGCTAATGTTTGATGCCATTCTGCGCACGCTTACTCGCATGTTCATTACGCACAGGCATCTGCTGGAGTGGGTGACCTCAACCCAGGCCAGGAACGCGGTCGCTCTGAAACTCACCGCAATGTATAAACGCATGGCCGGTGGCGTCTTGCTTGCGGTGGCGGCGCTGGTGGTTATCGCCTTTGGAAGTCGCCCTGCCCGGGCGGTCATGCTTCCGTTCATCATTCTCTGGATTGCCGCTCCGGCGATCGCACGGCAGATCAGTCTTTCACCCCGGCGCACGGGTGCCGAACCGCTCACTGCGGCGCATGCCCGAACTCTCCGTTTGATTGCGCGCCAGACCTGGCGTTTCTTCGAGACTTTCATCACCCCGGCCGATCATGCCTTGCCTCCCGATAACTTTCAAGAAGACCCGAAGCCAGTCGTTGCCCATCGAACTTCGCCGACGAATATGGGGCTGTATCTGCTGTCTACCTTGGCGGCGCACGATCTGGGCTACCTGGGCACTCTAGACGCAGTTGAGCGATTAGAAGCCACACTCGGCACGATGAGCCAACTGGAATTGGTTCGAGGGCACTTCTATAACTGGTATGACACTCGCGATCTTCACCCCCTGAATCCGAAGTATGTCTCCTCCGTGGACAGCGGGAACCTTGCCGGGCATCTGCTGGCCCTGGGCAACGGCTGCCGAAAGCTTATCCAGAAATCTTGTCTCGGAGAACATTCGCTCGCGGGACTGAAAGACGCGATCGAGCTTTTGCGAGAAGCATTGAGCGAGATCGCAGAAACGCGGCGGACGAATACCGTCACCAGGAAACAGCTCAGTAATGCGATCGACGCACTGGCCAGCTCACTGGAGCTTGTGCCGGTGAATCCAGTGGAGTGGGCGGAGCGGTTCGTCGAACTCAGGACGGGTGCCCTGACAGTAGCTGACATTGCGCAAACCTTTGCCCAGGAGCGCGGTGACGCTCCCGATTCCGAGTTGCGCGTCTGGGCCGATGCCGTCAGGGCCTGCGTCGAAAGTCATGCACGGGACGCAGAGATTCTTATTCCGTGGGCGCGCCCGAATTCGAACATCGTTATGGCCCTGGCAGAACGTCCACGGGAGCAGGCGCCGGAGTGGGCAGCGATCGTGCCGTTCTTTGAGTCTCTGCCTACGCTGGCAGATGCCCCTGAACGTTGCGAGGGCGCACTACGAGCTCTTGCGGTGTTGCGGGCCGGCTTGCTCAACGATTCATCGGCGACTACCGACATCCTGGTGCGCGTCGCTGCCCTAGAGCAGGCCCTGCGGCAATCAGCGAAGGATGCAGCCTCGCTCATTCGCCGCCTCTCTGCTATCACGCACAAGGCTGGCGACATGGTCCAGTCGATGGATTTCAGCTTTCTCTTTGATCGCACGCGTAAGCAATTCTCCATTGGGTACCGCGTCGCCGACAACAAGTTGGACGTCAACTGTTACGACCTGCTGGCTTCGGAGGCGCGCCTAACCAGCTTCATTGCGATCGCCAAAGGCGATGTCTCGTCCTCCCATTGGTTCCGCCTGGGCCGGGCGCTCACTCCAGTGGGCCGCGGCTCCGCCCTCATTTCGTGGTCGGGCTCCATGTTCGAATACCTTATGCCGGCGCTGATGATGATTTCGCCGATCGGCAGCTTGCTGAACCAGACGTACGAATTGATCGTGCGCCGGCAAATTGGTTATGGCGCGGAGCGTAAGGTTCCCTGGGGAATTTCAGAGTCGGCATACAACGCGAGGGATTTGGACCTCACCTACCAATACGCGGCCTTTGGCGTGCCTGGATTGGGGTACAAGCGCGGACTCAGCGAAGATCTGGTTATCGCGCCTTACGCCACTGCACTGGCTTCCATGATCGACCCAAATGCGGCGGCGCAGAACTTTGCGCAACTCGCCGCGGCCGGTGGCCAGGGTGTTTACGGTTTCTACGAAGCGCTCGATTACACCAGCGAGCGAGTGCCCGAAGGAAGAGATAACGCGGTGGTGCGCGCTTACTTGGCGCACCACCAGGGAATGTCGCTGGTCGCTCTCGCCAACGTATTGCAGAACGGCGCAATGCGGACCCGTTTCCATGCCGAACCGATGGTGCAAGCCACGGAGCTGCTGCTCCAGGAACGCACCCCGCGTGACGTGCTAATCGCGCGGCCGCGCGCGGAAGAAGTCTCTGCGGCGGCGCACGTCCGCGAACTCGTTCCCCCGGTCGTGCGCCGGTTCACCTCGCCACACGAACCGGTTCCACGGACGCATCTGCTTTCCAACGGGCGCTACGGGGTGATGGTAACAACGGCGGGCTCGGGGTATAGCCGATGGCGGAATATCGCGGTCACGCGCTGGCGCGAGGACGTTACCCGAGACTGCTGGGGATCCTACATCTTTCTTCGGGATGCACAGAGTGGCCAGGTTTGGTCGGCGGGCTTCCAGCCCAGCGGCGTCGAACCCGACTCCTACGAAGCCACCTTCAGCGAAGATCACGCCGAATTCGTTCGGCGTGACGGCCCTCTGACCACCACGCTGGAGGTGGTCGTTTCGTCAGAAGACGATGCAGAGGTGCGCCGAGTTTCGATCGCCAACCTGGGAACCCGGACTCGCGAACTGCAGGTCACTTCGTACGCTGAGCTCGCGATTGCACCTCAGGCCACCGACGAAGCGCACCCCGCGTTTTCCAATCTGTTTGTGGAAACGGAGTTTGTCGCAAGCGTGGATGCGTTGCTTGCGACCCGGCGGCGGCAATACGAAAAAGAAACAATAGTATGGCTTGCTCATGTTGCGGTTGTGGAAGGCGAGTCCGTTGGAGACCTGCAATTCGAGACGGATCGCGTCCGGTTTCTTGGACGAGGGCATCAGGTTCGCGACGCCGTATCCATCACGGATGGGCGTCCTCTTTCGAATACCGTCGGACCGGTGCTGGATCCGGTGATGAGCTTGCGGCGGACGGTGCGCATCCCCCCAGGCACGACCGTGCGGATTGTCTTTTCCACCATAGTCGCCCCGACACGCGAGCAAGCACTGGACCTGGCAGATAAATATCGGGATGCAAGGAACTGTGAACGTACTCTGACGTCGGCTTGGACGCAGGCGCAAGTGCAACTTTATCATCTGGGCATCACTCCCGATGAAGCCCACTTGTTCCAGAGGCTGGCCAACGCCGTGCTGTACTCAGATCCTTCCCTGCGGCCGTCTTCCGACGTGCTGAGCCGGAGCACGCTCCAGCTTTCCGCTCTATGGGCGCACGGAATTTCCGGCGATCTGCCCATCGTCCTGGTACGGATCGACGAGGCAGAGGACGTCGGAATCGTCCGGCAATTGTTGCGGGCCCATGAATACTGGCGCTTGAAGCGGTTGTCGGTTGACCTGGTTATTCTCAATGAGAAACCGCCATCGTATGAACAGGAGCTGCAAGGTTCTTTGGACGATCTTGTGCGCGCCAGCCAGCAGCGCATCTCTTCGGACCCGAACGACGTCCATGGCAACATCATTCTCCTTCGGGGCGACCTGATCTCTCCGCAGGAACGTACGCTCCTACAGACTGCGGCTCGTGCGGTGCTGCTCAGCCGTCACGGCACGTTGGCCGAGCAAGTTATCCGATCGCAACGCGCCGAAACTGCGCCGAAGCTCGTTGCTCGTCCGCCTCGACTGGGAAAAGATGCGGAAGTGTCGTTGAAAATGCCAGACCTCGAATTCTTCAACGGACTGGGTGGCTTCGCCGAAGAGGGCCGTGAATACGCGACCGTCCTGGGCGAAGGATTGCGCACTCCCACTCCCTGGATCAACGTGATTGCCAATCCTTCGTTCGGTTTCCTGGTTTCAGAATCCGGTTCTGGCTACACCTGGTCAGGCAACAGCCGTGAGAATCAACTCACTCCCTGGTCAAACGATCCCGTGACTGACCCGGCCGGTGAGGCCATCTACATCCGCGACGAGGACACCGGGAGCGTGTGGAGCCCGACGGCGCTGCCGGTTCGAGATGAAGCTTCTACCTATGCGGCATGGCATGGCCAGGGCTATAGCCGGTTCCGGAATGGATCGCAAGGAATTCTCTCAGAGCTGCTCCAGTACGTTCCCATTCAGGACTCGATTAAGATTTCGCGCTTGGTCCTGCAAAACCATTCGACGCGCACCCGTCGCCTTTCCGTTACTACATTTGCGGAATGGGTGCTGGGGAATTCGCGCAGCACGACGGCGCCGCACATTATTACGGAACTCGATGCGGAGACGGAAGCTCTATTTGCGCACAGCGCATGGGGTGGTGAGTTCGGCGGGCGAGTTGCCTTTTCCGATCTCGGCGGACGGCAGAGTTCATGGTCGGGAGACCGTACGGAGTTCCTGGGGCGCAACGGAGTGATGGAGCGGCCTGCGGCACTTCAGGGAGGCGGCCGGCTTTCAGGAAGAGTGGGTGCGGGGCTCGATCCGTGCGCTGCGCTGCAAACGCTGTTTGAGTTGCGTCCCGGTGAACGCACTGAAGTCGTATTTTTCCTGGGTCAGGGGAGGAACCGGGAAGAGACCCGGGAGTTGATCAGTCGCTATCGCGCTGCGAACCTCGACCAGGTTTTGCTCGAGGTTACCAAGCAATGGGACGAGGTGCTCGGCACCGTACAGATCACCACGCCTGACCGGTCGATGGATATTCTGGTGAATCGGTGGCTGCTCTACCAGACGCTGTCCTGTCGGGTGTGGGCACGTGCAGCGTTTTATCAGCCGAGCGGAGCCTATGGCTTCCGTGATCAGCTGCAAGATGTGATGGCGCTAGTCGTGGTTAAGCGCGATGTCGCGCGGCAGCATCTATTGCGTGCTACCTCACGCCAATTCATCGAGGGCGATGTCCAGCACTGGTGGCATCCGCCGTCGGGGCGAGGAGTGCGCACGCGCATTTCGGACGACTTGCTATGGCTGCCTTATGCCGTAATCCATTACATCGAGGTGACGGGAGAGTTGGGCCTGCTCGACGAGGTCGTACCATTCCTGGAAGGCGATACGCTCGCTGCGGGACAACTCGAATCCTACTTCCAGCCGCGGGTCTCACAGACGCGCGCAACCCTCTTTGAACACTGCGCCCGAGCGCTGGATCGAAGTCTCGCTGTCGGTACTCACGGTCTTCCGCTGATCGGTACCGGCGACTGGAACGACGGAATGAACCGCGTTGGACAGGAGGGCAAGGGCGAGAGTGTTTGGCTGGGCTGGTTCCTGCACACGATTCTCTGGGAGTTTGCCAAGGTTGCGGATACGCGCGGTGAGCATAAGCGGGCCGAAACCTGGCGACTGCATGTCAGCGCGCTGAAGGCCGCTCTCGAGCGGGAAGGTTGGGACGGGGAGTGGTATCGCCGCGCTTACTTTGATGACGGTACGCCCCTGGGCACCGCCTTAGACAAGGAGTGCCGCATTGACTCCATTGTTCAGTCCTGGGGAGTTATCAGTGGCGCCGCGGAACCGGCTCGCGGAGCGCGTGCCATGGCCGCGGTCAACCAACATCTCGTGCGGCGTCCGGAAGGGCTGGATTTGATACTTACCCCGCCTTTCGATAAGACAGATCATGACCCTGGCTACATCAAAGGATATCTGCCTGGCATCCGCGAAAACGGCGGGCAATATACGCATGCTGCTGCATGGACGGTTCTGGCATTTGCGGCACTCAGCGACGGAGACAAGGCGGCTGAGCTGTTTCATATGCTGAATCCTATCAATCACACGGCCTCGCGAGCGGCCGTGCAGGGGTACAAAGTGGAGCCTTATGTGGTGGCAGGTGATGTTTATTCCGAACCTCCGCATGTCGGGCGCGGTGGCTGGACGTGGTACACCGGGTCGGCCGGATGGCTCTATCGCGCGGCTGTTGAATGGCTTCTGGGTTTCCGCATTCGCGGAACGGTGCTCTCGATCGACCCTTGCATTCCGAGAGGCTGGTCGAATTACTCCATGAGTTTCCGTTATCACTCGGCGGCTTACAAAATCAGGGTAGAAAACCCGTCCGGCGTTTCACGCGGCGTCACTTTGGCCGAAATGGACGGCAAGCCGCTGGCTAACATCCCAAATATCCCGCTCGCCGACGATGGCGGAGACCATCAAATCCGCATCGTTATGGGATAGATGATGTTCCCGGGAGGACCGCTTTCCGTCGGCGAGTGCGAGGGGTGGAACTTCTTTGCCGGCATGGTCTGCGAACAATTTCTGACTGGTGCAACTTACAAGGAGATCGGGTCAAGCTTAGTGTTTGCGAGCGTACAATCAAGTATCATTCTCAGAGAATCTTTCGCAAGCTGAAGGCGATTTCGAAAGCGGAAGCAAGCAGCTATGTTTGAGTTTGGCTTCAAACCGGAGCCGATGATTGTCGTCGACCGCGAAGTCGTGCTTCCGTCGGACACAGGTAATCGTGGGAAGTGGGATTGGTGGTAAGGAGAAACAGTATCCATGCACATAGTGAAGCCGGATCTAACTCAGGCTCGTACCCGTGCGGCGAGCGAATCGATTCCGTTGTGTAACGAGTGCAAGGCATTCAACGTGTTCCTTATGGAATTCGACATTGCTGAAGGTCAGATGGGCCGTCTGTGCAAAGACTGCATCCACAAAGCGTTAATCATGATCGAAGCAGAGCATAACAAAATGTAATATGCGCGCTGGGGCGGCCCAGATGAAAATCGTTCTAATAAAAGATCCCGAGCAGGCAAGATAGGCGTACAACCCTTATCGCTTTCGAAGTCAAAAAAGGAAATCCGCGTTGAAGGCATGAACGCTCAGCGGAATTCGCTTATTCTACTGATTGGCCTGCTCGTTTCGAGCGCGCACCACTGCGAGGACACCCCCCGAATACTTTGCTGGTGCTCTCCAAGAGCGACCACCCGCTCGCGATCGTCGATCCTTCAAGCCTCCAGGTAATCGCGAAGGTCCCGGTCGGCAACGACCCCCACGAAGTCATTGCGTTTACAGATGGAAAGACCGCCTATGTCTCAAACTATGGATATGGGGCATAAAACATGCTCGGCAACGGTTCGGAAGGATTTGATGTTTCGCCAGACGGCAAGCAAATATGGGTCGCCAATGCCGGCGACGGGACCGTGTCCATTCTGGATGTGTCCCGCAAGGAGATCACGCAAACGTGGGCTGCCGAGGTAGCCGGGGCTAACGCCTGAAGTTTATCCTCAACGGAAAACTGGTACTCATCTCCACTTTACGCGGTCCGAACCTTACCGTCATAACCGCCACTCCGCGCAACACGATCAAGCCAATTGAGCTTGGCCGCGTGCAGCGGGTAATTCTCATGCAGCCTGACGGTTCACGCGCCTTCGTAGCATGTACTCCAGACGACTATGTTGATGTCATCGATCTGCATTCCTTGGACGTCGTTGGGCGTGTTGAAACCGGTGGGGGTCCCGACGGTCTCGCCTAGGTAGAGAGTCGTTAGGAGTCTGCCCTGGGGAAGCGGGACTGTCGGGCCCGTGTCAATATATACGCCTCAGCACAGTCTGCACATCACGGTTGCTCGTGGCAGGGATGGTCTGCCGCAACGCTCATGCGCGGTCACCGGACGTGTAACGGATTATTCCGCAGGGGTGGCCGCGCCCGGCATTTCGATTAGAGCCGCCACGCGACAACTTCCGTATCGTCGGCAAAAGTTGTCGGCAGGGTTTTGGGGAAGTTGCATTGGCGGGCTGGAATCAGTGGGAACAACGCCATCCGGCGTAAAGCAGAACAACTCCAACGGCAACGGTTCATCGTCGGACAGGATCACCAGCGGCTCTGCGTCGTCCCCACTACCAGTGGTTCCATCGCACACTGGCTCATCCGGCTCCCATGTGCGCCTGTTGAGATTCATACAGTGTGCAATCTTGACCAGACTGCATTTCCGCCCTTGCATTACCATTCTTGGTGCGAGGTAGCTCTATGGCTTGGCCGAAATTGTTTGCGCAGTACATCGAGACCAACACAGTCACCGCAACTGATGATGAACTCTATGAGCGGCCTCTGAACCGTGTTTACCAAGAGCGCGAGCCAGAACTTCGAGAGCAAAGAGTGCTGGAAACAAGAAGCTGGCGCGATCCCAGCACAATGACCTGTCGTAAGCCTTAATGTCGCCATGAAAGCCGCGGCGCTTCCACCTGGTACTACGCGAGATCGATTTCTGCGACGACTGGCACTGTGCGTTCCGGAATCGTCGAGAACCTTTTGCGTCGGCTTCTTCCCGCCCAGACGGTCGAACCGTTTTTGATCGAACTCGAACTGGGGTTGGGTTCTTGCTCCGATGAGCAGTCCCCCAACCTCTTCAACTGTGAAGGCAAATGTCCGAAAACACTTGTAAAGTGTCTTGTCATGTCGCGTTCACACCCGGTACCTGACGGCGGGGAATAGGATCAATGAAGAGCCCTCCCGTCGCTTGGAGTCCACTATTTAGCTTTGGCTTCCCGGACATATTTGCCAATTTCGTGCAGCAGCGGTCGCGCCGATGCCGGAACAGCAACTTTGCCGTCAAGAATTTCATGGCGGTTCACATCGTTGCCATACATGGCTTCGTCTCCACTTTTGTCGGCTTGCACCACGGCGCCGTCCAGGCTCACCCCAGCAAAAACGCCTTTGGCACGCGAATAAGAGAGAATCTCCGCCTTCAATTTAATGTCGGTGTTAGCGGAGGCGGTCCGGCCCACCGGCCCGGCTGCTACAGAGGCGTCGGCTCCGAGCTTGAATTTGTCGCTGAGCAGGCTTTGCAAGGCGCGATCGTTCATAAACAGCATCACGATGTCGGTGGAAGAACCCCCGATCTGATAACCCACGCTGCCGCCCTCGATCGCCACGAACATGGGAGCGCTCCAGCCATGCCCGGTGCGACAGGTTGCCAGTCCCCGGCCGTAGTTGCCGCCGAAGATAAAGGCGAACTTCTTGTCGCCTGGAATGATGGCAATACATTTCGCCGTTTCCAGCAGTTCCTGAGGGATGCCCTGATCCGGGGTGTTCATGATCTCCTTGAAGACCTGGGCAGCTTTGTCGGTGCGATTAACATCATCCTCGCGGTCCGAGGCGACAGCAGTTAGCGTCACAAGCAGAACGAGCGTTGTGGCGATCAGAATACGTTTCAACATTTTCTTATCTCCTCCAGGTTTTAATCTTAGACACTGGGAGAAAGCGTTTCTGTACAATAGAGAACACTGCTTATTTTGGCGGTAGGGCGGCAACGGGAGATAAGAATGGCGATCCGTCGGTTTCCGTGACAAGTGCTGCCGCTTCTCAGGGAATGATTGTGACCAACTAGGATCGCTCAAAAGAGCCTTTACCCAGGGTTTCTGAGCGTATTGGCTAAGTACCGCGTGCTGCCCAGCCCAAGACGACGGCACGCGCGCGGAAGTTTTGTTCTTGAGCCAGCCCGAAGTGAATAATGCAGATATACGATTTGGCGTCGCAGGACTCACACGATCTGATGCCACGACTTACCCCCTCCGCGGAAGCTGGAGCATATTTTCCGGGCCAGGGTAAGGCGGCGTTGCGAAAAACATTAATTGTGCGCGTGGAGAGACACGCTCGCGGCAGGCGCATCATCCGGATGCCGACTTTTAGGCGTGGGGCTGTGCCAACAGCCGCCTGAAGCGATGGTCGCGTCAGCCTTTTTCGGTCCCCTGGTGTGGCGCTACTTTGGAGCCCTACGAGGGCGCAGCTTTGAACAGGACGGGCATGGAGTCGACTGGGCATGGCAAGACGGACGCGGCACAGCAGCAACGTATGGTCGAACAGCAATTAGGGTTCGATTTCTTCGATCCCTCCTTTGAATGGCGACGAGTCTTCGCGGAGACCTGGGGCACGTTCCTGCTGGTGCTGGTCGCTGCGGGTGGTGGCGTCGTTGCGGCGATGAGCGGCGGCAGGGTCACCCTGGGCATGATGGTGGTGGCGCCGGGAATGATGGTGATGGCGATCATCTACTTTATGGGTGCAGTGAGCGGAGCGCACCTGAATCCAGCGGTCACGCTAGCGTTCGCGCTGCGGCGCGACTTCCCTTGGAAGAGAGTCCCGGGCTACATGATGGGACAAGTGATCGGAGGTGTGGGTGCGGCTATTTTCCTTCGGGCCATGTTCGGGACGGTTGGCGCGCTCGGAGCGACGCTGCCGGGTAGTGGTGTGACCGACGGGAAAGCGCTGGTGATGGAAGTGGTGCTGACGGCCGGGCTGGTGAATACTATCCTGGGCACAGCATCCGGTGCGCGGAACACCGGCACAAACGGCGCCATCGCCGTAGGCGGGTATATTGCTCTGGCAGGACTTTGGGCGGCGCCGGTTACCGGCGCCTCGATGAATCCGGCGCGTTCGCTTGCGCCGGACCTGGTTCGCGGCAACTTGCACACGACTTGGATCTACCTGGTCGGGCCCGCGGTGGGCGCCTTGATCGGAGTGGCCTTCGAGTGGATTCTCAAAGGGAAGGCCTCGGCCGCCGGCAAAATCGCGGCGCGGGGCACGCTTGGCGTCGACGATCCGGCCGGGCCGGATACGTGAGTGAAATTACCGCGCGCTGCAGGTCTGCAAGAGACCTGTTTGATGCGTTCATCTTTACTGGCTTATGTGTGAAGGAATACCCCTCGGCAGAGGTCATAACCAACCTCCCGCAAAACCAGCCCGACGCAGGCCGCTGGCGATGTATGGGCAGTTTCGCATCAATTGCCACAACAATCTGGTCCGATAATTCTCGATCATCAGAATGATCGGTCCGTGATTAAGCCCATAATGCCATGGCGATACCCAGCCATGCCGATTGGGGAATTTTCCCGGATACGTCGGGTTGAAAGACGCTTTGAAGCCGTACGGGTTGATCTCGGTCAACTTAGCCTCATGTATGTAGTAGTCGAGCGCGGGCAACACGATCTCGGGCGCAAACGGCAGCGACGCCACTACGGCCCACGGTGCGATGGTTCCGTCGTCGGGTCCGTACGGCACGCCGCGTCCCACGTAACCGAAGAATTGGCGCTCAATGCCATTCACTTTGAGAGTGACGGGGCCGGGGCCGTCGCTTGCGGTAATTCCCCAGCAATGGCGGCCATAGCCCTCGAACTTCAGTGGGTTGTTGATTGCGTATAGTTGTTGCACATAAGTTGCGCGGCGGCTGTTCTCGAAATAGTCGATGCCTTTATCGCGCATGAAAGCGTCCTGAATATCGCGAAAGTCGACCCAGATGTGCGAGAGCTGGTGCGTGAACAATGGCCCAGCGTAAAGATAGTCTTGTCCACAACAGTGTTCCCACTTGTATGTGGAAGCCCAGGCGGCATAGCCAGTCACGGGTAGCGGATATGTAGGCGAGCCCAGCCCCAGGATATACAACAGCAACGCCTCGTCGTAGCCTCCCCAACGGTGCTCGAGAAATCCGCTTTCGGACTTCCAGCCGTGCGTGACCGTTGCGCCACTGTCTTGCGCCCACTGCCAATCTGCGCGTCGATAGAGCGCGTCAGCAAGCATGCGGATTTCCTGTTCGTCCGGCCTATCGGCGGCAAAATACATTCCCGCAGTCAACGCCCCCGCCAGCAGAAAAGCACTGTCTATTGTTGACAGTTCGCAATGCCAGGCGCGCCGGCCAGTCTGCATGTCGAGAAAATGATAGTAAAAGCCCTTGTAGCCGGTCGTGTCGGGTTCGGGGCCTTGCGGGCTGTTCCAGAAAAAGCGCAGCGTCATCAGCGCTCGTTCTACCGCCGCGGCGCGCGGCATAAATCCACGCTCGACAGCCACCGGGTAAGATGCCAACGCGAGGCCGGTGGCGGCAATACTGGCAGGCCAATCTGCTTCGGTCTTGTCGATCACCAGCCCGTTGGCTGGATTCGTCTCATGCAAGAAGTAGTTGAACGATTCGTGTTGAAGCTTTTCCAGTTCGGCGTCGAAAGTTAGGTTCTTGCGGCTCATGTTATCAACCGGGCTGTGTCCCGTGGACAACACCATACGCGCAGCGACGGCGTGCGCCCAGAAGTAGAAAACGACGGCAGCAGTGTCATAAATTCGACGCTACTTTGCTAGCTGCTTACGGATAGATTGCAATTCCAGTTTGCGCTTCTCCGTGGGCTTGGGATACGCCATCTTGAGCTCCTTAATCGCATCAAGAACAATCCGGGAAACAATCAAACGTGCGTTCTCCTTATCATCGGCGGGCACGACATACCAGGGCGCGTGGTGGGTGCTGGTCGCGCTTAGGCAAGCCTCATACGCCTTCACGTAATCATTCCAATATTTCCTCTCGTGAATGTCCGCGAGGCTGAATTTCCAGTTCTTGTCAGGCTCATCGAGTCGCTCGAGAAACCGTTTTCGCTGCTCTTCAAGCGAAAGGTGGAGAAATATTTTGATGGTCCGGGTTCCGTTGCAGTAGAGGTGTCTCTCCAGGTCCACCATGGAGCGATAACGCTCCTCCCAGATGGTTTTTTCGTCGCGCAATTCTTCCGATAGGCCCTGGTTGCGGAGGATCTCGGGATGCACTCGAACGACCAGCACTTCCTCGTAATAAGAACGATTGAAGATACCGATCCGTCCGCGTTCGGGAAGGCGGCAGGTCGTACGCCAGAGAAAATCATGCTCCAGCTCCTCGGCGCTCGGCTGTTTGAAACTGAAAACCTCGCAGCCCTGCGGATTGACCCCGGACATGACGTGCCGGATGGCGCCGTCCTTACCGGCAGAGTCCATCCCCTGAAAAATCAGCAGCAGCGCATAGCGGTTGGAGGCGTAGTGAAGCTGCTGCAGCAGGCTCAACGCGTCGACGTGTTTTTCCAGAAGTTTCTGATACTGCTTCTTCGACTTGCAAATGGGCTTTATCTTCGTCGGCCACTCGCTGAGTGTGACCTTCTCTCCGGACCCCACTCGGAAATCCTTGGAATCAATTTTCATCTTCTTCCTTTCGCTGCCATGCGCTGCGCGAGTGGCGCTTAATAATCTTGGGGCGCACGAGAATGTTGATGCACCTTTGCCTGTTCGGCCTAAGCTTCCCGAATCTCGCGCTCTGCCTCAAACCAGTCCTCACGTGCTTGGCCTTCGCAGCGGCTTGCGGGCCGCAGTCGGTTGCACTCATAACTCAATCCACGATTGCCTGGTGCCATGCCAATGTCGATCGTTTCTTCTATACGCGCAGTGCCTCGAAGGCAGAGATGGCAACCAATAGTTCGCTGCGCGGGCAGCATATGCTGTCGCTCATGACGGGTTTGCGTCCTTCGGCTCAGGTGGAGGCGGGTCAGTCCTGCGACCCGCCTGATCGTGCAACCGGCCGAGAGTGCTCTCGATTAATCTGGCTAATTTATGTGCAGCGCCTTCGACAGCCTGGTCCAAGGTCGCTGCCTGGTGAGTGACCGCGACCGGCTGCCGTCCTTCGAGGCGGGCTTCCATCACACAGCGCTTGTCGTTCGGGCCACTCTTATCGCCGTTTTCGTCGCTCAGGTGGACTTCCACTCGCGTTATATGATCGCTGAGTCGGACCAGGGCATTTTTCACTACGTCACTGACGTGAGCGCTCAGAGCCTCATGGCCTTCGATGTTATGGCCAGTATTAATCTGTACCTGCATGGTGTGCTCCTCCTGTATTCGTGTTCGGCTCAATATCGGTAAGTGGCGGCCAGTCCCGACGGTCCCGGCATCCTCTTCGGCCGGAATGACCATTGGCTGCACACGGAAATCCTTTGAACTAATTTTCATCTCTCTCCCTTCGGCCATGTCAGCCGGGTTGTTCTCGTCTGTTTATTTAGGAACTTCATCTTTAGGAATCTCCCGCTTCGCCTTCTCCCATTCTTCAACTTCTCGAACGTCCTCACGTCCTAGCTCCTCGTAGAGTTCGTAAACTCGCTTGACGAGCTGTGGCGTCACATCGGACGGGGTCTTGTCTTCGGCTTCCGGCTTAGGCTGGGCTTTAGTTTCAGGCTTCGGCTCGGCTTTGGCTTTGGCTTCAGGCTTCGGCTCCGCCTTAGCGTCAGGTTTCGGCTGGTCGGCTTGCGCCTCAACTTTAGTTTCAGGCTTCGACTCGGCTTTGGCTTCAGGCTTAGCCTTAGCGTCGGGTTTCGGCTGGTCGGCTTGGGCCTCAACTTTGGGTTGCGGCTTCGGTTCATCTTTGGCTTCGGGTTTAGGCTCGGCCTTCGTGTCAGGGTTCCGAATTTCCCCCTCCGCCTTGTCCCAGTCCTGAACTGACGAACCGTCTTTGCCGGCGCGCTCCTCGTAGAGTTCATAGGCTCGCTTGGCAATCTGTGGCGTCAAGTCGGACGGTGTCTTGACTTCGGGTTTAGACCCGGCTTTGGCTTCAGGTTTTGGCTCAGCTTTCGGCTCACCTTTTGCCTCAGACTTAGGCGCCACCTTCGTTTCAGGTTTCGCCTCGGTTTTGGCTTCAGGTGTCGGCTCGGTCGCTTTCGGTTCTGGCTTCGGCTCGGCTTTGGCTTCAGGGTTAGATTCGGCCTTGACGCGATCAAGAATCTTATAAGCGAGCAGCTTCACGCGGTCATTCAAGAGGAACCAAGCAAGAGCATAGACCCAAACGAATCCTGCCCAGCGCCAGCCGAGCGGCGTCATAAACAGCCCATAAACCGCAATCAGAGTCGCCAGTATTTGCGTGCCGAGCACTGCTATCCATAGAATTCGCGCCGGGCGTATGGACCAGAATGGGCCCCGTGTTCGGGTCAGGAAAATCGTCAGATGTCCGGCCACGGATAGTTTCAGATACATCAGCGTTTGGACGTGCGCGTGGTCGAGGTGAAATACGCGCTCGCCTAGATAAAACAGGCCAAACGCAGCCACCACCCCGATGACGCCCAGCACCGTGGAAATTCCCAGCACCAGGCGCATGTTCCAAGCCTCGGGCTTGTCCTTGTAATGAACGTTGTCATAGGCGATGGACAGGATAGCTCCGTCGTTGAGCACGGCGATGATCACGATCATCACTGCGGTCACGGGGTAGAAGTTAAATACCAGGATCGCAAGCGTCATGAAGAACAGCACCCGCAGCGTTTCGGCGATGCGGTAGATCGCGTAGCTGTTCATTCGCTGGAAGATGCGACGGCTCTCCTTGATTGCGTCGATGATCACTGAGAGACCGGGCGCCAGCAGCACGATGGAGGCTGCCGCACGAGCCGCATCGGTGGCTCCGGAAACCGCGATGCCGCAGTCTGCTTTCTTCAGCGCGGGGGCGTCGTTCACCCCGTCGCCGGTCATGCCGACCATGTGGCCGTGCTTCTCCAGGACGTCGACAATGTTGTACTTGTCTTCGGGGAACACTTGGGCGAAGCCGTCTGCTTTTTCGATGGACGCCACCGACTGCGCCGACTGTTGATTCTTCGAATCGCGCAATATGGTGGCATCAAGGATGTTCGTGCCCAGCCCCAGTTGTCGGGCAGTTTCCTGGGCAATCGCCAATTGGTCGCCGGTAACCATTTTGACTTTCACGCCCATCTGCCCTGCGCTCGCGATGGTTGCTTTGGCCTGCTCGCGGGGCGGATCGAACATTGGCAACACGCCAACAAACTGCCACTTATTTTCCTGATCCGCCCGGGCCACGCCTAAGGAACGGAAGCCGCGTCCCGCAAACTCATTGACGGCTTTCTCGACGGCGGGCTTTACTTCGCCGGCGTTGGTCGACATTTCCAGAATCACCTGCGGCGCCCCTTTGGCCACAAAGAACTGTTTTCCGTCCGAAGCTTTAACAGTAGCTTCGGTGCGTTTATGCACCGGATCGAACGGCTGGAAATGGATTACCTGAAAGGCCTTTAACGCCTTATCGTCCTTCACGCCGCCGATCACCGCCAGGTCGATGGTGTCCTTATCTTCGGCACGCGAAGCCAGTGCGGCCCAGAGAATGACCTGGTCGGCAGGGATATTGTTCACGCAGAAGGGATCGCCCAGCGTCAGCTTGTTCTGGGTCAGGGTGCCGGTCTTGTCCGAGCACAGCACATCCACGCCAGCTAGTTCCTCGATCGCCGACAGTTTGGTCACAATCGCTTGTTTTTTTGCCAGCAGACGCGCGCCGACCGCCATGGTGACTGACAGCACCGTGGGCATCGCCACGGGGATCGCGGCCACCAGAAGCACCAAGGCAAACTCCAACGTGCTGAGGATTGGATCGTGACGGAAGAGCGCCACGGTAACAATCACCGCCACCAGGGCCACTGCAAGAGCGATCAAGTAATCGCCAATTTTGAGCACGGCACGCTGGAAATGGCTGACGGTAATCGCCTCCTGCACCAGTTGCGCCGTCTTGCCGAAGTAGGTGTTCTCACCGGTGGCGTACACCATCGCGTCGGCTTCGCCCCGCTTGATAATCGAACCTGAAAACACTGCCTCGCCAGGCTTGCGCGTCACGGGCAAAGATTCGCCGGTTAACGCGGACTGATCTACTTGCACGGGGTCGCCCGCCAACAAGCGCGCATCCGCCGGCACTATGTCCCCCAGTCGCAGACGGATGACGTCGCCCGGCACCAACTCACGCGCCACTGGGGTGGCCCACTTTCCATCTCGCAGGACCCGGGCCTTGGTCGCCAGCTTGGCCCGCAACGCGGCAATTTCGTTGCCCGCCTGATATTCCTCCCAAAATGCGACCATAGCGTTGGAAAAAAGCAGAAAGAGAATGATGAAGAAATCCAGCCAGTGCCGGACCACGCCCGACAGAATTACCGCCGCTTCGATCATCCACGGGATGGGACCCCAGAAATAGCTGAGGAACTTGAGGAATACGTTGGTTTTCTTTTCCGCGATCTCGTTCGGCCCGTATTGCGCCAGCCGCTTCTGCGCTTCGACTTGACTCAGGCCTTTCGGAGAAGATCCCAACTTTTTCTCCACTTCCGGCATCGGCAGGGATTTCAGATCGTCCTTGGAATCGGGCTTGGACCCCGACTTAGATTCGGGACTCTTGGGCTGCGATCCAGGCTTCGATTCGGGAGCCTTCGGCTGATCGACATTGGGTTTCATAATGGGTATCCTTTCTGCCTTTGCAATTCCACGTGCAAGACGGCCCGCCTTTCCGTGACGTTGATTCTGTCCCCGCGAAGCATGGCATCAATGCGGGCCCGTAGGCCGGACTTCTCCGTCCGCGCATGTTGTGGGTTGTGCAATTGCTGTCATGCTGATTTCCTTTTGGTTTGCGGCTCACTGATCCCAGCCCGGACGATGGCCAGAAACTGGTCGGCGATCAGGCTTGCGCCGCCGACAAGAGCGCCGTCCACACCGTCTCGGCAAAGCAGTGCCGCGGCGTTCTCCGGCTTGACGCTGCCGCCGTACTGTATGGCAAGCGCCTGAGCCGATTTCTCCCCGAACATCTGACCGAAGCGGCGCCGAATGACAGCGTGCGCGTCCTGCGCCTGCTGCGGGGTGGCGTGATGTTCGAGATTGCCGATTGCCCAGACCGGTTCGTACGCGATGCTCAAACGGGTTAAGGTATCCGGCGAAACGCCGGCCAATCCCTGGGTGAGTTGCCGGTCGAGCAGCGCTTCAGTCTGATTGGCATTACGCTGCTCCATGGTCTCGCCGACGCACAGAATCACGTAGAGGCCGGCGGCCAGGGCAACCCGTACCTTTTGGTTGATGAACGCGTCGGATTCGCCCAGCTTGTACCGACGCTCGCTGTGTCCGAGGATGACGTATTTGCAGCCGAGATCGAGGAGCATCGTTGGGCTGACCTCGCCGGTGAACGCGCCTTCCTTTTCGGGATAGAGGTTCTGCGCTCCAAGCGCGACTCGGCTGCCCTCGAGAATCTCCCCGACAAGGGCCAGATAGGGGAAGGGCGGGCAGACAGCGACGGATACGCGGTCCTCAATGCCTATGCCATGTACGACCGCCTTGGCCAGCCGCCTGACTTCGGCGGCGGTCGTATACATCTTCCAATTACCGACGACGAATTTCTGACGTAAGGCCGGTCTCATTGAACGCTCCCGGCGTGTTTCACCGACGCAACGCCACGCAGCGCGGTCTCCCGTTGGTCACTCTCCATCGCGTCGTTGTATTCGCCACGGCGTGCAGCCCGGTTGCATTTGGCTCGATGATCGAGAGCTTGCTGTGCCGCCGAAACGTTGGCCTGCTTGCCGTGCCAAATCTCCAACGCCGGTTGCTGGATGGCGCGGGCGAACGAAAACGCCAACGCCCAAGGCAGTCGCGACTTGAATCTGACATTCATGGCATTCAAACGCGCCGAGGCCAGTTCAGGGGATTGTCCGCCCGACAAGAACATAATCCCTGGGACAGCGGCGGGGACGGCTCGCAAGAGACACTTCACGGTAGCGTCGGCCACCTCGTCCACCGCTTCTTGCTTGGGGCACGTCAATCCTGGAAGCACCATGTTGGGTTTCAGGATCAAACCTTCCAGCTTCACGCGTTGTGAGTAAAGCTGATCGAAAAGCGTGCGCAGGACTTCTTCGGTTAGCTCACAGCACGTCTCCATGGTGTGCGCGCCGTCCATGAGCACTTCCGGTTCGACGACGGGAACCAGTCCGGCTTCCTGGCACAACGAGGCATAGCGAGCCAACGCGTTCGCGTTGGCCTCGATGCAACCCCGGCTAGGAATGCCACCTCCCAAGGCAATCACGGCGCGCCACTTGGCAAAACGCGCGCCCATTTGGGAATATTCAGCTAGGCGGTCGCGCAATCCGTCCAGCCCTTCGGTGATTCTCTCTCCGGGATGACCCGCCATGTCCTTTGCGCCGATGTCAACTTTAATGCCCGGAATAATTCCCGCATCGGTGAGGGCCTTAGCGAACGGAGTGCCATCTTTCGTCTTCTGTCGGATGGTTTCGTCATAGAGGATCGCGCCACTAATCGACTTACCCAGACCGGGCGTGGTCACAATCAATTCCCGATAGGCGCGCCGGGTCTCCTCGGTCTGGGGAATTCCCCACTTGGCAAATCGCTTGTTACAGGTTGGATTACTTTCATCCATTGCCAGCAGTCCTTTGCCGTCGGCGACCATCATCCGCGCGGTATCTATAAGCGCTTGTGTATTCATTTGCCGTTGCTCCATTTCCAGTTCCTAATCTCCGGTAAATCCTGGCCGTGTTTATCGATGTAATGTTTATGCTCGATGAGTTTGTCCTGCATCTGCTGCTTCAGGTAGGCCCCCTTGGAACCCAAATGCGGTAGTCGATCGATCACGTCCTGCACAAGGTGGAACCGGTCCAGGTCGTTCTGCACTCTCATGTCAAAGGCCGTCGTGATGGTGCCCTCTTCCTTGTAGCCCCGCACGTGCAGGTTGCGGTTGGTCCGGCGGTAGGTCAGGCGGTGGATAAGCCAGGGGTATCCATGGAAGCCAAAGACGATGTGTTTGTCTTTGGTGAAAAGCGAATCGTAATCCGTCTCGCTCAATCCGTGCGGGTGCTCACTCGAAGATTGCAGCTTCATGAGATCAACGACATTAATCACCCGGATTTTCAGATCTGGCAAATGCTGGCGAAGGATGGAAACGGCAGCCAGAATCTCCAGCGTAGGCGTGTCTCCGCAGCACGCCATCACCACGTCCGGCTCGGCGGCGTCCTGGTCGTTGCTAGCCCATTGCCAGATGCCAATTCCTTCCGTGCAATGCACAACCGCCGCATCCATGGTCAGCCATTGTGGGAGGGCGTGCTTGCCTGCAACCACCACATTGACGTAATTCCGGCTGCGCAGGCAGTGATCGAAAACCGACAACAAGCAGTTGGCGTCGGGCGGAAGGTAAACCCGCACGATATCGGCCTTCTTGTTGATGACATGGTCGAGGAAACCGGGATCCTGGTGGGTGAATCCGTTGTGGTCCTGCTGCCAGACATGAGAGGCGAGCAGATAGTTTAGCGACGAAATCTTCCGGCGCCAGGGCAGTTCCAGGCACACCTTCAGCCACTTGGCGTGCTGGCTGAACATCGAGTCGATGATGCGAATGAAGGCTTCATAACTGTTAAACAGCCCGTGCCGCCCGGTCAGAAGATATCCTTCCAACCAGCCCTCGCACTGGTTCTCGCTGAGCATCGAGTCCAGCACGCGGCCGGCGGGCGCGAGGAATTCGTCATTCTTTACTTCCCGGGCATCCCACTGACGGTTGGTGACTTCAAAAACCGCGCCCAGGAGAT
>JBEKPR010000008.1:0-152774 GCA_049520555.1 Candidatus Korobacteraceae bacterium
GCACAGAACGCGCCCTTGACGGCTCCGGGCCGCTCTGAAAAACCCGCCGCTAAGAAAGGAAGGTGGAATCTAGGAAGGCAAAACAGAACTTGACTCCGACCGGCCTTCTCATGGAAGGCCATTACACCACCGAACACTGCTCACGCCCAGAATGTGCGATCCAGCGTCCGATACTGGATTGCCTCCGCAATGTGGCCAGGTTCGATGGTTTCGGCGGCGCTGAGGTCTGCCACGGTGCGCGCGACCTTGAGAATGCGGTCGTGGGCGCGCGCGCTCAGTCCCTGCTTCGCCATGGCCCGTTCCAGCAGGTGCTCGGAGTCCGTACCCAACTCGCAGTACTTCCTGATCTCGCGCGACCCCATCTGCGCATTGGCGTAAATCCGTTCGCCTTCGCTGCCGAAGCGCACCAGTTGCCTCTCGCGGGCGCGAATCACGCGGGCGCGGATGTCGGCTGAACTCTCCGGCATAACCCCGCCCCTCAACTCGCGATAATTCACCGAGGGCACGTCAATGTGGATGTCAATGCGGTCCAGCAGTGGGCCGGAAATCTTTGACACATACCGCTGGATAATCATGGGCGTGCAGTGGCACTCGCGCGAGCGATCGTTGAAATATCCGCACGGACAGGGGTTCATCGCCGCGACCAGCATGAAACGGGCGGGAAAGCTGAGCGACATGGCGGCGCGCGCGATGGTCACCGTCCCGTCTTCCAGCGGCTGCCGCATCACCTCCAGCACATTACGCGGGAACTCCGGCAGCTCATCCAGGAACAGCACTCCGTTGTGGGCCAGCGACACCTCGCCGGGACGCGGGATCATGCCGCCACCAATCAGTCCCGCATCCGAGATGGTGTGGTGTGGCGAGCGGAAGGGACGCGTCCCCACCAATCCGCTGGTGGAATCCAGCACTCCGGCCACGCTGTGGATCTTCGTCGTCTCCAGGGCCTCATCAAACGTCAGAGGCGGAAGGATGGTGGCCATGCGTTTGGCAAGCATGGTCTTGCCCGAACCCGGCGGACCAATCATCAGCAGGTTGTGCCCACCGGCGGCAGCGATCTCGATGGCCCGTTTGGCCGTCTGCTGTCCCCGCACATCGCCGAAATCAACTCCAAATTGCTGCGAAGTCTCCAGCAGCGCGTGGGTGTCAACCTTGATCGGAAGGATGCCGTTGCCGGTATTCAGGAGCTGGACCACCTCGATCAACGAGTGCACCGGGTAAACATCAACGCCTTCCACCAGGGCGGCCTCGCGCGCGTTGACCTCGGGAACGATAAGCCTGCGGATTTTGTTTGCCCGCGCGGTTACCGCGATGGGCAACGCTCCCCGGATGCCTCGCACTCCGCCGTCGAGCGACAACTCGCCGACAAAAAGCGTGTCGTCCGGCGGCTTATTGTTCAAGCCTCCATAAGCGCCGAGGATGCCCAAAGCCATGGGAAGATCGAATCCCGATCCTTCCTTGCGAATGTCGGCAGGAGCCAGATTGATGGTGGTGGTGGTGGATGGAATATCGTAGCCGCTGTTCTTCAGCGCCGCCCGGATGCGCTCGCGGCTTTCCCGCACCGTGGTGTCAGGCAGCCCGACCGTCATAAACGTGTCGTGCTCGGCCTTGATCGCCGCGACATCGACCTCAACCTCGATGAGGCTGGCGTCGATGCCGTACACGGCGGCGCTAAGTGTCTTATAGAGCATGCGTGGGAACGCACGCCTACCACGTGGTTACACTTAACACATTTTGACGCCGCGCGGTGTGACCGGACTCACGTAGGGACGTGATAGGAGCTTCGGGAGGACAATAAAAGGGGCGGAATTCTGTCCGGAAGCGCAGCGCCCAGTTGCACATCCGAAAACCGAAACGGCCCAGAATTCCGCCAACCTATGGAGGAAATGGAGCAACGAAGAAACGTGACGCTAACTTCGCTATGCGCTCGCCTTCCCTGTCCGCTGCTCTCGCCAGCGGTTCGATCCAATGCAGTGATTGTTACATTGGAAAGGAGCAGCGCAAATCCCCCGTACGCAGTACGGTATGTACCACTTCAGTGGTAAAGAGCCCGCACAAATTCCTGGACAACGGTAATAGAATCGGGGTGAGAGAGAACCATGCGCCTAGGCGATTACGTTGACGATTACTGCTCGCGCTGCAAGCGCACCACCGACCACGCCGTAGTCTCGATGGCAGCGGACGAAGTGCAGAAAGTGCGCTGCCGGACCTGCAGCTACGAACACAAGTACCGGCATAACAAAACTGGCAAGAAAGAACTGACGAAGGAAGAAGCGTTCCAGAAGGTGCTGGCCAGCGTCACCGGTCAGTTGGGTGGCTCGGCTCCCGAGCCTGCAAAGAAGAAGCGCGCGAAGTAGGCGATTGCCCGGCTGGCTAGCCGTTGTTCTTCTTGTGGCAATCGGCGCATTTCACCGGCGCTGCCCTGCCCTGACTGTTTTGTGTCTTATGGCAATCGATGCAGAGTCCGGCGGTTGCGGTCGGGTTGTGGAAGGCCGCCTGCAACTTGGTGGTGACCGGCGGCGTGGCGGGGTTGGTATGGCAATCGGTACAAGCCTCTTGCGCAGCCTTCAGCGGCTTCTCCGGCTTGGACGCGTGGTGGCAAATTTCGCATTTGCCGGCCACTTTCAGGTGTGCCGTGTGATCGAACTTCACCGAACCCATGGGAGCGCCCATGAGAAGGATGGGGGCCGTCGGAGCTGTCTGGGCGAGCGCGCTGCCAGATAGCAGGAGGAGGACAGGAAATCCAAGTAGGGTTAACAGCCTGGTAACTTTCACGATGCCTCCACAGATGGCGGCGGCGCCGGCAAGGATCGCGGCACGCTTCAGCACTCTACATTCTAGGCCGACACAGTCCCCGCTTCTGTGACGGCAGCGTCATGGAGGTGTGACTAAGGCGAAAACCACCCTGTTTTCACCCCACAGCAAGAAACACCTGTATGTGACGGCGGTCACAGACTGGTTAGTGCCCCCATCACTGCCCCCTTCCTCGCCGCCCGCTATCTTGAACAGTAGCGAATTCTTAAGCACAGACAGACCGCGCGCATGAGCCGGTCTGGGGGATGAAATCGACGTGAAAACAACTGAATATCCTGCTGCTGCGGCCATCAATGACGCCAACACTGCCCAGGCACGCGGTGGAACCAATACCGCGGAACCTTCGCCCGAGGACAAGGAGCTCGTTAAGGGGAAAGGGTTGAGAAGCCAAGTGACCCTCGACGGCAACGAGGCTGTCGCCTACGTGGCCTACCACGTCAGCGAGATCGCCGCCATTTATCCCATTACGCCGTCGTCGCCCATGGGCGAGTCGTCGGACGCATGGTCCTCGATTGGCGAAAAGAACATCTGGGGCGCAATCCCCACGGTTATCGAGATGCAGAGCGAAGGCGGCGCTGCCGGCGCGTTGCACGGCGCTTTGCAAGCTGGTGCACTCGGCACCACGTTCACCTCATCGCAGGGTCTGCTGCTGATGATCCCCAACATGTACAAGATTGCGGGCGAACTGACCGCGACGGTGATTCACGTGGCGGCGCGCTCTATTGCCGCGCAGGCCCTGTCCATCTTTGGCGATCACTCCGATGCCATGGCCACTCGCCAAACCGGATTCGCCCTGCTCTCGTCGAACTCGGTGCAGGAGGCGATGGACCTGGCGCTGATCGCGCACGCCGCGACGCTGGAGTCGCGCATTCCCTTCCTGCATTTCTTCGATGGCTTCCGCACCTCGCATGAAGTTTCCAAGATTGAACAGCTCAGCCTGGACGACATGCGCGCCATGATCGACGACGATCTGGTTCGCGCTCACCGCGAGCGCGCCCTCTCGCCCGACCATCCGGTGCTGCGCGGCTCGGCGCAAAACCCTGACGTTTACTTCCAGGGCCGCGAGTCGGTGAATCCCTACTACCTGGCCTGTCCCACCATCGTGCAGAACACGATGGACAAATTCGCCCGCATCGTCGGCCGTGAATACCGGCTCTTCCAGTACGAAGGCGCACCCGATGCCGAGCACGTCATCATAGTTATGGGCTCGGGCGCCGAAGCGGTCCAGGAGACCGTGGACTACCTCACCGCGCAAGGCCGCAAGGTTGGGGTGCTGAAAGTGCGCCTGATGCGGCCGTTCTCCGTCGAGCACTTCCTGCAAGCGTTGCCTGCGACAGTGAAGAGCATCGCGGTGCTGGACCGCACCAAGGAGCCGGGCAGCATCGGCGAGCCGCTGTATCAAGACATCATCACCGCCCTGACCGAGGGCTTCACCGCGGGCAAGGCGCCGATGGCTGCGTTCCCCAAGGTAATCGGCGGCCGCTATGGGCTGTCGTCAAAGGAATTCACACCGGCGATGGTGGCGCGGATTTTCGACGAGCTGAAGAAACCCAATCCGCAGAACCATTTCACCATCGGCATCAACGACGATGTCACCCACACCAGCTTGACCTACGATCCGGCGTTCTCCAGCGAAGCACCGGAGACGGTGCGCGCCATGTTCTACGGGCTGGGCGCCGACGGCACCGTGGGCGCGAACAAGAACAGCATCAAGATCATCGGCGAAGAGACCGATCTGAACGTGCAAGGCTACTTCGTCTACGACTCCAAGAAGTCGGGCGCGGTCACGATTTCGCACTTGCGCTTCAGCAAGCAACCGATTCGCTCCACCTACCTGATCTCGCGCGCCAATTTTGTGGGCTGCCACCAGTTCAGCTTCATGGAGCGTCTCGACGTGCTCAAGGCTGCCGATCCCGGCGCGGTCTTCCTGCTCAACAGCCCGTTCGGTCCCGACGAGGTCTGGGACAATCTGCCGCGCTCGGCGCAGCAGGCGATCATCACCAAGAAGCTGCGCTTCTACGTGATCGACGCCGTGGAAGTGGCGCGCGCCGCCGGAATGGGCGGACGCATCAACACCGTCATGCAGACCTGCTTCTTCGCCATCAGCGGCGTGCTGCCGCGCGACGAAGCTATCGCCGCCATCAAGCACTCCATCGAGAAGACCTACGGCAAGCGCGGAGAGTCGATCGTGCGCAAGAATTTTGCCGCCGTGGATTCCTCGCTCGAGAACCTGCATGAAGTGAAAATTCCGCAGAGCGCTTCGTCGAAGTTCGAGATGCGCCCAGCAGTTTCCGCCAATGCTCCCGAGTTTGTGCGCAACGTCGAGGCACTGATGATCACCGGAGATGGCGATCAGGTTCCGGTCAGTGCGATGCCCATCGATGGGACCTTCCCCACCGGCACGACGAAGTGGGAGAAGCGCAACATCGCCCTGGAAATTCCGGTATGGGACGAGGAGTTGTGCATCCAGTGCGGCAAGTGCGTCATGGTTTGCCCGCACTCCGTCATTCGCGCCAAGGTTTACGACGCCAGCAGCATCAACCACGCGCCCGAGGGCTTCCAGACGGCAGTCCCCAAGTGGCGCGAATTTTCCGAGCTGAAATACACGCTGCAAGCCGCCCCGGAAGATTGCACCGGCTGCGGACTGTGCGTCGCGGTCTGCCCGGCCAAGAGCAAGAGCGAAGCCAAGCACAGGGCCATCAACATGGAAGCGCAGCCTCCGCTGCGGGAGAAGTACAACCAGTACTGGGACTACTTCCTGTCGATTCCCGAGCTGTCGCGCCAGAAGCTCTCCCACGGCCAGGTGAAAGACCAGCAACTGTTGGAGCCGCTGTTTGAGTTCTCCGGCGCCTGCGCCGGTTGCGGCGAAACACCCTACATTTCACTGATGACCCGGCTGTTCGGCGATCGGGCGATGATTGCCAACGCGACCGGCTGCTCGTCCATCTACGGCGGCAACCTGCCGACAACTCCTTACAGCAAGAACTCCGAGGGACGCGGTCCGGCGTGGTCGAACTCGCTGTTTGAGGACAACGCCGAATTCGGCATGGGCATGCGTCTCGCCATCGACAAGCAGAACCAGTATGGCAAGGAACTGGTCGAACGCCTGGCATCGAGCATCGGCGAACAATTGGCGGTTGAGATTCTTTCCGCCGATCAGTCCACCGAAGAAGGCATCTTCGCGCAACGCGAGCGCGTGAAGACGCTGAAGGAAAAACTGGCGAACAACCCGGCGCCGGCCGCCCGCGATCTGCTGGCCGTTGCCGACGAGCTGGTCAAGAAGAGCGTGTGGATCGTCGGCGGCGATGGATGGGGCTACGACATCGGTTACGGCGGCCTCGACCATGTGCTGGCCTCCAGCGCGAACGTGAACATCCTGCTGCTCGATACCGAGGTGTACTCCAACACCGGCGGGCAGATGTCGAAAGCCACGCCGCTGGGCGCGGTAGCCAAGTTTGCCGCCGGCGGCAAGCGCACTCCCAAGAAAGACATCGCCATGATGGCCATGATTTATGGCCGGGCCTACGTGGCCCACGTCGCCATGGGCGGTAACGACACCCAGACCATGAAGGCGTTCATGGAAGCGGAGGCGCACGATGGACCGTCCATCATCATCGCCTATAGCCACTGCATCGCGCACGGCTACGACATGGTGTACGGCATCGACCAGCAGAAGGCGGCGGTGAACTCCGGACACTGGCCGCTGTTCCGCTATAATCCGGCGCTCGCCAAGGAAGGCAAGAACCCGTTTGTGCTGGATTCGCGCGCCCCCAGCATTCCCCTGGAGAAATATATCTACAACGAGACGCGCTACACCATGCTGGTGAACAGCGATCCTGACGAGGCCAAGAAGCTGCTGAAGCAGGCGCAGGAAAACGTCAACGAGCGCTGGAAGCTGTACCAGCACATGGCCGCCATGAACTTTGACAAAGCGTAAGCACGAGGAGATGAGACTGTGATCGACCTTTCGACAAATTATCTGGGATTGAAGCTGAAGAACCCGGTCGTAGTATCAGCCTCGCCGCTGTCGGAGAAGCTGGAAAACTTCCCCCGCATGGAAGACGCCGGGGCCGCGGCCATCGTAATGTACTCGCTGTTCGAAGAGCAGATCGAGGCGGAGAGCGAGAACATTGACAGCGCGCTGGAGTACGGCGCCAACAGCTACGCCGAAGCCACTTCCTATCTGCCTGACATGGCGAAGTATCACATCGGCCCTGATCGCTATCTGGAACTGCTGCGCAAAGGCAAAGCCGCCGTGAAAATTCCGGTCATCGCCAGCCTGAATGGCAGCTCACCGGGCGGATGGGTGCGCTACTCCGAGTACATGGAGCAGGCCGGCGCCGACGCGCTGGAGCTGAACATCTTCGACATCCCCAGCGATCCGCTGCTCACCGCGGCCGCGCTGGAAGACCGTTATTGCGACCTGGTGCGCGCCATTCGTAAGCAGGTGCACATCCCGATCTCGGTGAAGTTGGGGCCGTACTTCACCTCGTGCGCCAACTTCGCCAAGCGCCTGTCGGAAGCCGGCGCCGACGGCGTGGTGATCTTCAATCGTTTCTATCAGCCTGACTTCGACCTGGAGGAGATGGAGGTAGTGCCGAACCTGGTCTTGAGCAGCCCACATGAGCTGCGTCTCCGTCTCCACTGGGCCGCCATTCTGTATCACCAGGTCGAGACCTACATCGCCATCACCGGTGGCGTGCACGACGCCAGCGACGTGTTGAAGTCCATGATGGCGGGCGCGCACGTGGCCATGATGACGTCGGCGCTGCTGAAGTATGGCATCGAGCATATCGGCGTGGTGCTAGCCGGCATGGAAGCCTGGATGGAAGAACACGAGTACGTCTCGGTGAAGCAGATGCGGGGCAGCATGAGCCTGGTGAACATCGAGAGCCCAGCGGGGTTTCTCCGCGGAAACTACCTCAAGACGCTCGGGTCGTACACGTGGCGTGAGCCGGGTACAGCGCTGACGACGCTCTGAAGATCGCTTTTTCCCCTCCGCACAGGGCCGGCATCCCGCAGGGAAGCCGGCCTTGGTGTTTCAAGAGCAAGCGCTCGCAGCTAGGCCGTCTGGTTACATCACTGGCGGCACCGTGATGCCCATCAGGCCCAGAATTCGAATCAACTCGCGCCGAACCACGGCCGCGGTGGCCAGCAGGAACTTCTTTCGGCCCTCGTCGGCTTCGGTGAGGATGTGGTGGCGATGGTAAAAGTTGTTGAACTGCTGCGCCAGTTGGAACGCGTGTTTGGCCGCAAACGCGGGCTCCGTGGTCGCAATGCATTGCTCGATCACAAATGATGTCTTGCCTGCCAGCAACCACAGCTCCCAGATTTCGGTGCCGCTCTCGTCGGCAAAGTAGCGGGCGTAGTCCACTTTGCTAGCCAGCGCCTGCGCGGGATCCACGCCCGCCTTGCGGAAAATATTGCTCGCGCGCACCACGGCATATTGAGCGTACGGGCCAGTCTCGCCTTCGAAGGCCAATGCCTCTTTGAAGTCGAACGCGATCACCGACTGCTTGGTGAACTTGAGCATGAAGTAGCGTAAGGCGCCAATCGCGATCTGCTCGCTGATGCGAGCGCGCTCCTCATCGTCCAGCTCGGGATGCCGGCTATCCACCTCTTTCCTGGCCGCGGTGATCAGCGCGTCGAGCAAGTCGTCTGCCTTGACGCCGAAACCCTTGCGGCCCGAAACCTCGATGTATGCCTTGGCGCGGTCTTCTTCGCTGACGTCGTAGCCCAACTCCATGGCACAGCGCGGCGTGAGCGCAACCATCTCGTACGAGAAGTGGGTATAGTGCGCGGCCTGCTCGGTGTAACCGAGCAGCCTGAGGGCTTCGATCACGGTATTCTGCGGATCGCTCTGGCGCGAGTCGATTACGTTATAAATTGCGGCTACATTGCCAAAGTGCGGATGGTCCGGCTCGCCGTGCTCGGTCGAGATCCAAACTTCGTGTTGGTTCGGATAGCGGTAGAACTTACGATAGCCGAAGTCCAAGCCCAGCAAACCGAACTTCCAGAGATGATAGGCAATGTCCTTGCCGACGTACCCGACGGTTCCATTCGAACGCACGATGACCTTGGCATCTTCGTCGGGACCGGATGCTTCTTCCGCTGGGTGCCCCACCGTTGTCTCCGCAGGAGACAGGGTGGGCTTCGGCCGCTTCATCACCCAGCAGCCCTTGTTCTTGCCTTGGGTTTCGAAATAGAGGACGCCCTTCTCTTTCAGTTGCTGGAAGGCCGCATCCCAGAAGTGCAAACGGAGGATCTCGCTTTCGCGCGGGAGGAAATCGTACTCGATGTCGAGGCGGTCCATGGTCTCCAGATGGCGTCGCAATACGGCCGACGAGATCAATTCAGCAGCCCACGCCATGTCATTGCCACCGTTCTCGATGGCATGCAAAGCTTCAAGTCTTACTTTAAGCTTCTCCTTGTCTTCTTCGTACCACCGCGAGACCCGCGCGTAAAGGTCCCAACAGTAAAAATCAAAACGCGGCGTTGAAGTTATCAGTTCGACAATGTCCGATTTCGATCTCTTCTCCAGGTGAAGGAACCCGACCACGACGTCGGCCACTTGCACCCCGGTATTGTCGATGTAGTTTTGAATATCGACCGGGTGACCAGCCGCTCGCAGCAGGCGAACGAAGGTGTCGCCGAGGATGGCGTTTCGCAGATGCCCAATGTGCGCAGCCTTGTTGGGATTGATGCTGGTGTGCTCAACCAGGATTTTTCCGCTGACGTTGGCAGCGCCCTCATCGGCATGATCGAGCACTCCGATCGTCTCGCCACTCGCCAGAGCGCGCGCAGCAAGGTCCCGCTTCAGACGCGCATTGATGTAACCGGCGCCCGCGACTTCCAGCTTCTCGAATCCCTCGGGCAGCGGCAATGCAGCGACAATCTCCTCGGCGATCTTGCGCGGAGCTTTGCGCAGCCGCTTCGCCAACTCAAACGCGAGCGGCAGGGCGAACTCGCCCATTTCAACCTTGGGCGGCTGCTCGATGACGACGGTGGCCAGTTCAATCTGGTATTTCTCGCGCAGAAAGGCGAGCACATCGCTAGCCAGTTTTTTTTGTTGTTCTAGGTACACGCTCTTCGCTCTTCGCTCTTCGCTTTTGGCTTTTCGCCTTTGGCTGTCAGCCGTCTTACGCAATGTCATAACGAGCGCCGGTTGCGGCGCAGCCATGACGACAATCCGATTTCTTCTCTGTGTCCTCCGTGCCTCCGTGGTGAATGAGGCTTTTGAAGGACATCAGCAGATCGTGAACAGGATAGCAAATGCCGGAGCAACGCAGGTTTGACGCTGCTTTCAGCGTTACCTATGATGAAGAATCCGAGTGACTCCCATGCGCATTGCCTATCTCGAATGCTTCTCTGGAATCAGCGGCGACATGTTTCTGGGCGCGCTGCTCGATGCCGGAGTTCCCTTCGAGCTGTTTCAGAAGACGGTCGCTGGACTTAACATTGGGGCTGAGCTGGAGCACTCGCGTGTCGACCGCGGCGGCATATCGGCAACTAAACTCGACGTCGTGGTCAACGGCCAAAAAGACATGCCGCGCGAGGAGTTCTGGGCGCAACAGCACGCCGGCCCGCACGAATCCGGGGCGCAACCTGCGCATAAGCATAGCTGCGACCGGCGCCCGGCCCGCAGTCTGAGCGAGATCTTGCGCATCATCGCCGCAGCGCCCATCAGCGAATATGCTCGGCGGACCGCCGATGAGATCTTCCTGGCGTTGGGTGCAGCCGAGGCCGCGGTACACAACGTCAGCGGGGAGCAAGTGCA
Source organism: Candidatus Korobacteraceae bacterium (assembly GCA_049520555.1). Taxonomy (GTDB): domain Bacteria; phylum Acidobacteriota; class Terriglobia; order Terriglobales; family Acidobacteriaceae; genus Bog-257. The sequence goes on from JBEKPR010000008.1 coordinate 10,589, forward strand.
CTTCCACGAAGTCGGCGCGACCGACGCGATCGTGGATATTGTCTGCGCAGCCGTCGGCGCCGAGGCGCTCGCGGTCGATCAGTTCCTCGCTTCGCCACTGAATGTGGGGGGCGGAACGGTTGCCTGCGCGCACGGCGTCATGCCCGTCCCGGCTCCGGCTACTCTCCAACTGCTGAAGAACGTGCCGATTTATTCTGGCGACATCCAGAAGGAACTGGTCACGCCGACCGGAGCGGCCATCGCCAAAGTGTTAGTCTCAAGCTTCGGACCTCGGCCGGTCATGACGACGGAACGCATCGGCTGCGGCGCCGGAGCACGCGACTTTGCCGGCCACGCCAATGTGCTGCGGCTCACCATTGGCGAGGCCCAGGAAGCGGTGACTGGCGCTGATGGCGCCGGTGAGATTGACACCGACGAAGAGGAGATCGCCATACTGGAAGCGAATCTGGACGATCTGAATCCGCAGTTGATCGGCTACATCGTCGATTTGGCGTTTGCCGAAGGAGCGCTGGACGTCTTCACCGCCCCGGTGCACATGAAGAAGAACCGTCCCGGCACGGTGTTGACGGTGCTGGCTCGGCCCGAACACGAGGCGCATCTGCGCGGGCTATTGTTTCGCGAGAGCAGTACTCTGGGCGTGCGCACGCGTCATGAGAAACGTTATGCCCTGCCCCGCCGGCACGAGGCGGTGGTCACGCCCTGGGGCGAGGTGCGCATGAAGGTGGCGCATCTCAACGGCGCGATCTCTCAGTACGCGCCGGAATATGAAGATTGCCGGCGCATCGCCGTCGAGCATCACGTGCCGTTGAAGACGGTGATGCAGGAAGCTATTCGCTTGTACCTGGACCAGAAGAATGGATAATCCCGAGAAGTTTTACATCACGACGCCCATCTATTACGTGAATGCGCGGCCTCACATCGGGCACACCTATACCACGGTGGTGTGCGATGCCATTGCCCGCCGCCAGCGCATGATGGGCGCCGACACCTGGTTCCTGACGGGCACCGACGAACATGGCCAGAAGATTGAGCGCTCGGCCGCCGCAGCCGGCTGCTCACCCAAAGAGTTCGTGGCCAGGATCTCGGGCGAGTTCCGCGCGCTGTGGGACCGCATGAAGATCTCCTACGACGATTTCATTCGCACCACGGAACCGCGCCACGTTCGCGGTGTGCAGGCCCTGTTCGCGCGCCTGCAAGAACGCGGGTACATCTACAAGGGATCGTACAGCGGGCAATATTGCGTCTTCGACGAACTTTATGTCGATGCCGTCGGCCCCGGCGCTCCCTGCCCTGAATGCGGACGGCCCACCGAGACCGTGCACGAAGAGAATTATTTCTTCAAGCTCTCGGCGTTGCAGGATCGCCTGTTGCAGTACTACAGCGACAACCCCGACTTCATTCGTCCGGAAACCCGGCGCAACGAGGTGATCGCTTTCGTGCGCAGCGGACTGCGCGATCTCTCCGTCAGCCGCACGTCGTTCAAGTGGGGTATTCCGGTGCCCGGCGATCCCAAGCACGTGATTTACGTCTGGCTGGATGCGCTGGCCAATTACGTGACAGCGATCGGCTTTGGCTCCGACGATCCGGCGGACCGGCAAAAACTGGCGCGCTACTGGCCGGCCGATGTGCATATGATCGGCAAAGAAATTGTGCGCTTCCATTGCGTTTATTGGCCGGCATTTCTGCTGGCCGCCGATCTGCCGCTACCGAAGTCGATCATCGCGCACGGCTGGCTGCTCTTCGAGGAGAGCAAGATGTCGAAGTCGCGCGGCAACATCGTGCGCAGCGAAACCATCCTCGACACCCTCGGCGGCGACGCATTGCGCTATTTCCTGTTGCGTGAAATTGTCTTCGGGCAGGATGGATCGTTCAGCTTCGATGCCCTGGTGCAGCGCTTTAACGCCGACCTCGCCAACGATCTGGGCAACTTGTCGAGCCGCACGCTCAGCATGATCACCCGTTATTTTGACGGCGAAGTGCCCTATCCGTCGCCCAGCGAGACGGTGCCTGCCGATGAGGCCATCGCCGAACTGGCAATGAAAACCATTGCGGGCTTCCACGCCCAGTTCGAGCAATTTCAATTCTCGCGCGCGCTGGAAACAGCGTGGTCTCTGGTGGCCGCGGTCAACAAGTACATCGTCGAGAACGAGCCGTGGGCCGTCGCCGAGCGCGAAGATAAAGACTCGCGTGCCCGCCTCGCCACCATTCTGTACACCTCCGCCGAGGCGCTGCGGGTGGTAACGGCGCTGGTGCATCCGATTATTCCAGAGGCCACGGCCCGCATCTGGACGCAGCTCGGGCTGGGCGAGATCGACCAATTGGACCTGCGCACGTTGGCTTGGGGAAACTTGCCGCTGGGCACCAAGCTGGGCAAAGTCGAAGGCGTATTTCCACGTGCGGACAAGAGCACCGTCGAAAGGATGCAACAGATGGAACAGCAGCGCTCCGCTGATCTAGGGCAAGCAAGTGAGAAAACGGTAGCGGCGGAAGCGCAGCCCGCCGCAAGCGGCGCGCAGCCGGAACAGCCCGCCACCCAAGCCGCCGCTGGTCCATCAGCTGCGGCGCCTGCAGAGTCGGGTGCGATCGTCAGCGACAAGACCACGACTGCCACAGGCGGCGGAAGCGTGACTGCGGCTGCCGCGGCCAGCCCCAATCAGATCACGATCGACGATTTCCTGAAGGTCGAATTGCGGGTGGGCGAAGTGAAGGTTGCCGAGCGCGTGAAGGGCACCGACAAGTTGCTTCGTCTGGAAGTCGATATCGGCAGCGAAGTGCGGCAGGTCGTCGCCGGAATTGCCAAAGCTTACGAACCGGAAAGGCTCATTGGACGCAAGGTCGTGATCGTGGCCAATCTGCAGCCACGCAAGCTGCGCGGGCTGGAATCGAACGGAATGATCGTGGCTGCGTCCATCGGCGATGATGGCCAGCCGGTCCTGGCGGGATTCCTGGAGGACGTACCGGTGGGCGCGAAGCTGAAGTAGTGGCTGTCTTCAGCCTTGGACTTTGTGGAACCCGGATTCGAAACTATCCACTATCCACTAATCACTATCCACTGTGTACACCGACTCCCACGCTCATCTCGATGGCAAGCGCTTCGACGCCGATCGCGCTGAGGTCATCGCTCGCGCCAATCAAGCGGGTGTCAGTACCCTGCTTGCCATCGGCAATGGTGACGGCCCTGGGACGGGCACGCTCGATTGCGCCATCAAGCTCGCAAACCAATACGATTGGATGTACGCGACGGTTGGAGTTCATCCTCACGAAGCCGCGCTGGCCAAACAGTCGGACTTTGACGAACTCGAACGCTTAGCGAAATCCCCCAAGGTAATCGCCTGGGGCGAGATCGGCCTCGATTACTTTTACGACCACTCGCCGCGCGACGTGCAACAACGAGTTTTCCAGCAGCAGATGGAGATGGCCCGCGCCGCCAAGCTGCCCATCGTCATTCACTGCCGCCCTTCCAATAACAGTGAGAACGCCTGGGATGATATGCTGCGCCTGATTCGAGAAAACTGGGCGACAAGCGGACTTGGCGGCGTCCTCCACTGCTTCACCGGCACTGTCGATCATGCTCGTGCAGCGCTTGATTTGGGATTCATGATTTCCTTCGCCGGCAACATCACCTTCCCCAAGGCTCAAAACATTCGCGACGCGGCCAGCCTGGTCCCGCTCGATCGCATGTTCATCGAGACCGATTGCCCTTATCTTGCGCCGACGCCGCATCGCGGACAGCGCAACGAACCCGCCTTCGTGGTTGAAGTCGCCCGCCAGATCGGACAGCTACGTAATCTTTCCTGCGAGGAAGTCGGACAGCAAACGACCGCCAATTTCTACAACTTTTTCCGGCTTACAAAATCCAACTGAGGTGCTACGCTTCCCTACCCGGAAAGTGTGCGAGGACAAAGCTGAAAGCTTGCCACTTGCTGACCGAAAATCCAGCGCCGCAAGGCGCGGAATAGTTTAGCCCAGCACGGAGCCGCAGGCGGAGTGCTGGGTAAGTAGGAAATATATCCGAGTCCCGTAGGGACGACAGAGGTTCTTACACACACTCGGAAGTGGCGGGGTCTCTGCCGCGATTGCGGCAAACGCCGCGTCTCTTGTTACACTTAAACCTTATGGCCGAATCATTCGACATCGTCAGCAAAGTTGATATGCAGGAAGTTTCCAACGCCGTGCAGCAGGCGTTGAAAGAGATCCATACGCGCTACGACCTCAAAGACTCGAAGTCGGATATCAAGATCGAGGAGAAGGAAGGCCTGGTGCTCGCCTCGGCTGACGAGTACAAGCTGAAGGCGGTGAATGATGTGCTGCAGGGAAAGCTGGTCAAGCGCGGGGTCTCGCTCAAGGCGCTGACCTACGGCGCCATCGAACCCGCCGCCGGCTCGACCGTGCGCCAGAAAGTCAGCATGCAGCAAGGTATCCCGATTGAGAAGGCGCGAGAGATCGTCAAGCTGATCAAGAACTCCAAGAAAAAAGTGCAGGCGGCGATCCAGGGCGACCTGGTTCGCGTCAGCGGCAAAGACCGCGATACACTTCAGGAAATCATTGCGCTGCTGAAGCAGAACGATTTCGGCATTGACATGCAGTTCACCAACTATCGATCCAACTGAACGGGGCGAATCCGTTTGAATACGACAGTAACCCGCAACGCGAAAGAAGTATTCGACTTGCTGCACGACGACCTGGCGGCCATCGAGCGCGAGTTCGGTCGCGACACCGTGTCCAGCGTGCGGGCGATCACGGAGATCGGCGAGTACCTCCGCGCCGGCGGCGGCAAACGGCTGCGTCCTGCGCTGCTGCTGCTCTCCTGCAAGCTGATGAACTACACCGGCCACGGGGCGATCAAGCTGGGAGCGGTGGTCGAGATCATCCACACCGCGACCTTGGTCCACGACGACATCATCGACGAAGCCCAGACCCGCCGCGGCCGCCCTGCAGCCAACACGCAATGGGGCAATGCTAAATGCGTGCTTGCGGGTGATTGGCTCTACATGCAGGCATTCAAGATTGCCGTGCAGGAGCGCAATTTTCACATCCTCGACGCGCTCATCGACCTGACCCAAGCGATGGTCGAAGGGGAATTGCTGCAGATCGAGCGGCTGGGCAAGACCATCACGATGGACGAGCACTTCGAACTCATCTACCGCAAAACGGCCTGCCTGTTTTCGGTCTGCATGAAGATGGGCGGCATCCTCGCGAACGCCAGCGAAGCCGATCAGCAGCGGCTTGCCGAATACGGACGCAACCTCGGCATGGCCTTCCAGATCGTCGACGACGTGCTCGATCTCACCGCCTCCGAAGAAGTGCTGGGCAAGCCGGTTGCCAGCGACCTGCGCGAAGGCAAGGCTACCATGGCGGTGTTGCACGCGCTGGAGCACTGCACGCCAACCGAGCGCGAGACGATTGAGTCTGTCCTGAGTAACGGCGGCTTCAACGGCATCACGCCTGCCGACATTGTCGCGATCTTGAGCCGCAACGGCTCCATCGACGCCGCCTACGCACGGGCGGTTGAGTTCAGCAACAAAGCGCGCGAGGCCCTCTGCACCTTCCCCGATTCCGAGATCAAGCGCGTGCTGCTGTGGGTGCCGGAGTTTGTGGTGGAGCGGGAAAGCTGACAAAGGCCGCTCTTCGCTTTTCGCTATTCGCTTTTCACTATTCGCCAAGAAGCCAACGTCAGATGACCGCGCCCCCGGTGCCTTAGGTGCTCCCGCCCTAAGCTGTGCTGCGAGGCCAGCGTATCTGGCGAACAGCGAAAAGGGGTCTCCTGATTTACACTTTCCTCATGGCCACACCGCAGGAAGTCGAAATCAAATTTCTCGTCTCTGATCTGAAAGCGCTCGAGCAGAAGCTGCGCGAGCTTGAGTTTCAAGAACAGACGCCATCCACCCACGAGATCAATACCCTGTACGATCTTCCCGGCCAGAAGCTGCGCCGCAAGGGCGCACTACTGCGCCTGCGCGACTACGGCGGAAAATGGAGACTGACGCACAAAGCCAAGGTCAAGCTCGGGAAACACAAATCTCGTGGCGAATTGGAGACGGGTGTTTCCGACGGCAAGCAGATGGATGCCATGTTGCGCGCGTTGGGTTACTCGCCGTCTTTCGTGTACGAAAAGTTTCGTGCGGAATGGAGCGACAACAAAGGGCATGTCGTGTTGGACCACACACCCATCGGTGACGTCGCTGAGATCGAAGGCAAGTCACGCTGGATTGATCGCATCGCTCGCGAGCTGGGCGTGAAGCCGGCGGACTACATCACCAAATCGTATGCTGAACTTTTCTTCGACTGGAAACGTAGAACAGGCAGCAAGGCAGCGAACATGACATTCCGCGAGGTGAAGGGTAGTGGCTAGTGGGTAGTGAATAGTGGCTAGTTTCAAACCGCGTCACGACGGGGCCCGAACCAAAGTTCCGCGGAAGCCTGCGCCGGCTCCGGAGTTTAGACCTTGCCGGGCCTGAACCGGAGCCGGAGGCAGTGATTAGTGGTCAGTGGCTAGTGATTAGTTGCAGACCATCACAAAACCCAATTTCGAGTTTCAAGTTTCGAGTTTCAAGTGAGAAGCAACTTAGCCGTGACTGGAAACTAGCCACTAGCCACTAACCCCTCGTCTTCATCCTCTCCAGCACCGCGCCCGCGATCAGCGGCAGTCCGACAGTGGCATCCAGCAAAACCTCGGCGAAGCGGCCACCCTCTTCCGGAGGCACGAACTTGCCCCACGACACGGCTTCGCTATAGGTGCATCCCGACAAGCCGCCCCAGTTCACCGGCTCGGGGCAGATGCGCACGCCGTAATGGAAGCGCTTCAATGGCAGGTCTTCCCCGCCGCGGCGATGGCGCAATTCTATGAATGGACCAAATTGTTGCGCCCAGTTTCTGGGTACACCGCCGCCGATGGTAAAAATTCCCAGGCGTTCCTGCTTTAAGAGTGTTTCCGCGTAATATTCCAGGTCTTCAAACGGATCAAAGCGCAGCGGAGGAATGTCGCTCTTGCGGCGCATTCGGTTGTGCAGGGCGACGTCGAGGCCGATCTCCGAATCGCTGAACGCGGGCACAAACACCGGCACATTCTTCTCGTAGGCCGACTTCAGGATGCCGCGATCTTGCACGTGCTCGCTCAGGTAGCACCCGATTTCGCGGTTCAATTTGTACGAGCACAGCACCTCGTTGTGGTCCCAGTTTTTCAGAATACGCGCGACGATGGTCTCGACGAAATCGAGGTTGGTCTCCGGCTCCAGCGTGTCGTACACGCGGTTGTAGCCGGCTTCGTAGAGTTCGGTGTCGTCCATCTTCGGGTCGTAGCGGAAGTGCGATCGCCCGGCAGCCTCAACCAGGCCGTGCGCCATCAGCGCTCCGGTGGAGATGATGGCCTTCACCACTCCATGATCGATCAGGTCAGTGACGATCAGCCCTTGCTTCGCAACCGTCATGGCGCCGGCCAGTGTCATCACGACGAAACAGTCCTGGTCGCGAGCCATGGCTTCCAGGACTTCAGCGCCTTGTCCTACCTGCCGCCCGGTGAATGCAGTGTTGCCCATGGCACGGACAAGGTCATCCACCGTGTGGATCTTCGAGAGGTCGAGCGGCGCCAGCGGAATCAGCTTGTCGGAAATGGGATCGTGGAGTTTGCGATCAATGCCCGCGCCGGGCGTCTTGTGATGTTCGTCGGCCAAGATCTACCTCGATAAACCAGCGCTGTCGTCCGGACCGCGTGGAGGGACCTGCTGTTCACGCGACAGCAGGTTCATCCACTCGCGGCGTGAGGCCGCGCAGTCGGAATGACATCAGGATCGCACATGAATCGTCAGACCACCACGCGATTGAAAATCCAAAAGAACAACATTACTAAGCCGCCGCACGCCATCCAGACCGCAGTGCTCCGGCGCGAGTAAGTTATGAAAACACCGGAGCAGGCGATCATGGCAGAAAGCAGCGTCATGACACGACTAAGTGTCACGGAGGAAGCTGGGGACACGTGTAAGATCCCCTGCGGATCTAACGAAAGGCCGAATGCGGCCAGACCCAATATTGCTGGAATCAGATTGCGCAGTTTGCCTGCCGGCTTGGTTGTTGCTCTCAATTCGAAAATGGCCGCAACGCAGAATGCGAGCACCGGAAACAACGCAAGCATGAGTACAAGCTGTTTCATCCCTTCCTCCGCTACGGCGGCGTCAGACCGGAAAGCGTCGAACAATCGAAGCTACAGGCTGAATGCGGCCTCCGTCAATGCGCGGGCACGCGCAAGGAGAGTTGTCATAATGGATTAACAATTGATGCAGCGCACAAACCCTCGGCGCGCGGGATGCTATTCTTGAAATGCATTTCGCACGGGAGCTAAGTGTTGGCGGAACGAAACTTTCAGATTGGCGTCGTGCAGATGTCGTGCACCCCGGAGCCTGAACAGAACCTGGAGCGCGCCATTGCCCACATTCGCGGTGCTGCGGCAAGAGGCGCCGAGGTTGTCTGCCTGCCCGAACTGTTTCAGACGCAGTATTTCTGCCAGCGCGAGGACATCGCTCTCTTCGATTTGGCCGAGTCCATCCCCGGTCCCGCGACGGCGCGCCTCGGCGATCTGGCGCGTGAGTTGAAGATCACGATCGTCGCGTCGCTGTTCGAGCGGCGCGCTCCCGGTATCTATCACAATACTGCGGCCATTCTCAATGCCGATGGCAAGCTGGCCGGCATTTACCGCAAGATGCACATTCCCGACGATCCCCTGTATTACGAAAAGTATTACTTCACGCCAGGCGATCTGGGTTTCAAGGCCTTCGACACTGGTGCCGGCAAGATCGGGACGCTGGTCTGTTGGGACCAATGGTATCCCGAGGCAGCGCGCTTGACCGCACTTCAGGGCGCGAACGTGCTCTTCTATCCCACGGCGATCGGATGGCATCCGGACGAGAAGGCGCAGTACGGCGAGGCGCAATACGACGCATGGAAGACCATGCAGCGCGCGCACGCCATCGCCAATGGAGTTTACGTCGCCGTGCCCAATCGCGTCGGCTTTGAGACCGGCAATATTCGCGGCAAGGTTGCGCCCGGCAAAGGACTTGAGTTCTGGGGCGGATCATTCATCGCCGATCCCTTTGGACAGGTTATTGCCCAGGCATCTCACGACAAAGAAGAGGTGCTGATCGCGGAGGTGGACCTGCAACGGATCGAGGAGGTTCGCCGCAACTGGCCTTTCTGGCGCGATCGCCGCGTGGATGCGTACGGCCCGATTACGCAGAGATTCCTGGTATAGCCGCTCGCATGCTCAAGCCTCGGAAATTTTCGCAAACCCCTACCGCTCTCGGCTACCGCATGCCAGCCGAGTGGGAGGCCCACGAGGCAACGTGGATCGCGTGGCCGCACAACCGGACCGATTGGCCCGGCAGGTTCGAGCCCATTCCGTGGGTGTATGCGGAAATCGTTCGGCATCTGGCGCGGGTGGAGCGCGTCAACGTTCTGGTCGAGGACGTGGAGGCGGAAGCCAAGGTCCGCGAGCTGCTGATTCGCGCGCACGTTCTGCCGCAAAGATTCGCGACGCCAGGCAAACCGGCCGGGACAATTCGCTTTCACCACATTCCCACCAATCGCGGCTGGACACGCGACTCGGGCCCGATCTTTCTGCGGCGCGATTCCCGCCCCACCAGAGACTTCCCTGCGGTGGCGGCCACCGCATGGCGCTTCAACGCCTGGGCCAAGTACAACGATTGGAAGCTCGACGCGATGCTTGCGGGTGAAATCACCAATCGGCTGCGCGTGCCGGCGTGGGAGCCGGAAGTCAAAGTGAACGGGCACCCGCGCCAAGTCGTATTGGAGGGCGGAAGCATCGACGTCAATGGATGCGGAACGCTCATCACCACCGAAGAGTGCCTGCTGAGCGACGTGCAGCAGCGCAATCCGGGCGTGACGCGGGAGGAACTGGAAGAACTTTTCGCCGACTACCTGGGGGTGGAGAAAGTGATCTGGCTGGACCGCGGCATCGCCGGCGACGACACTCATGGCCACGTTGACGATATCACTCGCTTCGTTACGCCAACAACGGTAGTGACGGCGTACGAGCCTGACCCTGCCGATGCCAACCACGAGCCCTTGAGCGACAACTTCCGCTGGCTGAAGAAGAGCACAGACCAGTCGGGCCATCCGCTGCGCGTGGTCAAGCTCCCAATGCCAGCTCCCGTGTACTTTCGTGGACGGCGCTTGCCTGCCAGCTATGCCAATTTTTACATCGCGAACAAGTTGGTGCTTGTGCCTGTATTCAGCGACCCCAACGATCGCGTCGCGCTCAATACCCTGGCTGCCGTATTTCCCGATCGCGAGATCGTCGGAATTTATTGCCGGGACTTGATCTGGGGACTGGGCGCGCTGCACTGCATGACGCAGCAGCAACCAGCTGGATAACCAGTTATCAGCCGTCAGTTACCGGTTGCCAGTGATGCGCGCGGCCACGCGTCGCGTGACCCTATGGCCGCACTTTCTTCTTTGCCGCAAGCGTGAAGACGAAGTAGCCGCCTGCTGCCACGCCGGCGTAGAGAAACGCGTTGGCGAAGACGATGGTACCCACGACCAGCACCAGCGCAAGATCGGAATCAGGAATGGGTCCAATCACCAGTGACAACACAAACGGCGGACAGATGCTCAGCGCGATTGCGGTCAGGAAGCCGTGCGCCTGGAGTCCTCCCACGTTTAGCCTCCACGCGAAGTAAACCGCCAGGGCCACGGCCATCCCCAGAAGGAAGCTGAGGGACAGCACCGTCATCAAGCTGCCGTTATCTGTTTTTCGCAACGGAGTCAACGCATACCAGCGTGAACCAAAAGGAAGGGTGAATACCGAACGGCATGGTGAGCCCGGCAGGAATCGAACCTGCGACCCACGCATTAAAAGTGCGTTGCTCTACCAACTGAGCTACGGGCCCACAGTCACTAATCTACCATAGCAAAAATCGGCACGCCGCCATCGACGGAAGCATTGCGCATTGATCGCCACCGGCGCACAATCGTTCGTGGATTGCACAAGGAGAACGGCCATGAAGCGCTGTTACTATTCGTTCCTGATACTTTGTCTCGCCCTTACAACCGCAGCGTTTCCCCAGGACAAGACGCAAGCTGCCGAGAAGGCCGCCGCCGACTGGTTGAAGCTGCTGGACTTCGACGCCTACGCGAAGAGTTGGCACCAGGCCTCAACCACGTTAAAAATTAAGGTTACCGAGGGTAACTATGAACAAACGCTGCGGGCGACGCGCAGCCCCTTGGGCGCAGTGCTCTCCCGAACGATGAAATCCGTAGAATACCGAACGCAATTGCCGGGAGTCCCGGACGCAGAGTATGCCCTCTTGAAATATGACACCAGCTTCGAGCACAAGAAAAGGGCGATTGAGACGGTTACCATGACGCTGGAGAAGGATGGTCACTGGCGAGGGGCCGGCTATTCCATTAAGTAGGATTTCGATGGTCTCACCTCATATTAGATCTTGCTCCGTCGGACCATAGCCGCGCATCTCATTTAGTAGAGCTATGGCTGGGAAATTTCGTCCGCGCGTCATCATCGTGGGAGGGGGATTCGGCGGGTTGGAGGCCGCTAAGTCTGTAGCGCGTTTGCCCGTTCAGATCACCCTACTAGACCGCAAGAACCATCACACCTTTCAACCCCTGCTCTACCAGGTGGCGACCGCCGGATTATCGCCGGCAGAAATCGCCGCGCCCATACGCGAGATCCTCGCCAAACATGAGAATGTGGAAGTTCTGTTGGGCGAAGTGCTCGGCTTTGACCTGGAGCGGCGCATCGTCAAGCTGCAGGGATTCCAGCTTCCCTACGATTATCTCGTCGTTGCCGCGGGCGCAACCCACGCCTACTTCGGGCATAACGAGTGGGAGACGTTCGCTCCGGGATTGAAGACCATCGAAGATGCGCTGGAAATGCGCCGCCGTATTCTGCTGGCCTACGAACTGGCAGAGCGAGAAGCCGCACTGACCGGCCATCACCAGGCGCTGAATTTCGTGGTGGTGGGCGCCGGGCCCACGGGAGTCGAGCTGGCAGGGACCTTGGCTGAGATCGCGCGCAAGTCGCTGCCCGAGGATTTCCACACCATTCAACCGGCGAAGACCCGGGTCCTGCTGGTCGAAGCTGGACCATCGGTGCTGAGCGCCTATCCCAACGATCTGCGCCAGAGCGCTGTGAGGCAACTGCAAAATCTCGGCGTCGAGGTGCGTACGAACTCCGCCGTCACGAACGTGCGACCGGGTGCAGTTTGTATCGGCGAGGAGGTGGTGCCGGCGGCAGCCGTGCTGTGGGCGGCTGGAGTATCGGCCTCGCCTCTCGGGGCTGCGCTTGGCGCGCCGGTCGATCGCGCCGGACGAGTGCTGGTCGAACCTGACCTAAGCATCTCCGGACAACGCGAGGTCTTCGTCATCGGCGACCTTGCCAGCATGAAGGATGCAACAGGCAAGCCGCTGCCGGGCGTCGCTCCGGTGGCCATGCAGCAGGGCAGATGCGTGGCGCGCCAGATTGCGGCTGATTTGGCCGGTAACCCGCGTGCACCTTTTCATTATGTTGACAAGGGTTCTCTGGCGACCATTGGCCGGGCAGCGGCTGTCGCACAATTCGGCAAGGTACACATCTCCGGCTTTCTGGCTTGGCTCTCGTGGTTGTTCATCCACATCCTGTTTCTGATTGGCTTCCGCAACCGCGTGGTCGTGATGTTCCAGTGGGCGTGGAGCTATCTCACTTACGAGCGCTCGGCGCGGCTGATCACCGGCGAATCGCGGATAATCTCCGTTCCGTCGATGGAGTACGCCGAAGAGGCTGCCGCGCATTTCGATCGCGACGGCCATGGTGGGTCACTCGATGCACCCATCGACATACGAGAGGTCCTGCAAGAAAGTAAAAGTCCGGCCCGCAAAGTGAGCTAAATGCCACGTGCCGATCCCGTCACGAGATTCAGGATGGCATGGTCATTCTGCGATGTGCCATCAACAACGAGTTGATGGATCTTACTGCGTGAGACGGAGGAGAATCTTAGCGGCGATAGTCTGAAAGACTTGCTGCAATTCAGCGCTGCACTGGCTGGATGGGCAGTTGGAGGCAAATACCGCCTCTCCCTCCGGCTGGGTCGGATCGTAAGTCGAGCTGGCTGGGTCGTTAGCGATCTGTTGCAGAAAAGCCTGATCGACACTCGTCCCCAGCCCAATGGAGTAGACATACATGCCGGGATTTTCGGTGCGCATGGCGGTCGCGGTTTGAAGGGCCCGATACTTGGCGTCCGCGGTGACGTTGGTACGATTCAGGGACCTTAACTGCCCATTAATTGCGGAAGTGAACTTGGTCACATTCTTTAGGCAAGTGTTCGAGGGTGTCCAATTGGAAACCCCGTCGTAGGTCGCAAGAGAGGTTCCTGTGGTGGGATCGAAAACGTCGACCGAGCTACCGGAGTCGTATCCTCCGTAATTATAAAGAGTGAGCGTTCCAGAGCAAGACAGCTTGTCCTGGATGGTATTGACATATCCGTCGGTGAAATAGACCACAACCTTGACCACGTTTTGTCCCGGCTGCACAGTAACGCTGTCGTTCTGGGCCTTCGCGTCGGTGAGGCCGCCCGGACCAAAGGTACCGCCGGTGAACTTGCTTTTCATGGCGTTGACTGCATTGGTAATCGGGGTGATGAAGTTGTAGCCGATCGCCACATCTATGGTCGCATTGGAGGCGAAGCTGATCATTGCGACCTCGTCGTTGTTGTTGTCGAAGTAGTTTATGAACGTCGTGACCGCCGGAGGAAGCGCTGTCGACCCGCCATTGCTAACCATCGAACCCGAGCGATCCAATACCAATGACATTACTAGCTTGCCGCGTGTCGCCTGGGCGCTGTCGCTGACGGAAAAGGTCTTCCGATTGGGCAACATTCGCATGAAGAAGGTTCGGATGGTGGCTGCGCCGTTGACATTGACCAGGGTTTGGCCGTAGGCGTCCGTAGAAAAACTCACGGTCACCGTGGGTGGATTCTGGTCAAGACTGGACACCTTGTAGTTGCCATTGAACGAATTGATCGCCAGATTCCTGGCTATTGTTTGTCCTTGAGCAAGGTTTCTCATGGCTGTAAGGCAGGCGGCGTCCACAGACTTGGACAGCTTTGCTTTCGTTACATAAGCGAATCCCACATCAATCGCCAAAGCCATGAACAGCAGCATAACCGTGAAGCATACGGCTACCAGGAGAACGACCTGCCCGCGCTCGTTCTCCCTGCTCCGATTGCGACTGGAGAGTTTCACTCTTTCGCCTCCTTATCAGTAGTACGCCACGTCGTAGGACTGTGATGGCAATACGATTCCGATCAAAAACTTGCCGATCGGCGTGATCGGCGTGTATTTGTAGAAGACCTCCGTCACATAAACCGTCTGGTTGAGTTGGGGAGTGACCAAGGCTGGAAGGATAGCTGCGCCACCAATCTGATGTCCGATTTGGCTAGTCGCCCCCATTCCACCTTGGGATACTTGTCCTGTGAGCTGAAGGTGATTGTTGTTGTTGAAAACTGACGAAACGATCACGGTCCCATTGAGATTCAGGTTAAGAGGCGCCGATGCTGCAACCACGGCGGAGGCGGTAGCGGAAAGCGTGGAGCCGCGGGAGGCCATGCTCGACCCTTCCCCGCTCAAATTTGTGATTACTTCCTTAATGAAGATGGCACGACTGAAATCAACCGCCGCAAATACCAGGGTGAGCATCAGGGTTGCCGATATGGCAAATTCCACAAGCGCCTGCCCAGAATCGTTCGCCCTTTGCGGGTTGCGCCTTGCGTGATCGCGGCCAGGTGCTGCCATCGTGATTCGCTCCGCTAAGTGGTATTGCCTGGCGGGAAGGCCTCATTCTTGAAGCTGACGGCCACCGTAAATGTATAAGTACCGTTATTGAAGAACCGGGCGACAATAGGTGTCATGAGTTTCAGATTGGTGGTCAGGGAGATTGTTAACGTGTCTTGCGGACCGCCTGCGCTGCCTTTTCCCCCGCCGGTGCTGGAGATTTGCATGTTGGAGACATCAAGACCGACGGCTGCTTGTTGCGCAACTTGAATCATCGAACTCACGCGCGACAGGTTCTGGCCCGGATGTTTTGGGTCGGGAAGGTGGTTTCCTGTGACACCGTAACGTCCCGCCGTGCGCACCGCGTTCTGCAGCGTCATCTCAACGTAAAACAGACGCGTGAAGTCGAACACGGCAAATAACAAGAGGAAAACCATGGGTGCAACCAGGGCAAACTCCAGCAGGGAGGTTCCTCTTGTCGCTCCGGCGCAGCGCTGCTGGAGTCTTACGTCCTCGTTGCGAATCTGCACGTAAGGGTTATCGGCACAACCAGGGCGGCGGCTTAGAGCGGTTCCAGACTACAAGACCGCGCCGGGAGATCCCGTGCTTTCCGTGCCATGCGGGTCTTCCTACAATGGGAACTAATTCACATTTGGGAACACACTTATACTGCCTGCCAATTCACTATGGGGAGAGCACCGGTTCCGTTCCTGAGCCTTCGTCGATGCTGTTACTTGGCTCCGGCGTTTCTTCTTCTGGGGAGCACGGGGTATGTTGAGAAGCCTGCCGGGACTTCCGATAGACGGCGGGGTGCTACCGCTGGCTTCAGAGCTATCGCTTCACAATTGGGTTGTAGCCCTCGCCGGTCAGCTTGGCCTTCATCGCCTCGGCGTCCTGGATGGAGGTAAACGGGCCAACCTGCACGTGGTAAAGCTTGTCGTTGGTGATGGGATTGTTCACCACGAAGACGTTGTAGTTTTTCTTCCGCAGCGCCCCCGCCAGCGCGACCGCGTCGTCTTCCCGCGAAATCGCGGCGATCTGCACCACGATTGTCCCTGGGCCGGTCACGGGAGCTGGGCGGGTTAGCTGAGGCGTGGGGCTGACGGTCGCTGCAGCTGGCGGGGCTACGCTCTTGGCCGTTGTCACGACCGCCGATTCCGGGGCTGCCTTCGCACTCGCCGGAGCCGTGGAAGGTGTTTCCTTAGGCGGCAAGGGCGCTCCCGTCTCCTGCACCGCTTTGTAGAACGTAAGATTGCCTTGCGGATTGGAGGTTGCTTCCTGCGGCGCCGGCTCGGCCTCTGCTTTCACCGCCACTACAGCCGAAGGCTTGTTCTGACTGCTTCCCGAGGCAATCGCCGCCGGCTCCGTCGCAGCGGTGGCCGGCTGATCATTCAGCGCCTGTTCGCGCCCCGTATTTTTGCCCAGCGAGTAGCCAATCGAAAAGAAGACCCCGCAAATGGCTGCCAGCAGAAAGAATAGCCCCAGCAGTTTTCCCATGCCCAAGGTTATTTCCGTGTCGTCAGAAGCCATGGTCCTCATGTTCCTCGCTATTTCTCTGGCGGCCCGGAGCCTGCCACTTTCGCCGGGGCCGCTTGCACCCGGTTCAGCAGTCCGGCCAGCAAGTCCACCGGCACCGGGAAGATGATGGTGGTGTTCTTCTCCACTCCAATTTCAGTCAACGTTTGCAAATATCGCAACTGGATGCTGGTGGGCTCCTGGGCAAGCAAGTGAGCGGCGTCAATCAGGCGCTGGGCCGCGGCAAACTCGCCCTCGGCGTGAATGATCTTGGAGCGCTTCTCGCGTTCGGCCTCGGCCTGCTTGGCCATGGCGCGCGTCATGGTCTCCGGCAGATCCACCTGCTTGACCTCGACGTTGGTCACCTTCACACCCCAGGGATCGGTGTGTTGGTCCAGGATGGACTGCAAGCGCAAATTGATCTTTTCGCGGTGGGCCAGCAACTCGTCGAGCTCGACTTCGCCCAGCACCGAACGCAGCGTGGTCTGCGCAAACTGCGATGTCTGGTACATGTAATTGGAAACCGCGACCACCGCTTTGTTGGAATCGACCACGCGCAGAAAGATGACTGCGTTTACCTTCAGCGTGACGTTGTCGCGAGTAATGATGTCTTGCGGCGGAACCTCCAAGGCCTCCTGCCGCAGCGAAATCCGCACGAGGCGCTGCACAGGTGCTAACACGAGAATGATGCCTGGACCCTTCGGCTCCGGACGCAAACGCCCCAGGTTAAAAATAACGCCCCGCTCATACTCGGCCAGAATCTTGATCGAGTTGATGATGTAAAGAACGACAATAACAACGGCTATTGTGAAAGCGAGAGAAAATCCGGGCACGGGGCGCCTCCGCTATTTAGAAGTTTAGAACGGGTACTAGTGAAGATTGTAGAACCAATTGGACGAGTTACCTAACTTGGTAACAGGCGAGCTGTCAGCAATCAGCTGTCAGCAATCAGCTGTCAGCAATCAGCTGTCAGCAATCAGCTGTCAGCCATCAGCTGTCAGCCATCAGCTGTCAGCCATCAGCTGTCAGCCATCAGCTGTCAGCCATCAGCTGTCAGCCATCAGCTGTCAGCCATCAGCTGTCAGCGATGTCATCCTGAGCGGAGCGCCCGCTCGGTCTTTCCGACCCGCTTTTGTTGCGGGTCGGGCGGGCGCGCAGTCGAAGGATCTGCGGTTCGTCGGTGCTAAGAAAACCGCAGATCCTTCGACTCGGTCGCCGCGGCGACCTCGCTCAGGACGACAATTCATTGGTTGAATGCTAATTGCTGACTGCTATCTTTGCTTCTCCACTTCCAAATCCAGACCCTCGACCTTGCGCACCACGACGTGCTCGCCGAGGCCAACGCGCGAGCGGGCGTGCGCGTTCCACAGCTCGCCCTGGACAAAGACCTTGCCTTCCGGATCAATGTCGGTCCGTGCTTCACCCACCGCGCCGATCATGCCTTGCAGACCGGTGACGACTTTGCTGCGTCGCGCCCGCAGGGCAATCGTCATCAGAAACACCGTGATCAGACCCAGCGGCACGCTGACCCCGAGCGCCGTCCATAACTGCACCCGCATTTGCGGAATTGGGCCATCCACCAGCAGGAGCCCACCGATTGTGAGCAGAGCTATCCCGCCCAGGCCGAGGATGCCATGAGTCGCAAATTTGGCCTCCAGGGCAAACAGCACAAACGCGGCAATGATCAGGGTGAACGACGCGTACTGCGTGGGCAGCAAGTTGAGCGCAAACAGCGCCAGCAGGATAAAAACCACCCCCACCACTCCGGGTACGATCGCACCTGGGTGATTGAATTCGGCGTAGAGCGCGAGCGCGCCGACTGCCAGCACCAGGAAGGCGATATTCGGATCGAGCAGGAAATCCAGAATTCTCTGCTTCAGCGTCATGGGCAATTCGTCGATCGAGTCCCCCGCGAGATGCAGCTTCGCCGTCTTGCCATCGAAGCGCTTGATAATGCGGCCGTCGAGCTGATGGAGCAAGTCGTTCTGATCGCGAGCGACCACGTCGATGAGGTGCTGCTGCAAAGCTTCCTGGTCGGTCCACGACTTCGACTCGCGCACCGCGGTCTCCGCCAGTTGCACGTTGCGTCCCCGAGGCCCGACGTAGGAGCGCATAAAAGCGGCCGAGTCGTTCTCGACCTTGGCCTTCATGGTGTCATCCATCTTTTCGCCACCGAGGGTGACGGGATGCGCCGCGCCGGTGTTGGTCCCGGGAGCCATGGCCGCAACGTCGCCGGCTTCGAGGATGAAGAAGCCTGCGGAAGCAGCTCGCGCGCCACTGGGGGCGACGTAGATGATGACCGGAACGGGCGACGCCAGGATCGTCTGGATGATCGTACGCGTGGAATCCAGCAAACCGCCGGGCGTGCTCAGTTCGATAAGTACGGCGTCAGCGTTGGTCTGGCGAGCGTGTTCGATGGCGCGGTCGATGTACTCGGCCGTAATCGGCTGAATAGTGTCATCTATGCGGATCTTGACGATGCTGTTCGCCGAAGCCACGCTGGTGGCAAGAAGCGCCAGCAAGCCACAAGAGAGGATGAAACGAATCCGAGACATGTGTGCCTCCTTCCGGAGGGTCATCGCCGCTGGCCACTAAGATCCCAGTGCGACAAGCGCGCCAGCAGCAGTGCCGGGAAATGTAACGACTACGCCGGCGTTTGCCTCCCGGGGGCACTCCTATCATAAATGATGGCGGGCGGAGAGCACGACGATGACGAATTTGTGGATGTGGAATGACGACTTTGATCTAACGCTGGCGCTTTGCGGGGAGCTGCACCGGAATTTCCATCATCGGCCGTCCCATCCGCACGGCCTCTTCGGCTTCGGGCTATCCATGTTCCCCTCGCGGAGTGACAAACTCGCCTGGAGGCCAAGGCCCGCTCAAGCGAAGCCGGACCCCTTGGGACGGTCCGGCGCTGCGCAGCGACGCGACGAACCGGTCGCGGCTCTCCCGAGGCACCAACGCGAACCAGCGATGGCTCTTGCGCTCCTGCCGTGCCCGCCACTCGCGCACGCAGCCGGCGGTGACGCCTTTCAGTTTGCTGTCGATGGCCGCGATCCGTCCTGCCGCCTGCGAACGTCGCTTGAGATACTCTCGGCCGCTGACCGGTGTCGCCAGATCAACCTGCTCATCCTCAGCCCAGCTGCCCACCACCTCGTACTGCACGGCATCGCCAATCCGCTCCAGGGCTTCGCGATACAGTTCCTGCCCCTCTGCGAGTTGTGTCTCGATTCCATCTTCGTTTTCCAGCAGCGTGGGAAAACGAAACGGAATCGGAGTCGCGGTCGCCAGGATCTCGCGCAGCACCTGGTGAAATTGCAGCGCGGCTTTTTTTAGCGATTCGGCCGAGCCTAAACATGCTTCAGGATTGGCGATTTCGCTCCAGTACACCTGCACTTCCAGCATCTCACGCGACTCGACCACGCCGTCGCACACTCCCGCTGCCATTATCACGATTTGGCTCGGCTGGGTGACGCAATAGAGCAAGCAGGGCATTCAGCGGCTCACGAGGCGTGGTTCTCCACCGCTCACTCTCGCACGCGCCCTGTCATTGCGCAACAGAGATGACGAACTCTCTCGACCGTCATCCCATATAACTTTGTCATCCTGACCGAGGGCAGCGAGTCGAAGGACTCCTATATTGCCTGCGCATTCGAGCGGTTCGACAACGCAGTGCGCCAAGTGCTCACCGTTTCAAAAAGAGGAATTGCTCAGGTGCGAGGCGGAGGAAAAGAAAACGCGGGAGTGCCAGAGGCAACGAAAAAGTCGTTAAGCCCGGATCACTTACGACAAGGCGATTTTACGCCAGTTATTGCTTTGGTGGCCCTTGCACGTCCTGTGTGACGAACTTCAATGAGCGCAATACGTGATCAAACGCTGCGAGTTCGTCTTGCGTAGCGGCTTCCTTTTCTTTCGACATCGCCACAGAAAACACCAAGTTAAACTGCGATCCGGGGTTCACATACGCTACGTACTCGTAGAACTCGTTCCGCGTATAAAACAGCTTTGTCGCGGTCGGGTAATCTGGATGCTTGACGGCCAAGTCCGTGAATTGTGTACTCGGGTATTGTTTCTTGTACTGATTCATATCGAACGTCATGTTTTGCTGTGGGTCTTCGGTCGTCTTGCTATTTAACCTGACGCGTATTGTTACATGATGGGAACGGGACGACTGTGCGCGTGGAAAAAAGATAGCGTTCACGCCGTACTCTCTGGCGACCTGTCCGGTATCAGTATCCCAATCGTTCGGTTCACTAGCGAGAAAGGCAAATCCCTGACCATAGACGATCAGGCCGTGCATGTCCTTACCCTCGACACGATCGTTGGCTGTGTTCGATTGACCGAGGGCGGCCCAGGCCATCACCCCGATAAGGCTACCGAGTAGTGCAACACGTGTAAGATTCACCATTGTCTCCGCTCAGGTCTCTGCTTGATACCAGCCAATTACACCACTGAAGACAGGCACAGAGGAGTGACGCAGGTCACGAGCACCGCGGTTGAGGGTAACTGTTGTGAACAGGCGTGGGTGTTGAAAAAGTCCATTTTTTCCGAAAATCGACTCAAAATGGGTGACCAGAAATGTATACCCGGGGCGGAGAAAATCCTTTATAGGGCATCCTAGTGCAACGAATTTTCTGCGCGATCTCTGCAAGCGAGTTTTTCAACAGCCACAGGCGTTATCATAAGCGATCCGAATAAGGGCAGCGTCCCGCCATCTCCTGCGACCTCCCGCCCCCTCCCGTCATTTTGCCAAATACATTATTGCTTCTGAATTTCGTGCCGCCTCAACTCACCAGGTATTCCATCGCTTCCTCGCGGGTGGCGAACGTCGGGATCTGGCGGGCGGAGAAGGTGCGGATGGAATCGTAGAACGCTTTGGGAAGGTTCTCGGTCAGCACCCAAGCCGACCGCTTCAAGTGAGGGCGATCGAAGACTGCTGAGATCTTAATATGCTCGACTGCGTCGCGACTGAATTGCGCCCCGGTGAAATCGCCCAGCAACAGCACCGATCCCAGTGGCTCGCGGGTGACAAACTCGGGCAACAGGTCGGCAATCGTGGCCACCTCACCCGCCATGCAGTGACTGCAATCCACCAATAGGACACGCTGGTCCTGATGCGTTATGAACCGAATGCGATCCAACGGCTGCTCCTGTCCAGTGGTTCGGTACAGCCTCGTCTGCTGATACCCAAGTCTAAGTTGCGGAGTTTACTTCAGAACGTCGGGTGACTCAAGCAGGTACTTCCAGCGGCGGTGAATCCCCACCCTGCTTCGTGGTAGTTTGGAGTCATGATCCACGAGATCTTCCCGGTCGGCCCGCTGCAGTGCAATTGCTCGGTGATCGGCGATGAACAGACCAAAGAGGCCATGGTCATCGATCCCGGCGATGACATCGAAGACGTGATGGCCGTGGTGCAGCGTTACGGGCTGACGGTGAAGCAAATTGTCGTCACCCACGCGCACATCGATCACGTGGGCGGAGCGATGAAGCTGAAGCGACTGACTGGCGCGCCCATTCTGCTAAACCAAAACGATCACGCTCTGCTGAAGATGCTGGGCGTGCAGGCGACATGGATCGGCATGCCCCCTCCGGATAAGGTGGTGATCGACGCCAGCCTCGGCGCGGGCGACCAAGTCCGCGCGGGCAGCCTGATCGCGGACGTTCTGCATACGCCGGGTCACACCGAAGGCAGCATTTGCCTGTATTTCGCTCCCCAGAAGAAGCTGATCGCGGGCGATACGTTGTTCGCGGGCTCGATTGGCCGCACCGACTTGCCGGGCGGCTCGTATAAAAAGATCATGCAGTCGTTGCACGGCCCCGTGCTGGCGCTGCCCGACGAGACCATCGTTGTGCCGGGACACGGTCCGCTCACCACCATCGGCGAAGAGCGCGCCAGCAATCCATTCCTAGTAGGGTGAAACAACTCGCCTCTCGCTATTTGCTTTTCGCTCTTTGCCGGACAGCGCACTTCAAGTTCTTCTACCCTGAACTCAGAATCTTGGACAAGTCTTAAAGGAATTTTGCTTTGGCTAAAAGCGACGAGCGAAAGGCGAAGAGCGCCTCCCCCTCAGCCGCCAGTTCCTCCTTAAACAACCTGCGCACAATAACGCTTTGCGGCACTACGAGCACGAGGAGGTAAGACAAAATCGTTCCGCCAATCACGCCCAGCGAGCCGATGTGCCGCACCAGCGCGATGGACAACGCAATGTTCACTATCGCCGCCACGATGGACAGTGTGGCCTGCTCACGGATCCGGTTCAGGGCCGCCAGTAGACAGGATTCGACGCTCATGAATCCGCTGATCAGCGCCCACACCCCCATCGCCAGCAACAGGGAAAATGTCGGCACGGCCGCCGCACCCGCCCACATGCGAATCAATGCACGACCAAAAACAATTAGTAAAGCCACGCAGCACAGATTGAGCGCGACCGTGCCTTTCATGGTCAGGGAGAAAGTGCGCCGTATCCAGCCATAGTCGCGCTTGGCATAAGCTTCTGCGTAGGCCGGCCAGAGCGCGGGAAAAATGAGCGACTGTAGTACCGCGGCGAGTCCCACCAGTCGCCAGGTGACGCTGTAAGGCGTTACCGCCGCCGCTCCCAGATAATGACTGACGACGATATTGTCGGAGCTGAACACCACCACCGCCGCCACTTGAATCAGAAAAAATGAAGAGCCGGAGCTAAGCAGTCCCCTGCTGGTCGAGCGGTCGAGCAGCGAAGGCCTGGGCAGAAGCCACGGCTTGTGCCACGTGACCACAAAAATCAGGTTGGCCAGGCTGGCGAAGGTCAGGCATCCCACCGACATCACAAACAGCATCGGCATCGAGACGCGCAGGGCGATGCCCAGGACAAGCCCGATCACGCCCGCCACCGCTCCGGCGCATACGGCGTAATTGTTGCGATGCAGCTCCTGATAGCCAGCGAGGAGTTTCGCGCCTAAGTTGCACGGCAGGCCAAGCAACATCAGTGCGGCCGCAACCAGTACCGTGTCTCGCACCTCGGCCGCCGGCACGTTCGCGCTCACGTTGAACAACCTCATCCAGTTCACGTGAAAAGAGACAGCGGCAAACGCTCCGCCCACAACCGCCGCAATGGTTCCAGTGACCAGCAACGCGTTGCTGAAATAGCGCGCTGCGGAAGCTTTGTCGTTGAGCGCGTAGGCCCGCGAGATGCTGTTGGTTAATGTGTTGGCAATGCCGAGGTCCAGCAGGCTGATCCACACTACGTTCGTAGTGATGGTGGCCCACACGCCATAGCGTTCGGCGCCCAGGTAGCGCACGGCGAGGGGCAACGACACCAGCGTGATTGCGGCCGACAGCAGCCTCGCGGCAGCGCCGGACGACACCGCCTTCGCGATTCGACCGTAACGGGATGCCGGCAAGCACGTTGAGGGCATGGCTGGTCTTTCAAGGCAGGTCCCCTGCCCTGTTCCTTGCGACCTTGGAAAGTTCTGCCGCTCTGCTGAGTGCAACTACCGCGGCAGGATCAATTGCCGGGCGAGAATGGTCACTATGCGGAGGCGACACCTTCGCCTGGATGCACGACGGTAGAGACTGATCGCTCCGCAGCAACTCGCGCACGGCGGCAACCGCCTGCTCCACGGACACAGCCTTGATGCAATGCGGCCCGGCCGAAAGACATGCGGCTTTACAAGCATCCAGCCCAGCCAGCGGTTGCAGCACCCGCACTTGATCGCAATAAGGCGCGAAGCGGATGGGACTGTTGGCATGGTTCGGATCGCCGCCACTCGGATGCCGTGAAATTACGATGGTCTTGCAATTCATCGCGCCCGCCAGATGGGCGCTTCCGCTGTCGTTCCCGATAAAAAGATCGCAGCGCTCCAGCACGGCACACACCTTACGAAGCGGCGCGCCACTAATGATGATGGCTTCGCAGCACAGAAGCTTGTCAAGCTTGCAGGCTTCTTCCCATTCGCCATCCGAGCAAATGATCACCGGCTGCATGCGATGTTCCTTCCAGAGTTGCGCCAGGCTCTGGGCATAGTTTTCCAGCGGCCATCGGCGGCTTGCGCTCCGGCCACCGATACCGACGGCGACCAGGGTGCTTGAGGCGGGCACGTTCGCCAGCAGCTTCGACGCGAATTCACGGTCGTGCTGGGTGAGGCTGATGTCCAGTTTGCTGTCTTCGACCTTCCCACCCAGGGCGCTTACGATCTCGAGGTTGCGCAACACTTCGTGTTGAACCGGACCCGCCGCAAGACAGGCGCTGAATGCCGTGTCGAATCCGCGATTGTGGTGCTGCTTGGCGGGCGAGGCCAACTCGGTGTAGCCCACCCGTTGCTTGGCATCGACCAGTGAGGCCAGAAATGTCGCGAGTTGGTCATCAACATCCCACCTCGGAGAGATGGCAAGGTCGAAGCGCCTGCCTCGCAATCGGCCCCAATAGAGCCTCAGCACCGACAGCAGAGTTCGCACCCGCGCTGGCAGCCACACAGTCCGTAACGGGCGCAAACTTATGATCTCGTCAATGTGCGGATTGGTTACGAGGAGTTGGCGGAAGGCCTCCTGCACAACCACTGTGCAACAGGATCCAGGGAAGGTACGCTTCAGTTCCCGGAAAAGAGGCGTAGTCAGCACTACGTCGCCGAGGCCATCGAGCCGGATGACAAGCAAAGTCAGAGTATCGCGACGAGGAGAGTCGTCCCTGGCTGCCGGCGCCAGGTGGGCGCGCCAGAAGATCGCCAACTTTGTGGGCACGCGAACGGACAAGAACAGAGGCGGCAGCATCGATCCTCTCCAACCTGTGAATCAGGCCCTGACAGCGGAGGAGGCCAGCCTCGACGAAGGTTTCGTCCCCGCCCTCGCAATCAACTGTGTGGTGCTGATTCCCTCGACCAAAGGTATGAGTTCGACACGCCCGCCCCAGAACCGCACTTCGCGGGCCCCCACGACAGCCTCTTCGCGGTAGTCGCCACCTTTCACCAACACGTCCGGACGAATCGCCTCGATCAGTGTCAAAGGTGTGCTTTCGTTGAAGACGATCACCGCGTCCACCGCGCTGAGAGCGGCCAGAATCCGCGCGCGCTCATGTTCGCCCACGATGGGCCGCAACGGTCCCTTGATCTGGCGTACCGACGCATCGCTGTTGAGCGCGACAATCAGGCGATCGCCCTTGCGGCGCGCCTGCTCCAGCAAACTGATGTGCCCGATGTGCAGGATGTCGAAGCATCCGTTGGTCAGAACCACGGAGTCGCCGGCAGATCGCCACGTCGCCACGCGGGAAAGCAGCCGCTTCAAGGGCAAGATTTTTTCCTCCAGGTGCAGCGCAAGTTCTTGCGACAATGCGCCCAGCAACTCTTCGCGCTGAATGGGAACGGTGCCCACCTTGTTCACCACGATTCCCGCCGCGAGGTTTGCCAACTGGGCCGCAGTCTCGATCTCGACCTGGCACGCCAACGCCAGCGCCAGGACTGCCATGACCGTATCCCCCGCTCCGGAAACGTCGTAAACCTGGCGGACAACTGCGGGCGCATGGAGGCGCGAGTTCTTGCGCAAGACGGCAATGCCCTTGTCGCCCAGCGTCACCACCATGAACTCCATATCCAGCGAAGCGAGCATGGCATGGCCGGCGGCCAGCACTCGATCGATGTCAGAGAAAGGCTCGCCGGTAGCTGCCGCCAGTTCCTTCAGGTTGGGACAGACCGTAGTGGCGCCATGGTAGCGCGAAAAATCTCGCTGCTTAGGATCCACCAGGACGGGGACCCCTAGCTTGCCCGCTTCCGCAATGATGAAACGGCACACGACTTCCGTCAGGACACCTTTGGCGTAATCGGAGAGCACAACAATGTCGGCGTTCGGCAGTGAGGTGGACACGCTCTTCAGCAGCTCTGCATATGCCGCGTCGGAAGGTGACGGCGCGGCCTCGGTATCGAGTCGCATCATTTGCTGGTTGCCAGAAAAGATGCGCAGCTTGGTGGTCGTCGGAATGGCCTCAACTGCGGTCAAAGCTGGCTCAACCCCCGCCTCGGCCAGCAGGGATTCCAATCTTTCCTGCTCGGTGTCGCCGCCACCGAACCCCGCGACTGTGACGCAAGCCCCCAGCCCTGCAAGGTTCATGGCTACGTTGGCCGCGCCGCCCGGTCGCTCGTTATGCCAGGTAGCGCGAACCACGGGGACTGGTGCCTCTGGCGAAATACGTTGCACATCGCCCCAGATGTACTTGTCCAACATGACGTCGCCGACCACCAGCACCCGAACGCTGCGCCAGCCCGACTCGACGAGAGCGACAATACCAGGTAAGTTGGCGATCACGGTGCGCCTCCCTCGACGGCCATTGCCTCGGTGATGCAGGCGGCAAGTTCGATCCATTCGCACAGAATGTGCCCGCAAAGAATATGGCATTCCTGGATGCGCACCGGATCGGTGGCAGGAACCCGCAGGCAGACATCCGCCAGGGCTGCCATTCGACCGCCGCTCCGGCCCGTCATGGCCACGGTGAAGGCCCCGAGTTCACGCGCTTTGGCCAAGGCGGCGCAAATATTCTTGCTATTCCCCGAGGTCGAAATCCCGACTAAAACGTCTCCCGCCACGCAAAGAGCTTCGACCTGGCGTCTGAACACGTCGTCGTAGCTCCAGTCGTTGGCGATGGCGGTCAGAACAGAAGAGTCGGTGGTGAGGGCGATGGAGGGAAAAGCGCGGCGCGTGCGGTGGAAGCGTCCCACCAGTTCAGCCGCAAGATGCTGTGAGTCGGCTGCGCTGCCGCCGTTGCCGCACCACAGGACCTTGTTTCCCGCCAGCAGACAGTCGGTGATACGCGCCGCGGCGCGCTCGAAGCAGTCTTCCTGCGCCACGAACTGGCCAATGATACTAAGGTGTTCAGCGATAGCGTCAGCGAAGACGCCAGACAAGTTCAACGAAGATGGCATTCGCTCCTCGTTTCGGCCAACGAGTTTCGAGGATCTTCGCAGAACCCTTGGGACTAACTGTGAGTGAGATTATAGACGCTATCGACGAGCACAATGCCAGCAATCTTTGCGATATTGGCTACGTATTCCTAGATTGGGAATGGCCAACGAACCTAGCGGACAAGCTGCTCGAGCGCCTGGTGCACCATACTCAGGCTGGCCGGCCAAAGAACCACAATCATCAGCGACGCGCCCATCAGCGCCCCGGCCCCGCTTATTAGGGGGATCAATTGCTTCGCCGGCTTTTCGGCAATGGGCTGAGGACGCAGCAGACGATCGACCCTCTCCGACAGATCGTGATCATCAGCCATCAACGAGCTGGATAGATAGGAAAGCTGCGGCCTGCTGCCCATTTTCGCCACTCTCACCAGCGCGTCGGCCAGAGAAAGAGCGCGACGGGGATCGCCGGCACTGGCTTGATCGTCGGCCGCCCATTCGATGGCTTTCGCCCACCGCTGTTCCAGGGCTACAAAACCGCGCAGGAAAGGCACAACATCGGGCGCCAGCAAAATGAGAAAGCGCTTGAGGTTGTCGCCCGAGGCGCGATGGGCGCGCTCATGGCGCAGGGCAGCGTCAATCTGTTCCGCGGTAAGCCCGCGCATGACGCGCCGCGAAATCACCAGCCGGGGATGCACTACGCCAGCCACGGCTAACACTGGAGATTGATCTTTGAGCAACAACGCCGGCGTGGTTTCTCCCGGCATTTCGATCTGCTTCCCGTGGCGTTCACAGCGATGCAGATAGCGCGCTGTGCCCCGGACCGCTTTGACCACCCGCACGATGGCCAGCGTCCAGATCGCCACCCCCAGCAGCGCCGTCAAAAAACAAACGAGACCGACTTTTTCGCCGGTCGCTTCCGGCTCCAGCCACAGATAGCTGGGAATGCAGAATGCCAGCACCGCCAACAGTGTCAGCGTGAAGGGAAGCATGCGCACCGCAAATAGCAGGCGCCCCGCGGAACTGGGCTTCAATCGCTCCGCCATGCGCATCGCGGTGCCGGCACTCAATCGTGTGGCAACAGCGAGCGCAGCGTGAATCATGAAAAACGAGGCGCCACATAAGCAAAGTAATCGCAAAGTGTACGGGAGGCTCATAGCTTCCTCCCTGCTGATAGTTCTTTGCGTTTCTTCCGGATCTTCTCTTGCAATTGATCGAGCAGGACGGCGTCGTGTTGGCCAACGGCATCAATCAGAGATGACAACAACACGTCGCGGGCAGGTTGCGGACCAGCCAAAAAACCGGCAATCAGGTCGCCAGCGCGCTGGCGCTCCCACTCTTGACTGGACAGGCGCGGCAAATACAGAAACGCGCGCTCCGACTTCTGCCGATCCAGCATTCCCTTCTTGAACAGCCGGTCCAGGGTGGTCATTACCGTGGTGTACGCCAGCCTGGTTTCCAATTTCTCGACCACGTCGCGCACACTGCTCTGGCCCGCGCTCCACAGCACTTCCATGACGCGAATCTCCAAAGGGCCAAGTACCGGGTGTTGGTTCGTGCGGGTTGTCGCGTCGCTATGCAAACTTTCTTTCCCTTCTTTCCAGCGTACGGACTGCATTGAGCGCTGTCAATTCAGAAATCGTTCTACTTTCCGGCAGAGCTGCTGGTGGAAAACTCTTGCCCTCGTACCGGAGCCAAAAAGGGGATAACGTAGCCCCTTATATCAAAATGGCCCGACTTGATGGCCTCAATTATGAGGTCGTACTTGAATTCGCCTCGGCTGAACGACTCATCACTCAAATGGAAGACGATCATCTGGTCTTTGGCGCCTCGCATCGAAACCTGTTCCGGCGTCATGTTCTTGACCACCAGCAAGATCGATCCCCCTTTTTTCTCGTCCGCCTCGCGCTTCTCTTTTGACGCTTGCTTGGGTTCCGCCTCTTGCCGCTCGCGCCGCTTTTGATCTTCTCGCGGCAACTGAAATCCGGGTATCAGCTTCCGCGCCTCCTCAAGATTCGTCGCGGGGAAGTTTCCCGCCTGCCAGGCGGCGTCGGAAATGTCGGACGGGCCCTCCAGAATCGGGAACGTCACTATGGTCTGCCCCGGTTGTACCTGCCTATCTCCGTTCTTGAAGGTGAACTCGCCGACTGCCACTGGCAGTGCGACCACCTTTGAGCCCTCCGCAATAAACAAGGGCCGCGCGCCCGGTTCGGTCCGCTCCGGAATACGGATGTATGCGGCGTCGGGCGTTTCGGCCACGACCATCGCCGGGCGGTCCTCGAAAGCGGCGAAGGTTTTGCTGCTGTCGCCGCTGAACGGCCCACGGACGGTACACAGTTGGCCCTTCAGGCATAGCGCCGCCGCCTCAAACGAAGTTGACGCTTTCTGCTTCTTCACTGCGCTTTGGGGAAAGCTCATTAGCTTGGAAATCGAACGGGCGGAATTCCCCGTTTGCCGGAACGTGATGTTGAGTCCCGAGCCGCCACGCGGCACGGTCAAGGCGATCGGTCCGTCAGCGCGCTGCGGGCTTTCGCCGGGCACTTCGACGGTCCAGCCCGCCAGCGTCGAAACTTCAGTCGATTCAAGCGGCACCGCAACCTCGATCACAGTCACGCTTGGTAAATCTGCATACTCGGCGGCGTTTGCCACCATGCGGCCCGAAACGCGCTCGCCAGGTTGAACCTGTGCCGGCACGATCAACCCAACCTCCTGCTTCGCCTTACTAGTTGGTTTTTCAGGATTCGAGACTTGCGGCTTTTGTTCTCCCACCGCTTTTCGGGCCGCTTCCAGATGTTTCATAGTCTCGTCATAGGTGAACTTCTTGACCTCTTCAGATCCGCCACCCGACTCCTCGCCCGCTGGACACTCGACAGACTTGTAGGTTTGCGTGGCCGTGCTCCAATCGGCGCAGGTGTAGACGTTCGTCATGGGATCGTGGGTCAACCGATGCCCGGCGGTTTGTTTGCCGGATTCATCGAACTGCTGGACGAATTCGCCTGTGAAATTTGCGCTCGCATCGTAGGTGTTCTTGGTGATCCTGTGGACCTTGCCGTCCGGCCAATAGAAAGTGGCGGTTTGGTCAGCGACGAAGTATCCGGGCCGAGACTCGTAATCGACTTTCTGCTCCAGCCTGCCATCCGCGCCCATGGTGCGCTGCTCCGTCACCTGACCGGCGGCGTTGTAGTCGAACTCCAGCTTTCTGCCGCCTCCGGCATCCTGGCTTACGGTCTTTTGTGCCAACGATGACGTTGCACTGCATGTCAGGACCGTGAAGAGAGCGAAGCAGAGCCAAATACGCGGTAGGTAATAGTCATGTTCTTGTCGCACGTGTCTTTCCCCTTGGCGAAAATCTCACCGTTGATGAAACCTTTGAAAACTCAGGGAGCTAGAATGGGAGCCTTACGATGGCCGCGCAAACGCTGGGGCTACCCGGTGGCAGTCAATTTTTTAGTTTAGCACGGAGGCTCTCACACACGGGCTGCGCAATATCTAAGGTCAGCCCAAAAAGGGAATGCGGAGCAGCCCCGCGCGGCCTGGGATTTGTAAAATTTCTGTGACATTTTTTTCATACAGACTGGGCCACGAACGGGAACCCCGGTGCCTTTTCGCTCAAAACCCCTTGAAAACAGGGTTTGACCGCCCTCCGCCGACCCCGACCGGATTTGAGAAGAAGGGCGGCTGGTCCCGGTTGGGGGCCTGTAACTACGAGAATAATAGTTGCATTGCCCATCCCTGTGTGTTTCAATCCTTTCACCTGCCTAGGAACAATTCAAACAGGTAAACGAATCACAATTGCTCAACCAAGAAGGCACGAAGAACCGTGTTCCCAACCAATCACACCTGCCGAGTTGCGAAGACTACTGCGGGCAAGCGATACCCAATGCGCCGCGGTAGATCAGTTAAGGAGAATGGGATCGATATGACAAGAAACACCGCGAAAATTATCGGGACGTCCATGCTCGCCGTGGGCGTTTTGTTGCTCTGTACCCTGCCACTCGCTGCGCAGGAAATGTCCGTGAACCACGCCGTGGCGTCTGGCCAGACCGCGCCACTTAGAGAACTGATGCAGCAGCCACAACCACTACAATACGGCTTCCACGAAGCGAATCCGGTGCGTCGCATTGCTAAACGCGACTTCGGAAAGTCCGTGGACCCCGTGGAACAGAGCCGCACTGGTGCTCCGTCAACCAATTATTCAATCATTGCTAATTTCCTTGGTGTCGGTAACGGCTTCCCGGGATACTCCGTTCCCGACGCTCCTCCCGATACCAACATGGCAGTGGGCGACACCCAGGTGCTGCAATGGGTGAACGTTTCCTACACCATCTGCTCCAAGGCTTCACCCTACACCTGCGGACCGGCCATCCTCGGCAACACGCTCTGGCACAACGGCATCCCTGGGACCCTGTGCGCGAACAGCAACGCCGGCGACATCCTCGCGGACTTTGACCGGAAGGCCGATCGCTGGTTCCTATCGCAGAACGTCTTTTCTTCACCGTATGCCACCTGCATTGCTGTCTCCGATACCAACGACGCCACTGGCACCTGGCATGTTTGGCAGTTCTCGGTGCCCGGTAGCGGCTTCCCCGACTACCCGAAGATCGGGATTTGGCCGACCAGCGGCGTCAACAATGGCTACTACCAGGCCCAGAACAACTTTGGCCCCGGCGGCAGCGGCTTCCGTGGTCCTCAGATCTGCGCCTATGACCGCGCCGCCATCCTGGCGCACGCTACCACTCCGACGCAGATTTGCTTCCAGTTGTCCTCGAGCGAGGACAGCCTATTGCCGGGCGACCTCGATTCCATCCTCGGTGTGCCGAACACCTCGGCTGGCACTCCCCAAGATGAGTTCTATATTGGCAGCGTAGGCGATGTGGACAACTCCCATTTGTCGCTGTATCAGTTCCACGCGGACTTTACGACGCCTGCGAATTCGTTCGTTTTGGGTAGCCCCAACACAATCCTCCAGGCCGTACCCACGTACAACGGTTCTTGCAGTGGCGGTTTTGGTGGCGATTGCGTTCCCAACCTTGGCGGCGCTCCCATAGATTCGCTGGGTGATCGCTTGATGTATCGCTTCGCCTATTGGAATGATGGCCCGCCGCCTAGCGCCTTAGCGTGCGCTCTTTGCGGCAATGCTCACTCCCAGCACTGGTATGTAAACGGCGACGTGGAATCCTCCGGTGGAGAGATTGGCGTCCGGTGGTACGAGTTCCGGGCCCCGCCAATACCCGGTATCGGCACCCTGACCTCTACCAGTCTCACCACTTTCCAGGCGGGCACGTACGCTCCCGACAACACTTACCGTTGGATGGGCTCGGTGGCTCAGGACAAGGCAGACAATATCCTGGTGGGCTACAGCCAATCCAGCGCAAGTACGCACCCGGCGATTTATATAGCCGGACG
Organism: Candidatus Korobacteraceae bacterium; assembly: GCA_049520555.1. Classification (GTDB taxonomy): domain Bacteria; phylum Acidobacteriota; class Terriglobia; order Terriglobales; family Acidobacteriaceae; genus Bog-257. Next base: position 43,142 of record JBEKPR010000008.1, read on the forward strand.
TACGCTCGGCGACCCTGTCGGCCTCAACAATCTGGAATCAGAGGTGCTGGTGGTCCAGGGCAACGGTTCCCAGCCGGATACGGCCCAACGCTGGGGCGACTACAGCTCCATGCATATTGATCCGGTTGATAACTGCACCCTCTGGTACACCACCGAGTTCTACATGGTCACGCAGAGCTTCGACTGGAGCACCCAGATCGCTTCCGTGAAGTTCTCCAACTGCCACTAGAGAAATCACTCGCTCGGCCTTACGGCCCGGCGAGGATGCAGTAACTAACCTCACCACAGGGCATTCCGGCAGCGGGATGCCCTGTTTTTTTCCCATCGGAATTCCTGCGCTTCCCGTCAGCATCAAAAGCTTCGACGTGTTCCCCTCAGTCATCACATGCGCCGGCTCCGCCAGCGGAGGAACGCAGAAGCGTTCTGGGCCCCTTCTGTCCGCATGGATTCGTTCGTAGGTTTATGCTAAGAGTCACCTCACAGAAAAGACATGCCTTATTACAAGGGAGGACAGATGGTTCGCGTAATGGGATATGTCGTTCAGGTCGTTCTACTGTGTGCTGTCCTAACGGCTATAGCCACGGCGCAGAGTGTCGGCGGGAACCCTGCGTCCACGCCGTCGGTCGCCGATGGGCATGCAACGTCGGAATCATTCGACATCAACGCAGCCGTCGATGCGTATCTGGCGAAGATGCCTCCCGTAGAACGGGCCCGTTCCAACGCGTATTTCGAAGGCGGCTATTGGCTGCTGTTGTGGGATTTTCTCTCGACCGTCGTTGTCATGTGGCTGTTGCTCAGGTTTCGATGGTCGATGCGCATGCGTGATTTGGCCGAGCGCATTACGCGCTTTCGCCCACTCCAGACGGCGCTTTACTGGGTCCAATTTATTATCGTCGTGTCTGTGGTCACCTTCCCGCTCTCCGTTTACGAAGGCTACTTCCGCGAGCGCGAGTATGGCCTCCTGAATCAAACGTTCGGGCCGTGGATGCGGGACCAGGCTGTTGGGCTGGCCGTTGCCGTGGTGCTGGGCGGCATTTTAGTGGTTCCGCTCTTCGGGCTGGTGCGGCGCCTGGGAAGAAGCTGGTGGGTGTGGGGAGCCGCATTGGCGATAGTTTTTCTGGCGTTCGTCAGCCTGATCGCACCGGTATACATCGCCCCCTTATTTAACAAGTACACGAAGTTACAAGATTCCCGGATCAAAGATCCAATCCTCAGCATGGCGCGCGCCAACGGGATTCCTGCCACCGACGTCTACGAGTTTGACGCCTCCCGGCAGTCGAACCGGGTTAGCGCCAACGTCAGCGGCTTCGCCGGGACGCAGCGAATTTCGCTGAACGACAATCTCTTGAAGCGGTGCACCCTGCCGGAGATTGAAACCACCATGGGACACGAGATGGGCCATTATGTTCTCAACCACGCGTACAAGGGTTTGGTCATGTTTGGGGTCCTGGTGGTGATCGGGTTTGCCTTCCTGAGCTGGTGGATCAACTTTGGCCTGGCGCGCTGGGGAGAGCAGTGGGGCATCCGGGGGATGACCGACGTCGCGGTGCTCCCGCTGGCGATTCTTGGATTGTCTGTTTATTTCTTTCTCCTGACGCCCGTGACCAATACCATCACTCGCTCCATGGAGTTCGAGGCGGACATGTACGGCCTGAATTCTGCTCGTCAACCTGATGGCGAGGCCAACGTGGATTTGATGCTGGGAGAATATCGCAAACTTGATCCGGGGCCGGTTGAGGAGTTCGTCTTTTTTGATCATTCCAGCGGACGCACCCGGATTACCGCTGCCATGCGCTGGAAGGCGGAACACCCGGAGTCGGCATCCCCGGAAGAGCTGGCCCGACCGCTTTTCAATACTCCATAGGACTGGTCTGCTTGCCATCAGCATTGGAGGAGCGCTGGTGGTTGCCACGGGTGTACTCATCGCAGCTCTTAACAGACAACCTCTAGGCATGCGTGACACCACACTGCGTGGTTCGAAGGCCGCTGAAGGATTAATGCAGTAAGTGATTGAAAATGGTAGCCCTGGCGTGAGTCGAACACGCGACCTTCGGTTTAGGAAACCGCTGCTCTATCCATCTGAGCTACAGGGCCATTGCGACGTAACCCCATTATCTCACGTCACTTGAGAACGATTTGGAGTGCAAGGGAGGCTCGCGTTCGGGATTGTCGAGCGGACTCGGACACATAAAGTGCTGCCTCCTCTGGATGCGTCCGGTGTCATCCAGCTTTACTGTCTCTCACTTCCCCGCCGTTTTTTCCAGGTGGCCGCCGAATTCGTAACGCATCGCCGACAAAAGTTTGTCGGCAAAGTCGGCTTCGCCGCGCGAGCTGAAGCGCTCGTAGAGCGCAGTGGTGAGTACCGGACTCGGCACCGCCTCGTCGATGGAGGCCTTGATGGTCCAGCGCCCTTCACCGGAGTCCGACACCCGGCCGGCGAATTTCGCCAGCTCGGGATCTCCCGCCAAGGCTGAGGCTGTCAGGTCCAGCAGCCAGGAAGCGATCACGCTGCCTCGCCTCCACACCTCAGTGACGTCGGTCAGGTTGAAGTCGTACTGGTAGTGTTCCGGATCGCGCAAGGGAGTGGTCTCGGCGTCGACCGCGTGGGTCTGCTTGCCCGCGTTGGCTGATCGCAGAATGTTGAGCCCTTCGGCGTAAGCGGCCATGATGCCGTACTCGATTCCGTTGTGCACCATCTTGACGAAGTGTCCGCCACCGCTGGGTCCGCAGTGCAGATAGCCTTGTTCGGCCGTGCCGCCCATTTTCTCGCGTTCCGGTGTCCGCGGTATGTCGCCAATGCCGGGGGCAATGGTTTTGAAGATGGGATCGAGGTGTTGCACAGCCGAATTCGGGCCGCCAATCATCATGCAGTAGCCGCGCTCCAGACCCCACACGCCGCCACTGGTGCCGACATCCACGTAGTGAATGCCCTTGGATGCAAGCTGGCTCGCCCGGCGAATATCGTCGATGTAATAGGAATTGCCGCCGTCGATGAGGATGTCCCCGGCTTCAAGGTAGGGCACAATTCCGGCGATGGTCTCGTCCACGACTGCTGCCGGGATCATCAACCACACCGCCCGCGGCTTGGTCAGCTTGCTGGCGAAATCCTGCAGCGAGGACGACCCCACCGCCTTTTCCTTCACTAACGCCTCCACTGATTTCGGCGACATATCGAAGACCACGCACTCGTGGCCCGCATTCATTAGCCGCCGCACCATGTTGGCGCCCATTCTCCCCAGACCTACCATTCCGAGTTGCATAAATCGCTCCCTCTGCTCAGAAAAATCGTTGGACTCTACCCGGCTTTGCCGGTCTTTTCCATCTTCTTGCTGTTCCGCTTCTTTTTCTTTTCGCTTTGTAGCGAAGGTTCCGCCTCCACCGCAGCACGTGAGGCGAAAAGAGTTGGGGCGACTTTGCCAGGAAGAGGCTCAACCCCGTCTGCCCACAAGCGAAAACCTCCGAGAAAGGCATTCGCGTTGTTGCCCACCCGACAGCCCGGAGGCAATCCTCTCAACTTCTTGACGTTGCCGCCACCCAGCACGATGTCGTCAGGCTCCAATGCCGCCGCCAAGCGGGCAACCACGTCAAAGACGCAACGCTGCCACTTTTTCCTGCCCAGCCGCTTGAGTCCGCGCAGGCCAACGTAGTCCTCGTACGTTGCCTTCTTGTAGGGAAGGTGGGCCAGCTCCATCGGTTGCACCTCTCCGTCCACAATCATCGTGGAGCCCAGACCGGTCCCCAATCCCAGAAACAGCATTCGCCCCTTTTGGTAGCTCCCGAGAGCTTGCATGGCGGCGTCGTTAATAACCTTCACCGGGACCCCGAATGCCTTTTCGAACTTGAAACCCACCCATCCGGACGCCAGGTTATGCGGCTCTGAGATGGGCCGCCCCTGCACCACTACCCCGGGATAACCAATCGATACCACATCGTACTGCCACTCGTTAGCTAGCTTCTTGGTCTCGGCAACCATCCGTTGCGGCGTCAACGTCGGGCCCGAGACAAACTTGCGTGGCTGCCCCTGTCCTGCGGCCAGAATTTTGACGTGGGTCCCGCCTACATCCACCGCCAATACAATCATTACACCGCGCCTTGGGGTCGCCTTCATCATTCGTCTCCTTGAATTTACCGCGCTTGACGTTATCAGCCCTTGCCGAAACCTACAACTCACAAATCTTGGAGGCGGGCGGGTCTCTGGTCTGGGGCCGGGCTGAAAGTGCAAGGGGATGAAGGAGCACGGGTTCACCGGCTGCGGAAATTCGCCCTAGCTTTCCAGTTGTTCCTGGCTCTTCTTGAGCCGGTCCCGCTCCAATGCCAGTCGCGCCTCAGCCTTCTTCAACTGCGCCTTCGCCTTGTCGCGGTCGCGTTTTGCCTTCTCGACCCGTTGCTGGGAATCCTTGATCGCAGCGATTGCCTTCTTGTGTGATTGCAGCATGGACCCTAGTTTAGACCCTTGGGTCATGGCCCGCTGGGCGAAGATGATGCAATCTGGAAGCGCAAAACCGACTCCGCAATCTGGTATTGGTATTTGGCCGCAGCGAACTGGATTGCAGCTTCCGTCTGCTGCAATTGCGCCTGACTTAACTCGACAATCGAACTCAAGCCAAGGCTATAGCGGGTCTGCGATAAATCTACCGCCAAGTTGGTCTGATCAACGAACTGCTGAGTGACACCGATCCGATTAAATGCGGTGATGGCGTTCAGCCAACTGGCACGGACGTCGTTGGCGATCCGGTCCTTCAGATCGCGGAGCTGCTCTTGGTCGGCCTGTGCGCGCAAGCCTGCTTCCCGCGATCGCGCGGGATACAGGAAGCCATTGAAGATTGGAATGTTGACATTAGCTCCCACCGCCCCGTACCAGCTCGTGAATGGCGCGACGCCGGCGACGGTGTTGCTGTAGGGAGTCCGGCCCACGACACCCAACACCTCAACGCTGGGAAACAGCAGGTCTCGCTCGGCTTTCTGGAAGCGCTGTGCGGCCTGCACCTCATAGGTCTGGGCAGCAATTTCCGGGCGATTGCTGAAGGCCTCATCCACCAACGCGCTGACCGAATCGGGGGGAGGCTTCAATTGCCCCGCGGACTCCACCAAATCAAACGGCTGTTGCGAGGCATATCCCAGGATTTCCGAGAGCAAGGAAAGCGCGGCCTGCTGATTACTTTGCGCATCCAGCAGCAGCAGCCTGGCTTGCGCGAGATTGGCATTCGCAAAACTGACGTCGAGTTGCGATCGCAATTTGTTTTGAAACAGGGTCGTGATCTGGTCCGATACCAGCTGCCGCGCAGAGACGGTTTGCTCGGCAACCTTTAGCAGGGCGACCGTCTGCAGCGCGTTATAGAAGGCCTGGTCCACCGCCAGCTTGATCTGGTCGGTGGTGGCAAGCGAATTCATGTTGGCTGCCTTGGCGCGAAGCGCCGCCGTGGCGACCAGGTTGTTGGTGCGTCCGAAGTCGGTGATGAGCTGCGACAAGGTAAGCCCGCCGGCAGCACGCTCATAAACAAGAGGGTTGTTGAGATTGCCCGCCGCGATACGGCTTCCTTCTTCCGGCTTCACCGCCGTCAGGCTGCCGTACAGGTCGGGATAGTAAGCAGCCTTCTGCTGGCGGGTTATCTGCTGGGAAGCCAGGGCCAGCAGGCGGTAAACCGAGATCTGCGGATTGTTCTTCAGCGCCAGTGCCTCCGCGTCCTGGACCGTAAGGCGCTGCAGCGTCCCGGTGGTTGGCAACTGGGCCGGCGCCTGGGTGCCTGGGGTGGTCTGCATCTGCGGCGGCGAAGATGCGGGAGCGGCGGGCGACGTTTGCGGTGCAGCCGGCGTTTGTTGGGCGGACGCGCTTTGTGGTTCGGGCACCGGCGACGTGGGCGAACTGCTTTGCGCCGCGAGAGAACAACTGCCTAGCATCAAGCAGACAACAAGCCAGAGGGTCGAGCGTCTCAAGCCTGCACCTCCGGGGTGGGCTGCGCCTCTTCCCTGCGGTGGATCAGCAAGTAGGCCGCAGGGACAATGAATACGGTCAGCACCACCGATACCAGGAGCCCGCCGATGATCGAGCGCGCCAACGGAGCGTACTGCTCGCTCCCGGCCTCTAGCGCCAGCGCCATGGGTATCAGGCCCAGAAGGGTCGCCAGAGAAGTCATGAGGATTGGCCGGAGACGAACTCGGCAGGCCAAGGTGACGGCCTCCCGGATCGGCATCCCGCCCTCGCGGTACTTGCGGGTCACGTCCACGATCAGAATGCTGTTCGACACCACTATACCGGTCATCATCAGCACGCCCATCAGCGACATGACATTCAGCGTGGTTCCGGTAAGGAGCAGGATGAGAATCACGCCGGTGATGCCCGAGGGTATGGCCAGCAGGATGATGAAGGGATCGATGAAGGACGCAAACTGCGCCATCAGGATCAGGTAAACCAGCACGATCGCCAGCAGCAGTCCCACACCGAAGCTGAAAAACGACTGGTGCATGGCCTTCACCGAGCCGCGCATCTCCACCCGTGTGTTGGGCGGCATCTTGGTGTTGTCGATGATCTTCTGCACCTGGCTGGCAAGCGAGCCCAGGTCCTCGCCTTTGGGCGAAACATAAACGTCGATCTTGCGGAAGAGCTGATAGTGGTCCACTTCGGTCGGCGTGTTGATCATCTTGATGTCGGCCACGTTCTCCAACATGGTGGTGCTGCTGTTGTCCTTGGCGTGCAATGGAATCTGCTTAAGATCGTCCATGGTCATCGAGTCGAGCTGGTGGTTGGTGTACTGCACGGTGAGGAAGTAGTTGTTGCCGCTGTGGGGATCGACCCAGTAACTGGGAGCAATCATCCCGTTTGAGGTCAGCGCGGTCACCACGTTATCGACAACATCGGTAGCGGTAAGCCCGAGGCGCGCCGCCATTTCCCGACGCACGTCGAGTTCGATGCCGGGATAATCCAGGTCCTGCGGGATCAGCACGTCGCTGACGTCCTTCAACTGTCGCACCTTCGCCGCCATCTCGCTGGCGGCGGCATAAGCCGCGTGCTGATTGTTGCCGCTCACCTGGATGTCGATAGGCGCCGGCATTCCCATGTTGACCACCGAATCCACCAGCCCTCCGGTTTGAAAGTAGGTGGAGAGTTCCGGGAGATCGGAATCCAGCTTCCGCCGCACCCGGTCCATATAAGCGAAGGTGCTGACCTTGTGCTCCTGGTTCAAGCTCACCTGCACGAAGGCGGTGTGCTGGGCGGAGTTGCTGGTGTAGATGGCGGACAAGTCGGGCGTCATTCCGATGTTGGAAACGATCATCTGCAGATCATCTTTGCCGATGACCTCGCGGATGTCGTTCTCCACCCTGGCGATGTACTGGTTGGTCACCTCCAGCCGGGAGCCCGAAGGCGCCTTCACGTTGATGACAAACTGGCCGGGGTCAGTGCGCGGGAAAAAGGCAACACCCAGCAGCGGAAACAGGGCCAGACTCACCACAAAGCTGCCCATGATGAGGAGCACGGTGGCTGCCGGGCGCTCCAGCGCTTTGGCAACGGCAGTGTCGTACCTGCCCAACATGCGGTTGTAGCGATGATTGAAGCCGGCAACGAATTTTCCGAACCTTGACTTGGTTTCCTGGTGTCCGCCATGCCCATGTGCCGTCTTGATGAACTTCGCGCAGAACAGGGGCACAACCGTCATCGCCACGAGGTAGGACGCAGCCAGGGCCAGTACCACGCCGAGCGCCAAGGCAGTGAACAGGTACTTGCTGACGCCGTATAGGAAAATGACGGGGAAGAAAACAATCGCGGTGGTGAACGTGGCCGCCAACACCGCAAGTTGGACCTCCTGGCCGCCGCGTTCGGCCGCGCTGACGGCGTCCTCGCCCTCCTCCATGTGACGGAAGATGTTCTCCAGCACCACCACGGAGTTGTCGATCAGTCGCGAGAGCACCAGGGCCAGTCCGCCCAGCACCATGGTATTAATCGTCCCACCAAAGACGTTCAGCAGAAGGAACGCCGCCAGGCAGGAGACGGGAATCGAGATCAATACCGAGATAGTGCCGCGCGCCGAGCCTAGGAAAATCAGGATCATCACCGCCGTCAGTATCAGACCGATGCCGCCTTCGCGCAGCACATTGGTCACCGCGATCTTCACGTATTGCGACTGGTCGAAGACCACATTGGCTTTCAGGGAAGGCGGGATGTCCAGCAGATGCTTAACCCGGTCGCGTACTCCGTCCACAATCGAGATGGTGTTGCTGTTGCCGCCCTGCTTCAGGATGGGCAGATACACCGACTTCTGGCCGTCCACGCGAACGATGTTGTACTGAATCGCCGACGAGTCTTCGGCGTGCCCGATGTCGCCGAAGCGAAGCACGCCATTGCCGATGGCCTTCAGCGGCACATCGTTCATCTGGGCGATGTTTGGGAGTTGAGCGTTGCTGTAGATGTTGTAGTCCTTGGGGCCGATGCGAACGTCGCCCGCCGGCAAAATCTTGTTGGAATTGTTGATGACATCGACCACGTCCATGGGGCTCATTTGCGCCGCCTCCAGCTTCACCGGATCGACGTAAAACTGGATCTGGCGATACTTGCCGCCATAAGGCTGTGGCACCGAGGCGCCCGGCACGTTGGCAATCTGGTTGCGCACGTTGAACTGTCCCTGGTCGTGCAAATCGGTTTCGTTGAGCCCCTGTCCCTTCAGGGTCACAAGACAAACCGGCAGGCTGGAGGCATCGAATTTCAGCACCACGGGAGGCAGCGTTCCCTGCGGCAAGCGTCGCAGATCGGCCATGGCCAGGTTGGCAATTTCACTGGCGGCGGCATCGGCGTCGGTGCCCGGCTGGAAGTACACCTTGATCAGGCTCACCCCGGTCAACGAGCGCGATTCGATGTGATCGATATTGCTACCCAGGGTGAAGAAGCGTTCAAAGGTATCGGTGATGTTGGCCTCGATCTGCTGCGGAGGCATGCCGCCATAGAACGTGGCCACCACGACCACCGGAATGTCGATGGGAGGAAAGAGATCGACTGGCATGCGGTAAACCGTGACCACGCCGACCACGATGATGGCGAGGCACAGCATAAGAATGAAGAACGGATACTTGATCGCAAAACTAGGCATTGGCGATTACTCCGAATCCGGGCTGTTGGCGGTGAACACCGCCTCTTTCGGCCGCACTAACTCGCCCGACTGATAGCTTCCCAGGTTGCCGACGATGACGCGCTCGCCCGGAGCAAGGCCAGCTACGACCTCGACGTTGTTGGAGCTTTGCACTCCCAGTTGAACTTCGCGAGACTCGACCCGGTTCTGCGGGTCCACCACCAGCACCTTCACCTTGTTCGGCTCGCGCTGAATGGCATTCACCGGAACGGTGAGGACATCCTTCCTGCTGTCGGAGGCCAGCACCACGTCCGCATACATCCCGGGCTGCAGACGATAGGTGGGATTGGGCACGTCGATCTCCACCTGCATGGTGCGCGTGGTGGGATCGAGGGCGTTGGTGAAGCGCGTGACCTTGCCGGTGAAACGCTCGCCGGTGGCCTGGACCTTCACGTCAGCGGAATCGCCGTCGCGGACCTTGGCGGCAATCGACTCCGGAACCGGGATGCGCAAACGCAGTAGATTGATTTGCGCCACCGTGACCACCGGCAGGCCGCTGGTATTGGAGGTTCCCGCCTGCACCAGGGACCCTGTATCGGAGAAGCGCCAAGTCACGACGCCGTCATAGGGCGCGACGATCCGCGTGTAGTCGGACAAGGCGGAATAGTGCTGCTGATTGGCCTTAGCGACTTCCAACTGCTGCCGCGCCGCGGCCAGGGCTGATTTGGCGGCGTCTACTTGCGCCCCGGAAGCCCGGTCCCTGGCATTGGCATCGTCCAGCTCTTGCTGCGCGATCAGGCCCGGCCGAGCTTTGTCGGTGTTCACCAGCCGGTCGGCGTTGGCGTGTAACGCTACGTGGTCAGCCTCGGCCCGGGCCACGTCGCTCTTGGAGCGTTCAATCTCTTCCTCCGCGTGATGCACGGCCGCTTTCGCTTCGTCCACCTGCGCCACCAGTTCAGGAACTTCCAAAACCGCCAGCACCTGTCCGGTATGCACGCGATCGCCAATGTCCACGTAAATGTTCTTGATGTAGCCCGCCACCTTGGCGTGCAGTTCGACATTCTGGTAAGGCAGGAATTGACCTGCAATGGAGAACGAGTTGGCGATGTCAGCCCGCTTCACATCAGCGACGGCCGCAAATGGTACGTTGTCGCCTGACAAGGCGCCGGCCCGGTCCGTTTTTCCACGGGACGAGCTGCCAGCGCGCGCCCGCCCGACCTGCCAGACCGCAACGATCAGACAGAATAAAATCGCGCCGAACACAAGCAGCGTGTTTCGACGAATCGTCATGACTTACCTCGAATTCGTTGGAACTTAACTTGCCAACTGGGTATTCACGATTGACGTGCCTACCCAGACCGGGAACCCAATCAAGAATCGGGCTTATTAGGAAGATATTTGGCTAATTATCGAACCGAGGGAGGGCGAAGACAACGACGCCAGTGCAACAGACTGAGTCGGACCGGGGCGGGAGCCCGGAAGAGGGTCTGAACGGCACCCGTACGATGAAGATACAGATAGTGGATCAAGAGAATCGCAAACCAGACCAGCCAGGCGCCAGACGGAGCGGTGGGCTCGACTTCCGCCCTTTGCCCGCCGAGCCACATCTTCGCAGAGGTCGAAGCCGTTGCTTTAACGCCGGGGCCGCTGCCATATACCCCAATTTTTGCTTGAAAGGCAAACAGGAACACCACGGCGGCGGCGAGCGTTATCAATAGCATTCGCCACCTTTCTCTAAGATGTAGTGTTCGAGGACTCACAGACAACGGCACCCCACCACACCATACTAGACGCAAAAACTCGGGCCTGGAAAGCGAGTTGCCCTAAAGAATCAACTTTTGCCTAATGCTCTCCAGCGAAATCATTGAATAGAAATGAATTATCGCAATTCGCGGGATTTTGTACAATGATTCCCCGCAAAATCAATTTTCGCCACGACCGCAATCAATTGAAAGCGCCAGCGACTAGACTATTGGTAGCGCATCCTGTGGTGCAATCATATTTCTGAAGGTAATTCTTATGGCTAATGGGAACCCCAAGAAAGGCGTCATCGGAATCCTGACAGGCGGCGGTGATGTGCCGGGCTTGAACCCGGCCATCCGGGCGGTGACGATCAGGGCCATCCGTGAAGGCTATGAAGTCATCGGCTTGCGGCGAGGCTGGGCCAGTCTTGTGGACATGGTCCGCGAGGAAGATTGCGACAACAGCGACAACTTTCAGTTTCTCACCGAAGAAGAGGTCAATCGCTGGGGCCGCACTGGCGGGACCTTCCTGCACACCTCGCGCACCAATCCCGGGCGAGTCAGCCAGGCGAACGTTCCGGCCCACCTGCAAGGTCCTTATGCGGCCCCGGTGAACGATCTCACCGCGGAGGTGCTCAAGAACCTGGATTGGCTGGGGATTGACAGTCTCATCCCCATCGGCGGCGACGACACGTTGAGTTACGGCGTGCGGCTGCATCGGGAAGGCGTGAAAGTAGTTGCCATCCCCAAGACGATGGACAACGACGTGCCCGGGACCGACTATTGCATCGGCTTCAGCACCTGCGTGACCCGCACCATCGAAATGACGAACCGGCTGCGGACCTCTGCCGGCTCGCACGAACGCCTGCTCGTCCTGGAAGTCTTCGGCCGCTATGCAGGCTTCACGGCCATGTTGCCCACCATGGCCGGGGCAGCCAATCGCTGCGTGATTCCCGAACACAAATTCAACATCGAACGCCTGACTGAGTTGCTCATGGCTGACCGGCGCAAGAACCCCAGCCGGTATTCCGTGGTGCTCATCTCGGAAGGCGCGACCTTTGAAGGCGGCGAGATGATCTTCTCGCACGACACTACAGACGCCTTCGGCCACAGAAAACTGGGCGGCATCGGCAACCTGGTTTCCGACAAGCTGAAGGAACTCTCTCCCCGATACAACAGCGGCAAAGCGGTGGACACCATCAACCAGAACCTGGGCTACCTGGTGCGGTGCGGCGATCCCGATGCCATTGACTCGATCGTTCCCATGGCTTACGGGAATCTCGCGTTGGACTTCCTGCTAAGGGGGATCCATGGAAGGCTGGTTGTGCTAAAGAACGGCCGCTACAGCAACGTCCCGATTGAGACCGTGGTGGCCTCGAAAAAAGTGGTCAACGTGAAGGAGCAATACAACACCGAAAGGCTACGGCCGTACTACAAGAGCTTTGAGGACAAGCCGCTTTTCATGATGACCAGCGAGAGCTGACGGGCTTGCTGCGGGCACGATCGCGCGCTGTCAGGTTTGTGTCAGATATAAGAATTTGTGTCACGTGTGCACGCGTGTGTCAGATTTCCTAATTTATGTCATGCGTACACGTTTTTGTCAGGTTTGCGAATTTGTGTCACCCATGCGCGGATTTGACCGCGGGCTGTTCTGACCCTAATCTCAGGACGATCTCTTTCAATCCCTGGTGTTGCTGGAGCAGGCGGAGATACTTGCTCTCATCGGCGGAAACCTTGGCGTGGATGACGTCCACCAACGCCTGCTTCCGCGGACTCGTCCAGTGCTCGAGTTCGGGCGCCAGCAACAAAACCGACGCCAAACTTTCGAACGCTGACTGCTGGAGGGGAGTCCATGTTCCAATATCCACTTGCAGGTTTTGGGCTAACGCCTTCGTGGCGGCCCGCCGCAGCCTTTCAGGATCGCCGCCGAATTCTTCCGCCATCCGTCGCTGCACCGCCAGCCCGATTCTTCGGGTCGAGAAGGTGTCCCATTGTCCGGGCGGTTCCTCACCGAACTCATAGAACACATGCTCGGCCGCCAACTTCCGCAGCATGCGCGGCGAAGTCCGATGCGCCGGATCGCGCGCCATCCGCGCCTCCTCTTTCCTGGTGATTGCAAGCAGTTCGGGACGTCCGGGACGAAATCCCAGCTTGCGATAAAACCAAAATGCGCCGGACTTGATGGCCTCTTCGTTCTCATAACCGAGCTGGTAGGGATAAACCGAAAAACAGGTCACGCCCGTAAGCTGATGCAGGAAGTGAAGGACCTTGGAATAAATCCAAGCTGTCTCGCCGTCGCGAAAGGCGTAAAAGGTGTTGAACCCAACCTCCATCCACTCGAACAGCGAGATGCCCTCGATGTAGTTGATGGGAACGCCATTCTTCAGCGTCAAACCCGCATGATAAGCGCGCAGCGGCAAACGCCTCTCGGGCGGCAGCCCCCAGAGGAAGATCTGCACACCGCGCCCCACCTCCGCCTGAAAGACCTGCTTCGGATCGCCACGGGTTGTGCCGTACAGCTCGCGATAACGAACGGTGAGGGCGGTGCGTGTCATGTCCAACACCTCTTCGCCTTCACCCCGCGAAAGCTTGCGAACTGGCAGCGGCGGCGAATCCATCTCGCCGGCCAACGATACCTGGTTGCGACGAAGCAGTGGCTGCCGGTGGCAGAACATTCGCGCCACCTTTCGACGGGCGCGCGTCCGGCTGGCCGCAGAATTGCCAAGCTTCCACAAGATGTTGATCGCCAGCGAGTCATAGAGCGATGTCCTTTGCAAGCTGGTAAGGGGCGTATCGGCGACGCGCTGCAAGAGCCATGGCAGAATCTTTTCCGGGCCACCGGCGGCACTCGCCATCCAGTCCAGGAAAGGCGTGTCGGCTTCGACAAGCGAATCGTCTCCCAGCAGCGGAATCAAAAGGGGCAACGTCACCGCCATCTGGCGACTTTGCTCTTCAAAATTCCACTCGACCGTAAGCTGTTGCGGATAGCACCGCGCCAGCCAGCGGGCCACGTCGTAGGTGAACGTGTCGCTGATTGCGGTGCCTGCGATGCCGGAGAACTCCTCATCGTCGAACTGCTCCATGTCAGCGCCCGAAGCCTGAAGTCTCTCCACCTGGTGCGCAATGCCGGTCAGCAAATCGTCGGCCAGGTGAGCAACTTTGCGGCTTTGCGGAAACGCTCGCAGGAACAAGAGAACGTCATGAAAACGGATGAGCGATTCAGCATCGTCAAAGTCGACCTGCCCCATCGCAGCCAGCAGCTTCTCGATCGCCTCGGCACAACCGCGTCCGTACTGAAGTTTAGAAGCTTCCAGTTCCGCCCAATGGGAGGCTGTGCCGGCCGTCACGATTCACCCTGGCCTGCGACGGAGGCTTTCATGGCAGCAGGAACATCAACTGCGGACGGTTTCAACTCTTCCATCGCGGAAGGCTTTTCTGTAGACGACGGCACGAGGGCCGACGTCTTCGCCGACCTCACGGCACCCGCCACCACAAACAGGTTGGTCACCAAGACGACGGTGAATGCCATCGCGGGCAGAAAGGCAAACACCTCCCCACGGGCGTTAACGATCGCCAGCGCCAGCACAGCCGTGACCAACCCGCGTGGCAGCATCCAGAACAACAACTCGGTTTCCCGGCGGGTGGTCACGTCCCGGACCGCCCAGCGGCTGGTCTGCATGGCGAGGAAGCGTGCCAGGAGCAGCGCCGCGAGAATACCGGCGATGGGAAGCAGGTATTTCCGGCTGACAAACTCGGCAACAAATCCCAGGAGAACGAAAAAGAACGAGCGCACCAGAAAGCTCAGCTCAGCATGGAAAGCGAGCAGGCGCGCGCCCTGTCGAGTCATGTGGGGTGTACGGGGCAAATTGGCCAGGGTGATGCCAAAAATCAATACCGCCAGCAGGCCGCTGCCGCCGGCATAGCGCGTCAGCGCGTACACACCAAACACCACTCCCAGGTTCGCGATGTTAACGTTGGGCTGGTTGGCCAGCAGCGGCCACAGTCGGGACCAGATGGCGCCCGCCACCACGCCCAGAAGTAGCGCGATGACAATATGCCGGGAAAAGTCGGCGGCCACGCCGAACAGCAGCGAGTGGCTTACATCCGCATTCAGCAAGCTGCCGATGAGCAAAACGGCGATCACTTCGCTCATGGTGGATTCCAAGGTCAGGGTGATCTTGACGGACTCAGGAGTAGAAATCTGTTCCAGGGCGGGTATGACAATGGTGCCGCTGGTGCACCCCAAGGCCGCTCCCAGAAGCACGCAGTCGCTCCACTGGAGGTGCAGCAGTGCCCGGCCCATCAAGGCAATCAATCCCAGGCTCAGCCCATAGCTGACGATCATTAACAACAGCGCAGCGGGAGCGTAGCGGGCGGCTTGTCGCAACCTGAGTTCGGCGCCGCCGGCGAAAAGAATCAGGATGAGGGCCAGCGTTCCCAGGATATCGATGGTGCCCTGAAACGTTGCAGGCCGGACCCAGTGCAGAACCGGACCAAGGGTCACGCCGATCAACAGCAGCACAACCAAGTCGGGCACACGGGTCAAACGCGACAGCCGGTTGGCAATGTATGCCACCACCAGCAGAGTGCCCACCATACCGAATATAAGCGTCAATTCCACAATGAGGATCTCGCCAGTACAGCTCCGTAAGGCAGCAGCCAGGATTAATGGAAGGACACATCATATACGGAAGTCCAGCGACGCTCTAGCCAGAAAGACTGATCGTTTCCATCTGCAACCGCGACGGGCCTGTTGGATTTGGCAACATTATGGCCAGAACCGACGGGGCGGCTATTCTATATTCGCGATTCGCGAATAGCGAATCTTGCCCAGGCTATCCACCCCACCGCCAGCAGTGTAAGCACGGCAATAATTCCTTGCGAGATCACGCAATACAGACACCACACCTCGAGAACGCGGGCCTCGATGTTCGTCAAATACAAAGCGAAGCCCATCCCAATCAGGACGCACACCAGCAGCAACCCGCGGCGGCGCATAAATCCCAAGACGCCGATCAGCAGGTATCCGACGATGCCGATGGCTGCCACCGGCACGCCGCGGATCACGGCGTATGGGCTGTGGTTCACCACACCGCAGTCCCACTTGTCATTGATACTACAGGGCTCGGAACCCGTATCGTAGTGGACTTTCAGGGCCAGGCCGGAAACCACGATCCCGGCGATCGCCAGCAGAACGATAAGATAGCGCACGAAGTTTCTCCCGTGTGGAATTGTAGCGTGGAAGTCGCAGCACGCGATCTGGCTCCGCCATTTCGCCCGGTGCGGTCGCCATCACAAACCATTGTGATGTAGTAGAATTCTGCTGCTCATGCGCCGTCTTGCTGCCAGTTTGCTGCTTGTCCTGCTGTGTGCGGGACTGGCTCTGCCCATGCTGCTGGCGCGGGAATCCGGGGTTCCGGCCTGCTGCCGCCGCAGCGGCAAACACCATTGCGGGATGCTTCCTCAAGGCGATGGCTTCCGGACAGTAACAGCCAATTGCCCATATCACCGTTTCACCGCTCTGACCTCGCACTCCACAACCCTCGGCACCGCAGCTACCGCGCTGAGCGTCAACCTGGGCGGCGAGAATTCGATCGCACTGGCGTCTCCTGACCTCCCTTTGCGCGTGGCCGGCAACGCCCAGAAACGCGGCCCTCCCCTTTCGTAGTCCCCTTCTCTTTCGACAGATTAGTACACAAGCCAGAGCCTGCTCACGATGCAGGTGAGCGAGTAGTTCTCCGCGTTTCTGCGCTGCATTCAATGCTCAGCGCCGTGATTTGCGCGCGGAGGAACAACCCACGCTTCTCTGCCTCACCACAGCTACTACGGAGAGGACCCATTTGCAGCACAACATCCGGATTGCGAGGACGGCCGCTCTCATCGTGCTCATCAGCGCGTTGCTCGCAATGGCAGTCTCGCCATCCGCAGCGACCGTGTTCGGCAATGTGCGAGGCGTGGTCCACGACTCGCAGCACCACCCCATCACTGGAGCACAGGCCACGCTCCAAGCCAGCGATTCGAACTACTCCTTGACTGCCGAGACTGGCGCCGATGGAGAGTTCCACTTTGACGCGGTGCCGCTCGGCCAATACAGCGTCACCGTCGAAGCGCCGGGATTCGCCCCGCAGAAGCAGGCCCTGCTGGTCGTGTCGGGCAGTGCGCCAATCTTGCATTACCAGTTGGCGATCAACGCAGCGCAAGAGAAGGTCACGGTCACGGCAACGCCCGAAGACCTGGATCCGGAGTCGCCGCGCAGAGACATCGTCATCGACCAAAAGCAGATCTCGCGCTACGCGGGTGTGGATGCCAGCAACAGCTTCAAGATCATCACGGAGTTTGTTCCCGGATCGTATATGGTGCACGATCAGCTTCACGTCCGTGGCGGACACCAGATCACCTGGGCAATCGATGGCGTCCCGGTTCCGAATACCAACATCGCCTCCAACGTCGGGCTGCAGTTTAATCCCAAAGATGTCTCCTACCTCCAGGCTGAGACCGGCAGCTTCGCCGCCGAGTATGGCGACCGGACCTACGGTGTTTTTAACGTAGCCCCGAACAATGGCTTCGAACGCAACCGGGAGGCGGAGCTGATCGCCAGCTACGGCAACTACAACCAGACTGACGATTGGCTTAGCTTCGGCGATCACACTGCAAAGTTCGCGTATTACGCCAGCCTCAGCGGCAATAATACGGACTGGGGTCTGGAGCCGCCCACCAGCGTCAATCTGCACAACCAAGCGAGTGGGGGCGGCGCATTCACTTCTCTCATCTACAATCCCAATGCCAAGGACCAGTTTCGTTTCGATGCCGGCCTTCGCCTCGACTACTACCAGGTGCCGAACGATCCTGACATGCAGGCCGCGGGCGTCCAAGACCGTGAGCGCGAGCAGGACATCTTTGGCACGGCCACCTGGGTGCACACGTATTCGCCCGGTCTCATGCTAATTGCGTCGCCGTTTTATCACTTCAACCGCGCCGCGTATGAGGGAGGGCCCAACGACGTTCCAATCGCCACCGACAACCGCGCCTCCAACTATGAAGGCGGCCAGGTAACAATTTCTGCCATCAATGCCCGCAACAACGCGCGCGCGGGAATCTATGCCTTCGCGCAACAGGACAACACATTGTTTTCGGTGATCGCAAACAATGGCTCGGGAGACGCCTTCAGCCAGCGCGTGTCTCCAGGCGGCAACCTGGAAGCGGTGTTTCTGGAAGACCAGTTCAAGGCGACGTCGTGGCTAACTTTGACGGGAGGGATTCGGCTTACCCACTTTGACGGCCAGCTCACCGAGAATGCCGCCGATCCCCGTCTGGGAGCGGCCATCCGCATTCCTAAGCTCAATTGGGTGCTGCGCGCCGCTTACTCCTATTTCTACCAGCCGCCGCCGCTCGACACCGTGTCGGGGCCGTTGCTCCAGTACGCGGCCAGCCAGGGGGTCTCCTTCCTCCCGTTGAAGGGTGAGCGCGACATTCAGCAGGAGTACGGCATTACGATTCCGCTGCGCAACTGGGTCTCAACCCTCACGTACTTTCACACCGGAGCGCGAAATTTCTTTGATCACGACGCCCTCGGCAATTCGAACATCTTCCTGCCGCTCACCATTCAAGCTGCCCGCATTAAGGGCCTGGAAGCAGCCGTCCGCTCGCCGCTGATTCTGAAGCATTACCACGCGCACCTGGTCTATTCGAACCAGCAAGCCGAAGGGTTTGGAGCCGTGACCGGCGGGCTGACGGACTTTTCTCCTCCGCCGGTTGGAGGTTTTTATCTGGACCACGATCAGCGCAACACGCTTTCTGCCGGGATGGAAGGCGATCTGCCGTGGCGCAGCTTTGCCGCCCTGACGTTCAACTATGGGTCGGGATTTCTCAACGGTGACGGGCCCGCCCACCTGCCGAGTAATTACACCTTCGATTTGGCGCTGGGCAAGACTTTCGGCGAGAGCTTTACGGTACGGTTGATTGGCGCCAACATCACCAACAATCGCTACCAACTGGACAACAGCAACACCTTTGGCGGCTCGCACTGGGCCGATCCGCGGATGCTGTCCGTACAGGTGAAATACCGGTTCCACTACTGAGGCTGCTCGAGCCGGCAACCTCGTGCAAAACCGGCCATTGGGGACACGCGCTACTCAGAGTATGTTCACCGCCCTCGCGGCCAGCAACACAATGATGGTCATCGAAATGAGCGATTGCAGCATCATCAGGCCCTTCGCCCAACGCGAAAGGATCTGCGTATCTGTCGGCGATAACGCGGTGCTGGTGTTGAACGAGAGAAAAAGATAGTCGATGAAGCGGGGATGCCAGTTCTCGGGCTTCGCCGGGGACAGCTCGTGCAGGGCCATCTGCGGAAACAGGAACGCGCCGAGCTCATGGCTTTTTGTCTTTTCCCGCTGGTAGGGGCCTCCGGCATCTAACTTCCAATACCACGCCGCAAACACCAGCAGGTTGCTGATCCAGAGGGAACCTGCCGACTGCAGCAGATGAACCGGCGACTCCTTGTGGGTTGGCAGGAAGCGTACCAGCAAGACAAGGGATGCGATCACGGCCAGGGTGACGGAACTGATCAGAATCAGCCCGCCAACATACGCAGTGCCCTCTGCGCCTCTCGAATGAGATATCGAGACCAGGGTGGCCAGCGCCGCGAACACCGCAACCAACAGCCAATTGGGACCAAGGCTGAGTATCTGAGGCAAGGCGAAATGAAGCGCTACGACGGCTGCCAGCGCCAGAATGACCGGCCAGCGCGGCTCGACGTAGCGTGATCGATTGGACATGCATCCGATAATACTGCCGGGTGCGCCGTGCGACCAGGGCGAGGAATCTTTTTGCGGGACGGCGTAGGAGCTTTGCGCGCGTACGTTGCCGCTGTGCTCGGGGACAAACTCCAAGCATCAGTATTCCGGTCGCGCTGACCAACCATCACTTAATACCGAACGCGAACAGGCCCACTACGGCACCGCCCAAAATCAGGAAAGCAGGATTGATCTTGAACCGTAGCAAGGTCATGAACACGACAAATGCGATGGCCGCGGTAGTCGCACCGGTAATCGCCCCTTTGGCGATGGCATAACAGCCGGCCAGGAGCAGACCGATGGAGACGGGCGCAAGTCCCTTCTGAATCGACGCTCGCCACGGCCACTTTTCCAGCTTCTTCCAAAGGCGGCCCACTAGCAACGCCAGCACTGCCGTCGGTCCAAAGAAGGCGAGCAGCACCACGATGGCGCCCACCGTCCCGGCTGTCCATTCTCCGATAGAAACAATCATCATCATGTTGGGTCCGGGCGCTACTTGCCCGACACTGTACAGGTGGATCAGTTGCGTGAAGGTGAGCCAGTGATGGACGTCAACGGTGAGGACCTTGAGTTCGGGGAAAGCCGCCATGCCGCCGCCGACAGTGAGGAGCGACAGATAGGCGAACACGCGAATGAGCGCTGGGACTTGATTCATTAGCGCACATTCTCCTTCTCGGCCCTGCGTGGGTGGTACCAAAGAACCGCGATGATACCGACGGCGATAAGCACCCGGGGCACGGACTGGTGCAGCCAGTTGACGCCGAGTACCGTGAGCACAATGAAGACGAGGTCGTAAACGTGGGCCAGCGACTTCCGTCCCAGTTGCACCGTGGTGGCGAGAATAAGTCCGATCGCCGCGGCTGCCACTCCCTTGAGCATGGCTGTGACCACTGGCCGACTGCCGTGCACCTGGTAAAGCATGCCCACAATGTACATAAGCACCGCGCCAGGCAGGCAGATGCCGATGATCGCGGCGAGCGAGCCCAGAGCCCCGCGCAGTTTGTCTCCCACCAGCATTGCCATGTTGGTGGCATTCAGGCCGGGCAGGGTCTGGCTGATGGCCAGCATCTCGACGAATTCCTTGTCGTCGATCCACTCCCGCTTGGCCACAAGACCGCTTCGCAGGTAGGCCACGACACCACCGCCGAAGCTGGTGGCCCCGATCAGCAGAAACTCGAGGAAAACGTCGCGGATGGAAGCGCCCTGCGCCGCAGGGGAGCCGGCGAATATGGGGGCGGGGGCAGGTTTTGCGACCGCGTTACTCATGGCTTTGGGGTGCATTTCCTTTCAGGCGGTAGACCATCCCCGTCTTGGTTGTGCCCAGCGTGATCCAATCCTGGACGTCCTGTTGTAGCGTGATAAAGAACTGCTCACACAGTTTCCTCGGCTTGTCGGCCACATTCCCCTTACGATCGAACCTGGCCTGGTAGGCGAACTCGCCCACCAGTGGCATATGCTCACCGCGGGTGCGCCATAAAGCTACGTTGCACCTGGCGAGAATGCCTTTACCGAAGTCGAGTTCTCCGAGTTCCAGGAGGACCTCTTCGACGATCCCTTCGTTCACTAGGCTGACCTTCTCGTCATCGGCCTCCTTCAGAGCGGCGAGCGCCGGAAACACGTGTGCCAGCGTCCCCATCGAATTCTTGTCCGCATCGTGCATCTGGCTCAGGCCAAAGACGCAGTTGTGCGAGTACAGAAGGCGATATCCCCCGATTTCATCCTTCAGCGGCAGGGCCTCCGCCTTGAACTTGATGCGATAGGCGCCGGCGATATTTGGCCTAACGTCCAGAGCGGCGGCTTTCGGTTCGTCTGGATGACGGAACTTAAAGACCATTTCCGGGTCCCCCACGGGGAAACCATCGACGTAGCTGATCCGCCGCCGCAGGATGAAGGCGTTGTTGTAGAGGCGGAAGTCCGGCGTGTCGAAGAAAATGATTTCCCGGACATCCGGCCTGCGACCGGCCTTGGGGTCGCTGATAAAACCAACTCCGAGCTTCTTCGCTGTGCGCTGCACCAGCTTAGCGAACTCGCGAAAGCTCTCCACCGAGACAAAACGGTCGGGCTTCAGGATGAGCTTGGTTTCGAGGTATTGGACGCGATCTAGCGGATGACCGTCACTGTAAGCCGCGCCAGCAGCCGGCACTTCCTTGGCGGTCCCGTTGTTTTTCTTATTGCTCGCCTCTTTGCTCTTCTTGTCCTTGTTCTTCTTTTCCTTGTCTTTCTTTCCCACTGGACTTCCTCCTGAGTATGCGACTCGAGGGGCGATCAGTTTCCGAGATCCAAGCTGACCATAACAACACCAGCATGCTTGCAACCGCAGGTGTGTTCGGCGACCTTGGCGACTCGGTTGACTCGGGTAGCTTTGTCCATTGCCACCTGTCATTCATGTTTACTCTGTATAGGACGGTGGCGCTACTAGGAAATTGCTAGGGTCTTCCTGTTTCTTGCATGCTGAGGTCACACCTTTTGGGATTTGGGCAGGCAGGACTGTAGATCGATCCCTATCGTCTCGGCATCCAAACGTCCATGCCCCCACTTGCATCGAACTGTCAAGGGACTATCCTAGGGCAAAGAATCTCGTCCAACTGGAGTTGAAGACCGCAATCGGAAGCTTTGCGTACCGTGGGTATGCCCTATGATTGAACATCATGACTTCGCCCTCTAGTGTGCCGTGGTACAAGAACGCCATCATCTACGAAGTGCACGTGCGCGCTTTCTCCGACAGCAACTCCGATGGCGTCGGCGACTTCGGCGGCCTGACGCAAAAACTTGATTTCCTGGAAGATCTTGGAGTAACGGCCATTTGGCTCTTGCCCTTCTGCCCCTCACCGTTGCGGGACGACGGATACGACATCGCCAACTACACCGACGTCCATCCCGCTTATGGGACATTGAGGGATTTCCAGCGCTTCCTGCGCGAGGCACATCGCCGCGGCCTGCGCGTGATTACCGAGCTGGTACTGAATCACACATCAGACCAGCATGCGTGGTTTCAGCGCTCTCGCCGGGCGCTGCCCGGCAGCCGCTGGCGCAACTACTACGTGTGGAGCGACACCCCGGAGAAGTATCGTGACGCCCGTATCATCTTCAAAGACTTCGAAAGTTCCAACTGGTCTTGGGACCCGGTTGCCAAGGCGTACTACTGGCACCGCTTCTACTCGCATCAGCCCGACCTGAACTGGGACAACCCTGAGGTCCGCGAGGCCATGTTCGCGGCCGTGGATTTCTGGCTTGATCTGGGCGTCGATGGCTTGCGGCTCGACGCGGTCCCGTACTTGTTTGAGCGCGAAGGCACCAATTGCGAAAACCTGCCGGAAACCCATCGGGCGCTGCGCGAACTGCGCCAGCATGTTGACCAGAAATACCATGACCGCATGCTGCTGGCGGAGGCCAACCAATGGCCGGAGGACGCCGTGGCCTACTTCGGAAATGGCGACGAATGTCATATGGCCTTTCACTTCCCGGTGATGCCGCGGCTGTTCATGTCGCTGCGCATGGAAGACCGCTATCCCGTCACCGACATTCTGAAGCTGACGCCGCCCATTCCCGAAAGCTGCCAATGGGCCCTGTTCTTGCGCAACCATGACGAGCTGACCCTGGAGATGGTGACCGACGAAGAGCGCGATTACATGAATCGCACCTACGCCCGCGATCGGGAGATGCGGATCAATCTCGGCATTCGCCGCCGGCTGGCGCCGCTGCTGGAAAACGACCGCCGCCGAATCGAGCTGATGAATGCCTTGCTGTTCTCGCTGCCGGGAACGCCGGTCATTTACTACGGCGACGAAATCGGCATGGGCGACAATGTCTTCCTGGGTGACCGTAACGGAGTGCGCACTCCCATGCAGTGGAGCTCAGACCGCAATGCCGGCTTCTCGCGCACCAATCCTCAACGCCTGTACCTGCCGGTAAATATCGATCCCGAGTATCACTACGAGACCGTCAACGTCGAGGCCCAGCAGAACAATTCTCATTCCCTGCTGTGGTGGATGAAGCGCCTCATCCAGCAACGCAAGCAGTTTCGCGCCTTCGGCAGTGGCAGCCTGGAATTTCTGTATCCCAGCAACCGCAAGGTGCTGGCCTTCATCCGTCAGTTCGGCGACGAAAAGGTCCTGGTGGTTGCCAATCTCTCCCGATTCACGCAATGCGTAGAGCTCGATCTGGCCAGCTTGCAGGGCTCCGTGCCGGTGGAAGTCTTCGGGCGCAGCAAGTTCCCCAGCATCAGTGAACGCTTTTACCTGCTGTCTCTGGGGCCGCACGCCTTTTACTGGTTCCATCTGCAGCCGCGGGAAACGACCCAGGAGTCGCTCAACGTCAGTGGTGCGCCCCAGGAGTTACCGGTGGTGTCGGTTGGGCCGACGGAGGATGTTTTCTCAGAGGATACTCTGCAGAAACTGCAGCACATCATCCCCAGGATGTTGCGCAGCCGTCCGTGGTTCTTGGGCAAGCAGCGCTATATCACGGGTCTCGCATTGCAGAACGTGCTTTCCCTGCCCGAAACGTCGGCGCATCTGCTCTTCCTGAATGTCGAATATGGGGACGGCGATCCGGAAGTTTATCTCGTGCCTATCTCCATCGCGACCGGCGACAAGTCGGAGGCGATACTGCGCGACCGGCCGGATGTAGTGTTGGCTCGGTTGGACGGCCCCGAACCGGAGACCACGGCACTACTATACGGAGCTACCTTCGACCGCGACTTTAGCGACTCACTGTTGCGCGCCATCGTCCGCCGCCGAAGGATTCGCGGCGAATTCGGTGAGCTGATCGGCGCTCATACTCGCGCCTTTCGCAAGGCATGGACCTCGGTCCGCTCCAAACTGGAGCCACAGCCTCGGTCCACCGAACAGTCTTATACCGTCATCAACTACGGTGACGACTTTGTATTGAAGCTCTATCGCAAGCTGGAAGAAGGCGTCAATCCCGGACGCGAGGTGCCCGAGTTCCTGACCGAGCAGACCGAGTTCAGGGCAATTCCGCGGGCCCTCGGGTCCCTGGAATACCGGCGCTATCATCCCAGCGCAATCCACGAGTTAAATATTGGCACGCTCAGCAGCTTCATCCCCAACGCAACTAACGGATGGAGCTATACCTTGGACCATCTCGGGCTGTTCTTCGAGCATGCATTGGCCCTCCCTCAGGAGGACCAGCGAGTTCGCGATCTGACTCTCGCGGATCCTCTGGCGTCACTCAAATCGCCAGTACCCCAAATCATTGCGGAGTTGCTGGGCAACTCGCTGGACAGCATTCGGGTACTGGCGCAGCGAAGCGCCGAGATGCACATCGCCCTCAGCAGCCGTCCCGACGTTCCCGACTTTGCTCCTGAACCGTTTACCACGTTTTACCGGCAAGGCATTTACCACGGGATCGTTGGTCAATTGAATCGTTCTTTCGACACGCTGCGGAGCCGCCTCCGCCAGCTCCCCAGCGACGCGCAGCCCGACATTTCCGAGGCGCTGAATCGTGAAGGCGATATCCGCAATCGCCTATTGCTGCTGCGTGACAAGCGCTTGTCCGGCAACCGAATTCGGCAACATGGCGACTATCAGTTGAACAACGTGCTGTTTTCGGGCAGCGACTGGGTCATCACCAATTTCGAGGGTGATCCGGATCGGCCCTTGAGCGAGCGCCGCATTAAGCGTTCCGCGCTGCGCGATGTGGCCACCATGCTGCGCTCCTTCCACTATGTTTCCCACGCCGCGTTGTTTGGCGATGTTCCCGGCATTGTACCCAGCCGCGAATCGCACCCCCAAGTGGAGAAGTGGGCAAAGACTTGGTATCAATGGGTTAGCGTCATTTTCCTCGAGAACTACTTAAAGGTGGGATCGAGTGCTGCTTTCCTCCCGCAGCAGGAGGAAGAGATCAGGATCATTCTCGGCGCCTACATGATCGAGCGAGCGTTGGCGGAGATTGAATATGAGCTTGAACACCGGCCGCAATGGATTCGAATTCCGGTTGCAGGGATTCTGGAGCAGATCCAGCCCTCTCAAGCAAACGGATAAGAAAAGTCCAGAACCAGCGATTACGCAGCCGGGGCCTGACACATTTGCGCGTCGCAGTTACTTGTTCGGAACCAGTCTGGCATTCTCGTACTGGCTGAAGATAGCATTCGCGCCTTCGTGCGCGGGCGTTCCGGCCAGCAATTGTTCTTTGCGGTAAACCAGGCTGCTGGCATTGTAAGTCGCCAACTCGAAGCCGTGACCGTGCGTGATTGCGTCCGTGGGACAAGCCTCCACGCAGTAGCCGCAAAAAATGCAGCGGTTGTAATCGATGTTGTAAACCTTGGCGTAGCGCTCGGCGCCGCTCACGCGTTTCTCGGCGGTGTTCTCGGCGGCTTCGATGTAGATGCAGTTGGAGGGACAGGCAGCGGCGCACAGGAAGCATGCCACGCACTTCTCCAGCCCGTTCTCGTCGCGCTGCAGCACGTGCATTCCGCGAAAGCGCTCCTGGAACATCGCGCCCCGGGTCAAACCGGGACCGTCCGGATAGTTCTCCACTATGGTCGGGTTAAACATTTCCCGGAAGGTCACGCTCATGCCTTTGGCGATGGCCGCAATGTTTCTGACGATTCCCATGGTTCTTCAGTATAACAATCCAGCCAGTTTTCTTGTCTTCCGCGCAGGGCTTGTACGAGAACTCGTCTTAAGTCGGCACAGTGAAGCGACTGTGAAAAAGCCAGCCCCGCAGGGGCGGAATTGCTTTTAGCCCAGGGCGTAAGCCCTGGGTAAAGCGGGAGAAATTCACGAGTCCCTTAGGGACGACACAGTCCTTGTACACGCTCCTTACCCGCCTGTTCCCGCCCGCCCGGCCAAACCCGCTTTAAGCCCTTCGAAGTGGTGTTGCGTGTGGCCGGCCGCAATATACGCCAGCGCGCGGACAGTGACTTTATTTCCGTTGGCGATGCCAGAGCGCATCTCGGCCTCTGGAGGCAACGAACCGAACAGAACAATGGTCGCTTTGCGTATGCTTTCGAATTCGGTCAGCAGGTCGTCGAGGCTGCGCGAATTCGATTGCGCTTCGCGCACGTAGTCGTCCTGCTCGAAACCGCGCAACTCGCCGGCATCGCCACGCGCGAAGCGTAGCGCCCGGTACGTCATAACACGCTCGGTGTCGCACAGGTGCCCGAGCACCTGCTTGATGCTCCACTTCCCCGGCGCAGGCGCCGCGCTGGCTGCCTCGTCGGACACGCCCGCCAGGAGCTGCCGGTACTCGCCAAGCTGCTTGGCGAGGAAATCGAGGACGGGGCCCTCGGGAACACGAGCAATGTAGTTCTTGTAGAACTCGGCGTATTCGGTGGGATCGGGACGGGTGAGCATGCTCATAACTGTGACACGGACGATACCGGGAAGCAAGTTCGCGAAGGCGGACTCAACCAAGGGCGATCCAGGAGAGTCTTACGTGTTCATTGCCTCCATGTTGTCCCGGGTCTCGAAGAGCGCGAGACCCGGGGCACCCGGCAACCAATCCTGACAGCGAGGATTACTTGTGCTATGGGGATGTTACGCCAACTACGGGTCAGTGAACTACCGACCGGTGGGAAGCTGCGATGATTGAGAAGGACGCGAAGGCAATGAGCACCGTCAGTACTATCGAGAGGGCCGCAGCCACGACTAAACGTGCAATGAACTTTGCTACCCGTGGCGCATCTGGATCAATCGGCAGCGTGAGGGCTGCCGTCACGCTCGACCCGGAAAGGCAAGCACAAGAAGCCACCTGCCAGAATCTTGCCCATCGTTGTGCAGTGGCTACGTCGGCCTCACGCCCGCGTAAGTCAAGCAAGGCACCCACTACGATGCCTTGCCCGATGTAGTTCAGAAACGCGAAGGCCGACGCGGCGGAGAGCAACACGGCACAGGCTCCCAATACCCAGAACCGAATTGTGTATTTCTGGCCTGTGAATGCTTCCACTGCGAAGGAATCTACACCCTGAACGATCAAAACTCCAGATGGGTGTTGAAATCAGGCGATTACACTCATTGACCCCCACGGGGCCAACCGACTGGTGCTCAATGAGTGCAATGGGGATCTATCGACAGTTATCGCTCACGCGGGACACGCCGTGTCAAAAACAGGGAACGGAGTTGCGTAATCGCTTAACGTCTGTCGATGACAAGCCGCTTGATTCGCGAATTTGTTTTTGTTTTAGGGCAATCGCGCTTGAGGTGATCCGTTTGCATTCAACAAGGTTCCAGAGGTCGCCCGTCCTGCCGTTGACCCCGTAATTCCCTATCTTGACTAACCGCTGCGGCGTGTCAACGAACACCGCCAACAGGTAGAAACCCGAATCGGGGCTATCCGCACTGTCCTCAATATCCACCGGCGCGGCCTTCGTGTCATATCCTTCGCTTTTAAGGAAAGTCCTTAGTAGGTTTGCGGCTTCGTCCCGACTGATGCTTCTGGCCGATGTCGTTTTGGGCCGAGGGGATTGCTGAGATGCAGCGCCCACCGCCATCAGCAGCACCAACGTCATTGCGCACGCGGCTTTCATCGCTCAGCACTCTACGCCCGAACGCACATGATTTCCAGATACGTGACGAAAACAGATATCACAAGCAATCCCGCTATGGAGGACCACCGGTAACCGATAACTGCATTACTCCAGTCCAAACTCCTTCCACCGCTTGGACACCTGCTCCTTGGTTTTCTCGTCCATCCTGATCTCGTCGGGCCACGGGCGTGTGAAGCCTTCGCTGGGCCACTTGCGCGTCGCGTCAACGCCCATCTTCGAGCCGAAGTCGGGCAGCCGCGAGGCATGATCGAGCGAGTCCACCGGCCCCAGCGTGAACTGGATATCGCGCTCGGGGTCGATGTTATTCAGCACTTTGAGAGTGACGTCGCGGATGTCCTGCACGTCCACGTCTTCATCCACCACCAGAATGCATTTCGTGCACATCGCCTGCCCCATCGACCAAATTCCGTTCATCACCTTGCGCGCCTGGCCGGGATACGACTTCTTGATCGAGACAATCATCAGGTTGTGAAAGATGCCTTCGATGGGCAGGTTCACGTCCACAATCTCGGGAATGGTGACGCGCATCAGCGGCAGGAAGATCCGCTCCACCGCTTTGCCCATCCACGCGTCCTCCATCGGGGGCTTGCCCACGATGGTGGTCGAGTAGATCGGGTCCTTGCGATGGGTGATGCAGGTAACGTGAAACACCGGGTAGAGATCTTCCGGCGTGTAGAAGCCGGTGTGGTCACCGAACGGCCCCTCCATGCGCAGCTCATCCAGCAACACGTAGCCTTCGAGCACGATCTCCGACGTGGCTGGCACTTCCAGATCGACGGTCTCACACTTCACCAGCTCGACGGGCTTCTGCCGCAGGAATCCGGCAATCATGTATTCCTCGACATCGGGAGGCGCGGGCACAATGGAGGAGAACATCATGGCCGGATCGGTGCCGATGGCGACGGCCACATCCATCTTCCCTGCGACCTGCTTCCCTTCCGCCACTCGCGAGCCTCCACCTGAGCGCGCCATCATGTCCAAGGCTGCGGTAACGGGATGCGCCTCGCCCGCCGCCGCGGCCGCGCGCATCTGTTGGCGGTAGTGCTCGGCGCCCTGCTTCTGACGCTGCCAATGCATGCCGGCGCTGCGCTCGTCGTACACCTGCATGCGATAGGTACCGGCATTGCGCTTGCCTGTCTTGGGATCTTTGGTGATCACCGAGGGCAGCGTGATGAAGCGTCCTCCGTCCTGCGGCCAGCATTGCAGGATGGGAAAATCCAACAGAGAGAAATTGTCACGCTTGATGACCTCTTTGCAGGGACCGCTGGAGACTTCCTTGGGAAAGAACTTTCCCATCTCCGCCAGCATGGGCAGCATTTTGATCTTGTCCAGCAGCCCTTGCGGCGACTTCACGTCCATGAAGTACTTGATCCGGTCGGCGACCTCATCGAGCGAATCCACGTCCAGCGCCAGCTTCATACGGCGTTCGGAGCCGAATTGGTTGATCAGCAGCTTGGCCCCGGGATAGCCTCTGACGTTTTCGAAAAGCAATGCCGGTCCGCCGGGACCATGCTTTCCCCGAGGTCCCCATTTGGAGACCCGGTCCGTGATCTCGGCGATCTCCAGGACCGGATCAGCTTCTGCTTTGACACGCTTCAACTCTCCCGCTTTGTCCAGCGCGGAGATCCAATCTCGCAAATCGTAGTAGGCCAAACCAACCTCGCTTCCATATGTCTGGTACACGACCTTAAGTCACTCGCACGTCAGAGCGCGGAACATAAAGTAGACAAGTAGAGCGCACCGGTCACTCGGCTAGCACCGACGTGCCAAATCCGCACTCCATCCTAGCAAATTAATTGCCAACAATTTTCTTATTCCCCCTTGAATCTGTGCGGTCGATTGCATAGTCTTAGAAGTATTGGGGAGAGCGGCAACGCAAGTCTTTTGCCGCTCATCGGTAGTCTCAGCAAGTAGTCCGATTTTGCAAAGATAGATTTTTGCCGTGAGAGTTTTCACCCGCTTCGGCCATCTCTGCAACCCTCATGCCCCCTTTGTGTCATCTCGGCCGCCAACACACAAGCATACAATCAACTGTAGGCAGCCAATAATCATTCCGCTCACAACAGAGGAAGGTTGCTATGCCCGTGACTCGCATTGATTTCCCCATAGACGAACTGAAGCGTTCCCAATCCGAAGCGGAGATTCAGCGGAAGCTGGCCCAGGAACGCGCACGCCTGGCCAGCATGATGGGGCTCGATAGTGGCCCCGTCCACCACTTTCGCCGTCCCGCCGAGCGGCCTTTCACCGCGGAAGAGCGCAACAAGGTGACCATTCTTTTCGGTGGTCTGACCTGGAAGCATGAGCGCGTGATCCAGGCGGTGTTTGAAGGCTGCGGATATCGCTGCGAGATTCTGCCTGTGCCCAACGTCTCGGCGTTTCAACTGGGCAAGGAATACGGCAACAACGGTCAGTGCAATCCCACGTACTTCACCGTCGGCAACCTGGTGCAGTACCTCCAGAGCCTGGAAGCGCGCGGGATGACGAAAGACGAGATCATCAACAACCACGTCTTTTTTACCGCCGGCTCATGTGGTCCATGCCGCTTTGGCATGTATGAGTCGGAGTACCGCCTCGCTCTGCAAAACGCCGGCTTTGATGGCTTCCGGGTATTGCTCTTCCAGCAGAATGACGGCGTGAAGGCAGCCTCAGGCGAAGCCGGGCTGAAGTTCACGGTGGACTTCGGCATGGGCATGTTCAATGCCCTCAACCTGGGCGACATCATGAACGAGATGATCTACCGCATCCGTCCCTATGAAGCCGAGAAAGGCAAAACGGATGAAGTCTTCCAGTCGTCCATCGACGCGCTGTGCACCCTGCTGCGCGAGCGCAAGCCGTTCGAGGACCACGAAGACCTCCCGGAGTGGCTGGCCAAGAAGGTGCGCGCCAACAAGGGCAAGAAGTGGGAGGTCGTGGTCAACTCGCTATGCAAGGTCCGCGAGCAGCTTTACGGCGACCCGTACAAAGAGGCGCTGGCGGCTGTCCGTCAGCAACTCGCCACCATTGAAGTCGATCGCCTGCGTGTCAAGCCGGTGGTCAAGATCATCGGCGAATTCTGGGCGCAGATCACCGAGGGCGATGGCAACTTTCACATGTTCGAGTTCCTGGAGCGCGAGGGCGCACAGGTGCTGGTCGAGCCCATTGGAACCTGGGTGATGTACATGATGTATCAGGCCAAGGCGCGCGCTGCCGCCCGCCGGTCGCTAGACGCCCCCTACAAGAAAGTGAAGTGGTACGAGCTGCACAAGATGGCGGTGAACGAGCTGAAGTTCCGCCAGAAGCAATGGTTGTGGGGCGTAGGCGAACATTTCTATGCGCGCCAATACCATCGCGTGGTGGAGGGACTGGGCAACATCGCGCACCATCTGGTGGACCAGAAGGAAATGGCCGCGATGGCCAACCCGTTCTACAACGAATTCGCCCGCGGCGGCGAAGGCCATCTCGAAGTGGGCAAGAACGTCTGGTACACCAAGAACCGTCTCTGCCACATGGTGCTGGCGCTGAAGCCGTTCGGGTGCATGCCGTCGTCGCAGTCGGATGGCGTGCAGTCGGCTGTGGCCAACCACTTCAAGGAGATGATCTTCCTGCCCATCGAAACTTCGGGTGAGGGCGAGATCAATGCCCACAGCCGGGTGCAGATGGCGCTGGGTGAGGCCAAGGTCAAAGCTCGCATGGAGTTCGAGCAGGCGCTGAAGTCCACCGGCAAACGGCTGGAGGACATCAAGGACTACGTGGCCAAACATCCGGAGCTGCGCAACTTGTTTTATCCGGTGCCGCACGTTCATGGGTACGCTGGCGTAGCTGTGAATTTCGTGCTGCATGTCAACGATCTGATGAACGGCAAGAAACGCCTGGCGCGCGTGCCGGTGACTCCGCCGCAGAAACTGACGGTGGCCGCCGCGTATGGCGATTAGTGATTGATTTTTCAGGTTGAACGATAAATAAAAGAAGGAAGGTCACTCTCTACATGCCGGAAGTGCAAGCACCGGAAGGTACGCAAGCTGCCCCGACTTATCGCCTGGATGTGCAGCTACACGACCTGCTCATGAAGCCGCCCGAGCAGCCACGGCTGTTGCCACCGCCTTCGAGTGGCAAAGAGCAGAAGCTGCCGAAGCCAGTGTTCCCGCAGTTTCCCGAGCTGATGTCGGCCGCGGACGAGGATTTCTTCCCCAACAACGGCCATCGCAAATACAAAGTCAAGCACATTTACCGCGCGGCGAAAGGCTGGGCGTTTCCATTCTTCCGTTCGCGAATCATGCCGGGCGAGTTTCACCCCATCATTGCCTATCTGTTCAACGAGTGGAAATGCAACCTCGATTGCCACTACTGCTGGGCCTTCGACAATAGCGTCCGCGGCATGACTGAGGATGTGGCCAAGCGCTCCATCGACTGGCTGCACGACACCGGATGCCGTGTGCTGGCGCTGATGGGCGGCGAGCCGCTTCTGCGTCCCGACCTCGCCCATAAGATCGTCTATTACGCCGCCAGAAAAGACTTCTGGATCTATCTGCCGACCAACGGACGGCTGATGCGGCCTGAGGTAATCGACAAGTTGGCTGACGCCGGTGTTGCCACCTTCAACCTCGCGGTGGATGCCTGGGACGTTAAGCCCGGACTGCCGAAAGCGATGGTGCCGATCCGCTCGTACTTCGATTATCTGGTCAAAAAGCAGTACAAGTACGGCTACAGCGTCTTTCTCAACATCAACATCTGCCATAACAACATGGACGATGTGCGGCAGTTAACGGAACTGGCGCACGACAGCGGCATCGCCACCGACTATCACATCTGCGAGTCGCCGATGACCGAGCAGCCGCACTTCAAGCACCTGTACACCAACCCAACGTTCATCCGCGAGGAAGACCATCCCATGGTGTGCGAGTTGGTCGACTGGCTGGTGGAGAAGCAGAAGTCCGGCTACCACATGGTGAATTCGGTGGAGCGGCTCTCGCAGATGAAAGAATTCATCCAAGGCGAACTGGAAGATTGGAACTGCCGCGCCGGACACAATTCGCTGATTATTCGCGTGGACGGCACGCTCGCGCCTTGCTTCCCCATGTACTCTGCCGGATACGACTGGGGAACTATCGAAAACCACAAGTTCGAAAGCAAGCAGTTAAAAGACATGAAGAAAGAGTGCCAGAAGAGCTGCTTCTCTACCCTGAACCATATTCTGGCGTTTTGCTACAACGATCAGCGCGTGATTCGCTGGCTGTTCACGCAGGCCAAGCGTGGCTTTCAGGGTGTTAGCGGGAACTTCGGCGACTAAGGTTTTTATCACCGGTTCGGTTTTTCGGAGGGTTAGTGGGTTCGCATTCTCATCAGCAAGGTTCGTGCAGTAATGGCGAGCAGAAGGTTGACGTCCAACTGGACGCCCTTCTGGGCTCGCCGCCCGTTGAAGACTCGCTTCCCGCGCGCGTTCTGGCCCGTTCGCGCGAAGTGAATGCGCAGTCGGGCTTCAAGGCGGTCTATACCGTTGGCATGGATGTTGGCTCGACGACGGTGAAGGCCGTCATTGTCAACGCCGAAACCGACCAGATCATCTGGCAGGACTATCAACGTCACGAAACCAAGCAGCCGGAGAAATTGCTGGAATTCCTCAAGCGCATGGAGGAGGAAGTCGGCATTGCTCCACACAATTGCCGCATCTTCATCACCGGCTCGGGCGGAGGGGCGCTGGCCAACCTGGTCGGCGCAAAGTTTGTGCAGGAAGTCACCGCAGTGTCGCTGGCGGTCGAAAAGCTGCACCCCGAGGTGAACTCGGTCATTGAGCTGGGCGGACAGGATGCCAAGATCATCGTCTTCAAGGACGACGAGAATACCGGCCGCAAGAAAAAAATCCCGTCGATGAACGACAAATGCGCGGGAGGCACGGGCGCTGTCATCGACAAGATCAACGCGAAGCTCAAGATTCCACCCGAAGAACTCTGCGACCAGGGCTACACCGGTATCAAGCTGCATCCGGTCGCAGGCAAATGTGGTGTGTTTGCAGAAACCGACATCAACGGCCTGCAGAAGCAGGGCATCCCGCCCGATCAGTTGATGGCATCCCTATTCGACGCCATTGTTCTGCAGAACCTCACGGTGCTCACGCGCGGGCACACACTGCGTCCGCACGTGCTGCTGCTGGGAGGGCCAAATAGTTTCATCCGCGGAATGAAGGAAGCGTGGCAGCAGAACATTCCTCGCACCTGGGAGGAGCGCAAGGTCCAGCTTCCCGAGGGCGCCACGCCGGAAGAGCTGATCAAGGTCCCAGAGAACGCGCAGTATTTCGCAGCGCTGGGCGCAGTGGAATTCGGCAAGGACGAAGAGTCCGAAGTCGGAACCTACATGGGTACGGAGTGCCTCGAGGACTACATCTCGGTCGGCCGGCAAGCCGAGAAAGCGAAATCGGGCGCCGCTGGTCTGAGTGCTTCCGAAGAAGAACTCGCCAGCTTCAAGCAGAAGTACGCGGTCCCGAAGTTTGTCGGCGCGAAGTTCGGTGTCGGCGAGACGGTGCGCGGATTCGTCGGCCTTGATGGCGGTTCGACTTCGACAAAAGCTGTGCTGCTGTCAGAAGCTGGCGACGTGCTCTGCAAGGCCTATCAACTGTCGGGTGGGAATCCCATCCAGGACACCATCGACATGTTCGTCGCACTCCGCCAGCAGGTGGAGTCGCAGGGAGCAACCCTGGAAGTGCTCGGGGTCGGTACCACCGGATACGCCAAGGATGTTTTGAAAGACGTACTCAAGGCCGATGTTGCGCTGGTGGAAACCGTAGCGCACACCGAATCGGCCATGAAGTTCTACAAGAATCCCCACGTCATCGTGGATGTCGGCGGCCAGGACATTAAGCTCATCGTGTTGAAGGACGGCCGCGTTAAGGACTTCAAACTCAACACCCAGTGCTCGGCCGGAAACGGCTATTTCCTGCAAGGCACCGCCGAGTCGCTCGGCTACAAAGTGGAGGAGTACGCGGACATCGCTTTCTCCGCCAACACCATGCCGATCTTCGGCTACGGGTGTGCGGTGTTCATGCAGTCCGACATCGTGAACTTCCAGCGGCAAGGTTGGCGCGGCGAAGAAATCCTCGCCGGACTGGCGAACGTCCTGCCCAAGAACATTTTCCTCTATGTCGCCGGCATCCCGAATCTTGCGAAGCTGGGATCGCGCTTCATCTTGCAGGGTGGCACACAGAAGAACCTGGCGGCGGTAAAGTCGGAGGTCGACTTTATCCGTTCTCACTTCCACGGCGTTGATCACGAAGCCGAAGTCATCGTGCACGAGCATTGCGGCGAGTCGGGCGCGATCGGCGCGGGCGTAGAGGTCATTCGTCTCTACAAGAACGGCCATCGCACCACCTTCATCGGGCTCGATGCAGTACAAAAGATCGGGTATCGCACCACGCGCAACGAAGATACCCGCTGCTACTTCTGCAAGAACAATTGCCTGCGCACTTTCATCGACGTGAATGTCGGCGACCATCTCGAGCCGGCTTCGCCGCTGCCGGTGTTCAAGTCGAAGGTACCGCTGCAAGGCGGAGAACGGCGCCTGATCATTTCCACCTGCGAAAAGGGGCAGGTCGAGGATGTCGGCGCCATGCGCGGCATCAAGGCGGGGTTGGACGCGATCAAGAACGCCAATCCGAATTTGGTTGACCTTGCCGCCCGCGAGGTGTGGCGCTCGCGCAATCCGCAGAAGGTCGCCGATCCCGTTCCCACGCGCGCCTGGACGTTGGCTGCCAAGCAACGCATTGCGCTGATGAAGAAGCGCTCCAGCCTTCGTATCGGTATGCCGCGCGTGCTGAACATGTACCTCTACGCGCCTCTGTTTAGCGCGTATCTCGAGAGCCTGGGCCTGGAGCCCGAGAACCTGGTGTACTCCGAATTCACCGGCCAGGACATGTACCGCGCCGGCGCGGGCCGCGGCGCGATCGATCCGTGCTTCCCGTCGAAGGTCGGCATCCCGCACGTTTACAACCTGATCTTCCAGAAGCACCAGAAGAAGCCGCTGGACGCCATCTTCTTCCCCATGATCGACACGCTGCATCAGCCGCTGAAGAACTGCAGCGGCAGCAATGCGTGCCCGACCGTGACGGCCACACCGAACTCAGTGAAGGCGGCCTTCATTAAGGAGAACGACGTCTTCAAGGAGAACGGCATTCAGTATTTCGATCCCATCCTGAACCTCGACGACAAGAAGCTGTTTACCTTGCAGATGTTTCAGACATGGATGCCGATCCTGGGGCTCTCCGAAGAAGAGAACGAACGTGCCGTCGAGGTTGGCTTCAAGGCCTTTGAGGACTTTGATCGCGGAGTGCGCAAACGCGCTCGCGAGGTGCTCGACAGCCTGGAGCGCGAGAACCGTCTGGGCATCGTCATGCTGGGCCGCGTCTATCACCATGATCCCGGCCTCAACCACGAGATCATGGAGGAGTTCCAGAAGCTGGGCTATCCGGTGTTCTCGCAGAGCCTGCTGCCGACCGACGAAGACTTGCTCGACCGGCTCTTCGGCGAAGAGGTCCGTTCCGGCGCCATCACCCACGCGCTCGATATTCGCGACGTGTGGAAGAACGCCTACTCCGCCAGCACCAACCAGAAGATCTGGGCGGCGAAGTTCACGGCGCGCCATCCCAACCTGGTGGCTTTGGAGGTCAGCAACTTCAAGTGCGGACACGACGCGCCTATCTACAGTGTGATCGAGGACATCATCGAGAATTCTGGTACACCCTATTTCTCTTTCAAAGACCTCGACGAAAATAAGCCGACGGGGTCCATCAAAATCCGTGTGGAAACCATCGATTACTTCTTGAAGCGCTACCAGGAAACCTTAACGAAGAAGGCGGAGGCGGCGAAACAATTGGAGCAGCAGCTCGCGGCCTACGAGCGTTCCTTGCGTGTGCCGTTGATGCAGAAATCGCGCGCGCAGGAAAATATTCCGCTAGGATTCCCGCACGTAGTAGCCGAACGGGAACGTGCAACGGCGGCCGGAGACGACTAACCATGCCCCTGATGACCGACACCAAGAAAGTGATGTTCGAGATCTATCGTGAAGCCAGTTACAGCGGCCGCTACAAGGTGGTGTATTTCACGGAACTCGGAGAACACGACAAGGAAACCGAGATCCAGGAGGCCATGCGCGGGGAGCACGTTTTCGACGGCTTTCTGCTGCATCGCGAGCGCAACCTGGCCAAGCAAGTCGTGGACGAAATTCTGGAGCGGCTAAATCGCGGCGAGGACGTTGACGAGACCACCATCGAACAGAATCTGCAGCCGTATCTCGCCTGATAATGAGCCAGTGCCGGTCGCATTAATCTCGTCTATCGCTTCTTCTTGACGGCTTTTTTCGCAGCAGGTTTTTTCGCAGCTGCTTTCTTTGCCGGGGCTTTCTTTACAGATGCCTTCTTCTTGGCCGGTTTTGCGGGTTTCTTGGGAGCCTTCGCTGGCGTGACCTTCTTGGTTGCAGCAGGCTTTGTTGATGCAGCCTTCTTCGTTGCAGGCTTGACGACAGGAGTTGATGCCGCCGCTTTCTTGGGCTCAGCAGCCGCTACGGCTTTCTTGGCGCCTGTTGCCGGCTTCGACTCCGCAACTGGCACAGCTATGGCAGGCGCCTGCGCGGGTGCGACGGCTGGCGTCTCCGTCGCTTTCGCTTTGCGTCCCCGCTTTGCCGGAGCCGGTGCTTCACCGCCGGGTGCAACCCCTTTTGCAGCCGCTGCCTTGCCGCGTCCTCGCCTGGGCGCCGGCGGCGGTGGGGGCGGTGGCGGTTCGTACGGCTTCAAAAAGTTCACGATCTCCGTGTGCGACCGCAGCTTGCCGTCGAGCAGCAACAGGAAAGCTTCTTCCATCAGCGTGGCATATTCCGGGAGCTGAGGCGTAATTCGCAATTCCGCCATCTCCGGGAACGGCAACTTCTCTTTCATCTGCCGCCATTTTGTGAAGAAGTTTTTCAGCTTCTGATCGACTCCCTGTTGCTTCGTGGTGAGGCTTAGAAACAGGATATTTTCCGGTGAGGCGTGTGCCAGGACCTTCCAAGATCTCGAGGGCGTGCCCGCCTCCTTGCTGGTCAGCTTCTTGGCCAGATCGCGCGCTCCACTTTCCAGGCGCTTCCACTTATCCACGAAATCCCGGCGAGGAATCATGCGCTGGATTTCGGAGGTGTCCTTGTCGCCCATGCGCCGGGTCAGGAAGTACATCACGATCGGTCCCGCTTCCACCGAGTAGCCAAGCTCGTTCATCATCTGGCGCGTCTTTACCACCTGCCCCAGTTCGCTGGCGTCGACTTTGGCCATGCTCCAATGCGGATGCAGCACCTTCAGCCAGCCTTCTTTATCCAGCGCGCGCATGATGTGCAAGGGATCGTCTTCGTGCGCGAGCTGCTCCAGTTCGTAACCCACGGCCCGCTTGCCGATATTCTCGATGTAGCTGTTCTCTTTGGCGGCGTCGTACCGCGCTTGCGTCCGCTCTTCCAGGGGCCAGTGGAAACGTGCGCTCAAACGGGTCGCCCTGATGAGCCGCACCGGTTCTTCCAGAAACGCGTAATTGTGCAGGACGCGAAGCACCTTGGCTTCAATGTCGGCCACCCCGTTGAAGGGATCGAGCAGCAATCCGCGCGACCCCGGATTCAGCGACAAGGCCATCGCGTTGACCGTAAAGTCGCGACGCCTTAGATCTTCATTGATGGTGGCGGCAGCGATGGTGGGCGGCTTGCCGGACTGGTCATACGTCTCGGCCCGAGTCATGTTCAACTCGGCCCGCACGTTACCCGGCATCAGCAGGTAGAGTATTCGCAGCTCCTCATCGACACCCTGCACCGATATGCCGGCTTTTTCCAGTTCCTTCTGTAGCTTGAGCGGATTACCTTGGATGCTGAGATCGATGTCGCGGATGGGAAACCCGGTGATGAGGTCCCGAATCGTGCCGCCGGTGAGATACAGATTCAGCCCCGCACGTAGGGCGATTTCCTGCACCAGGTTCACACCATTTTGTTGGTCCGGTGTGAGCCGGGTCTCCATGCTATAGATGTAGTCTGCCATCTAAATGTATGTTTCTAAAGGCGAACTCCAACAACAAAGTAGTCCCGCACAGAGGTGCCTGAAACACTAGACCGTTTGGGCCGATGCTTCCTCCCGCCGCGGGATCCGAACTCCTCCGTATCCAAAAACCGGCTGAAAAACCCTCCCTAACTCTGCAACTGACTCTTTCGACGTAACTTAAGGGATTCTTGGCATCGGGGTCGCCGCACAGCGAACAATAACACAAGAGTTGACGATTTGGCTACAAGGTAGCTTCCTGAGGGCACATTTTGCGCAAAAGTGCGACAATCGGCTGAGCGCTTCGATTGGGCCTATGTCCACCACGCATAAGAAAGTCATCGTCCGCAAGATGGACCGCGACACCGTAAATGGTTACGTGAGTGCTGCGTTTATTGCTGACGGAAAGCTGGAGCTACTGAATACCGCCGGCAATGTGGTGTCCATCGAGCTGCGCGAGGTCAAAGGCGTTTACTTCGTTCGCGAATTCGGCGATTCGGAATCGCTCACCCGCAAGACCTTCACTTCCCGGCCTCGCATGGAGGGACTGTGGGTCCGGCTGCGCTTCCGCGACAACGAGACCATTGAGGGCATGATGCCCAACGACCTGCTGCAGGAAGGGAGCGACGGCTTTTCCGTTATTCCGCCCGATACTCGCTCCAATACGCAACGGATTTTTGTGCCCCGCTCTGCGCTGGCGGAGATGACCGTGATAGCTGTCATTGGCGACAAGAAGTCACAGCGCCGCGGCCGCCGTCCAGAAGACGCGCGTCAGGTATCGTTGTTCACGTGAGACTGTCGTCGCGTGCAACTCAGCCGGATTGCCATTTAAGCTGGCCTCTTGAGTCCCGATCTGTTAAGGATCGAATGAATATCACAGCCGAGGTCTGAGCTACGGAGTAACTCCTCCACAGTTCTAGTGAGGAGTATTTCTTGCCTTTGTATCGTTCCTTCACCGGCGGATATATATTCACAGCCTGCCGGAGCAACTCGAACTCTCTGTTGGAACTCACGGCTAAACATTCCTCGGCAGCAACGAGCAGTTTATGGCCGAGTTCGTTCTGCGCTCGTTCTGGATCGAGACCGGCATGTGCCGCAAGGTAGGCCTTAAGGAACATTTCAGTGCTCATACGAGCCGTTTCAATGGCTTTGGAATTGGGCCGATTCTTTTGCGTGAGCAATTCGACAGTAGCGCGCAGACTGCGGTCTGCACTGAGCAGCAGCTCTAAGGCGAATCCCGAACACGCGTCAGTTGCCATTAGATCTTCGAATCCGTACGCATAATCGAGACAATCCGTCCAAAGCAAGACGTACTCCGTCAGCATCTCCTTATTTGCAACTAGGTCTTGCTTGACGGGCTCAGGCATCTTGTGCAGCCAATCCAGGGCATCGAGCCGTGGAGTACCATAGGCTATTGGTATGTAAACCGGCCAGAAGTAAGAGTCAAAAAAGAAGACGCCCGTGAAAACTGAACCGACCTCGTGCGATCCTTCCGCCGAGCGCGCCTGGAACCAATTGAATACCTTACTCGCCGTGGGCGAAGGGAA
Organism: Candidatus Korobacteraceae bacterium; assembly: GCA_049520555.1. Lineage (GTDB taxonomy): Bacteria > Acidobacteriota > Terriglobia > Terriglobales > Acidobacteriaceae > Bog-257. The sequence continues at coordinate 83,793 of JBEKPR010000008.1, forward strand.
GCTCACGCTGCAATTCCGGAGGCGGGTCCATTCCGAGATGGCGCGAAAAGGGCGCTGCGAGTAATGAACGCCCTCCTCACCCATTCTCTGGTTGAATCTTTCGAGCCAATCCTCGGGAATATCTCCCATTCGAGGTCCCTTCTGCGAAACTCTATCGTAGACTAAACTGGTATGAAACTTGCCGAAATCGCGTCTGCACTGGGCGCCACGCTCGAAAATGCGAACCCCGACGCCGAGATTACGGGCGTTGCCGGAATCGAAGAAGCCGGCCCTGGGCAGATTACCTTTGTCGCCAATCCCAAATATGCGGCTGCCGCCAAGACCACTGCCGCCGCCGCCGTGATCGTTGCCGAAGACTTCCCTGCCATCGCGACCGGCATGTTGCGCAGCAAGAATCCCTACCTGGCGTTCGCCAGGGCGATCAGCCTTTTTTACCAGCCCCCGGCATATGAGGCCGGAGTGCATCCCACTGCCGTGATCGCACCCACTGCCAGAATTGGCAAGCAGGCCCACGTTGCGGCCTACGTGGTTATCGACGCGGACGTAGAGATTGGCGATGATGCTGTGCTCTTGCCGCACGTTGTCATTTATCGCGGCGCACGCATTGGCAACCATTTCTTCGCGCATGCCCACGCGGTCGTGCGCGAACACTGCGTCCTCGGCGACAACGTCATCCTGCAAAACGGCGCCATTGTCGGTTGCGACGGCTTCGGCTTTGCCCGCGACGGCGATCACTGGGAGAAAATCACCCAATCCGGCCCGGCGGTGCTGGACAGCGACGTGGAAGTGCAGGCGAACTCCTGCGTGGACCGCGCCAGCATTGGTGAAACCCGCATTGGGCGCGGGGTTAAGATCGACAACCTGGTCCAGGTGGGGCATGGCTCCGCGGTCGCTGAGCATACGCTGCTGTGCTCCCAAGTTGGACTGGCCGGATCGACGGTGGTCGGTAAGAATGTCATCCTTGCCGGCCAGGTGGGCGTCGCCGGCCATTGCAACATCGGCGACGGTGTCGTCGTGACCGCCCAGAGCGGGACCCATGGAGACATTCCGGCAGGGGCCATGGTCAGCGGATCGCCCGCCTTCGACCACAAACAATGGTTGCGAGCGGTCGGCATATTCAATAGACTCCCGGAACTTGCAAAAGCGGTCCGGGCAATTATGGCTACTCGGAGCGACTCTGCGGCTGGAACAGACAAACCGTAATCTCGGCGACAGCGCGCACTCGTCTGCGGGGCTTTTATCGGTATTAACGGCACACCGGGTGACCGGGAAGCCCTGAGGTGCTTCTAACTGCTAAGCGATGAGCGAAGACATCTCCAATCCGGTATTGTCGCAGGCGTCCGGTCCGCAGGCCGTGACCGTCACTCCCATCCGCGTGTTGCTGCTGGACGATCGCGAAGACAACCTGGTGCTGCGCTCGGCCATACTTCGGCAGAAGGGATACGAGGTAGTGACTTCCAGCTCGATTGAAGAGGCTGAAGCCAAGCTGCACGGCATCGATATTGCCGTTCTCGATTACCACCTGGGAGCCGGCAAATTCGGCACCGACGTGGCCGAGACGCTGCGCCGCAAACGTCCCCAGGTTCCGATCATCATTTTGTCGGCAACACTGGAACGCAAGTTCGGCGGCATCGCCGACATGCACCTGCTCAAGGGATACAGCTCGGTGGAAGACCTGGTTTCTGCGCTGCGTTCCTTCGAGGCCAAGAAGCGCGGCCGCCCGGTGGTAGTGGATGCGCGCGATTTCTACTATTCACGCATCTCGATGGCCATGGGCGACGACATTGTCCTGGAGATCCTCGATCGGGAAGGGACCTGGCAGTATGTGAACGACTACTTCGCGGCGATGAATGGACACAAGCGGGCTTGGTTTGCCGGCCGGAACCTGTTCGAGCAATTTCCGCAGATGGGAGACGAATGGCGCGACATCGTGTGTACCGTTGCCGACACCCGCGAAACCTACATTGACCGGCGCGGATTTCAAGAGGCCTCTCATCTGCCGGTTGAGAGCCCGCATTGGAGTTGGAACGTTCTTATCTTCCCCATCAAGCTGCATGACGACCGCGACGGGGTCGTGCTCACCGCGCGCCTGATCGAAAAGAAATGATTCCTGGGCACGTCTGCTTGGCGCCATTTTTAGAAGGAGTAATAATGCAAAAGCGCAAACTTGGAAAAAGCAATCTGCGAGTGTCTGCAATCGGCCTCGGCTGCATGGGAATGAGCTTTTCCTACGGCCCGCCCAAAGACCAGCAGGAGATGACCTCTCTCCTCCGTGCCGCCGTGGAACGCGGCATCACATTCTTTGACACCGCCGAAGTGTACGGCCCGTTCGTGAACGAAGAGCTTGTGGGCGAAGCCCTTGCTCCGCTCCGCGGGCAGGTGGTGATCGCCACCAAATTTGGGTTCGACGTCAGTCCTAATTTCGATCCGCGCGGAATGAAAGGATCGCCGGGTCTGAATAGTCGGCCGGAGCACATCAAGGAGGCCGTTGAAGGCTCGCTCAAGCGGCTCAAGGTCGAGACCATCGACCTGCTCTATCAGCACCGGGTTGACCCAAACGTGCCGATCGAAGACGTCGCCGGCGCGGTGAGGGAACTGATTCAAGCGGGCAAGGTCAAGCACTTCGGGCTTTCTGAGGCAGGCGCAAAGACGATTCGCCGCGCACACGCAGTACAGCCGCTCACTGCTCTCCAAAGCGAATACTCGCTTTGGACAAGAACCCCCGAAAAGGAGGTCATACCAACCCTGGAGGAGCTCGGCATTGGCTTTGTGCCGTATAGCCCCCTTGGCAAGGGATTCCTGACGGGAGCGATGAAAGAAAATACGAGGTTCGCCAGCTCCGACTTCCGCAGCACTCTCCCTCGCTTCACGCCGGAGGCCCTCAAGGCGAACCAGGCACTGATCGACCTGCTCAGCAGTATTGGGAAGCGGAAGAAGGCGACACCAGCTCAGATCGCACTCGCTTGGCTGCTGGCTCAAAAGCCATGGATCGTTCCGATCCCAGGCACGACGAAGCTAAACCGCCTGGAAGAGAACATCGGAGCAGCGGCCGTCGAACTGACGCCCGCCGACCTCCGTGAGATCGACAGCGCCGCCTCAAAGATCAAGGTAGAAGGTGCTCGGTACCCGGAACGCCTGGAGAAAATGACCGGTCTCTAAGCGGCAAGATGAAAACGAAAGCGAGATAGACCTGTAGGCGCGCGTGCCCCGCCCAAGCCGGTTTTGCTTGGGCGGGGATTTTTCTGTTGTGCGGACGAATATCCCCACCCTAGCCAAAAGAGGGCTAGGATGGGGCACCCGGCACTTGAGTGGGGCGTCTGATCTAGTGCACCTGCCGTCCACTCCAATTCCCGGTAGAGGAAAGAGACCGGAACGGGCACTTGGCGAAGAGATTTTGTTTATTGTGAAGTGCCGCGGAGCGCGGATTTTGAGGATACGCATGTAAAATCTTAGCAATTGCAAATGGAGATGGAGACGGAACTACAGAAGCGGGAAAGCGTGACAACACCGCGGTTCACTTTTTTCGAGTTCTTCGCTGGTGGTGGAATGGCTCGCCTCGGATTGGGTAACGACTGGCATTGCACCTTTGCAAATGACTGGTGCGAGAAAAAAGCCGCAGCGTATCGAAGCTATTTCGGTAGATCGGAACTGCGTGTCTGTAGTGTTGCGAATCTGAGCACGAGCGACCTTCCCGGCACGCCTACTCTGGTTTGGGGATCTTTTCCCTGTCAAGATCTGTCATTAGCGGGTGACGGTGCCGGCTTGGCTGGTGAACGAAGCGGCGCATTCAAGCCGTTTTGGAAACTTATGCGTAGCATGATCGACCTCGGCCGAGTCCCACAGGTCGTCGTTCTTGAAAACGTAGTCGGTACGCTCACATCACATAACGGGCGTGATTTCGCTACTATCATCGGCGCTCTAGCGCGCGAAAACTACCGGGTCGGTGCCCTCGTCATAGATGCTGTAAGATTTCTGCCGCACTCTCGTCCACGGCTCTTTATTCTGGGCGTGCACCAGGGAGTTGCCCTTTCAGAGCAACTTATGTCGTCTAATCCATCAGAACCTTGGCACACGAAATCCTTACGGTTAGCTGTCGAACGTTTGCCAGAGCGCCTCCGATATGCCTGGGTCTGGTGGAACCTACCGGTTCCGGACGAACCGATTCCTTCGTTTGCCAGTCTGATTGAGGAAGAGCCAGGGGGCGTAGAGTGGCATACTAAGGAGCAGACCGATCACATCATTGGTTTGATGTCCCCGCTTCATTTGGAAAAGTTGAGAAAGGCACAACTGCTTAAAGAGAAGATCGTCGGCACCGTTTACCGCAGAATCCGTCCGCAGGAAGACGGTATAAAGACGCAGCGAGCCGAGATCCGATTCGATCAGATTTCTGGTTGCCTCAGAACACCGGTCGGCGGCTCCAGTCGGCAAACCATTGTCGTAGTTGAAGGACGAAAAGTTCGGTCGCGACTGCTATCACCCAGAGAAGCTGCACGACTCATGGGAGTTCCCGACGACTACCCTTTGCCCGCCAAATACAACGAGGCATATCACCTGTTCGGCGACGGCGTGGCTGTTCCAGTTGTGCAGTGGCTAAGAGAACATCTTTTGATGCAAATTGCCGCTGGCATTCAGGTTATGATAGCGGCGTAATGTCGCAACCACAGAACGCACCTCAAGGTGTCCCGCAAGACGTCGCCGCTATTCGCCAACAGATTCGGGTTTTCTTAGACACTCCCGATGCCAACGGGAGGAAAATTGGCAATGCGAAATGGGGTGTTTATGCCTTCTACGATTACGACGGTGAACCGATTTATGTAGGGCAGACAAATGAGATGTTGCAGGTTCGGATCGGACGGCATCTCACCAATCAGCGCACGGACGCGGTTGCGATGAATGTATTGGACCCGTTCGAGGTCGCAGAAATCGAGGTGTGGCCACTTTGGGATTTGCAAGAATGTGAGGGCAGGGATCCTGAGGCGAAAAAACAACTGAATGCAGCCGAATACACGGTTTTCCAGCGTGTCTTGAAAGAATCTAGCTTCGGTGCAGTGCTCAATGAGGGCGACATAGCGCCTTGCGGTCGGACCAAGCTCCCCCCCTCCACGCGCGCGCGCATCATTCCTGAAAACCTATACGAACAGCGAAAGCACCCAGACGTTCGAATAGCAAGGCGCGCGACAACGATCGCCTCTCTCGCGAGAGTGATCAGCGAACGGAAAGTATCAAAGGGGTTACGACGCACGCTCATGACCCAAGCTCGCCGCCTTGAGCGGCTTGCCACTCAGCGGTATGACCAGATCAGCGCCAAGGTGCCGACCGTCGAACCTGGCGAAGAGGTCTGAGATGGACACGATATCGCGCGCAATGCGGTCGCGAGTAATGGCCCAAGTCCGATCCCAGCGCAATCGCTCGACGGAATGGCGTCTCCGTGCGAGTCTTATTCAGTCGGGCATCCGGGGATGGAAACTAAACCCGCCCGACATTCTTGGCAAACCCGATTTTGCGTTCCTCGAAGAACGCCTGCTTTTGTTTGTCGATGGCTGCTACTGGCACGGCTGTCCGAAGTGCTACAGAAGGCCATCGTCGAACACTGATTATTGGGATGCGAAGGTGGCGCGAAACCGTGCTCGGGATGCCAAGACCGTCGCTCAACTGAAGCGTCAGGAGTGGCGGCTGCTGAGGATTTGGGAGCATCAGCTCACCACTACGGCCCCAGTAATTGCGAAAATCAGGGCGGCGTTAGGGTCGGGCCAGCCGAAATCTAGAATCTAGAGCACCCAGCACGATCATCACCCTGAGGGCTCTGGGTTGGCCGCGAGCGTGCCATCCATTTTGGGAATCGGCGGTTACCTTCGTGTTCTGGAGTCCGTTTTCTGACCGGTCCAACTCACCTCCGCATCGTACACTGAGAGCGCTGGGGTCAGTCTCCCGCACCGCTGGTCCGCTGTTGGTGCGGCGGTACCCGGTCTTTCAAAACTTGGTCGGTTGTCGGCAGAGACGAACTGCGCATCGGGTAAGTCCTTATTTCGGAATACTTTACCTGTAACTCCTTTGTACGGAATACTTTGCGAGGAATCCTGTAAAGTATTGAAATGCAATGGTTTACGCCGAGGAATAAGTCAAATGTACACAATACTTTGGGGGTAAAGTATTGAAAACAAATATGCAAAAATAAGGGGGGAGGGGGGGCTTGGAGACTGACTTGCCAGTGAACCACCAAAAGCAGATCCCTCGCTTCTCCACCCCAGCGAGGGCAAAAGCGCCCCTCGCTGGGGACCCCGGATACGCTCGTGATGACAATTCCAACGCTTCGTGACTATATTGCGCGAACCTAAATAAGTTTACGCCCCTACTTCAGCGTCGCTCCGCCGGTAATGCGCTGGCAATGATCTCAGCGGTAGCCTTCATCAGTGAATCCCGATCACGATGGCTGTGCGGATCGATGGGCTGGTGAAACACCACTGTTACCGTTCCCGGCCGCAAGGCAAAGCGGCTCTTCGGCCATAGCTCATAGGTCCCCAGCAGAGTAACTGGAGCCACGAACACTCCCGCATCGATCGCGAGGTGAAAGGGACCCTTTTTGAAGGGCAGCAGTCTGCCATCACGCGAGCGCGTGCCTTCCGGGAAGATCAGCATGTGCAATCCCTGGCGCAACACGGCGGTGGCCGCATTCACGCTCTCGATAGCGGCTTCGCGATCGCTACGATCCACCGGCACGAGCGACGCCATTTTCATGCCGATGCCAAGGATGGGAATGCGAAAAAGCTCCTTCTTCACCAACACCGAACAACGGCCCGGAATGGTGGGGAGCAGGACTGGCGGATCGAGGTTGGAGGTGTGGTTGGCCATGAAAATGTAGTTGCGTCCCGCCTCCAAGTTCTCCATCCCGCGAATTTCGATCTTCACCCCGACCAAGCGAACACCAAACGCGGCAAGTCGATTCGAGATGTTGTAAAGCGGGTTAATGTCGCCACTGATAAGCGCGTACAGCAATAACGCCGGGCCGACGATGAAAATCGACACGCCCCAGAACGTCAGCAGAACGAGTGCGCGGATCAAGGCGTCCCTCGGCTCTCATCGTCGCCCTCGATCCATGCTCTGCGATGAGCACGTTGCTCCGGGCTGACCGACGGTACGTCCTGAAGCTTATATGTCTGCTGCTCGCGCAGACCCAGGTGAAGCTTTACGTTACGTTGGCCTTTTCGATTCTCAAGGCGAAGCTTCACGGTCGTTCCCGGCAGCATCTGCGAGAGCTGGTCGTCGAGTGAGGCGTCGGCAGGCTCTCCATCGATGGCAATCACGCGGTCTCCCGCAGCGATCCCAGCCCGGCGGGCATTGCTGTTGGGATCAACCTGAACGACTTCTGGCTGACCTCCCAGGTTCGCCGTGGTGGTGAACCCCGCCGATCCTACCGGTACAGTCTGGGTGACCAAATGCAATCCCGCAAACTGAAAAAAATCATCGTAGGGGATCTCTTCCACTCCGGATACGTAGTCGCGGAAGAACTCGGCAAAGCTCTTCCCAGTGATTGCCTCCGCTGCCTGTTCGACACCCTGCGAATCGGGGAAGAAGAGATGCTGCTTGGCGTAGTGCAGGTTCATCCACTGCAGCAAATCGCGCAGCGACTTTTCTCCCTGCGTCATCTGGCGAATGCGCAGATCTAACAGGACGCCCAGAATCTCGCCCTTGTTGTAGTAACTGACGCTGCGCTCGGGCGAGCGATAGTACGCGTAGCCCTCAAACCAGGCCTCGAGACTTGAATCCTCCGCCGATTGCCAGCGGTGCGCGGGACGCCGTTGTAATTCTGCAATTTCCTCCGCTACGTGCTGTAAATAAACTCTCTCATCGATCAACCCTGCGCGCACCAGCAATAGGTTCCCCACGGTACTGGTTACGCCTTCGCTGAACCAGAGGGCGCGAGTATCGCTCTCGTGCTGGTAGTCGATGGGCTCCAACGACTGAGGCCGAATGCGCTTCACATTCCACAAATGGAAGAACTCGTGCGCGCTTAAACTCGCCAGAGGCAGCAGGGACGCATGCATGCGGTCCGCGTTCAGCTCGAGGGCAGTGCCGTAAGCGTGTTCCATCCCTCCGCCGCCGGGTCCATGTGGCAGGTGTAGAAGAAATGTGTATTCGTCGTAGGGGCGATCCTGCATCCACTCCACAGCTGCGTGGGTGATGCGGCCCAGCACCGCGTCGAGCTTTGCCATGTCGTAGTCGGCTGGATCGCCATCTACCACAACGTGGTACGTCGCGCCGTCCTGCTGAAACTCCGACTGGCCGAACCTTCCGATCTCAGCCGGGCTGTCGGCAAGCTCGTCGTAGTTGTGGGCCACTCCGATCACCTGCTCGACTCTTCCCGGATCAGCGCCTCCCAGCACATGAATATCGCGCAGGCCCCAAGTGGCAGGAACATCCAGCAGCCGAAGGCTCACCGCTTCCGAGCGCAGGGAGGGAGCGTACATCAGCACCATCGCCCAATTGAAGAAGCCCCGCTCCGCGCTCAGCGAGCTGCCGAAAGGACCGGGGACATCGAGGTGAATGTCGTAGCTGACCACGACACAACCCGGCGGCGCCGTGATGGTCCACTCGCTGGTCGTGGTGTTGCGGACTTGCGCGACGGCGCCGGAACTATCTTGCGCGCGTACATCTTCCACATTCGCAGCAAAGTTGCGCACCTGGTACAACGCATTCCAGACTGGCATAGCCAGCGTGCGCGCTCCCCCACCTTGCGGCAGTCTGATGCTCACATGGGCAAGGTGCTCGGCATGATCCGCCAGCGAGACGAAATACTCGGTGGGTTCAGGTTGAGCGCTGGCTGGAGAAGCGCAACTCACCGGGGTGACTGCCCAAACGCGGGCGCCGCTGGAAAATAAAACTCCGCAGCCCAGTAACGCCATCGCGAGCACGGCAACGCGCGGTCGGGTCACGCTGGCGTCGAGACCTCATGGAGGGCCCTGAGTCGCGCGGGCAGCTTCTCGTAGATTCCAGCGAATCCCCCATTGGACAAGATAGCGACGACGTCTCCGGTTCGCAGCTCGGGCCCGATCGAATCCACGATCGCATCCGCAGTATCCAGTAGGCGCGCCGGCTTGCCCGACGCGCGCAACTTCGCAATCACTGCGGCGGCATCCAGTCGCTCATGCTCGGGAATGGCTTCCGACTTGAAAATGCCTGCTACTACCACTTCATCTGCCAAGGAAAGACTGCGCGCCAACTCGTCCTGGAAGACTTTGCGCCGGAGCGTGTTGGAGCGGGGTTCGACAATCGCCCATAAACGGCGTCCCGCATAACGAGTGCGCAGCGCCGTCAGCGTCTCCGCAATGGCGGTGGGATGGTGAGCGAAATCGTCGATGATCGTGATTCCGTGGACTTCGGCTTTGACCTCGAGCCGCCGCTTCACGCTACGAAAAGTGCGGAGACCTTCCGCAATCACGTCCTCTTCAATGCCGTAGTTCGCCGCCAGGGCTGCTGCGGCAGTCGCGTTCAGCACGTTGTATTCGCCCGCCAGGGAAAAGGCGAATTCGCCCCATGGCTCACCATCGCGCAACACGCGCCAGCTTGTCAGATCGGGCGTGTATTTCACATCGGCAACTCGCCATTTCGCTTGCTCCCCGAATCCATAGCGCTCGACCCGGCAGAATGCGCGGCTCACGCATTCGTCAACGTTGCAATGCCCGTCCCATGCGACCAGCAGTCCGCGACCTGGAATCAGGTTCACCAGGCGCGCGAACGCCGTCTTTACTTCGTCAAGATTCTTGTAGATGTCGGCGTGGTCGAACTCGGCCGACGTGAGGATGACCGCATCGGGAAAGTAGTGCAGAAACTTCGGTCCTTTGTCGAAGAATGCGGTGTCATATTCATCGCCTTCCAGGATGAACTCCTGTCCCGAGTCCAGGGCGAACGAGCTGCCAAAATTTTCCGGGATGCCCCCGATCAGAAAACTGGGCGCACGCCCCGCCTGGTGAAAGAGCCATGCCAAAAGCGACGCGGTGGTAGTCTTCCCGTGCGTACCAGCCACCACCAGCCTCTCTCGTCCGACCAGGAATTCGTCGTGCAGCACTTGCGGCAGGGATTCGAATGGAAGCCGGCGATCGAGTACGTGCTCCAATTCCGCATTGCCGCGCGATATGGCGTTGCCCACCACGACCAAGTCAGGCTGCGGCTGCAAATTGCGTTCGCTAAATGGCTGGGAGACGGGAATGTTCAGCGACGCCAAAAAGTCCGACATCGGAGGATAGGCGGCATGGTCGGAACCGGTGACCTGAAAGCCGCGTTGCTTGAGCATCCCGGCCAGCGATGCCATCGCCGTGCCGCAAATCCCAATCAGATGGACATGTTTCGGCTTCATGGGCGCGACACTCGGACGGATGCAGGTTCAGGCTGCACGGCGGCGTCGATCTTCAGTGCGACTCGTTCTCCGACGTTGAGCGTCGCACTCACACCAAATGGCAGCGTAAAACTCTTGCCGGAAACATGTCCGGATTTCAGCCCAAACGCAATCGGGACCTTAAATTCGCCCAGAATGCGGACCGCGAGATCCTGCAAGGTTTCGTCCGTGGCGCGCCGTTGGCCACAATCGAGCATCTCGCCAAAAATAATGCCCGCCACTCCCTCGAACTTTCCGGCAAACTTCAACTGCATCAGCATGCGATCGATCTTGTACGGTTTTTCTCCGCGATCCTCGAGAAAGAGGATCTTGCCCTCGGTGCGGATCTCATACGGTGTGCCGAGCGAAGTACAGAGCAACGACAGGCAGCCGCCGTAGAGCGTGCCCTCCGCATCACCTTCCAGCAGCGGCTGCACGTCATCACGGATAAACGCCCGCGCGTAGGCCTTTCCGGACGACACCGCCGCTGACCATGCATCCACATCAATACCGCCGGGCCGGGAAAAATCTCCCGCGACCATGGGCGCGTGGAAGGTGACCAATCCGGTGCGGTCGCACAAGTAGGTAAGCAACATCGTCACATCGCTGCAGCCCGCAAAGATCTTCGGGTTGGCGCGGATGAGTCCCAGATCAAGGTGAGGCAGCAGATAGTTGCAACCATAACCTCCGCGCGCGCAGAGGATGGCCCGCACTTCAGTTCTGCTGAACATCTCGTGCAATTCGCCCAGCCGCCGCTCCAGGGAGCCCGCGAAATAAAGCTCGCGTTCAAAGATCGAAGGTAAGTAGAAAGGTTGGTAACCCAGACGGCGCAGTGTGTCGCAACCGGCTTCGAAATCCCCCCGCCGAAATCCGCTTGCCGGCGCAACAATGCCGACCGTATCGCCCTGCCGCAAGGCTGGAGGACGTAGGCGTTCAGGCTGTGCGGAAGAGATCATTCGGATGGCTTATCTTAAACGAAAAACTCACCCCGGCAGAGTAGCGTCGCCGGACCGTACAGAAACACTTCCTTTTTCCATTCGACAGTTTGCACTCCGCCAGGAGTATGCACGCGCACGGGCGACTTCACTTTGCCAGTGTGAATCGATGCCACGGCAGCAGCGCAGGAACCGGTACCGGACGACATAGTTTCACCTACGCCGCGCTCGCAGAATCGCACCTCGATCTCGCTTTGATTAAGTACCTTTACCAATTCAACATTCATCCCATACTTGAAGTCGTGGTGAGTTGAAATTTGCCTTGCCACCGCCTGCCAGCCCAGCTCAAACTCGGGCACGTAAACCACGAAATGAGGATTGCCCATGGAAACTGGAATCCCGGAAAACTCTCCGTGGGTGAGCTTGATGGAAAACTCATCCCCTACCTCCGGCTCGCCCATGGAACCGCGAAACTCGAAGCTGTTCCCCTCGTGCGCGGTCAGGTTACAGGTCTTCAGTCCGGCTCCCGTACGAATGACGACCGAACTGCGATGGTTCTCGGCGCAATACCATGCTGCCACGCAGCGCGTTCCATTGCCCGAAATCTCTGCCTCGGAACCATCGGCGTTCAGCAGCCGCACCCGCAGGTCCGCGTCGGTGGCGGGCAGCACCCATTCCACCCCGTCGGCGCCAACACCATTATGGCGATCGCAGATGCGCCGGCTGAAAGCGTGGATATCGCTAGGCGCGTGGGCAAAGTCGATGATCAGAAAATCGTTGCCGCAAGCCGTCGCCTTAACGAATGGAATGCTCGCCATTTCAGTCGCGCTCACCAATTGTGCTCTTGGCCACCAATGCGCGGATTGTAACAAACGGCGAGGTGTTGGGCTGTTAACTGCAAGTGTGCGGGCGGAAAGGATTCGCAAAGGCATTCATTGCAAGGTCAACCGCCGCGGCTGTTGGGGACGCCCTGCGTGATAAACTGTGAACCAAACTGAGAGCCAGCCGTGAAGTTTGAAGACTACAAAACGGTTTTGTACCGCCAGCCAGACGGCGCATGGGTTGCAGAAATTCCCGCCATCCCGGGCTGCTACGCTCTAATGCCGACGCGCGAAGACGCGTTGAGCGAGTTGGCCGGCGTTTTTCAGATGATCGCGGAAGAGTATTTGGAAAAACGCATTCCCTTGCCTGCCGACACCACCGAAATCGTACATGCCTAGCGGTACCGCCCGCGATTTCCAGAGTGTAGCCCGCAAGCTGGGGTTTTCCCGGACGAGGCAGACCGGCAGCCACGAACGTTGGAACCATCCAGACGGACGCGCCGCAACTATTCCCCTTCACGGCGGTCGGGAGATCGGACCTCCGTTGTTCTTCAAGATCCTCCGACAGCTTGACATTACGCAGGAGGATTTCCAAGACTTGCGATAGGCCATGGCACGGCCTACAGCCGCCTGCGCTTGTAGATGGTGCAGCGCGGTTGGCCCGGAACCCTGATGGACAGCAGTTCCGTCAATTCCGCGCGCTGTGGTTGCACCGCCGCCCACACCGGATCACCCTGGCAGGCAACCATGTAGTCCGCATACCGTGCCGGATCGACAAGCGCCCAATCCCAGTCAGGATGCTCCCCTTCTGAAATGACGCGCCGCCACGGAATCCCCGCCTGCTGCAGCGCACCGGCGTGCTCGGCTCCGTACATGAGCAGCGTGGCCGAGCCCGGCAACTTCGCGAGAGAGTCGGCCAGCGCGTGTTCCATCACGCTGCGGCCGCGGGAATTCGCTTGCGCTTCCCGCAACGTGATTGGTGTTTGGCTATAGACCGATACATAGCCGCCCACTACAAAGCCCATCACGATCATCGCCGCCGCAATCCGCGCCACCGATTGGTTCAACCGTTCCAGGATGAAGTCCATCGATACCGGGAGAAAGACTGCAAACACGGGCAACAGTTCAAGCCCGTAGCGCACGTTGTAATACGAGAAGGGGGACCACACCGGCAGATAAATGGGCACGCTGCCGTAAGCAATGGAAAGCCCATAGAACAGCAGTGGGAGCCAAAAGAGCAGGAACACCCCGTAGCGGCGGAACTTCCACGCTGCAGCAACCGTTCCGGCCAGGGCCAGTACAAAAAGCGCCTGTCCCCAGAAGCCGGCTCCCACATTCAGCTTGGCCGATTTCAGAAAGTAGAGTGCGGCTGTGAACACATCATGCTGACCGGGATACGGGGGCGCACCACGGGCCGTCGTACGCAGCACAATCGCCTTGGCCGAGTAAGGGCCATTGAGGAAATCAAGTCCATGCCCTGATACACAGTAGGTGTACAAAAACCAGTAAACGGGAACCAGCGCATTCAGCGCTAGGAGTTCGATCAGCGATTTCGCCATTGACTTTCGCTGCGCGCTGTCCGCTACTCGCCGCCACCAGCGCGCGAAGATACACAGAACCACGACAACCACGATCACGGCAACAAACCAGCCGTCGTACCGCGTATAGGCCCCGCCAGCCAAAGTCATTCCGCAGGCTTCCAGCGCCCGCTCAGGCTTCATGTGCGCCGGCATTACATGCGCGTCGATCGCCTGCGGCGACGTAGCACGCAGGAACTCGTCGAGATAGACCAACGTCCAGATGAAGAAGGCCAGGAAGATGGGCTCGTTCATCGCCGTGCTCTGCAGGTAGAGCAGGTTTGGATTGAGTGCGTAGATGGCTGCGGCGAAGTAGGCGGCTAGGGCGGATGCTCGCCCTCTCACCAGGCGAAATATGCCCAGCGAGCCCACGATATAGGCGATCATACTGGGAATGGACCCAGCAACTCCGCTGCGCCACAGCGCCTCAATCCACACGAACGGCAGCATCGCAATATGCTGCAGGGGGAGCCACACGGTGCCTAGTTGCCCGTATGACGTCAGCGGATGCCGGTTATCCACGACACGGCGGGCAATGTTGATGTGCGCCACCGCGTCGCCGTAGAGCAGCAGTTGCCGATGGACGTAGTAGAAGAGAAGCGCCGCTATGGAAAGCGCTCCGGTCAGCAGCGTGGAGAGCGCCTCACTGCGCTGTTGTTGCGAACGGTCGCCGGCAAATCGAGACTTGGTGCGCGAGACTGGAGAGGTCTTGCTCAAAAGCTAAGTCGTCCCTTGGGTATCTCCGATTTCTCACCGACGCACTTCTTAATGAAAAAAATGGCGCGGTGCAAACAACTGAGTCTCACCGCGTCAATAAGGTTAATCCAGGTGCGTCAACTCGCGGAAGACCTCAAATCGCTCATCGATCTCCTCGCGCGTGAGCGCTTGCAGCCGCTCCGTGCCGAACCGCTCCACCGAGAAAGAGCCCATCACGCTGCCATAGAACATGGCGTGCTTGAGCACGCGGCGGCTGACTTCGCCCTGCGCGGCGATGTAGCCCATGAAGCCCCCGGCAAAACTGTCGCCGGCGCCGGTGGGATCGCGGACCTCGTCCAGCGGCAAGGCCGGAGCACGGAACGGATGATGCCCTCCGGCGAATTCCCCATCGCGAAAGAAAATCGTGGCGCCATATTCGCCATGCTTGATGACCAACGCGCGCGGGCCCAGTTCCAGCACCTTGCGCGCCGCCCGCGGCAAACTGCTGTCGCCCGCCAGCATCTTGGCCTCGGTATCGTTGATCAGCAGCACGTCCACCCGCTTCAGCATCTCGCCCAGCTTCTCCCGATGTCCGCTGATCCAGAAGTTCATGGTGTCGCCGCCCACCAGCTTCACGTTCTGCATAGCGTCGCGCACCCGCGTCTGCAGCACGGGATCGATGTTCGCCAGAAACAAGAAGTCCGAGTCGTTGTACTCGGCTGGGATTTGCGGCTGAAAACTTTCGAAAACGTTCAACTCTGTATTCAGCGTTCTTGCTTCGTTGACGTTTTCGCCATACTCGCCGAACCAGTGAAAGGTCTTCCCTTTCGCATGCTGAATTCCGCGCGTATCGACTCCGCGACTGGTCATCACGGCTTCGTTCTCGGCGGTAAAATCTTCTCCCACGACCGCGATCACCCGCACATCGGTGAAGTAGCTGGCCGAAAGCGAGAAATAGGTCGCCGCGCCACCAAGAATTTTCTGGCGCTCGCCGTAAGGAGTCTTGAGGGTATCGAATGCGACAGAGCCGACGACAAGAATGGACAAATCCTATGTTCCCGCTTTCTCGTCAGAGTTGAAATATTTGCCCACCAGCAGCCTCAAGCGCTGCAGCGTGGCGGCAGGCACAATGTCCTTCTGGGTGATGATGGCGTTCTTCAATGCCGAACCACACTTGCAACCTCGGGTCTCGGGCATCGCCGTCACCGCTTCTCGCACCACGTCGCATGCGTGTTCGGCGTTCTTCAGCAGCACCGCGATAATCTGGTCCACGCTAACGTGATCGTGTTCCTCGTGCCAGCAATCGTAATCCGTAACCATGGCGACGGTGACATAGCACAGCTCGGCTTCGCGGGCCAGTCTGGCCTCCGTGAGGTTGGTCATGCCGATCACGTCCATGCCCCAACTGCGATACAAATTGGACTCAGCTTTGGTCGAGAACTGCGGCCCTTCCATGTTGAGGTAGGTGCCACCCCGTTTCACATTCACGCCGGCACGACGGCAAGCACTCTCCAGCACTACCGCCTCTTCCTCACA
Organism: Candidatus Korobacteraceae bacterium; assembly: GCA_049520555.1. Taxonomy (GTDB): domain Bacteria; phylum Acidobacteriota; class Terriglobia; order Terriglobales; family Acidobacteriaceae; genus Bog-257. The sequence goes on from JBEKPR010000008.1 coordinate 99,727, forward strand.
AATTGGATGCCCAAATCCAACGTGCGCGACAAGTCCATCGCCGAAGAACGTGTCGACACGGTGGCGTGTGAGACCCACAAACTGATCGGGAATGACAAAGTCGAGTGGTCGATGCTCTTCTTTCAACGAGCCGACGGCAGACAGCGAAATAATCCGCGAGACCCCAAGCTGCTTCAATCCGTGAATGTTGGCGCGGTAATTTATTTCCGTCGGCATGAAGCGATGTCCCCGACCATGGCGCGCTAAGAAAGCTACCTTTCGACCCGCCAGGGTGCCCAGCACGTAGGCATCGGAAGGCGCTCCAAACGGCGTTTCCAGCGCCACCTCGCGAATGTCGGTTAGCCCCGGCATGGAGTACAGACCACTCCCGCCGATGATGCCAATTTCCGCTTGCGGCAACAGATTCTCCTGAAGGATGAAGTGCAAACCCACGATTATACAAAACGAAGCAGGACGACCCGGTGAGCAATCAGCTTCAATCCCCCGGCTCGAAGCGATAGCCCACCCACGGCTCGGTCAGGATGTACTTCGGCGAACTGGCATCAGGCTCCAGCTTCTTGCGCAACTGGCCAACGAACACCCGCAGATATTCGTTTTGCTCAACGCTGTCGCTGCCCCATACTGCATTCAAGATTGCGCGATGGGTCAAGACCTTGCGCGGATGTTGCGCCATGTACACCAGCACATCGAACTCCTTGGGCGTCAGCCGCACTTCCCTGGCGGCGACCGCGATGGAATGTGCGTCGAGATCAATGTGGAAATCACCCAGGTCGATCTTGCTTTGCACCGCGCTGTTGCTGGGCGGGGAACGCCGAAGCGCGGCGCGAATTCGCGCCAGCAGCTCACCGGTGCTGAAGGGTTTGGTCACGTAGTCATCGGCGCCGGAGTCGAGCGCCTCAATCTTGCTGCGCTCTTCGCCGCGCACTGAAAGGACCAGAATGGGGACTTGCGATATTTTGCGCAATCGGCGGCATAGCTCGATGCCATTCATGTTGGGCATGGCCAGATCGGTGACCACCAGGTCGGGAGCGAAGTCTTTCACAATCTCCAGCGCGGTTTCACCGTCGTTGGCCACGCGGATCTCGTAGCCTTGCGCATTGAGACTGGTACGCAGCACCCGCGTGATTTGCGGTTCGTCGTCAACCACCAGGATGTGCGGGCGCGTGTGCATTTGGAATGCAGTTTCGAGTTTCGAGTTTCAAGTTTCGAAGTTATTACGCTAGAGATCCCATTAATCCGTTCAACATTCGAAGTAGTTCCTCGGTTTTACTAATGAGCTGCTGTGCATTATCCGCACCGAGAAACCCCAGGTCCGCCGCAATCTGTAGTTGAGTTTCAAGCTCCAGGACCGAACCCCGGGATAGAGCCAAGAACTGCTTGAATTCCTTCCTCGACATGCGTCCTTGTCCTTCGGCGATATTGCACGGCACCGATACTGCAGCGCGCCTCATCTGCGAGGACAAGCCATAAAGCTCCTCCTTCGGGAATGAGCGCGTCTCCTGATAGATCGCGGTCACCAACGCCATGCTTTTCTGCCACACCAGCAAATCTCGATATGAACAGGACATATAAAACTCACCAGCATCGGTCGTAGAAAATCGGGAGTTCGACAACTCGAAACTCGAAACTCGAAACTTGAAACTTTAATTCGGCTGCTGCTTCACGATGTGAACATCAACCGCGGGCGCGTCGCGGAGGAAACGATGCACGGCCGACATGAACAGGTACTTGCGCCAGCCGCTGGTGGCGGAATGCCCGAAAATCATCTGCGTGATGTGCTTCTCGCGGACGAACTCGGCCATAGCCTGGGCAACGTCCTTACCCTTGAGTCGCACAATGGTTGCTCCCAGGTTTTCCGCAAAGTGAAGATTCGCCTGCAGGGAACGCTGCCTCTCCGGATCGTCGCCATCCACCCCCGTATCGACATACAAGACGTAGAGCTCGCCGTTGATGGCCTGGGCCATGCGGGAAGCCCGGGCCACCAGGTACTGCGCCGCCGGATTGGAACTGACCCCGACCCCAATGCGCTCCGCTACGTTCAAGTCGCGGCCGGGCGCTTCCGTGTCGAGATATGGTTCCAGGCTGCGATCCACCACCTGCGCTACATGGCGCAGGGCGACTTCGCGCAAGGCGATTAGATTACTGGGACGGAAAAAGTTCCCTAGCGCGCGGTCCACGCGTTCCATGGGATAGATATCGCCCCGGCGCATGCGCGTTTGCAGCGCTTCAGGCGTAACATCCGACATCACGATCTCATCGACCCGCTTCAAGACCCAGTCGGGCACCGTTTCGCGCACCAGTACCCCGGTGATTTTGTGCACCATGGGCGTAACACTCTCCAGATGCTGCACGTTCATGGTGGAAACCACGTCGATCTTGTTGTCGAGCAACTCGAATATGTCTTCGTAGCGCTTGTGGTGCTTGCTGCCCTCAATATTGGTATGCGCCAGTTCATCCACCAACGCGACCTGCGGATGACGGGCCAGAATAGCGTCCACATCCATCTCTTCGAAGAGCGTGCCTTTGTAATCGATCTTCTTGCGCGGCACCGTCTCCAGGCGCGAGGCAATTTCCTGCGTCGCCTTGCGCCCGTGCGTTTCGATTACTCCAATCACGACATCTTCGCCGCGGCTCTTACGCCGAATGGCTTCGCTCAGCATGGCATAGGTCTTACCGACGCCGGGCGCATACCCCAGGAACAGCTTGAAGACACCGCTCTTTTTTGCCGGAGCTGTCTCCTCTAACCATTCCTCGGGGGTTTTTTGCATCGCGCCACTATTCTGCGGCAGGCGGCTGAAAAAGTCGATTCGATACAATCATGGCGTGAATCCACGACGATCGAAAGGCGGGCAGACCGGGCGGCATTCCTTTGCCGTCTCTCCGCAGCGCCTAAAGGCCGCTCTCTACCACTACGCGGTGGCGATGGGAACTATTGCTATCGTGGTGATTGCGTACCATCGCCTGCCGGATGTGAATCCCACCACGGTGGCGCTTACGTTCTTGCTGGTCGTGCTGTTGTTAGCCAGCCGCTGGGGATTGACCGTCGCCATCACTACCGCGGTGGTCGCTACCCTGGCCTTCAACTACTACTTCCTTCCGCCCATCCACACCTTCACCATCGCCGACCCGCAGAACTGGATTGCTTTGCTTGCGTTTCTGACCAGCGCCATCGTGGCCAGCCGGCTCTCGGAGCGGGCCCGGCGCGAGGCCCTGAACGCAACCCGCCGCCGCAAAGAGGTGGAGCGGCTTTACTCGCTGAGCCAGCAATTGCTGGCCACCGATAATGTAATGGAGTTGCTCAATTCCATCCCTTCGTATGTGCGCGATGCCTTCGGACTGAAGGCGGCAGCCATGTATCTGCCCAAACGCAAGGAGGTCTATCGCACTGGCGTTGACCACCCCGAACTCAGCCAGGAGCAACTCGAGTCGGTAAGCGGACGCGGCGAACTGGTGATGGATGAGGAACAACAGTTGTGCTTCGTGCCCTTGCGCATCGGGGTCAGGCCGGTAGGCAGCCTGGGACTGGAGGGCGCTGTCTTGTCCCGCGAAACCCTGGAGGCGGTGGGCAGTTTGATCGCGATTTCCATCGAACGCGCTGGAGCCGTCGAAACTCTCACCCGCGCGGAAGCGGCCCGCGAAAGCGAAAAGTTGCGCTCGGCCCTGCTGGACAGCGTCACCCACGAATTCCGCACGCCCCTTACATCCATCAAGGCGTCAGTGACTACGTTACTTTCGTCGGCCCAAATCGACCCCGAAGGACAAAGAGAACTGCTCACCGTCATCGATGAGGAAACCGACCGGCTCAACCGCCTGGTGGGTGAAGCGGCGGAGATGGCGCAGCTTGACGCCCAGCAGGTCGAATTGCGTCGTGAGACTTGTGGGGTTCGGCAGGTCGTCGAAATCGCGCTGGAAAAATCGAAACAGGTGCTGGCGGGGCGGGAAATAAAGCTGCACCTTCCCGAGTCGTTGCCTTCACTCCGCATTGACCTGGAGCGTATTGCCGAAGTGCTGGTGCAGTTGCTGGAGAACGCCGCCAAGTACTCGCCTCCTGGAACGCCGGTCACCATCAGCGCTGAACCAACTGGAAAAATGGTAGACCTCAGCGTCGCCGATCGCGGTCCCGGCATTGACGATATGGAGCAGTCGCTTATCTTCGAGAAGTTCTATCGTGGCCGTGACCAGCGTTATCGTGTGCAAGGCACAGGCATGGGCTTGGCCATAGCCAAGGCCATCGTCGAAGCTCACGGCGGGACGATCGGCGTAACCTCACAGCTTGGCTGCGGGTCGGTCTTTCACTTCTCCGTGCCGGCGGGAGTAGAAGCAATTAGCAAGGTTGGAAAGTGATTCAAGAGAAGCTAACTATCCACGAATTGCCGTATGGTTTGTTAATATTTGGGCTCGTCTTACTTATCCTGGCCGTGATTTATACCTATACGGGCAAAGTATGGGCCCGTTCTTGTTGGGTCTATCGCGCCGAGGAACCAAAGTGGTTTTGGTGGCAAATTGCGATGTATTGCCTCACTGGCTTTGGTCTCATTGTTGGGTACTTCTTGTATACGGCACGGTAACGTTATTGTACGTGACGCGATGGGATACTTACCTTCTGTGGCGGGTTCATGCGCGCCTCTGCTTTATCTCGTTAATCTGAGACTGCGCATCGCAGGCGGCAGCAGTCCATTCAACCGCGCCTGTTTTGCTAGCTGCTAGTTGCTAATTGCTGAATTCTTAATACCCTTTCTTCTTGTCAACCACCCACAACAGCGGCTGCCCCGCTAAGAACCGCCGCAGGTTTCCCGTGTAGTGCGCGTAGTGGCGCTCCCACATCTTTTCCGTCAACCCGGCAATGTGAGGGGTAATCAAAACATTTTCCATCTCCCAGAGCGGAGACTCCGACGGAAGCGGCTCTTCGGTGGTGACATCGAGCGCCGCGCCGCCGAAGCTGTTTGCGCGCAGCGCATCCACCAGCGCAGCCTCGTCGATGAGAACGCCGCGGCCTACGTTGATCAGATAAGCATCCGGCTTCAGCCGGGCCAGGCGCTCGGCGTTCATCAAGTGGCGAGTCTTGGGAGTGACCGGAACGGCCAGCACGATGAAATCGCCCGCGCTCAACGCCTCGTCTAATTTTTCGAAACCATAAACGGCATCTGCTACTTCGCTTGCCCGCTCCGGATGCTCGCGTACACCAACCACGCGCATGCCCAGGGACTTCGCCAGTCGCGCCAGTGGAGCACCGATGGCACCCAGCCCAACGATCGTCATGGTTGCGCCGTTCAGTTCGCGGGGACGAGGCCGCTCGTCCCATAGGTCGTGCTGTGCCCAGTGCTTTTGCTGCTGATACCGCACCGATTGCGGCAATCGCTTGGCGAGCGCGAAGGCCAGCGCGATGGCATGTTCGGCAACGACCGGCCCGTGGACATCACGCGCGTTGGTCACGACGATGTCGCTGGCCAGCAATTCCGGCGTCATGAGATGGTGGACCGCCGCGGCCGTCGAATGAATCCACCGCAGTCTCTTTGCCGCCATAATCTGCTCTCCGCGCAACGACCATGAGATCGCGATGTCGGCATCCGCGATTTCCTCCATCACATGATCGTAGTTGGGCAGATGTACCACTTCGAGCTGCGGAAAGTCTCGTCGCAGCCGCTCCGAGAACCATGGCGGAACCTGCCACAGCGGAAAGCGGTGATGGAGGGCAATGAGAAGTTTCACGAAGACAGCTTCGAGTTTCCAGTTTCGAGTTTCAAGTTGAAGATAGGAATTAACTCTTCTTCTCTTCCGCCATCACTCGCAGATCGTGCCCCGTCATTTCCTTTGGTTGCGGGACACCGAGAATCCCGAGCATTGTCGGAGCGATGTCTTGCAGGGCGCCATCGGGACGCAGGGTGAAGCGGCGCGCGTCTCCCTTGAACTGCCCCGGCGTGACCGCATGTTCGGCCACCACGATGAAGGGCACGGGATTCGTGGTGTGCGCCGTCTGCGGACCGCCCGTGGCCGGATCGATCATCTGCTCGGCGTTGCCGTGGTCGGCGGTGACGATCATGGCTCCGCCGTGCTGGCTGAGTGCGGTGTAGATCTGGCCCAGACAGCCGTCAACGGTTTCGACGGCAGTGATGGTCGGCGGAATCTGGCCGGAGTGTCCCACCATGTCGGCATTGGCGAAGTTCACCACCATCACGTCGAAGGTGTTATTTGCGATCGCCTTGACCACCGCATCGGCAACTCCCTGGGCCGACATTTCCGGCTTCAGGTCGTAGGTCGCGACCCTGGGGGACTGCACCATCACGCGCTCCTCACCGGGAAATGGCTTCTCGACGCCGCCGTTGAAGAAATAGGTCACGTGCGCGTACTTCTCGGTCTCGGCCACTCGCAGATTACGCATATGCCGGTCGGCCATCACGTTCGCCAGAATGTTGGTCAGCGACTCGGGCGGCGACACGACTGGCAGGGTAAAGTTCTTGTCATAGCGCGTCATGCAGACGTACGTCAGGTCCTTGGGGACGCGGTCGCGCGGGATGAGGCGGTCGAGATCTTCCCAGCCGTCGAGTTCGCGCCCGTCCTGCGGCGTGAAGTGGCTGTTGCGGGCCAGGCAGCGCGTGATTTGCCGTGCGCGATCGGCACGAAAATTAAAGTTGATGCAAACATCGCCGTCGCGAATCGTGCCCACCGGCTCACCGCGATTGTCGCTGACGACAAACGGAATGATGAACTCGTCCGTGACTCCGCGGTTGTAGGAGTCCTTCACGCCCTGCACTGCGTCGGCGTAGCGGCCACCTTCCGCGTCTCCGTATACCATCGCGTCAAAGGCCTTCGCCTCGCGCTCCCAGCGGCGGTCGCGGTCCATCGCGTAGTAGCGCCCGCTGACGCTGGCGATCTGCCCGACGTTGTACTCGCGCATCTTTTGCTGCAACTGCTCGATGTAGCCGGCGCCGTTGGTGGGCAGGGTGTCGCGCCCATCCATGAAACAGTGCACAAAGACGCGGTCCAGCCCGTTTTGTTTGGCCATGCGCAGCAGCGCATAGAGCTGGTTCTGATGCGAGTGCACGCCGCCGTCGGAGAGCAGTCCAAAGAAGTGCAGCCGCCGATCACCGATGCGCGCCTTCTTCATGGCCTCGACCAAAACTGGGTTGGAGAAGAGCTCACCATTCTCGATCATCAGATCGATCTTGGTGATGTCCATGTACACCACGCGCCCGGCGCCGATGTTGAGATGGCCGACTTCGCTATTTCCCATCTGCCCGGTAGGCAGGCCGACGTAGCGCCCGCTGGTGTGGATCAGGGTGTTGGGAAATTCGGCGAGCAGGCGATCATAGTTGGGCTTGCGCGCCAGCGAGATGGCATTAGCAGGAGACGGCGGAGCATAACCCCAGCCATCGAGGATGATGAGGATGAGCGGTTTGGGGATGGTGATCATTAGCAATTGGCAATCAGCGTTTAGTTGCTTGTAAACGATAGTCTAATCACCGCTGGAATCGAATCTTCCTCAAAGTGGCAGCGCACCGCACCGCGTACCATCTCCCGCAGTTCATCCATGGATTCAGCTTGAGTAAAGATCGGATAACCGAGGGCATGGGCTTCATAGCCGCCTTCGGGCGACTCCTGCACAGCGAAGATAATCTCGGAGTCCTTCATCGCGGCCACTATAGCGTTACCACATCGGTCGGGATAGCAGTTCAGGGTTTGCAACTCGAAACTCGAAACTTGAAACTCGAAACTGACCCCTACCCCCTAGTCCCTGCCTTTTTCTCCGCCAGTTCCCCGTGATAATTCAGCGCCTTCAATCCCAGGAACCTAGCCGCCGGTCCAAGTTCTTCTTCGATGCGCAGCAACTGGTTGTACTTGGCGATGCGGTCGGTGCGCGAGGCCGAGCCGGTCTTGATTTGTCCTGCTCCCGTGGCGACGGCAAAGTCGGCGATGAAGGTATCTTCCGTCTCCCCCGAGCGATGCGAGATCACTGCGGTGTAGCCGCTCTGGCGCGCCAGGTTGATGGCGTCAATGGTCTCACTCACCGAGCCAATCTGGTTCAACTTGATGAGGATGGAGTTGGCCACACCAGCGTCGATGCCGCGCTGGAAAATCTCGATGTTGGTCACGAAAATATCGTCGCCCACAAGCTGGATCTTGCCGCCCAGCTCGTCGGTCACCAGCTTCCAGCCCTCCCAGTCGTCCTCGGCGAAACCGTCTTCCAGCGACACGATGGGATACTGCCGCACCCAATCAGCCCAGAACTTCACCATGTCCTCGCTGGAGTGCTCACTCTTGTCGGACTTCTTGAAGACGTACTTCTTCCTGGCGCTGTCGTAGAACTCGCTGGCCGCAGGATCGAGCGCAACCGCGATCTGCTCGCCCGGCTTGTAGCCTGCCTGCGTGATGGCTTCGAGGATGACTTCGATGGCTTCGGTGTTCGACTTCACCGACGGCGCAAAGCCGCCTTCGTCGCCGACCGCGGTGTTGTAGCCGCGCTTCTTCAGCACCCCTTTGAGGACGTGGAAGGTCTCTACGCCCCAGCGCAGTCCTTCGCTGAACGACTTTGCGCCCACCGGCATGATCAGGAATTCCTGAAAGTCCACGTTATTGTCGGCATGTACGCCGCCGTTCAAGATGTTCATCTGGGGTGTAGGCAGCAGGCCAGCCGTGAATCCGCCGAGATATTGATACAGTTCGATGCCCAGGTGGTCAGCCATGGCGCGGGCCGCCGCCATGGACACCGCGAGAATGGCATTCGCGCCCAGCTTGCTCTTGGTTGGCGTGCCGTCGAGCACCAGCATGGCATTGTCGAGGCCGCGCTGTTCGCTGGCGTCCATACCCTCCAGTTCCGGCCCGATGACCTCGTTGATGTTGGCGACCGCCTTCAGCACGCCCTTGCCCGCATAGCGACCCTTGTCGCCATCGCGCAGCTCCAGCGCCTCGTGCTCGCCAGTGGAGGCCCCGCTGGGGACGGCCGCGCGCCCGCGCGCTCCGCTCTCCAGGATGACATCCGCTTCTACCGTAGGATTACCGCGCGAATCCAGAATTTCGCGGGCCAGAATCAGCTCAATTTGCGTCATGGGAATAAGTCCTAAGCCTCTCGCCGGTGGATTTGCTTTGCGCGTCGGCGGGAGGTATGAGACCTGCAATTATACGGGAGCCAGATGAAAGCTTTGTGACGGAGAGATCCCCAAGGTGAAACAAAGTTCCTGCCGCTTTTGCCGGTTTGCCGGCCCACGGTTCTCGGGTCATACTCTTGGTATGAAAACGGCGGTATCAATTCCCGACGATGTCTTCGAAAGAGCGGAACGCCTGGCTCGGCGAACCAAGCGATCGCGCAGCCGGGTTTTCAGCGACGCGCTTCGGGAATATCTGGCCCGCCATTCACCGGAAGAAGTGACCGAGGCAGTGAACAAGGCCTGCGCGGAGATCGGTGAGGTCAAAGATCAGTTTGTCGCAGCGGCTGCCCGGCGTATCCTGCGGCGAAGCCAGTGGTAATCTCACAGAAAATCTGCTAACCGAACGCGTAGGCAGGCTGTCAGGGGCGAAACTGGAATTGCTCTTGGCTGGAATCGACATCGTCCTGGGTAAGTAGTCGCGATTGTTCGGGAGTCGCCCGAAAGTCACGCTAATTTGCATTTTGTTGGCAAAATGGTTTGCGGCTGCGCTGCCAGTTGGGTATGCTCTTGCCAGCGGTTTAGGCGCTCCCAACGAGGGGCGCCGCGGACGCCTGCTGGCCGGCGGCCGCGACCGCGTGGAGCACAACCGTATGTGGAAGCGCAAAGAAGACGAACACACGACGCCTGGTCCTGAGCAGGGTCCACCCGTCCCAGCTTTTAATCCGCCACTGAGTGCGCCGACGCGTCCCCCTGAAGCAACGCGGAGCGAGAGCTTGCGCAGCCATGAGGTGGCCACCATCGGCAAGTCGGTCGTCGTGAAAGGTGAACTTTCAGGCAGCGAAGATCTAATCATCGACGGCGAAGTCGAGGGTTCCATCTCGCTGCGCGGTCAAAGCCTCACGGTCGGTCCCCATGGACGGTTGCGAGCCAACCTCGAAGCCCGCAATGTGATTCTGCATGGCCGGGTGGATGGCGATGTCCACGCCACCGAGCGCGTCGAACTGCGCAAAACCGCATCCTTGACCGGAAATATTTCCACCGCGCGCATCTCCATCGAAGATGGAGCTTTCTTTAAGGGGACGATTGACATCCAGAAGCCGGAACTTGCCGGGAAGCTGGACATGAAACCGCCAGCCTCCGCGCTGGCTGCAGCAGCTCCCGTGCCCGCCAGCTCGGCCCAAGGATCGCTTCTCGAGCCCAAGAAGTTCTAGGAGCCAATGGCTTGCTCCACGGGGCGCTGCGCGCCAAGCGCCCCGTAATCGTCCTCGTCATCATCCTGACTATCCCGCCAAACCTTTCCCGCTGCGGTCGGCGCGAAAAGCGTGAAAAGATTGATGGCAGCGACGTTCTGCTCATACAATGCTCGCAGTGGCTCCTGGTATCTTCAGCAGGCTATTCGGTGGCTCTGTCCGGCAGAGCACGGATGACGAAAATGTCCCCGGGCAACGCTTGAGCCGTCGCTCCACCGGCTTCAGCGAATTCATCCGGTCGATCTCTCGCGAAGAAGGCCTCAAGGTCCTCGACCTGGGCTCTACATCGCCCGCCAGCATCACCTTCATGACCGGCTTGGGACATAGGTTTCACCAGGAAGACGTACTTCGCACGGCCAGCGACAAAACCCTCATCATCCCCAACGGCGATGGCGGCACCACCTTCGATGTCGAGCGCTTTCTGCATGAGAACCTCGCCTTCTCGAGAGGGGAATTCGATGCGGTCATGTTTTGGGACCTCGCGGATTTCTTGCCCGAGCCTCTGGTGAAGCCCCTGATCGAGCGCATCCAGGTCGCCATGAAACCGGGCGGAATCATGTTGGCCTTCTTCCACACCAAGGACGCCGGCCCCGGCGCTCCGTTTTATCGCTACAACATCGCGTCCAAGGACACCCTGGAGTTGCAGCCCGCCCGCGCCTACAAGCTGCAACGCATCTTCAACAGCCGGCATGTGGAAAATCTCTTCCGCGAATACTCCTCCATCAAGTTCTTTCTCGGCCGCGACAACATACGAGAAGTGCTGGTGATTCGATAGAAATTCCGTCTCAGCTTTCCGACATTGCCCCCGCACCTTTTGCGCAAACATTTTGTTCTCTTGCGAGCAGGTTCTTGCGCAAGAACTGTTTAGGTCTGCCGGCGATGTGCTCGGGCCGGACTAGCTGCGGGTTCAACCATTCGATGACTGCCGCGTAGCCCAGGCTTTCGGGATCGTCCGTCAAATAATGCGGGACCACCGCCAGAACATGAAAGCCTTCCTGCAACTGAAAGCTGAGCGTCGGGTCGTATTGGGCGCCTTCCACGACCTCGGTGACGTATTCTTCGGGCTTCAATGTGGCGGCGCATTCGTGATAGCCACGCAGTCGCGACCCAGCCCGGATCCGCCTTAACTGGAGCGATTCGGTCAGGCTGCGCCGGAAGCCATAGAGCTTGTCGCCAATGCCATGATGCTGCAAGGTGGAATCGACGATCACTTCTGCTCCATAAAGCGTGCGCCCGTTCCGCGGATCGTGATTGGTGAACATGCCGTCAGCGGTAAACTGCTCCCAACTGTCGAGCATGTCGTAACTGTCCCAGTCGACGATCAGACTGGCCGTCATTCCCACGACCGTTTCGTCTGGACCGTACACAGCCACGAACTGACCTTCCGGGAAGACCCGTAGGTGCGACGAGAGCTGACCGGCATTCCAGGGCGGCGTCTCCGGATAAATTCTCTGGCAGAGATCGGTGATGCCATTGAAGTCGCGCGGCGCGGTGTTACGGACGGACACTTGCAATGCCGGGTCGGCCATTCGATCTGTCTCCTGGTTGGCTTCGTAAAGTCTGTGGATTTGTAGTTTAGATCGAAGGCCTCTCCATTGGCACCCGAATCACACGGCACGGCGGGTCTTGCGAATTACGAAGCGTAGTAAGCCGGGAAACCGGAACAACTCGAATACGGCCGATTGGGCGAAGGGCGGCAATGACAGCAAGGAGCGCACCCGCGAAGCGGCCGATAGCAGTGGCGCAAATTGGCGGGAATACTCTTGCTGGTAACGGCCCACGGCTTCGCTCAGCGCAGCCGGGCCCGTCAAGAACGCGCAGATGCACTGCGCCGCCACTCGCCCGCTCCGCAAGGCGATGGAAATGCCGTCGCCGGCAAAAGGATCGATAAACACGGCTGCGTCGCCAACAAATATCGAGTTCCCTCGTACCGGCTGCGGCTGGCGGTAGATCAGCGGCGCTGTACTAACGGGCAGCATGGTCGCGCGCCAATTCGCCGCCCGGTCCGCTAACTTTGGGTGAAGTGTGAAAACCTCTTCCAGCGAGGTCGCTCGGTCCGATCGGACCATGGCGCAGGCATTCACTACGCCCTCGGCTACAGGTTGCACGCCGCAGTAGCCATTGGCGAAAAAATAGAGGTCGGTGCAGGGCTCCGTCCACGGTTCCTGGAAATGCGCCTTGACGCCGATCCACTTGGGACCCGCTGGGAGCGTCCGGTCAGCGGTGAACTGTGACCACCTTCCTGCTGCGACGATCAGCGCTTTCGCCTTAACTGTCCCGGAAGACGTTCGCAGCGTGAATGGGCCGTCACCGTCGCTGCCAATCACCTCACAATTGGGATGGGCCGCCACTCCAACCCGGCGCGCAGCGTCCCATAGCAACGCATCAAGGTCGTAGCGAGAAATGCTGAGGGCCGGAGGAGCGACCGGCGCCTCGATTACCCGCTGGCCCAGCAGCAAACGCGTCCGGTCGATCGCAGGCGCGGCTTGAAATAGGCTTTCGGCGCCTGGCACGTCTTGCAGCAGGCCGGCAAGAACATCCAGCGATTCCGCGGAAACAAATTCTCCACAGACCCGATGTCGCGGGAAGTCTTTGGCCTCGAACAGGCCGACGCTTGCCCCCAGTCGCGCCGCCGTAATTGCACAGGAAGTTCCCGCCGGGCCTCCGCCCACGATCGCGAGATCAAATTGGAAACCAGTATTTAGCATTTAGCAATTAGCATTTAGCTCTTAGCACTTGGTATTTGGTGGCAGGCGCCAGCTCTCTCCATCTGCACTCGCGGTGACAACACTTAAGAGTCGTGCGAATCTCAGTAGTTGCTAAGTGCTAAATGCCAAGTGCTAAATGCCAAGTGCTAAATGCTAAGTGCTAAATGCTAAGTGCTAAGTGCTAAGTGCTGCCCTTCTCACTTCCACAGCAGCACGCCCATGCGAAATAGGTAATGCCGCGAAACCTGAACCTTTCTGGCTCCTGCGTTAGCCAGCAAAGCCCGCATCTCGTCGCAGGTGTAGGCCCGCCGGACCGACGCCGGCGCGTCATGCCAAGTGATGCGGCTGCGGAAGAGCGGCAATCCAAGATAAACCAGCAACAGGTGCAAGCGGCTGCGGATGAGGTCGTTGATCAGCACAGCGTGCCGGCAGACGCGCAAGGACTCGCTGGCAAACTTCACCAGCGTCTCGGGCTCAAAATGATGGGCCAGCAGCGAGCAACTAACGACATCGAACGTGTCATCCCGAAAAGGCAGGCGCAAGGCGTCGCCGGCAACCGACGCTGCTCCTCCGCGCGGCAGATGCGACCACCGGCGGTCCAGAAGCGTCACCTGCAACCCAATGCCGTATGCTGCGAGCATACTCTGTGCCGCCAAAGGCACGTCACCGGCCCCCGCGCCCACTTCCAGTATCGACAGTTTGCGGCTGCCGCACTCGCGACCAACACGCCGAAGCAACGCGGTAGTTGTGCGCATTCCGCCGAACCAGCGATTGATATGCCGCAAATCGCTTAGCGTTTCCGCAATCTCCGCGACTGTGCCGAGATCGTCGTCGAGCAACTCGGGAATGACCGTTCGTCGCATTAGGAGTGAAGCGGCAAGACCGCCGACCAATACGGAACCGCTTGGCTGAGGCCAACTTTGCCGGTCCAGGGCAGCGCGTCCGCTTCACAAATTTATACCCGCCGGATGAGAATTTGCCGACTCTCCGAAGAAGATCACCGAATGAAACCAATGGACAGCCTGATCAAGAACTTCTTGGACGACAGGAATTCGCCTGCTCATCGGTGGCATCGTGGGTGCCACAGTTGGCAGACAGAAGTTGCCTTCCGAGTATCGTAACCACTTGGTTAACCGGGAGCCTAATTGATCTTCGCTTGCAATCGCTGGCCTTAGCGCGTGTTGGAGGGTTTGGTCACAAGGTTGCTTACGGATATGCGTCGGTTCGACCGGAATGTCGGCCGGACGAGTGAAACCGGCAACCAGGGGAACAACGGTTTTTTCTTGTGCCGACGGCCACGAAAACCCAATGGGACTGCCTTTTCCCGATCGAACCGACGCCGAGTTCGATACACTGACCTGGTGAAAATCCTCCTGCCACGAGGGCCAGCGCATTCACGCTGGCCCGTCGCCTTTTCAGCGCGTATGTACACTACGTGGAGAGCACGTCAGAATCTCCGCAAGAGCCAACCGTTAGCTGGAAGATGCTGCGACTACGGGTTTCCTGGCGCCACCAACGAGCTTGGCGAAAAAGCAACTAAGTCGCGTGGCGTTTCGTCTAATTGGGGTGGGGTTACCGTGCGGTTGAGCGTAGAACATGTGCATCCATCGGGAAAGAGTATGGGTCGGACTGTAGCCGTATTGATATGCGCTTTGATGGCCAGCGTGCCGGGTCGCGCCCAGCACAGGCCAGATATCGACCCGCTCGAGCTGGTGCGCCGCGCTGCCGCCAACGAGATCAAGGCCGCCGACTCTCATGTTTATTACATGTTCAAGGACCGCGACGAGGAAAAGGGTCATTCGATTACGAAAGAAGTAGTCCAGACCCCGCAGGGTGGGCTGTTAAGAACCATCGCCATCAACGACAAGCCACTGACGCCCGAACAGCGGGCCAAGGACGATCAGAAGCTACAGAAGTACGCCAACGATCCCGAGGCGCGGCGTAAGCGAAAGCAGGCCACCAGGGAGGAAGACCAGCGGGAGTCGGTCATGTTAACCAGCCTGCCCGACGCATTTCTCTACACCTATGCGGGAGAGCAGCCCGGCCCTAACGGTAGCCCGCTCGTACACCTCACCTTTAAGCCGAACCCGAAATTCAACTCCCCGAACCACGAAACCATGGTGTACCAGGGGATGCAAGGCGACATGCTGATCGATCCCAGAGCGGCACGCTTCGCCAAGATCGATGGCACCCTGTTCAAGGATGTGGACTTCGGCTGGGGCATTCTGGGCAGGCTCTACCACGGGGGCAAGTTTGTCATCGAGCAAAAGGAGGTGGGCGGAGGCCACTGGGAGATGGTGCGTCAGACCCTTCAGTTCAATGGCAGGATCCTGCTGGTTAAGCCGCTCACCATTTCGTCCACGGAAACGACCTACGATTTTCGTCCGGTTCCCGCCAATATAACGACGGCCCAAGCTTTGGAGTTGTTGTACAAAAGCGATGAAGTAGTGGCCGAAAATGGTGGCGGCGTGAAGGCGGCAAAACACAAGTGAAGCGGGAGCTACACCAGCTCCGAATCCGCTCTAGTTCTTCAGCTCTTCCTTTCGCACCGTCAGCTTCTCAATTAAGTCCTTGCGCAGCTCATAGCCACGGCCACGCTGGTCGCTGATGGCGATCGTTCCCTGGCGTGAGACCTCGACCTCGGGCTCGATGATGTCTTCCTTCCAGTATCGCTTCGAAGCCGAAACGTCGCCCGGCAGGGTGAAGTTTGGCAACGTCGAAAGTGCCACATTGTGGGAGCGGCCAATTCCCGACTCCAGCATGCCTCCGCACCAGACGGGTACTTTGAAAGCTTGTGCCACATCGTGCACCAATATGGCTTCCGAGAAGCCGCCTATGCGCCCCACTTTGATGTTGATGATTCGGCAGGCAGCAAGTTCCAGGGCGGCCTCGGCGTCACGAGCGGTGCGGATGGCTTCATCGAGGCAGATTGCGGTCAGCAACTGCTTCTGTAACCGCGCATGAAAGTAGAAATCGTCGCTCCACAGCGGCTGCTCGATCATCAGCAGATTGAAGCGGTCGAAATCCTTGAGCCGGTCGCTGTCGGCCAGCGTGTAAGCAGAGTTCGCATCGCAGCTCAGCAGAATGCCAGGCCAGCGGGCGCGAATCTTCTCCAGCACTTCGACGTCCCATCCCGGCTTCACCTTGACTTTAATGCGCTGGTATCCGGCGGCCAGTTCGGTTTCGATCTTTTGCAGCAGTTGCTCGTGCGAATCCTGGATACCGATGCTCACGCCACACGCGATTTCGCGCTGCGTGCCGCCGAGCAGCTTCCACAGCGGAGTTCCCTTCTCCTGCGCTTCGGCATCCCAGACCGCATTTTCCAGTGCCGCCTTGGCCATGCGATGTTCCCGGATGCGCGCCAGCAGAGCGGGCACCTCGGATCCCGACTGTAACGTCTTGCCAAGCAGCGCCGGAGCCAGGTAGCGCGCACTTACATCCCATGCGTCCTCGATGTACTCTTCGCTGTAAAACGGCGCTTCGCCGGCCACGCACTCGCCCCAGCCTTCCAGTCCGTCGGCATGGATCGTCACCAGCAAAATGCGCCGGGTAGTGGTGCGTCCGAAGCTCGTCTCAAAAAAGTGGACGAGCGGAATTTGCAGCTCGCGCAGGGTAATGGCTTCAATCTTCATCGATCACTTGCTCGCGTACGACCAGTCTTCATCCCACCGTCCCAGCAGGAATCTGCCATTGCCGCCGGCATCGCGCTCATAACCCAGGCAGGCCAGCCCGCGCGAGAACGCCGACAGGAATGCCTCGCGGTTGCGCAGTTGCACCGCGGCTGCTTTCTGTCGCGTGTCTGGCTGCTCCTTCCACGCGTAGATCTCGACAGGGACCTCCACGCGCGTCTCCTCGACAAACTCGGGATGCTTGCCGGTGGAGAGCAGAGTTTCAACCCGCCTCGATGTCAACCACCATTCGGCAACCAGACGGTCGGTAGGAAGAAAACCCTGCAGCGGCGACGACGTAATTCCGTACTGATTGATGTTGTAGCGGCGGGCGATGGCTCCCAGGCGCTCCAGATTGAGGTAAGCGTTCTTGATCTCCAGCGGATCGAAGGTCCACTCCAACAACGCGTAACCGCGAGCGATGGCGTCCTCGCGCTGAAACAGCTTGATGCGACGGCCCAGTCCGGTATTGCGATAGCCTTCCCTGACCGCAAGCATGTGCGAATGCAGATAGGGATGCCCATTGCGGATTCCCGGAATCGAGAAGGCAAAGCCCACCAGTGTTTCGCCGTCCCACGCGCCGATCACCTGCCCGCCAATTTTGGGCGCCAAAGAAAAGATTCGCAACGGCACTAACTCGTTATCCGCAAATCCCCAGACCTGTTTCTGCAGAGTCACGCAAGCGCGAAATTCCTCCAACTCGGTGCAGTTGCGGAGGGCGATCGTGTTTGTGGTCACGCCTTTTCCTGTCGCTTCGATTCCTGCCACAGCGACTCCATCTCGTCGAGTGACGCCCCAGACGGTTTGCGTCCCTGCTCGCGAAGCCTGTCTTCAAGATACTGGAAGCGCCGGCGGAATTTGCGGTTCGTCTTGCGCAGCGCTGACTCGGGATCGAGTGCGAGGTAGCGCGCGATGTTCACCAGCACGAACAAGAGGTCGCCGACCTCGTCCTCCAGCCGCGAGCGCAATTCCGGAGAAATCTTCGCACCGCGCGCGCCCGCCACGCCTGCGGCCGACTCAGGACGCGGACCCGGCGCGGGATACTCCTCCAGATGTTGCCGAAGTTCCTCGGTTTCCTCGCCCAACTTATCGAATAGCCCCTCGATATTGGGCCAATCGAAGCCAACATTGGCCACGCGGGAGCTGATCTTGTAGGCCTCCATCAACGCCGGCACAGCGGAAGACACTCCAGCCAGAACCGACTCGCGATGATCTTGCTCCTTCCCCTTCTCTCCAGACTCCGTCTGGCGTTTCTTCTTCTCCTCAGCTTTCAGTGCGTGCCAGTTGCGCAAGACGTCGGCCGGCGTGTCGGCCTTCACGTCGCCAAACACATGCGGATGACGATCGATCAGCTTGTTGGAGAGCCGGTCGAGCACATCGTCGATGGAAAAACGTTTTTCCTCGGCTGCCATCTCCGAGTAGAAGAGCACCTGCAAGAGCAGATCGCCGAGTTCGCCCGGCAGTTCGTCCCAGTCGCGGGCGTCGATGGCTTCCAGCACCTCGTAGGTTTCCTCCAGGGTGTAGGGTTTGATCGTGTCGAAGGTCTGCTCGCGGTCCCAGGGGCATCCGCCGGGACCACGCAGCCGCGCCATGATGGATACGGCCCGCTCAAATCGTTCACCTGTTGTCGCCATTCTTCACAATCTAAATGACGACGGACAGCGGCGCAAAGGTTGCGGTTTGCCAAACGCCAAGTCAGCTTCTGTGCGGCCGATCACATCCACACTCTTCCGCTTTTCATTACAATATGCGCATGGACTCCTTCAACTTCACTATTGCAGGCAGGCAGTTCCGTTCGCGGCTCATCGTGGGCACGGGCAAATACAAGTCAGGGCCAGAGACGGCGCGCGCCCTCGCGGCCAGCGGTGCCGAGATGGTCACCGTCGCGGTGCGCCGCGTGAACCTCGACCGCAGCAAGGAGTCGCTGCTCGACTACATCGATCCCCAGCAATATTTCCTGCTGCCTAACACCGCCGGCTGTTACACCGCCGACGAGGCGATCCGCACCGCCCGCCTAGGGCGTGAAGTCGGGCTTTCGGATTGGGTGAAGGTCGAGGTCATCGGCGATCAACAAACCCTCTTTCCCGACGTGCAGGCCACCATCGAAGCGACCCGCATATTGGTGAAGGAAGGCTTTATTGTTCTGCCGTATACCTCTGACGACATTGTGGTTGCCAAGCGACTAATTGACGCCGGCGCGAGCGCGGTAATGCCCCTCGGCGCGCCTATCGGCAGCGGCATGGGCATCCAGAACCAGCCCAACATTCGCATCCTGCGGGAGATGATCACCGAGGTGCCGCTCATCGTGGATGCGGGCGTGGGCACGGCGTCGGACGCGGCCATTGCGATGGAACTTGGGGTTGACGGCGTGCTGATGAACACCGGCATTGCCGGCGCGCAGGACCCGGTGCTGATGGCCGAAGCCATGAAGAACGCGGTGCTGGCGGGACGCCAAGCCTATCTGGCTGGCCGCATGACGAAGAAGCTGTACGCGACCGCGAGCTCCCCACTGGAAGGCGTGGTGCGGTAGTTCGCAGGCTCAACCGGCACGTATAATTCGGGCATGGACGAACAGGATTTTCGCCGCTGCGCAGATACGGCATTGGAAGCACTGAAGCGCAGCCTCTACGCCGCGGAAGGCGATGCCGACTTCGAGGTCGAAGAAAATTCCGGGGCGCTGCACATCAGCTTCGACGAGCCTCCCGGAAGGTTCGTTATCTCGCCGAACTCACCGGTACGGCAAATCTGGATTTCGGCGCTGTCCACCAGCTTCAAGCTCGACTGGTCCGAAGAGAAGAATGACTTCGTACTCAGCAAAACCGGAGAGGGTTTGAAGCCGCTGGTCGCGCGCCTGATCAACGAACAAATAGGCGGGGGAACGGTCACTCTGGGGTAGATTGATCTCGTCGCATCCGGCAACTTTTACGCCGACACGGCTGCCGTCTTCAGCTTCTGCTTCAAATCCGCCGCGATGAGTTGTCCGTGGAAGCGCCCGTTCTCGATGAAGATCTCGCTGGTGCGCATGCCGGCGACAATTACGCCCGCCAGATAAATTCCCGGCACATTGCTTTCCAGGGTCTGAGGATTGACGACTGGCCGCTTGTCAGCTTCGCCGCTCAACTTGACGCCGAGCGCGCAGAGAAATTCGAAATCCGGATGATAGCCGGTCAGCGCAAAAACGTAATCGTTCTCCAGCATCACTTCACCTTGCGGTGTATCGAGCACAACACCGTTCAAAGTGATTTCGCGCACGCAGGTATTGAAGTAAGCCGTCACCTGTCCGGCTTTGATGCGGTTCTCGATGTCGGGCTTGATCCAGTACTTCACCGAATTGCTAATGGCAGGCCCGCGATGTACCAGCGTGACTCGCGCACCGTGACGCCATAACTCCAGCGCGGCAATCGCCGCCGAATTCTTTCCGCCGACAATCAGCACGTTAAGTCTAAAAAAGGGATGCGGCTCGCGGTAGTAATGCATGACCTTGGGCAAATCTTCGCCCGGAACGTTCATGTAATTCGGCCGATCATAATAGCCGGTCGCCAGGACCAGCTTGCGGGCGTGGTATTCGCACGAGTGGCCGTGCAGGTTGGTGGTGTGCACGACGAAATGATTGTCGCTGCCTTCGATCTTCGATACCGGTTCGTACTGCCGCACATCGAGTTGGTAATGCTCGGCCGCTTTGCGGTAGTACTCCAGCGCTTCCTGGCGGGTGGGCTTTTGGTTGGGGCTGGAGAAAGGAAGGTCGCCGATTTCCAGCAGTTCAGGCGTGGTGAAGAACGTCATGTTGCTGGGATAATTGAAAAGCGAGTTGACCAGGCAGCCCTTGTCAATGTTGACTACAGTGAAGCCGGCGCGCTTGGCGTCAATGCCACAGGCGAGGCCGGTCGGGCCCGCGCCAATCACTACTACATCAAACAAAAAACTTTCCGCCACCGCTGATAGTCCGCGATCCATATGGAAAGCATACCTTGTCCGGCGGGTTACTGGCGTCTATAGAGCAGCCCCACCTCGTCTTGGCGACTGGTGGAGCATGCCTGAAAGAGGTTGATGAAAAAGTCTGGGAAATGCTTTTGGTGGAAGCCCCCTGCTTCAGCAGGGGGAAGCTGGACTTTAGTCCAGCGAAAAGCGCTCGATTTCAGAATGGGGCTTTAGCCTCGGGATTTCGCGATCCCGGCGCGAAAGCGCAGGATCGAAGTCGACCTTTTTCCTGGAGCGCTGAAGCGCTCCTGCCCCCGCATAAATGCGGGGGCTCCCACCAATCGGCAGGCCGAATACCTTACTTCACAACACGCAGCTCATTGGTCACCTGAAAAATGCCAGGCACCTGATTGGCGGCCATGGTCGCCAGGTTCTTGTCCATCTCGCTGTTCACGAAACCCTTCAACGTGACCCGCTGATTGTCGACAATAATGTGGATACTGGGCGCCGCCTCCCAGAAGTACCGGGACAGCGATCCCGTGTTTTCCAGAGATCGATAAACCTTGATCCGCGCCCGCTCGTCCATCGGCGACGCTGGCAAGATCTTTATGTTGTTAATGACCTTGTCCACGCCTTCGATGCGCTTCAC
Organism: Candidatus Korobacteraceae bacterium; assembly: GCA_049520555.1. Lineage (GTDB taxonomy): Bacteria > Acidobacteriota > Terriglobia > Terriglobales > Acidobacteriaceae > Bog-257. The sequence goes on from JBEKPR010000008.1 coordinate 121,003, forward strand.
CGCATTTTCGGCATCTGCCTTGGTTACGCCGTGCTCGCTGGTAAGACTGCCGCTCAGGGTCACGGTGCGTCCCTGCACTGTGTACTCCAGATCGTCGAACAGAGAGTGGTAAGGCAGCATCAGCAACTCGTGGCGAACTTCCTTGGCGATGTTGTTTTCCACCGGGTCGCTCGACTGTGGTTGTTTGCCGTAATCGGCCACCACCGGCCCATTGCTCGACATCAGAACTGCCGAGGTTGAAGCTCGCTGGCTCGCCGCCGTCGCTGAAGATGTCTGAGCTGCCGCTGCCGCGCTCATCGTCAGCAGCAGGCTAAACAGCATTAGTCTTCGCATACTCTTGGCCTCCTCTTGCCCAATCGTTTTGATGTCGTTACTAACCCGACGGGCGCAACCGTCTCTCTATGCATTACAAGACTTAACAATCATCGGCACCGATGACTGCAAGGGGTTCGGGGGCAACCTCCGCCTTGGCAGTCCCTATTTGCTATGGTTCGGGCGGCACAGCTTGCGCTATGATTCGGGCTGGTGGGGTGGCAGCCGATGTTCAGGGTGATTACTGTCGAACGCGAGTATGGCGCCGGTGGCAGCCTGGTGGCCGCGCAGTTGGCGCGGCGCAAGGGATGGCAGCTTCTGGATCAGCAACTCACGTGCGAGATCGCCAAGCTCGCCTCGGTGGACGAAAAAGCGGTGGCGCGCCGTGAAGAGAAATGTGACCCGCTCATGCATCGCCTGGCCAAGGTATTTTGGCGCGGCAGTTACGAGCGGTCGCTGCCGATTTCGGATGACAAACTGTTCGGCGCCGACGAGATGGTGGAACTGGCTACCGCCATCATCGAGAAGAAGGGCGAAGAAGGAAACTGCGTGATCGTTGGCCGCGGTGGGCCGTACATCCTCAGAAACCGGCCAGACACATTTCGCGTGTTCGTGTATGGCTCGCGCGAGGAAAAAATCCGCCGCATGGTCAAGCTCAAGATGGATGAGAAATACGCCGAGGAGATGGTGGACACCATCGATCGCGAACGCGCCGCCTTCATTCGGAAATATTTCAATGCCGAGTGGCCCTGCCGTCGCCTTTACCACATGATGCTGAGCTCGGACCCAGGGATCGACCTGGTGACCGATACCATCCTGGCAACCATGCAAGCCCTGGAGCGGCAAACGCAACCGATGGGCTAAGTCGGCTTCTGAGTTGGTGGCGTCCGGATAGAGCCGACCTTCATCATGAACATTGGGGTGTCATCCTGAGCGCAGCGCCCGCTTGACCCGCTTTTTTTGCGGGTCGGGCGGACGCGGAGTCGAAGGACCCCTATACCTGCCTAGAAATCACAGTGTGGCCGCCCGTCACAACAACAAGTCTGGGATTGCGGCCGATCATAGGGTTCCTTCGACTCCTCGGCCGCCGCGGCGACCTCGTCGCTCAGGACCTCAATCCAAGAAATCATGTGTGCTCATGAATAATCCAGGTTCAGGGGTGCAGGTTAGAACGCCTCGCCTTAATACGCCATCAAGATTCGCAGGTCCCTCACATTGTTGCCGGTCGGTCCGGTCATAATGCTGTCGCCGATGGCGTCGAACAATGGGTAGGCATTGAACTGCATCAGGGCCGCCGCGATGTCCAATCCGCGCATCTGGGCACGCTCGACTGTAGTTCCATCCACCACCGCGCCGGCCGCATCGCTGTTGCCATCGATACCGTCGGTCCCCGCGCTCAACACGGTGATGTTCTCGCCGGCAATTTCTTGCGCACAATAGAGCGCAAACTGCTGATTGCGTCCGCCAATGCCCGCCTTCGCTCCCACCTTCACCGTGACCTCGCCGCCCGAGATGAGGCAGGCGCGCGAGACGCCTCGGCGTAATTCGCGCAGCCGCGCCAGCAGGTGATCGGCGGCGCGTTCGTAGTCCCAATCGTCGCAACTGTTGTCCACCTCCACGGCGAAGCCGCTCAACACCGCGCGTTCGACCGCAGCATTGACCGCAGTTGCGCTCGAAAGCACCGTAGTGTAGCGGGAACGTTCAAACACCGGATCGTTTCGCTTGGGCGTCTCCTGTAACTGCTCGCGTCCGAACAACGCGCGCACACTGGCGGGAAACTCCTTCAGCAGCTTGTAACGCTTCACGATGGCGTAACAGTCGGCGACCGTAGTCGTGTCTGGCATTGTGGGACCCGAAGCCAGCGCATCGAGGGCCCCTTGGGGCACGTCGGAGACCAGCACGGACGCCTGACAGGAAGGCGCCGCCACTTGCGCCAGCCGTCCGCCCTTCATTGCCGAGAGATGTTTGCGGATGGCGTTGATTTCGGCAATGGGTGCTCCCGAGAGCACCAGCGCCTTGTAAGTCTGCGCCACATCGGCGAGCGAAATGCCCGCGCTGATGGGCTTCTCGGCGATCGCCGAAGCTCCGCCGCTGATGAGATAGACAACCAGCGTTTGCGCCGATGACGCGACCAGCAGCCGCAGGATGGCATCGCCGGCGCGCAGCGACTCCTCATTGGGAAGGGGATGTCCGCCCAGGAAATAACGAGAGCCAAACAGCTGTGCTGGCGGCGCGTTGGGACAGGCAATGATTCCCGTGAACCTGTTTCCGACGGTGTTAGCGAGCGCCTCCGCCATGGTATGTGCCGCCTTGCCGATGGAAACCACCAGCGTCCGCGAGAACGCGCCCATCGCGTAGACATCGTTTCCCAGGCTCAGCTCGCCGCGATCATAGAGCACCTGTTTGGAAAAGACCCGCGGAATACTGCACTCCGCCAGAGCGTGCCTAAACATCTCTCTCGCGCGCTCTCGCATTTCGCGGGCTAATACCTCAATCGGGGGAGTCGAGGGCGGCGGCAAAGACTCGGACATGTGGGGAAATTATAAGGGAGTAGCCAGTAGCCAGTTGCCGGGTGCGAGTAGTCTCAACCCAGCATCGCGGATTCATCAATTATTGACAGACTCTTCATCGTCCTATGATGTACGCAGGCAGCCATGCAGGTAAGCTAGCCTCAATTGCAAACCTGATCGGAGAGTGGGGAGATGGCCAAACAGCCACTCCCCGATTTTATTTTCAGTTTCGAGTTTCCAGTTTCGGCTTGCATTCTGAGGCGCGTGAGGACAATCAATATCAGGTACTTTGTGCAAATCAGCTCTCGGCCGAGTTGTGACAGGAAACTAGACGTGTCCTCTGGAAACTTGAAACTCGAAACTTGAAACTGTTCCCCCCGTTTGCCTTCTTTTCTGCACCGCACTACCATTCTCCTGTTATGCCAGTCGCAACCGATATATCTACTTCCTCTTATGTCCCGGTGAAAGCGCCGCGCGGCAACCAGCTTTCCTGCAAGGGCTGGGGCCAGGAAGCCGCCATGCGCATGCTGATGAACAATCTCGACCCCGACGTCGCTGAGCGCCCGCAGGACCTCGTGGTGTATGGCGGAACCGGCCGCGCCGCGCGCAATTGGGAGTGCTACCGCGCCATCGTCAAGTCGCTGAAGGCTCTGGAAAACGATGAGACCCTGCTGGTGCAGTCGGGCAAACCGGTCGGAGTCTTTCAGACGCACGAGTACGCGCCACGCGTGCTGATTTGCAACTCAAACCTGGTGGGCCACTGGTCGAACTGGGAAAAATTCAACGAGCTGGAAAAACTGGGCCTCACCATGTACGGGCAAATGACCGCCGGCTCGTGGATCTACATCGGCACGCAAGGGATCATCCAAGGTACGTTCGAAACGTTCTCTGCGGCCGGCGAGAAGCATCTGGGTGGCGATCTCGAAGGCAAGCTGATCGTCTCCGGAGGCATGGGCGGCATGAGCGGCGCGCAACCGCTGGCCGCAACCATGACGGGCGCCTGCTACCTCGGCATCGAGGTCGATCCCGAGCGCATCAAGAAGCGCCTGCGCACCGGCTATTGCGACTTCATGGTGAACTCGCTCGACGAAGCGCTGCGCATCCTAAAGAACGCAGTGCGCAAGAAGCAGAACATCTCCGTTGGGCTGGTGGGCAATTGCGGCGACATCATTCCCGAACTCGCCGAGCGCGGCGTGGTACCCGACATTCTCACCGATCAAACTTCGGCGCACGATCCGCTGAATGGCTATGTGCCCAGCGGCAAGTCCCTGGAAGAAGCGCTGGCGCTGCGTCAGAGCGATCCCAAGGCATACGTCGAGCGCTCGCTCGACACCATGGCGCGCCACGTCGAAGGCATGTTGAAGCTGCAGAAGATGGGCTCGGTCACCTTCGACTACGGCAACAACATTCGCACCTTCGCCTTCGAGCACGGGGTGAAGAACGCCTACGACTTCCCCGGATTCGTGCCGGCGTATATTCGCCCGCTGTTCTGCGAAGGGCGAGGACCGTTCCGCTGGGCGGCGCTCTCGGGCGATCCGGCCGACATTCACACCACCGACGATCTGGTGTTGGAGATGTTTCCGCAGAACAAAATTCTCAGCCGCTGGATTGACTTGGCGCGCAAGCGGATCAAGTTCCAGGGATTGCCGTCGCGCATTTGCTGGCTTGGATATGGCGAGCGCGCAGAATTTGGATTGGCGATGAACGACCTGGTGAAAAAGGGGATAATCAAGGCGCCCATCGTGATGGGCCGCGACCACTTGGATTGCGGCTCGGTCGCGTCACCCTTTCGCGAAACCGAGTCCATGAAGGACGGTAGCGACGCCATCGCCGACTGGCCTTTGCTCAACGCGCTGCTGAACACCGCAAGCGGCGCGTCGTGGGTGTCGATTCATAACGGAGGCGGCGTCGGCATCGGCTACTCGCAACACGCGGGACAGGTGACGGTCGCCGACGGAACCGATGCCATGGCCAAGCGTATTGAGCGCGTGTTGACCAACGATCCGGGCATCGGCGTGGCGCGGCACGTGGACGCAGGCTACGACGAGGCGAAGAGCTTCGCGAAGGCGAAGGGGATCAAAGTGCCGATGGCAAGGTAGCAACTAGCAATTAGCAACTAGCAATGACGAACGACGAATGAACTGAGAGGCCATTTGCCCCGGATGAAGAAAACATCTATTTACCTCGTGTGCTTTCATTCTGAAACACAGAACCTCAATGGTTCTCGCTCTCAGTTCGCAACTGTGGAGCGGGCCATCAAGAATCAAGAATGGCCGTACGACAACGGCGATGATCCGAGCTTCTATGTGGCGCGGAGGCGTGGGCGACTGACTTGGGGAGTGTGTCGGCAGGACTTACGCAATTCTTTGCCGAAGAATAGCGTCGTCGTATTTTTCTCATTCACGTCGATGTCAAAGGATCGATTTGTTTACCGGCTTTGCGCTGTGGCCACGGTGGACGACAAAGTGGATCACCGAGCCGTCTACCGAAATGCAATACTCCGGGGAAAGCGCTACATAAACGTTCTCATAAGGCCAGAAAAGGGTGGCTGGCGCTACGATGAAACCGATCGACCTCGGCCAGGGAGACATAGTGATTGGCTTTGGCGTATAGCCGATCACCGGGGATTTACGGGAAAAGTATTCAAGAGCCGTTATCGAAAGGTATATGAGGATGAGTGGTTCTCGGAGCGGACTTTGAAAACCAGGGACCTCAAACTTGGAAATAACTACATCGTCTTTTCTGGTCTCACGGGTCGGACTTTTATTTCGGCGAAACCGCCTATCGTTGCAACAGCAAAGAAGGGTAAACACGAGGTGTGGAACAATGCCGAACTGAAGCGGCTGACGGTCGACACGGCGTCACAATTGCTGAAGAGCCAACGTGACTACCTGCGTGTCGTCAATAGCTCGGGTCGCAACGTTCATAGGCAGATACGGTTCGAGATGGAGTCTGACGAAGTGACTAGGTGGCGGGCATCTCTGATCTCTGCTTTGAAACACGCGGCCAGCGTTGGCGCAATCGGAATTCAAGCGTCAAGTGATGGGGTGGCTCGGGTAGTCCGCTGCGGATAACAAGAGGTGGCGTTTACCGCAGCTCGCGCCTGCGGCTACCTTAAATGTTGTCCCTCCTGGGTCAGTTTCAGGCAAACGAAAGAGACTCTGTGCACTCCGACGAGCAATCCTTCACGTTCACCCTCCTTACTCACGCCGCGCAACTGCTGACCTTGCGCAGCCCCTCTGCAGGCTCCGGCCCACGCCGCGGCGCGGGGATGCGCGAACTCGGCATCATCGAGGACGGCGCGGTGCTCATCGCCGAGGGCAGGATCGTCGCCGTCGGTACGACTGACGAGGTCGCCAGGCACGAGCTCCTCACGGCGAAATCGGCGCATGTTGACGAGATCGATTGCTCCGGCAAGGTCGTACTCCCCGGCTTTGTTGACTCGCACACGCACCCTGTCTTTACTGCGCCGCGCCTGATTGACTTCCAGAAGCGCATTGCCGGCGCCACCTATGAAGAGATTGCCGAAGCTGGTGGCGGCATTCGCGCCAGCCTGCGCGGTGTGCGTGACGCCAAGCGAGAGGAACTTGCCGCCCACGTGGTTCGCGGGCTTGACGAGATGGCGAGGCATGGCACTACCACGGTGGAATGCAAGTCCGGCTACGGCCTGAACTTCGCCGCTGAGATGAAATCGCTGGAGGCAATTCGCGAAGCCTCACATCAGTGGGCCGGTACAGTCGTGCCAACGCTGCTGGCGGCGCACGTGGTCCCGCCAGAGCATCGCGAAAACCCCGAGGAGTACGTCCGCATTATTTGCGAAGACATGATTCCCACCGCCGCGAAGCTGAAACTCGCCGCTTACGTTGACGTCTTCTGCGAGCGCGGCGCGTTCACCATGGAGCAGTCTCAGCGAATTCTCCGCAGCGCGGTCGAACACAACCTCGGCGTGCGGGCGCATGTGTGCCAACTTACCCCGGCACAACTCGCACCCGTGATCGAATTTCGTCCCGCGTCGCTCGATCATCTGGATTTCATCAGCGACGAAGATGTTGCAGTCTTGGCAGAGCTCGACACAGTCGCGACCTTGCTTCCCGCAGCCAACTATTTCCTCGGTCTCGACAACTTTCCGCCAGCGCGAAAATTGCTGGACGCCGGAGTCGCCGTGGCTTTGGCGACCGACTACAATCCGGGCACCTCGCCCACCGCGTCCATGCCGTTCGTCCTGTCGGTGGCGTGTACGCACATGAAGATGTCGCCGGCGGAGGCGCTGGTCGCCGCAACCTACAACGGCGCTTGCGCGCTGCACCTGCAGGGGAGGAAGGGCAGTTTCGAGCCCGGCAAAGACGCCGACGTAGCGATTTTCGATGCGCAGGATTATCGGGAGCTGGCGTATTGGTTTGGAATAAACCGCTGCCGCGAAACCATCCTGAATGGTGTCCGGCAGTCGGCCGCATGAATCAGCCGGTATCGACCTTAAGCTCGCCGGGCCCGCCACGATTGCGCGCCCGAAAACCTGTTAAAATCTGTCCCTCACGCTCGTCCTGATACGTCGAACTGCCGTGAACAGGCACTATGCGTAACGACCTCAAACCGCTGTGGCTGGGAATTGTTCTTCTCCTGATCGTTCTAACCATCAACGGCTATGTCACTTTCTTGTCGTTTCAGCGCGTGAACCGAAACAACGCCCAGGTCGAACACAGCCAGCAGGTGTTGCTGGAAACCGAGCGGCTGAAATCCTTGCTGGTGGATGCTGAAACCGGCCAAAGGGGATACCTCTACACCGGTGACGAACACTACCTGGAGCCCTACAACCGAGCGGTCCGCGAACTGGATGGTCAACTGGACCGCGTCGCCGCACTAACTGCTGACATTGCGCTGCAGAGGACCCAGGTGCAGCGACTTCGCAACCTCAGCCATGCCCTCCTGGAGCAGCTCGCCGACACCATCGCGATGGCCCGTGCCGGTCAACCCGAGGAGGCCAAGGCACGGGTGCTGTCCAACGGGAAAGCCATCATGGACGACATTCGCAATTCGATCGCGGAAATCGAAGGCGTCGAGGCGCATTTGCGGGCCGACCGGGTGGCGGAGATGAAAGCCAGCACGCGCTCGGCGACGACAGCGTTTGTTGTCGCCACCTCCATTGCCGCCGCAGCCTTGCTGGTTTTCGGCGGACTGCTGGCCCGCGAGATGGGCAAGTCGGATGCCGCGGCGGCGGCGGTGCTGGAGCAAAAGGAGTGGCTCGATACTACGCTGCGCAGTGTCGGCGATGCGGTGCTGGCAACCGACACCTCCGGGCGGGTCGTGTTTCTCAACGAGGTCGCGGCGACGCTGACCGGTTATACCAGCAGCGAAGCCCGGGGCTTGCCCCTGGGTCAAGTCTTCGGCATCTTCAACGAGGTCACGCGTGAGCCCGCAGAAGATCCGGTGGCCAAGGTGATCCACACGGGCGCCGTCGTCGGACTTGCCAACCACACGATCCTGCGCCGGGCAGACGGCGCCGAGGTTGCCATCGATGACAGCGCAGCGCCCATCCGCAATGCTAAGGGGGAGCTGATCGGCGTGGTGCTGGTGTTTCGCGATGTAACCAAACAGCGCGAGGTGGACGCCGCCCTGCGCAATGCCGAGAAGCTTGCAACCACGGGAAGATTCGCGGCCACCATCGCTCACGAAATCAACAACCCGCTGGAAGCGATCATGAACCTGCTGTTCTTGCTGAACCACGATTCCGGACTGAGCAGCGAGGGCCGAGGTTATTTGTCGCTGGCGGAACAGGAACTGAGCCGGGTGGCAGCCGTGGCCCGGCAAACCCTGGCGTTCTACAAAGACAACACCTCTCCCGCGCCCGTGAACATCCCCAACCTGCTCGACGAAATCCTGACGTTTTACGGCCGGCGGATCGAAGCCAGAACAATACGCGTCATTCGCAACTATCGAAACCATTCTCAGTTTGTAGGGTCCGCAGGAGAAATACGGCAGGTCTTCTCGAATCTCATTCTGAACGCGATTGATGCTCTGCCGCCCGATGGCGAGCTTACGCTCAACGTAAGCGACGACGACAAGGACGGTCGCCCAGCGGTGCGGGTTGAGGTCGAGGACAATGGCAGTGGCATCCAACAGGAGCATCTGAGCAAGATCTTCGAGCCGTTCTTTACTACCAAGAAAGATGTGGGCACGGGTTTGGGCTTGTGGTCGGCAAAGAACCTGGTCGAAAAGCACGAAGGCCAACTGCTGGCCGAGTGCTCCGGGGGGAAGACCCGATTGACTGTGCTGCTGCCGGTCCTGCGCGAAGGGGCCGATCACGCAGGCGCGGCCTAAGGAGCGCCTGACCCGCGGCCTTCAGTGCAGATACGCAACCGTCAGCGGCTTCGAGAAGCGCGGCTCAACGGTGAAGCCAGACTGCTTCACCTGACTCAGAATGTCCGGCGGCGGTTCAATCAATGCGGCTTCTGCGGCACGGTTCCGGAGGTCGTCGATTCTCCAGAATTGCATTGGATAATATTGCGACAAGTTCAACTCCAGACGCTGGTGCAAGTAGGGATCGGGGCTGGTGCGCCTGGGATCCACGTCCCGGGTGAAGTCGGAAGGCAGCAGCAGGATGCACTCCTCGGGATGATTGGAATAGTACTGGGCCTCGAGGAAAAGAAGCGGATTCGAGAACACAACGTAGCGCTTTCCCTCGATCGCCAACGAACCTTCCAACTCCAGGTACTGCCTTATGCCAGTGGCCTCAATCGACTCCGGGTGGCGCGCGACGGTCATCTGTGTCGCCATTCCCCACCCTGTGAGCAGCAGGAATATTCCCACCGACACCATCGAGGCATTGCGGAAGTGCCGCCACAGCCAACACGAAAATGCGATGGCCACGCCTGGTAGAACGCCAATGAAATAGCGGCTAAAGAATGCATTGGTCTTCCACTCCGCCAGCAGGAAGCCGATCAAAGGAATGCAGAGAAATAACCAGCCGATGGCTTCGCCAGACTGCATGGGTTGCAAAGCGACGTTCTTCTTGTCCGAGCCGGCCAGAACAACCCAGATCACGATCAGCACCAGCAGAAATAAACCATCGGGAAATAACTGCGGGAAGATTGCCCTGAGTTCGCCGAGCGAAGGACGGTTCCAGAAGCCGGTCGCAAATTTGCGGGAGAACGACAAGATAATCGGCGACAATAGCGCGGCAGGAACGATAGCTCCCACAAATCCGGCAATCAGTTTTGGCGAGGCCAGTTGCCCGCGCTTTCCGCGAAGGACCTCCCAAATCGCAAAGGGCGCCAGGCACAGGACGAAGTAATAGTGCATGGTCACGCCCAGGCACAGCACCACGCCGAAGAGAATGGCCGACGACTTCTTGTCGTCGCGGGTGCAAAACCACACCCACAAGGCGAGCGCCGAAAGCATGAAGTAGAGAGCGTACGAGCGGGCCTCGTAGCCGTAGTAAGGCAAGAAAGAGCAGGTGGCCACCGAGAGCGCGATCAACCCATGCAAGCCATCGGTCAGGCGGCGGGCACAATCGAAGATCAGGAGCAAACCGGCCGCCAGCGCCAAGGCGGATGGTAATCTGGCCGCGACTTCACTATTTCCAAACAAGTCGCCAAACAGCCGGACCACCATGTAGTAGGCCGGAGGCAAAGAATCGGCGCCGTGACCGAGAGCGGTCCAGATAGTTTTAATATCGGGCAGTCGCGCGATGCGCACGGTGAAGAGTTCGTCGAACCAGAAGACTCGATGGGCCGCGATATAGACACTGGTTGCGAGGTAGAAAGCGGCCAGAATCGCCGCCGCAAGGAAACTCCCGGCGGCACTCCGGCTTTGCGGATGTCTGGTCTGAGGCGAGCTGGCGGTTGGAACCGTTTCCGTGGTCGTAATCTGCATGTCCCTTCTCGAGTCGGGTGCGCAGGGAACGCTACCGACGCGCAAAAAACGGAGAGTCGCCTGCTGAATTTCGAGTATGACAGGAATCGCTTTCGCCGACAAAAAAATCGGCGCTTCGTGCCTGCCCGTGGCAACTTAGTGCCTTCCGAGAGCCAGATTTCCCTGCGGCAAGGTATGCTGGATTCAATGATGGCGAGGCTCCATCCCGAGATAAGCAACGTAGGCCCACCGCCGCAGACGGGCGGGAGACGACCGATCGAGCGCCTTGCGCCATACTCGGACTTCTTGGCGGTGTTGTTAATCGTTGTTGCGTCCATACCGGCAGTATGGCTGTCGCCGCGCACCGTGACCGTAATCCCAAACCCCGGCTTCATCGACGATAACTGGCATCTGGACGCCGCATTCAAGGCTTCGCGCGGAATCTGGATTGGCCGCGATGTCGCCTTTACCCATGGTCCCCTGTTTCAGTGGCTCTCCAGCGTGCCGGCACGTTCCATGGGAGTATCCATGGGAAGCATTTATCCGACCTGGAACACGGTGCCACTGTGGTGCGCCGTACTTTTCGCGTTTTTCACGTTGCGACTGCTGCTCCCCGAGCAACCTCCCTGGAAGCGCTTCCTCCTGCTGCTGTTGTTGTGTATCTTCTGGGGCCCGTCCTTGCGGACCAGCTTCGCGCTTCTCGCCTTCGCTGTCTTCCTGCGGGGCTGGTACGCGGTCGCCGAAGGCCGCGCCAAGCCTTATGTCTTCGGATGCGTCGCAGCTCTAATTTGCGCAATCGCATTCCTGGTGGCCGCCGACCAGGGGATCTACGCGATGGCGGCGCTGTTGGTCACGCTGGCTGCGGTCGCATTCGATACCCGCCACAGAATGCAAGGCGTCAGAAAATTGTCGCTCGCGGTGTTTTCGATTGCAGCCGGCTCAGCGGTGCTGGTGATCGTAATCAATTCGATATTCGCCAAACCGTTCGATCTTCGCTTCTGGAGGGATTCTGTCACGCAGGTCTCCGCCTATCGCTGGGCGACGCCGTTTGCCATGACGACGGCGGGAGCGGTCCATCTTTTCGCGACACTGATAGTCGCCGCCTCGATTTTCCTGCTTCGCGCCTGGGTCCGACGGAGCGGGAATTCTGCCATCACGCAACGGACCGGCTTCCTGCTTAGCGGTTTTGTCTTCGGCTTGATCGTGATGCAGAGCGGCCTGGTGCGCGCCGATATCGGCCACATTGTTTCGGCCTGTTTTGTCATGATTTTCCTGGCAGGCGCAATCTTGTTCTCGTTCGAACCGGGAAAGCTCTCCCTGGCTGCCGTGTTGGTCGCGCTCCTGTGTTCCCCTTTCCTGGGAGAGGCGGCATTCCGGCCTTCGAGCCTGACGCAGCTCTACGCGCAGGTGCGACATCCTTTGACCAGGTGTCCCGCAGGATTCAGCGAATTCGACCGCGCTTGCTATGAGCCGGTGTTTACCGGAATGTTGCGATCGGCGGCCAGCTACTTGCATCAGTACAGCGGAACCAGCGACTCCATCGTGGTGTTCCCCTACCAGACAAGGTTTGGGATTGCTTCACGCCGCAACGTGGCGGGAGGACTGATGCAACCCTACACCGCGAGCAGCGTGGACCTGGCGCAACTGGAGATCGCCGGATTGGAACGCGCGCCGGCGACGGCGGGACTGTACTTGCCCGATCCCGACCTGAGTCACTGGTCCGATCGCGAGATAGCCTACTGGCGCAATCTTGACCTGAGCCTGCCGGTGGATGGTGTCGCCAATTTCACGCGCACGCCCGAGGTTTGGTTCTGGCTGCTGCATCACTATCGCTCGGAGCAACAGCTCAGCATGGGTGTTGTGGGACTGCGAAGAGACGACTCGCGGGCCTCGCGAATCTCGATGCAGTCGCAGCCGCTCGGACTCACAGCGCAAACCTACCCGATCGCCGACCGCAGTTCGACGATTGATCTTGGGGTCCCCAACTGGCCCGTGAATGCAGACTTTCTGCGCTTGCGCCTCACCGTGCGCTACAGCGCCTTATGGAAGCTGCGCAAGCCGGAGCGCATGCAGGTGGAAATCACGCGCGCCAACGGCAGCCAGACCCTGCAATGGTTCGTGCTGCCGCCCAATGTCTCAACGGAAGTCTGGTTTTATCCTTGGAGTTCGCCGGACCTGGTCCACTATTTCGAAGCGAACGAAAGTAGTTGGCGTCCCAGTCCACGCTCTGCCATTACCGGGCTGCGCTTGGTCGCGACGCCCCTGGACTGGGTCTCACAAACGCCGGACGCGATCACACTCGAGTCAGCCGACGCGGTCTGGCTCACGATGGCGCCGCAATAGTTGACCACGGTGCTACTGAATCCTGTAGGATTGCCAATTCTGCACATGATGGACCCACACCCTGGAAGGCCCGGCCAATGCTGATCATCCCCACCTATAACGAAAGAGGAAATATTGCAGTCCTCGTAGCCAGAATCCGCAAAGCCGTTGGCGACGAGCCGATTTTTTTTGTAGACGACAATTCTCCCGACGGCACGGCGGATGAGATTCGTCGTCTGCAAGAGAGCGACAGTCACATTCACCTGATGGCACGGCCTGGAAAAGGTGGTTACGGATCGGCGTGTCGCGACGCGATGAAAGAAATCTTGCGCAAGGACCTTGCCAGCTACCTGATCCAGACCGACGCGGACTTGTCGCACCCGCCCGAATTGCTACCGCGCATGATTGAGCTGCTGCAGGTCTGTCCGGTGGTGATCGGTTCGCGTTATGTGGCGGGCGGCGGCGCGAAGAATTGGAGTTTGTCGCGGCGGTTTCTAAGTTTTGGAGCAAACCTTTATGCCCGAACTCTCACCGGGGTGCCAGTCCATGACATGACCGCGGGATTTGTCGGGTATCAGGCCGCCGCCCTGCGCGGAATCGACCTGGACCACATCCGTTCCGAAGGCTACGCCTTCCTGATGGAAATGAAATTCAGCCTGCACCGGCGCGGAACCAGTTTTCGTGAATTCCCCATCATTTTCTCCGAACGCGAAGCGGGCAAGTCCAAGTTCAGCCGGAAGATCTTGTTCGAAGGAATCAGGTTTCCGCTCAAGGCGCTGGCGCAGAGAATTGCCGGAAGGTCCTAGTGCGGGACCTCGGCGCGGCAATCCTTCTCACCGCTTTGTGCAGGACTTCCCGCTAACGAACCGAGGATTGCGCGGTGGTCGATCGCGAGTTGTCGCGTATTTCATGCGTCCAGCATTCTTTGTATAATGAGGACGCGAGCGAGTCTGATGACCGCCCGCACTTCCCTTGTTCCCAACCCTGTGGGGCTATAGCTCAGCTGGGAGAGCGCATCGTTCGCAACGATGAGGTCGTCGGTTCGAGCCCGACTAGCTCCACCAATGCCTGCGGATGGGCAAGAACAGTGCACCCGCAGAAACTCTGACTCCCTGGGTGTTTCTACTTGGGTGTTTTCCTGCCGACAATGTTCAGTTCCACGACCTGGCCATCTGGATTTTTCACCAGCAATACCTTGCCGTTTGGGACGTTTAGTTTGGCAGGAAATTCCTTGCCGGTAGTCCAGTCAATAAAAGTTGCAGCGGGGGCGTTGGCGCGGCAAGCGTAAATCGTATTATCCAGGCGCATGGAAATCTTGTAGTCATCCGAACCTGCCATGTGCTGGGCGTTAGCGGCGACTCGTTCGAAGGCGACAACTCTGGCCGGCTGATAGCCTTCGTCCGCGCTTTGCGCATAGGCGAGCATCGCAGCCAGGGCGATGCAGCACGATAAAGCAACCAAACCTATCTTCATGGGCGTTCCTCTCTGACGGTCGAAACGAAAGTATAGACCGAGTGCCCGAGACACGCAGGAATAATGTGCTCGCTGGGTTTATCATATTCAAGCGAAGTGGCGAGGAGGAAAGTCATGAACTGTCAACGCCAATCTCAGAGTCTTATAGGCGAAAACTCGCTGGCCGCAACCGTCGTACGGGCGATGGCAATCACGCTGGTGCTGACCTTCAGCTTGTTGACACCGGCGCACGCCCAGACCTACCACGTGATCTATAACTTCACCGGCGGAGGGGACGGGGCTTACCCGGAAGCCGGCGTAATCCTGCGGGGAGGAAACCTCTACGGCACCGCGTATCAGGGTGGGAGCCATAATCGCGGCAACGTGTTCAAGTTGGCCCGCAACGGCTCGGGGTGGAGCTTTAGCCTGCTGTACAGCTTCACCGGAGGCGCCGACGGAAGTGCTCCCATCGCGGGAGTCGTATTCGGCCGGGACGGGACGATTTACGGCACGACCGAATTCGGAGGCCGCAATTGCGGGGTGGGCTGCGGCACGGTGTTCCACCTGAGGCCGCCCGTGTCAGTCTGCAAAAGCGCCCTCTGCTTCTGGACGGAAACTCCGCTGTACCAGTTCAGTGGATCCAGTGACGGAGCCAATCCCGGGTATGGCCAACTTACCTTCGATCAGGCGGGCAATCTCTACGGTACAACCATCTTCGGTGGCATGAACGCTCGGGGTGTTGTGTATGAACTGACACCCTCGGGGAGCGGCTGGACGGAGCGCGCGATTCATACTTTCAGCGGGTCGAGCGATGGCGAAAACCCCTACAGCAGCGTCGTCTTCGATGCAGCGGGCAACCTCTACGGCACCACGTTCCTGGGTGGCGCCCACGGCTATGGCGCCGTCTTCCAGTTAACACCTTCCGGATCAGGCTGGACGGAAAAGACCCTGTACGCGTTTCAGAACTTGAGCGACGGAGGGCAGCCATTTGGCGGCGTTGTGCTGGACAATGCGGGCAATCTTTACGCAGCCACCAGTAGCGGCGGCTCAGGGAACGGCGGCACGGTTTACCAACTGATACCCTCCGGCAGCAGTTGGACATTCGGCTTGGTTTACAGCTTCACCGGGACTGCCTACCAGCCGGGGCCCTATGACAGCCTGACCATGGACGCGGCCGGCGATCTTTACGGCACAACCAAGCAGGACGGCGCCCATGCAGCCGGTTCCATTTTCAAGCTGACGCCTTCCGGTGGTGGCTGGACGGAAACCGACGTCTACGACTTCACCGGCGGTAGCGACGGAGGAGTTCCCTACGGGAGCGTGGTCATTGACGCGAGTGGCAATCTGTACGGCACCGCATCGCAGGGTGGGACGCACGGCTACGGTGTCATCTGGGAAATCACGCCGTAACTGAAATTCTGCTCGTCCACATCGGCTGGTATCCGTTGAGAATTCACGTACTGCCTCGCAGGCGCAAATTTGCCGCTTGTGATAAGCGTTGGGCCTCACACCTAAGTACCGGATGTGAGGCCCAGTCGTTCTCGAAACACGCTCTAGGGAAGTTGGAACCAACCAATTGCTGGTTCGCGTCCGCCCGGTGCGGGACTCCGCTTTCCCCATGTTAGTATCGAAGGCAAACTGCGATGCACTTTAGCGCCATCGACATCGTTTTCCAGATCATCGTGTTCCTGTTTGCCATCAGTGTGCACGAGTCGGCGCACGCCTGGATGGCGTCGCGCCTGGGCGATCAAACCGCCCGCATGCTGGGGCGTGTCAGCCTGAATCCCATCAAGCACATCGATCCGGTGGGCACTATTCTGCTGCCGGCGATCGCAATGATCACGCATTTCCCGGTCATTGGCTGGGCCAAACCAACCCCGGTGGATCCGCGGCACTTTAAACACTACGTCAGGGATGACATCCTAGTCTCGGTGGCGGGCCCGGTCAGCAACTTCCTGACCGCGGCGGTCGCGGTCGTCGGACTGATCGTCGTGGCCCATGTTTCGCAGGTGGGAAGGCTGGTGGTCTTCGCGTTGGCCCGGGGGGCCTCGACCGGAGACCTGGCTCAGATCATGCCGTCCGATGCGGGCACCATCGTGCCCATCGGCGCGTTGCTGTACGCAGCCATGGAGATCAACGTCCTGCTGGGGGTTTTTAACCTGATACCGATTCCCCCGCTCGACGGCAGCCACGTCATCCGGCACTTCCTTTCCGAAGGAGTACTGCAGGTGTACGACCGCGTCGGCATGTGGGGATTGGTGATCCTCCTGTTCTTCGGCGGCCGCGTGCTGGGGGCCTTCATGTACCCGGTGTTGAATTTCTTTAACGGATTTCTGTTGGGACTCTAATGCCTTCGCCACCCAAAAAAGGCCGCGTGCTCAGCGGAATGCGACCTACCGGAAAGCTGCACCTCGGCAACTTCGTCGGCGCACTGCGCAATTGGGTGGGCTTGCAGGACCAGTATGACTGCTTCTTCTTCATCGCCGACTGGCACGCCCTGACCACCGACTACGCCGACACGCGCAGCGTCAAGCAAAACTCGCTGGAGGTCATGATCGATTACCTCGCCGCCGGGCTCGATCCCGAGCGCAGCACGTTGTTCATCCAGTCGCACGTGCTGCAGCACGCCGAGTTGCACCTGCTGTTCAGCATGATCACGCCGCTGGGGTGGCTGGAGCGGGTGCCCAGCTACAAGGAGCAGCGCGAGAACCTCAAGGACAAGGACCTCGGCACTTATGGTTTCCTTGGATACCCGCTGCTGCAGTCGGCCGACATTTTGATTTATCAGGCGGATTTTGTCCCCGTCGGCGAAGACCAGGTGCCGCACGTGGAGTTGACGCGCGAAGTGGCACGGCGCTTCAACCAGTTCTATCCGCGCAAGCTGCACGCGGGCGATCGCGATCCGCAGCGTAGCATGGTTTTTCCCGAGCCAAAGCCACTGCTGACGCCGTCGCCGAAACTGCCCGGCACCGATAGCCGCAAGATGTCGAAGTCATACGGCAACACCATCCTGCTGAGCGAGCCCGAAGCTTCCTTGCGCCAGAAGCTAAAGACGATGGTGACTGATCCGGCGCGCATCCGGCGGACCGATCCCGGCAATCCCGACGTATGTCCTGTCGGCGACCTGCACAAGATTTTCAGCACCGCCGAAACCATGACCAAGGTGAACGAAGGCTGCCGCACCGCAGGCATCGGCTGCATCGAATGCAAAACGTGGGCGTCCGACAGCTTGTGGCGCGTGCTGGGCCCCATGCAAGAACGCAGGGAGAAGTACGAGGCGAATCCTAAGCTGGCGTGGGACATCCTCGAAGAGGGCTCGACCAAGGCGCGGGCCGTTGCGGAGGCGACGATGATCGAAGCGCGCGAGGCCGCCAACCTGTCGCATGAGTACGAGGCGCCAGCACAAAGTATGAGCGAGGGCAAATAGAGATCTTCACCACAGAGACACAGAGGCACAGAGAAATTCTTTAATTGTCATCCTGAGCGAGGCTGCACCGCAGTTCCTGACAAGTTGCAGCTGGGTCGGCGTGATTGCGTAGGTTGCTGACGTACGAGCGCCGTAGGCGCGGAACAGCTTAGCCCAGCACGCAGCCGCAGGCGGAGTGCTGGGTAGCGCAGAAAATTGACCTGAGTCCCGTAGGGACGGCACACGTTCGGCAGAAGAGCTTAATGCCCCAAGATCCCCAACCCGCACCAAACACAAGCGCGACCGCGCAATCCGCTGCCCCGCCGGCGCTCCCGCGCAAGGACGGCGCCGACCAGTCGTCCTTCTCGGTCATGGTGGGCCAGGTGTACGACGGGCCGCTCGATCTGCTGCTCGATCTCATCCGCAAGCAGGACATCGACATCTATGACATCCCCATCGCCCGCATCACCGAACAGTACTTGAAATATGTCGAGTCGATGAAGCAGTTCGATGTGGACGTTGCCGCCGAGTTCATCTACACGGCGTCGCTGCTGATCCACATCAAGTCAAAGATGCTGCTGCCGCGCGATCCCGCCGGCCCTGACGCGGAAGAAGATCCGCGGCTGGAACTGGTCAACCGGCTGCTGGAGCACGAGCGCTTCAAGACGGCGGCGCAGATGCTGATGCAGAAACAGCAGATCGAAGAAGCGGTATGGTCGAATCCGGCGCTGCAGGAATTTCGCGATGCCGAAGGCACGGAGCCGGAGATGGCCGCCGACGTGGTGGACCTGGTCAGAACGTTCCAGCAAATTCTGGATCGGGCGCGACACAAGCCGTCGTTCAACGTGGATGACGACACGGCCACCGTTGCGCAAATGATAGATTACGTGCGGCGGCGGCTTTCGCTGGAGGACCGGCCCATCCGGCTGAAACAATTGTTGCGCAACATGCACTCCCGATCGGCGCTGGTGTGCGCGTTTCTGGCGATTCTGGAGTTGATTCGATTGCAGGCGGTGCTGGCGCGGCAGGACAACGTCTTCGGCGAGATCGTGCTGAAGAAGCACACCGGCTTCGACGCGCTGATGGAGGAGAATCCGCCGGTGCAGGATGACTGGAGATGAGCCTGAAAGCCAAAGTCGAAGCCATCATCTACGCCACCGAAGAGCCGGTGACGCTGGACCAGCTTGCCTCGCTGTTACGCGACGAGGTGCTCACGGAGTGGCGCGCGGAGGAGGATGCTCGCCTCGCGCTCAACGAAATCATTTCGGATGGTCCCGCACCGGCGGAGAGCGACGAGTTGGCAGACGACACTGCGTTCGAGGATGCGCCCGCACCACCCGAAGCCGCCCAGAATGCGCCCGCGGAAGCTCCGCCTCTCGCTGACAGCGCGCCCCTCAGCGAGAAGGACAAAAAAGCCGAGGCCAAGGAAGAGCTGAAACTCATCAAAGCGCACGTGAGCAGCATCATCAACGAGTTGGTTGCCGAGTACGCCTCCGCTGAACGCGGCATGGAGATTCGCCAGATTGCGGGTGGCTACCGCATGGCGACCAAGCCCGAGCATCACGATGTGGTGGTGAACTTTGCCAAGAGCCTGAAGCCGCCGGTGCGGCTGTCGCTGCAGGCCCTGGAAACGCTCGCCGTGATCGCCTACAAGCAACCGGTCACCGTGCCGGAGATCAGCGAAATTCGCGGGGTCGATACTTCCGGCGTGATCGCCACCCTGCTGGATCGCAAACTGATCACCACGGCGGGGCGCAAGCAAGTCATCGGCCGGCCGATTCTCTACCGGACAACGAAAGAATTTCTGCTGCGCTTCGGGCTGAACGATGTGTCCGAATTGCCCAGCATGGAAGAGTTCGAGAAGCTGGGCGATCCGCAAGCTGCCTTGTTCGCCGCAGGTGCAGAAAAAGCTGAATCCAGCGCCGAGAATCCGCTCGAAGGTTCAAGGGAAGACGAACCAGAACCGGTGACTGAGGCCGTTCCCGAAAGCTGCAGCGCCAGCCCCCTCACGGGCGACAGCACAATGCCCGCCGACGGCACCTACGCCACCGAAGCCGAACCCGGACGCTCGCCGGAGAAATCGTAGCTGACATGCCTGCTGAACGCCTACAGAAGATCATCGCCGCTGCTGGAATCGCCTCACGGCGCAAGGCCGAGGAACTTATCACCGGCGGCCTGGTGTCGGTGAATGGACAGATTGTCACCCAACTGGGCAGCAAGGCCGACACCGAGCACGACCACATCAAGGTCAACGGCAAGTTACTAAAGGGACCGGAACGTCCGGTTTACCTGCTGCTCAACAAACCCAAAGGTTACGTGACTACGGTCACCGATCCGGAGGGCCGTCCGACGGTATTGGATTTAGTGCGTGGCGTGGGAGCACGCATTTATCCGGTCGGGCGTCTCGACTACCTGAGCGAAGGTCTGCTGCTGCTGACCAACGATGGCGAGCTGGCGCAGAAGTTGATGCACGCCTCGTCGCACGTGGCCAAGACGTATCTGGTCAAGATCGCCGGCAAGGCCACCGAGGAGCAGATCGACAAGCTGCGCGCAGGCATCATGCTTCCGGCGGAACGAAAGTCGCTCAAGACGCCTGCGGATCGCGTGCCAAAAACAGGCTGGAAGCGGAAGTCCACGGCGGTCAAGACCGCGCCGGTCCGAATCAAGCTGGTGCGCGATGCCGCCAATCCCTGGTACGAGGTGACGCTGGTGGAAGGACGCAACCGCCAGATTCGCCGCATGTTCGAACAAATCGACCATCACGTGGAAAAAATCAAGCGGGTGCGCTACGGGCCGCTGGTGTTGGACGTCGAACCGGGCGAGTTCCGGCATCTAACGGCGCAGGAAGTAGCACAACTGAAGGGCGAGACGGGAAAGTCGAAGCACGGCCAGCGCGTGAGTATGGATAGGACATCCTCAGCCGACACGCCCCGTGCTCAACGGTGAGAAATGACTATTGGAATTGAAAAAAGTTCTCGACATCAAAGGATAGTGGGAAACTTTGGCGAGTATCTCGTCTGCAATTGGCTGTCTCGCTCGGGCTTCGAGGTTTGCGTGGTGGATCACACCGGAATGGATGTTATCGCTTACGACCCACGCACCAAGCAACGCCTAGGTATCACAGTGAAGTCTCGAACTCGATCTTCTGGCACCGAAACCGGAAGCGTTTATCTGTTCAGAGAAGCGAAAAAGGACCGCCAAAAGTTGGCGGATGCCTGCGAAGCATTTCAGTGTGAGCCCTGGATAGCGGTTTATGTTGAATGCGACGACGACGCGCATTTGTTCCTCACGAGCTTGGCTAACTACGATCGGAAGTATGGGCCGGAAGAAAAAAGAGCAGTCCATGGGTGGGCGATGACCTCGAAATGTACTCTTGCTTACGCCGACGATCCCGAAGTTAGGTACATCCGAATAAAATTCACGCCGATACATTGGTGGCCAAGCGCAGCAAAAGCGGCGGCACCGTAAGCGGAGGCGAGGAACAAACAAGTGGAGATGGGCGTGTTCTGAGTGAAAGCTAGTCAAGTGGAGATCAAATGACGGAATTTAGCAAGCTGGTGCCGGCGCACGTGCAAAAGCTGGCGAGCTACAAGCCTGGCAAGCCCCGGCGGCAGGCGGAACTGGAGAGCGGCATGCGTTGCATCAAGATGGCTTCCAACGAGAATCCCTTCGGTCCCTCTCCGCTGGCCATTGAAGCGATCAAGGCGGCCGCTCGCGAGGTCAACTTTTATCCGGACAACGCCGTTACCGAGTTGACCGCGCGTCTGGCGGAAATCCATGGCATTGAGACGGGGCAGATCCTGGTGACCGCGGGTTCCAGCGCTTTGCTCGACATCATGGCGCGGACGTTGCTGGGGCCTGGGCTGAACGCCATCACCAGCAAGCTCTCCTTCATCGTCTATCCCATCGTCACCCGCGCCACTGGTGCGCAATTTATCGAAGTACCGACGCTGAACGATGGTTACGATCTGGATCGCATTCTCGCGGCGGTTGACGTCAATACACGTCTGATCTACCTCTCGAACCCCAACAATCCCACGGGAACAATTCTGGAGGCAAACGCGATTGACCGCTTCCTCGAGCGGCTGCCTCCGCACGTCATCACCGTGCTGGATGAGGCCTATTGCGATTACGCCAGCTATTTCGCGACGGAGCGCAGTTTTGCGTATTCGCACGCGCTGGATTATGTGCGCCAGGCGCGCCGGGTCGTGGTGCTGCGCACTTTTTCCAAGGCCCACGGGCTGGCCGGACTGCGGGTTGGTTACGGGATGGGCCCGGCGGAGTTGATGGGCCATTTCGCGCGCATGAAAACGGCATTCATGGTTTCGTCGCTGGGCGAGGCGGGAGCGCTGGCTGCGTTGGCAGACACCGACCACGTTCAGCGAGCGGTGCAGACGAATGCCGCCGAAGCGAAGCTGCTGACCAAGGCCATCTCACACATGGGAATTCGCGTGACTCCCACGTGGACGAATTTCCTTTTCTGCCGGGTCGGCGAAGATGCGGCCGGCCTTTGCCGGGCCCTGCAAGACGATGGCATCATCGTTCGTCACATGAGTGGCTCGTGGGGAGCGCCGGATGCGTTCCGCGTAACTGTCGGCACTCCTGAGCAGAACCAGCAATTCCTGGGGACGCTGAAGCGGGCCGTGTCGCGGATCCCAGCGTAGCGGTCGTTTTATTTATGCGTTAGCCGCGACGCGAGGAACCTGCGCAGGACCACCACCAAACCGGAGGCGGAACGAATCTTGCCGGTTCCTAACACGCCCGTTCCAAAGCCGGCACTCGCGCGTGATCTCGGCGTAAGCCATGCCAGCGCGATTGTCGTGGGCACCATCATCGGCAGCGGCATCTTCCTGGTTCCAGCCGAAATGATGCAGGCGGTCGGCTCGGCGTGGCTGGTGTATCTGGCGTGGATCGTGGGCGGAGCGCTCTCGCTCGCCGGTGCGATCACCTACGCCGAGTTGGGCGCCATGAAGCCGCAGGCTGGCGGCGAATACGTTTACATCCGCGACGCCTACGGACCGCTCCCCGGATTTCTCTACGCTTGGACGTGGTTCGCGATCGCAAAACCAGCATCAATTGCGACCCTGACAACCGGGTTCGTCCGCATTCTAGGCACGTTTCCGGCTCTCGCGTTCTTCAACCAGGACGCCGTCCGCTCGCCCTTCGCCATCAGCTACGGACAGTTGATCGCCATAGCGGCGGCGGCGTTCATCACCGCGCTGAACTATATCGGCATCAAGCGTGCGGGAGAGTTTCAGGTGGTATTTACGGTGGTGAAGATCGCGATCATCCTCGCGATCGTCTTGCTGGGATTCAGCGCCGCCAGCGGCACATGGCGCAACTTCGCCTCCATTTTCCAGGGCGCGACCGGCGGCTTCGCGGGATTCATGGCCGCACTCATCGCCGCTCTGTGGGCCTATGACGGATGGAATGACCTCAACATGGTGAGCGGCGAAGTCCGCAATCCGGGGCGCAATCTTCCCATCGCGTTGATCGCAGGTGTTGGCGTGGTGGCGGTCCTCTACATGCTGACCAACGCGGCCGTGCAGTATGTGCTTCCGGCAGCTAGCATCGCGGCGTCACCACGGCCAGCGTCGGAGGCGACTGCGGTTGCGGCCGGCGCATGGGGAGCCGCTATCGTATCGGCTGGCATGGCGCTCTCCATGCTGGTCGCCCTGAACGGAACCATCATGAGCGGCGCGCGCGTTCCCTTCGCCATGGCGCGCGATGGTTATTTCTTTCGCGCCATGGCTGAAGTGCATCCCCGGTTCCACACGCCGTCGATTGCCCTGATCGTGCAACTTGGGCTATCGATTGTTCTGCTGTTGTTTGCCGGAAATTTCCGCCAGCTTTTCTCGCTGGCCATCTTCGCGGAGTGGCTCTTCTACATGATTGCCGCCAGCACCGTCTTCGTCTTGCGCAAACAGGAACCTGACGCGGCGCGACCGTATCGGACTTGGGGATACCCGCTGGTTCCAGCGATGTTCGTTGCGGCAGCGGCGGTACTGCTCTATTACACCTTCACCGAAAACCTGCGCAACTCCGCGTGGGGAGCGGTGGTGATTCTGGCAGGCGTGCCGATCTACTTGTACTTTGCGAGGAGGAAGGCAGGGGCTAGGGGCTAGGGACTAGGGGCTAGGGCTAGGGTCGTTTTGTATCAGGGCACGGCTTTAGCCAGGATTGTGCATCTGAGGCAAGGGGTAGAATTCTAGCATGTCTACGTCTACGCCCAAACCTGAGAAGGTTAAAGCTGTGGTGTTGTTTATGGTAACCACGGCCTTAGCCATTCTCGCGGAACGATTTGTCAGCACATGGCTGGCGGTTGGCGTCGTTTTGGCTGGTGGTTCTTGGCTGCTGTGGATAGAAAGAGGAGCCTTGAGTCACGGGCGGGACTGGCTCATCCTTGTTCGCAGGAGGCGTCCCGTTATGTCTCTGGTGATCGTGATTACGATTGGTGCCTGCATTGGCGGGGCTTTATTCGGGTTGGTCTGGAAGTATGCACTGAGGCCAGCAAAGGCAATCGCGGAGGAGTCAACATCAATATCGGCTCCACCACAGATCGTGCCTGACCATCAGATGGTAAGCGATGGCGGTTCTCATGCTAGCGATGAACCGCGGGTGGGCACATTCAAAGTCGTAGATGAAAACGATGTCCCGGTAAGGGGGGCAGAAATACTTCTGATTCGTCAGAATGGCACACACTCAATGAGGGTTGCGACTGATGATCTTGGCATTGCTGAAGTGCAGATAATGAACGAACATGTGAGCATATTCTGTGCTCTCGATGGATTCTCTGGCTACTACCAAGCAGATTACAATCCGTTTTCTCCCCTCAAGATAAGGATGAAAAAGCGATTAGAGGGAGGTTCTGTAATTTTTACGGATGGGACGGGATATATAACTGGACTTTCAGGTCGCCTTAACCCAATTCTAGACACATTGGGTCGAACCTATCTTTACGCCAGTAATATTGCTATAAATGGCGGACAAACCCAGCCTGTCGATTTTGTTCCTAACCGACCACTGATGTTGGAAGACGCACCTGGGCATAAGGTTGAGATTGAGATTGTTGCAATTATCGCATCATCTTCATTGATTCGGTATCGGAGGCTTTAAGCAGCAGCGGCTATAAGCTCCTTGTACTCAAGGTGTTCAGATTGAAGAAGTTTTAGTAGAGTGTCGCGGAAAAGATAAGGATTCTTTCGGTTGTCAAACCAGAAGCACATTTCGTCAAGATAGGCTTGCAGACGCTGTCGCTAACACGCTGTCGCGCCTAAGCGGAAATAGCCGCAGATCCTTCGACTGCGCGCCCGCCCGACCCGCAAGAGAAGCGGGTCGGAAAATCTTTGCGGGCACTCCGCTCAGGATGACAATTCATAAAGGCTAGGTGCCGATTCAGCCATTCGCTGCCGCTCGCAGCTGCCTGGCGCGCTCATAGACTTTCACATATTCGCGGGCCGAGTTGATCCAGGAATATTCCTGCGCCATGCCGTTGCGCATCAGCGCTTGCCAGGCTTTGGGATCGGAGCGATACAGTGCCATGGCCGCCTGCAAGGTGTCCAGCAAGGCTTCGCCACTGTGTTCCTTGAACTTGAATCCGGTTCCTTTCAGGGTCGTCCGATCAAATTGCTCGACGGTATCGTCGAGTCCGCCCGTGGCGCGCACCACGGGGACAGTCCCGTAGCGCATGCTGTAGATCTGGTTCAGCCCACAGGGCTCGTAGCGCGAAGGCATGAGAAAAATGTCGCTGCCGGCTTCAATCTTGTGCGCCAAGGAGTTGTCGTAAGCGATCTTCACGGCGAACTTCTGCGGATACTGTTTGGTCAGTTTGCGGAACAGCTCTTCATAGTCACGGTCGCCGCTGCCCAGCACGACCATGATCAACTCCTGCCGGGCCAGGCGATCGGCCGTCTGCAGGATAAGGTCGAAGCCCTTCTGGGCGGCAAAGCGCGACACCATTCCAACCACCGGCAACTGGGTGTCTTCGACCAGGCCAAATTGCTTCAGCAGGTCCGCCTTGCATTTTGCTTTGCCGCTGAGGTCCGCCGCCGAGTAGTGCGCCGCAATGAAGCGATCGTTTTCGGGATTCCACTCATCGTAATTCGCCGCATTCAGGATGCCGCTAACCGTGCCCGAACGCGCGCGCAACACTCCTTCCAGACCGAAGCCGTACTCCGCAGTCTGGATTTCCTGGCTATACTTCCGGCTGACGGTGGTGATGTAGTCGGCCATGGTGATCGCGCCCTTGAGAAAATTCACCTTGCCATAGAACTCCAGCTTCGACATGGTGAACAAATCCCAGGGCAACATCAGCAGAGGCAGGATCTCGGGCGGGAAGAGTCCCTGGTATCCGATGTTGTGAACGGTGAAGACGCACGGGGTGCCGGCAAAGGCCGGGTCTTCCTCGTACAGCGTCTTCAGCAAAATGGGAATCAGGGCTGTCTGCCAGTCGTGGCAATGCAGCAGGTCAGGCGTGCCCAGTATCTTGGCCGACTCCAGCACAGCGCGGCAAAACAGCGCGAATCTCTCGGCGTTGTCATGGTAATCGCCCAAAGGTGTACCGTAGAGCGAATCGCGGTCGAAGAACGGGGGGTAGTCGATGAAATAGAATTGCACTCCGGAGCGCACCCCGCCGTCGAGGACGGAACAGAAGCGGTAGTGATCGTCGAAGGGAACGGTGATGCTGGGAATGACGATACGCGGTTTGTCGAGCTTGGTCTGTTTGTAACGCGGCAGGAAAACCGTAACCTGATGGCCCAAGCTGGCGACCGCGGGCGGCAAAGCGCCTATGACATCCGCCAGCCCGCCGGTCTTGGAAAAGGGTACGCACTCGGATGCCGCAAAGGCGATGTTCATGAGACCTCCCGGCGCGAACGGAGCTGGGCTTCCGCAGGCCGCGCTGAACTGCGTAACTGACTGCGCACTATGATGTAAGAAATGCCGAGACAGTTGAGTCTAATTGGCGAGTTGAAAGAGGGTCAATGTGGCCAAGACCAAGACCGCGTCGAGCGAGTCCATTAGCCGCGTTAATCGCAAGCCGAAGCTGGGCCAGAACTTTCTCACCGATTTGGGCGCGGCGCAGCGCGTCGTGGAGGCCCTGGGAGATGTGTCCAATCGTACGGTCATCGAGATCGGCCCGGGCCGCGGCGTGCTTACGGATGTGTTGGCTATCCGTGCCAGGCACGTAATTGGAATCGAGCTGGATCGCGTGATGGCGGCCCAGTTGCGCATGCGGTATGCGACCAAGCCGAATGTCGAAATCCTCGAATCGGATTTCGTTGCCGCGGAATTCACTTCCATGGTCGGGCGCAGGCCGGGACCGCTGCACGACCTGCGTCCCACCCAGCCGGAGACGGTGGACGTAATCGGCAATCTGCCGTACTACATCACCTCCGACATCGTTCTGCGGATTCTGGAATTGCACCAGAACATTGAGCGCGCGGTGATCATGGTGCAGCGCGAGGTCGCCGACCGTATCGCGGCCGCGCCGGGCAGCCGGGATTACGGACTGCTCTCGGCCACCGTGCAACTGTTCGCCCGGGTGGACAAACTGTTCACGCTGCCGCCGGGCGCGTTCTCGCCTCCGCCGCAGGTCCACTCCAGCGCGCTGCGGTTGACCATGGCTCCCCGGCTGCAAGAACTGCAAGTTGAAGAAGGTCCGTTCATCGCGTTTCTAAAGCTTGCCTTCGCGCACAAGCGCAAGACATTGCTGAACAATCTTCGCGGTCAGTACAACGACGTCGCCCTTCGAGCGGCGCTGAAATCGGCTGGACTGCGCGCCGATGTTCGCGCCGAAGCTATGTCGCTGGAAAAAACGGCAGCAGTGTTCCGCGCTTTGCGACAGGCGTAAACTTTTACTCAGCGGGACAGTTGCGCAGTGCTGCTGTGAGATCGCGGCGACGCCCAGTGCGACAGCGTCGTCGTAGCGCACGAAGGAGCGAGCATCATGGCTACCGCAGTTCGTCAGCCAGCCGTGGCGGGACGCTTCTATCCCGCCAATGCGCAGCATCTTCGGGCCGAAGTAGAGACTTACACCACGGCGCGCGCCGATGCTTCGGCGAAGTCCGAACCGAGGATTCGTGCCTTGGGGTGCGTCGTTCCCCACGCCGGATACGTGTACTCCGGACACGTCGCGGGCGCCGTCTATCGCCGCCTCGATTTGCCCCGGCGGATGGTCATTCTCTGCCCCAACCATACCGGTGTGGGCGAGCCGCTGGCCATCCTGAGCGAGGGCGCATGGCACACGCCATTGGGCGACGTCCCCGTCGACGAGGCCATGGCAAATGAATTGAAGTCACGCATGTCGCTGCTCGCCGAGGACCAGGAGGCGCATCGCTACGAACACGCCCTGGAAGTCCAGCTGCCATTCTTACAGGTGCTGGCGCCAGGGTTTCAGTTCGTGCCCATCACCGTGGGAACCAGCAACTTCGAGGTGCTGAGCGCGCTCGGAGTCGTGATCGGCAGCGTCGCCGCCGAGGCTGGAGAGCCGGTGCTGGTCATCGCCTCCAGCGACATGAATCACTACGAGAGCGACGACGTTACCCGGGTGAAAGATCGCCGCGCCATCGACCAGATGCTGGCACTCGATCCGCGTGGGCTATACGAAACGGTGCATCAGGGCAATATCAGCATGTGCGGATACGGTCCCGCGGTGGTGATGCTGACGGCGGCCAAGAAGCTGGGGGCAACGCAGGCGGAATTGGTCCGTTACGCCACCTCCGGCGACGTCTCGGGAGACCGCGACATGGTCGTCGGATACGCGGGCATCGCGGTGTATTGAATTCCGTGCTGAAAAGCGAAGGGCAGCCAAGGCCGCCCTTTCCAATCCTCTAACGGTGCTTCAGTGGTGGGACGGTCCCGAGCTGTGACCCTCAGTGGCGCCTGTCTTGCCTGCGGGCGCGGCAGACCCTGCAACGCCTGGACCCGCGCTCGTCCCATAACCGGGGCCGACGCCCATCGGGCTGGAGAACACCGCAGCCGGGGCCGAAACCGGAGCGGCAAATACGTGTCCCGCGTGCGCAGTATGTCCGCCAGCAAAAGCGTTGTAGCGCGTGGTGAAGACGTGGTCATTGGCGGCGGGGTTCCGGACCCCAGCACCATTGAAACTCTTGCCGGTGGCGCTCGCACCGACGCTGTGCCCACGAATCACGCTGCTAAAAGCAGGCGGTATGCGTCCGCCGGGGATGTACGCCGCAGAAGTTACCTTACCAACCATGACGGTCGGCTTCGCCGATTGGCCCGACGTCACTAGCGGAGGGACCGCGGCGGTCCAGCCAGGAGGCGCCTTCGTCACAACGGGAGCGGCACGAAATCCATTGCCATACCAGCCGTTTCCATAGTTTCCGCCGGGAATCCAGGCCCATCCGATACCGCCGCCTAAGAAAGCCCAGGAACCGTAGTGATACGGCAGCCATCCCCATGGGTATGGAGAAGCGAAGCTATAGCCAAAGCCGGGACAGAACTGCCACGCGCCCATGCCATAGGGATCGAATCCCAGCATCGAGTTGGCGAAGCCGTACGGCTGCCAGGCGTATCCATAACCGGGCGCCATGAAGTACGTTCCGTAGTAGTTGAGGTCTTGCATTCCATAGCCGAACCTGGGACCGGGGTTGCCGACATTGCCAGCGTAGGCCTGCTGATAAGCTTGGCGCTCGCGGTTCCAGGCATCTGCTG
This sequence comes from Candidatus Korobacteraceae bacterium, assembly GCA_049520555.1. GTDB lineage: Bacteria > Acidobacteriota > Terriglobia > Terriglobales > Acidobacteriaceae > Bog-257. Next base: position 150,526 of record JBEKPR010000008.1, read on the forward strand.
GAAGGGCTTCGACGCCCGTGGCGACTTTGTATCCAGTCGGATCGGCCGGGTTGATAGTCAGACTTTGCTTGCGCTGAACATTCACCACATGTGGCTGGTCCATGAGTTCGACATTGCCTTTGAACACGGCCAGCCGCGTCTGGTCAGGACCCGCGCTCAACCGGAGTTGCGTATCGCGCTGCACCAGAAAGGTTGAATCGCCGCTCTTAATGCGATAGATGTCATCGCCCTTGGAGCGTGCATCGAGATAGACGACGCCCTTGACCACTTCGATCTCGTTGATCTTGGCGCCGTTGTCGTTCATGGACAGCCCGCGGAACTGGATTTCCGAGTTCTCGGCGATCCGCAGAGCGCTTTCATTCTCGAATTCCACCTCCGCCAGGCCGTCATCCCCGGTCACCACTCGCACTCCTTGAGTAATAGGTGTATTCAAGATGGCGCGTTCTAGTCCTTGCCCGGTTGCGCGGTCCGTCTGCACCTGCCCATTAAGGTAGCTAAGACGGACGATCCTGACATGCGACTCGGCGAATGCGCCCGCCGCTGCGGCCAGCACAAACGCCATTGTCATTGCTAATGCGGATTTCAGGTGCCGTGGCATACCGTTACTCCTGGGGCCGTGGGCGTTCCCGCGCGTCTGAAGTTCGGACCAGGCATGGGGATAGTAGGCCTCGTCAAAGGCCTTCCCTGCCTACTCATATTAAACACCCGTTGGATGCGAAGTTGTGAGAATTCGGTACTCCGCTTACGGCTGGGCCGGCGTTGCGTTCGGTTGGCCAGGCCCACTGAGGCTGCGAAGTAGGTGTTGCGCAGCCTGGCGGCTGATGTGCATCATATCGGGATCATCTGCGATCTGGCGCAGAATCGGCGCTATCACGTTCAGCTCCTCGGCATAATGATTGGCCCTGATGTACTCCAACTCGTTCAACCGGGCATCCATGCCTAGCTTGTCGAAGCGGTATTGAAAACTCAGCTTGCGGCCGTAATCAAGGGTATTGGCAATGGCCACAAAGAGGCGGCTCAACTCTTGCACATCGGCATTCTGCGACCAGTTGTAACTGGCCGAGCCATGCTTGTCTGCGGAGGTGTACTCCAGCGTTTTGCGTCCGGTCTGAGCAATGTGCTTTAGGCGCGAATCGAAATCGCCCTGGAAATAATTGAGCTTTTTGGCCAGGTCGAAAATCTTCGAGCGATTGGCCTCAGACATGGTGAAGTCCTGCTGAAACAGATCGGTATCGCGGCCGCCTTTGTCCGGCGTAGGTGTGCCCTGGAAATGGGTGTTGCCGTCGGCCCGTACCGTGATGGAGTACGCTTGCCAGGGAATTCCCTGGCTCCAGTCAAAGACGAAAGTCACCGTGGGCTGGGCGGCAGCCGGAGCGGCTGCTGGCTGTGCCGACGCCGGTAGGACCAGCAGAAGTATGACGAAGGCTGAGCACAATCTCATGCTGGGCAGAGATTTTATCTGATTTTGCCGCCGGATAAGCTAGAGTAAATGCCAACCTAGCAAGTTAGTAACGGGACCTGCCTGGCCTTGGCCAAGGGAGGAATAATGAACACTAGTATGCGCCGATTCCTAACCCAAATGGCCTACGGGATCTGCCTGTTATTCATGTACTCTTCCGTCGCCTTAGGTCAATGCAGCTCTAGTCATTTACCTGAACAGCTGCAAAGAAGGTTGGCGGAATACAAAGAATGGAAAATGGTCGATGTGGCGTCGCTGATAAGGGATGACCAGCGTACCTGGCAGAATGAGCATCCGAACGAGTGCCCAGGGCTTACAGAAGGGCGGTTCATAGATGAGCAGCCTTCCTTTGTCATCGCCTTGGTTCGCAGGAGCGGAAACAAGCTTTTCCAGCAGGTACTAGCATTCCGTCCCGGTGATGTCACGTACGAGCCAATTCCACTTGGGGTTCCGTCGGAAGTGGCAATTGTGCATGTGCTCATTAAGCTTCCACCGGGCAAGTATATGAATTTCGAGAGAGATGTGACGATCCGAACATTGCGTGACGTTGTGGCCCTGACTCAGATCAATGCTCATAGCACGCTGTACTACTGGAGAAACGGAAAGTTTCGTTCACTCAACTACTCGGAGTGAGGGATGAGCGTCGGGATCATTGCTGATGTAGCGGGTTCTATAAAAGGGGATGTCAAGAGAAAACACTTCTCCTTTCGCTGGAAGCAGGGATAGTTCTTTGACATCCAGCCCCTTTAGTCATGCTTGGTGGCGGAGGTCCGCAGTTCGCTGATGGTTT
>JBEKPR010000009.1:0-151282 GCA_049520555.1 Candidatus Korobacteraceae bacterium
CTAGGAAAGACAACAGCCGCTAGAAGTTACCGACCCAATGAGTTAACCGTGGTGGGAGGGCCTACCAGAATCATTGTGTCGGTTTGCCAGCCGGGTTGCCAGCAATTTCATTGTGGATCTGCTTTTTGTATTCCCAAAACGGGAATGCATCCTTGCCGCCAAGATCACGTTCTAGCTACCGGCGCTTCTTGTTGAGGATGCCCAGAATTTCCTGCAAGCCCTGGCGGACTTTCTTGAGGCCGTCGGCGGAACGCGGCTTAGGGAAGGGCAAGCCGTCCTGCCGATGCGAGGGTTTCAGCTCGGCCTTGAGATGCGCGCGCGCTCCGGCGATAGTGAAGCCCTCATCGTAGAGCAGCTTCTTGATGCGCAGCACGTTTTCCACGTCACGCTGGCGATACATTCGCTGCCCGGTGCTGCTCTTGACCGGCTTGAGTTGCGGGAACTCGGTCTCCCAGAAGCGCAACACGTAGGCCGGCAGACGACAAAGGCCGGCCACTTCGCCGATGCGGAAGTAAAGCTTGTCGGGGATGACGGGATCGGAGGCGCCGCGGGCCTTGCTGCGTTTTTTCTTCTCAGCAGTCATCGTGTCGGATCGTGGCGTCCCTCTGCCGTCCCAACGACTCCGTCGCGGCGGGGCGCTCGTTGGGACACTGGCAACGGGACTCGGAGTCCCATTCTAAGCCTACCCAGCGTACTCGACTACGATTATCTCGCCCTGGGGCTGTCAGAATCAGCTACCCTGAACACATGTCCCAAGCGGTAGAGCAGGCGCTGGAACTGATTCGCGAGAACCAGCCGGAATCGACGGACCGGGCGCTGGCGCTGCTGCAGAACACGGTTTACTCCTTCAGCATGAAAGTCTGCGGCCATCCCCAGGACGCGGAGGACACCATGCAGGACGTGCTGCTGAAGTCCATCCCGCACCTGACCAAGTTCGACAATTCGCAGGCGCTGACCGTATGGCTGTACAAAGTGGCGCGCAACCGCTGCATCAGCAGCCATCGCGGAAGCCAGCACTCGCCCGCCAAGAACTTATCGCTGGACGAATTGATGCCCGACAGCGGCGAACTGCAAGACCTGATGAGAAGCGGAGAACCCAACCCCGAGGTGGCGTTGCTGAATAGCGAAAGCGCCGAGCAACTGAGGCAGGCGATTCTGCGCGTGCCTCCGCAGTACCGCATGGTGCTGGTGCTGCACGACATGGAAGAGCTGAGCACAGCCGAAGTAGCCAGGATCATGGACCTGCGCGAAGGCACGGTGCGGGTCCGGCTGCACCGCGCGCGCTTGATGGTGCGTCAGGAATTGGCCAAGCTGTCGCAGGCTCGCCCCGCCGCGGGCCTGACGCTGCATGCCGCCGAGCCACCCAGACCGCAGCGTTGCCGCCGGTTGTTTGCCGCACTTTCCGATTATATGGACGGCGTGATCGACGATGCGGTGTGCGAAGAGATGGACCTGCACCTGCACGACTGCCAGCCCTGTCAGGCGTTCCTAGCGAGCCTGAAGAACGCCGTGGCCCAGTGCCGCTCCTATCAGCCGCAGTGCGATTCTGGGCGCGCCGAACAACTCCGCAGAGAGCTGCTGCCGAAATACCAGCAGGCGCTCGTTGCCCTGGGACGAAAGAGCAAGGCCGTCCGCAATTAGCGTCGGCACTCTCCCCTGCCCGTCTTCCCAAATTGGGAATCACCCAAAAGTTACACAGATTTCCTGTAACGGTGCGCCCCGTCACTGCGCTTATCCGTGTGGCCCGGATGTAATGGGCCATGGGACCAAAGGCTCCCACGGAGAACGACATGATCTCGGCAAGCGTAACTTTGACTCAAACCCTCGGCAATCATCGCCAGTTCGTAGCTACCAGCGGTACCGGCCACCATTTCCTGCTTGACGATGCCGCCGGTAACACCGGAGCGAAGCCCATCGAGCTTGTCGCCATCGCGCTGGCTGGCTGCACGGCGTTCGACGTCATCAACATCCTGCGCAAGAAGCGTCAGCAGGTCACCGGCTACGAAGTCAAAGTGGAAGCCGACCAGACGCCAGACCCGCCGCAGGTCTTCACCCAGGTTCGCATCCACCACATCATCAGCGGGATTGATGTTTCGCCCCAGGCGCTGGAAGACGCCATCCACCTCTCCGAAGAGAAGTACTGCTCGGTCGGCGCCATGGTCAAGTTGAGCGCCGAACTGCACACCACGTTCGAGATTGTGCCGGCGATGGAAACTGCTCTGGTCGGGGCGTAGGGATGTTGGGAGTTCCACGCACGCCGATGACCGCCATCGTGAGTGGTGGCCGGCGAAACCTGAATCTGTTTCAGTCGGCCTTCACCAATTGGTGCCCGATGATGACATTCCTGCGCAAGTTTGGCGTTAAGCCGGCCGGTGGAGTGTAATAGAAGCATGGCTGGATGGGTCCCAATAATCTTGATTCTGGTTGCCTACGTCGTGGTGACGCAGTGGCTTTTGCCTAAGCTCGGCATTCCCACGTGACGAAGCCAACGTGCCGGGTCCCGGTGCGAAACCAAGCTTGAACCAAACTCGTCCGTAGGTCAGGCACCTCCCGCGAAAGAAGAGCGCGGAACATAACGCTTTCCTTGCGATTTGTATTTGGCTGGCTCCGGCGTTTATACTGCGCTCCCCAGCATGAAGGTCATCGTCATCATCCCCGCAGCCGGATTAGGCACGCGCATGTCCAGCGCTGGCGCAGTTGCAAAGAGCAAAAGCAAGCAGTTCTTCGAGCTGGACGGAACTCCCATTCTCATCCATACGCTGCGCAAGTTCGCGCAATGCCCGGCGGTCAGCGAGATCGTGGTGGCACTGCGCAAAAACGAAACCGCCGGCTTTCAAAAGCAGCTCGAAAAAGAGAAACTGAGGAAACCGGTTCGCGTAGTCGAGGGCGGAGAGCACCGGCAGAACTCCGTGGCCAATGCGCTGGCAGCCATCACCGCGGCCGACGACGACATCGTCCTGGTGCATGATGCGGTGCGGCCCTTCGTTGATCAGGACACCATCGTTGGCGTGATTGAAGCGGTGAAAAAGTATGCGGCGGCAATCGCCGGCGTGCCCGCGGTTGACACCGTGAAGCAGGTGGAGCGCACGGCCGATGGCGCCGTCGTGATTGCGACCGTCCCGCGCGAGCGCATGGTGCTGGCGCAGACCCCGCAGGGGTTTCGCTTCGGCCTGCTCAAGAAGGCGTTCGACGAGGCCGCTGCCGACGGATTCATGGGCACCGATGAAGCTTCGCTGATCGAGCGCAGCGGAGGCACGGTGCATGTGGTGATGGGCTCTCCGCGAAACATGAAGATCACCTCGCCCGCCGATCTGGAGTTGGCGGAGTTCTTTCTCTCGCAGGAGAACCGCCGCAAGGCCAGCCTGGGCGGGTGAGCCATAGGAATAACAGAAGACTTTGTCCGATCCGCAACGCACACCTCGCATCGGCTTTGGCTGGGATTCGCACGGGTTCCAGCCCGGCATCCCGCTGAAGATCGGCGGGGTGCTGATTCCGCACGACGCTGGTCTGGCCGGGCATTCTGACGGCGACGTACTGCTGCACGCTCTGACCGATGCGCTGCTGGGCGCCATCGCCGCCGGCGACATTGGGACCTACTTTCCCCCGACTGATCCAAAATGGAAGGGCGCCGACTCGACCGTCTTCGTCCGCGAGGCGCTGAAGCAGATCGAAGAAGCGGGTTACGCGGTGGGAAACGTGGACTGCACGTTGATTCTCGCTGCCCCCAAAATCGGACCGCACGCCAAAGCGATCCAGCAAAACGTCGCCGAGTTACTCGGCATCGATCCCACGTGCGTGGGCATCAAAGCCAAGACTCCGGAAGGCATGGGCACCGACAATGCTGCCATCGCGCACGTCGCCGTGCTGCTCACCGAGATTTGCTGGCCGTAGCCGCGTTGAAGCGACACTGGACTGGTGTTGCTAATTGTCATCACGAACGGCCTTCAGGCCGTGACGGATCTGCTGTTGCTCTCAGGCGTCGATGCATCTGTAAATAACAGCAGATTCCTCGCGTCGCTCGTAATGACAATTCTTGGGGGAATCGTCAATTCCTAGCCTCGTCCCGCACACCCGCTCTCACCGCGTAAAATAAGATTCTCTGACGAGACGCTCTTTCTGCGCTCTTCGTCACTCGCATTGAGGCAACGCAATCATGTCAACACCAACCCGCGATGACGCGGCTGCCACGCCGCAAACCGTCTCCCCCGATCGGCCATCGAATTTCGTACGCGACATCATCCTCGAAGACCTGAAGACCAACAAATTTGGCGGACGGGTGCAGACCCGCTTTCCGCCCGAGCCCAACGGATATCTGCACATCGGCCACGCCAAATCCATCTGCCTCAACTTCGGGCTGGCAGCGGAGTTCGGCGGCAAGACCAACCTGCGCTTTGACGACACCAATCCGGAGAAGGAAGAGCAGGAGTACGTTGATTCCATCATCACCGACGTGCGCTGGCTGGGCTTCGACTGGGAGGACCGGCTCTTCTACGCTTCGGATTATTTCGATCAGCTTCACGCGTGGGCGGTGCAACTGATCAACGCCGGCAAGGCTTATGTGTGCGATTTAAGCGCCGAGGAAGTTCGCCAGTATCGCGGCACGCTCAACGAGCCCGGCAAGGAGAGCCCATATCGCAGCCGCTCCGTCGAGGAGAACCTGGAACTGTTCGGGAAGATGCGCGCCGGCGAGTTTCCCGACGGCTCGCGCACCTTGCGCGCCAAGATCGACATGGCGTCGCCGAACCTAAACATGCGCGACCCGGTGATGTACCGCATTCTTCACGCCGAGCATCATCGCACCGGCAACAAGTGGTGCATCTACCCCATGTACGACTTCGCGCATGGGCAGTCCGACTCCATCGAGAAGATCACGCATTCCATCTGCACCTTGGAGTTCGAGGATCACCGCCCGCTGTACAACTGGTTCATTCAGCAACTGGGCATTTTCCCCTCGCAGCAGATCGAGTTTGACCGGCTGAACATTACCTACACGCTGCTGAGCAAGCGAAAGCTGTTGCAACTGGTCCAGGACGGCCATGTGCGCGGCTGGGACGATCCCCGCATGCCAACGCTCTCCGGGCTGCGGCGGCGTGGATACACGCCCGAGGCCATCCGCAACTTCTGCGCCGCCATCGGCGCGTCCAAAACCAACGGCACCATCGAACTGGCGATGCTGGAGCACTTCCTGCGCGAGGACTTGAACCAACGCGCGCCTCGGGTGATGGCCGTTCTACGTCCGTTGCGGGTCGTTATCGATAACTATCCGGAAGGGCAGGTCGAGGAACTTGAGGCCGTCAACAATCCGGAGGATCCCAGCGCCGGCACGAGGAAGGTGCCGTTCTCGCGCGAGCTCTACATCGAGCAGGATGACTTTCGCGTCGATCCCCCGAAGAAGTTCTTCCGGCTTTCGCCGGGACAGGAGGTACGACTGCGTGGTGGATACTTCATCACCTGCACGAGTGTGATCCAAATGGGCGGCAAGCTGCTCGAAGTACACTGCCACTACGATCCCGAGACGCGCAGCGGCAACGCTCCTGATGGCCGCAAGGTGAAGGCGACCATCCACTGGGTCTCAGCGCAGCACGCCATCAACGCCGAGGTGCGCCTGTACGAAAGCCTGTTCATCAAGGAAGACCCGAATGACGTGCCGGAAGGTCAGGAGTTCACCGCCAATCTCAATCCGAATTCGCTGGAGACGTTGACCGCCGCCAAGTTGGAGCCGTCGCTGGCGACTGCCAAGCCCGGCGATCGCTATCAGTTCGAACGGCTGGGGTACTTCTGCGCCGATCCGGATTCGACGTCCGAGAAGTTGGTCTTCAACCGGACGGTACAATTGCGCGACACTTGGGCGAAGATTGAGAAGCGGCAGAAGGGTGTTGGTGAGTGATCTGACCATATGGCCTTACTATGTTAGAATATAGCCATGAAAACCGCTAACATCGCTGACCTAAAGAATCGCCTGAGCAGCTATCTTCAACTGGTTCGCGAGGGAGAGGAGATCATTGTGAAAGACCGGAATCAGCCCATCGCCCGAATAACTCCTTACGATACTTCAGGATTGTCGGAGAGCGAGCGTCGTTTGGTTGCCTCCGGAGCGCTCAAACTGCCGGAGGAGCAGACGACGAATTGGGACGAGTTCCTGGACGATTACTTCGCCCGACCAGGGCCCAAGATTAGCCAGGACGCACTCGTGCAGGCAGTCATTAAGGAGCGTGAGGAGGGCTGGTAATGGAAGCTGCCTTCTGGGACACAAGTGCTTTGGTGCCCCTATGTATTCGCAATCAGGCCTCCCCTAGTGTTCAGCGGCTGGCGCATCGATATAGCCCAGTGGTCTGGTGGGCCACTTCAGTGGAGGCATGCAGCGCCTTCGCCAGGGAACTGAGAGCGGGATCGGTAAGCGCGGATGATCACGCCGCTGCTCAGGAGAACCTAAGAACCTGGAAGCGCAAGTGGCGAGAGGTTCAGCCGAGTGAGCCTCTGCGGACAATTGCAGAGGAGTTAGTGGACCGCTATCCGCTCAGCGCTGCCGACGCCATGCAACTCGCTGCGGCTTACATCTGGAGCGAGCAGCGACCATTCCGCCGCTGTTTTATCTCTGGAGACAAGCGACTGCTCGGTGCGGCTCGATCAGTGGGCTTTCATGCCATTGCGATCGATTAGCTCTGCGCTTGGGCCAGTATCGACTCAGGTCTCTAAGACTTGCCACGATGGTTCTTGAACCACAGCGCGCCGCTGGGTGCTGAGATCTTCGATTTCTGGGACGGACTGAGCTGCTGAGACTGCACTCGGCCCAAGTGGAACCGCATTGGCGATCGTGCGTTCCAGCATCGAATAATCATGACCTCTAATTCATTGCCAGAAAGCATTCCCCGCCTTCGTTTTGCCCCGTCACCTACCGGCTACTTGCATGTCGGCGGTGCGCGCACCGCTCTATTCAACTGGCTGTTCACGCGACATTACAAGGGCACGCTTGTCCTTCGTATCGAGGACACCGACTTCGAGCGCTCGACCGCCGAGATGGTGGAGGGCATCCTGGTGGGGTTGCGCTGGCTGGGCATCGATTGGGATGAGGGCCCATACTTCCAGTCGCAGCGTATGGATTTGTACCGCGAGGCCGCACAGCGCCTGGTCGAAAGCGGCCATGCGTATTACTGCTTCTGCACCAAGGAAGAGTTGGAGCAGCGGCGCGCGCAGGCACAAGCTGAGAGCGGCGATCCGCAATACGACCGCAAGTGCCGCAGTATCGGGCCGGAACAAGCCAAGGCCCGCCGCGATGCCGGTGAAGCTGCTGCGATCCGCTTCGCTGTGGCAGAAAGAGGCAGCACCTTCTTCGATGACGCGGTCTTCGGCCGCGTGGAGTTCGCCAACAGCGAGCTGGAGGACTTCGTCCTGCTACGCTCCGACGGCGCTCCAACCTATCACCTCAGCGTGGTAGTGGACGACATCGACATGCGCATGACGCACATTCTGCGCGGCGCCGACCATCTTTCCAATACGCCCAAGCAGGTGATGCTCTACCAGGCATTGGGCGCGCCGCTGCCGGTGTTTGCGCATGTGCCGCTCATTCTCGGCCCCGACAAGACGCGGCTCAGCAAGCGCCATGGCGCCACCAGCGTGATTGCTTACAAGGAGGAAGGCATCGTCCCGGAGGCCTTCCGCAATTTTCTGGCGCTGCTGGGATGGACGCCGCCCGATTCCTCGCAAGAGATCATGGACGACCGCGCGATGATTGACCTCTTCGATCTGAGCGGCATCGCCAAGTCCAATGCGATTTTCGATCGCGGCAAGCTCGACTGGTTCAATACGGAATACATTCGCGCCTGCCCCGCGGTGCAGTTGTTGCCGCTGATCGAAGAGGAATGGAAGAAGGCCGATCTCATTCCGTTCCAGACCAGCCGCGACGCCATGGCCGCCACGGTGGACCTGGTAAAGCCGCGGGCGCGCAACCTGAAGGATTTCGCAACCGTGTTCCGTGCGTACTTCAGCGATGGCTTTGACGTGGACCCCGCCGCGGTGCAGAAGTTCCTGCCAGACAATGCGGTGCGCGAGATGCTGGTGGAGTTGGCATCGCGTTACGAGCAGGAACCCGTATTCTCCGAGGCGAGCACTGAGAAGACGTTGCGCGACTTCGCGGCGCAGAAGAATGTGAAGGCTGGCCTGCTGATCAATGCCGCGCGGGTCGCGCTCACCGGGCAGGGTGTCGCTCCGAGTTTGTTCGCAGTGATAGCGAACCTGGGACAAGAGCGGACGGTAACGCGGCTGAAGAAGGCAAGAGAGTTATAGCCACTCCATCAAGAATCATTCACCACGGAGACACGGAGATCACGGAGTTTGTCCTTCTAAAAGCCATCTCATAGAGTCTGGTATCGGGGAACGACTTTACAGGCTGCGGAGAAAGTCGGAAAGGCAGATCCCTCGGGCTCAAAGCCCGCTCGTGATGACAAGAATAAAGGACTTCCCGCTAACTACTTCTTGACCACCGTGACCTGGAACTGCACCGGGATCGAGCGCGGGGGATAACAGGCGCTATGGTCGCAGGCCTGGAATCGCAACTCGCCCTTCACGGGATAGCTGCCGGCGGCGGCCTTGGCCGGCGCCTTCAACACGGCATTGATGGTGAAGTCTCCGCTATAGACGCTTAGCTTATCGTTGGGCGCGAAGGTAAACGCCATGTCCTCTCCTGCGGGATACTTCAAATCCGCAACGGTAAGCTGCTCCGGCGCATTCAACGTGAGCACGGTTGGAACCAAGTAGTCGGCCCTGGGGTGGTGGGAGTTGATGTGGTACTCAGACCCAATCCGAAAATCCATTTCCACGCTGGTGCTGGCGCCCGCCTGTAGTTGCACATTTCCCACCGGCGCCATGGTCACGTAAGGCTGCTTGTCGCCTGGGGCTTGCGCCAAGCCAAGAGTAGCGAGGAAAAACACGACCGCCGCCGTTGCCGCGCGCTTCCTCATGGAGCGTCCTTTGGTGGAGGCGCCAAGGTGGTCCCCACCGATGCGCGGCTAGTCTGGGGGGCCGCAGAGTTGTGGCTACTGGCCAGAATTTTCTTCACGTCGTTCTCGACGTCTCCACGGCTGAACAGTCCGGCCGCTTTGTCCACGATGACTCCGTTGCGATCAATGTAGAACGTGGTGGGAAGATATTGCACGTCGCCATAATCGTCGGAAACCTTATCCGTGCCCAATAGGACTTGATAGTTCACGTCCATGTCATGGGCAAATTCTGCAATCTTGGCTGGGTCGGTGTCATCCATGGCCACGCCCAGGACCACCAGGCCATCCTTGCCGTATTGCTTCTGCAGCTCCACAAACCACGGCATCTCGATCTTGCAGGGAGGACACCACGTGGCCCAGAAATTCAGCAGCACGGCTTTGCCCCGGAAGTCGGAAAGCTTCACTCTTCGTCCATCCAACGTGGGAAGGTCGAAATCGGGCGCCTGCAACCCTTTAACATTGCCCACCATTTTGAGAGGTCCGTGCTTGCGGGTACGATCCAGGTACTTGCCGGCAGCCAGCATCCCCATAATGGCCCCCACCAGAATCACGAACACCAGTGCATTACGTTTCACAAAAGCACCTTCACAGGGCGAACCGGTTGAGGAACGAAAGATAGCCGGAAAGCAGTTTCAGATTATTCAAGAAGATAAGCACACCCACCGCAATCAAGAGCACGCCGCTGATGACTTCCACAGTGTGTAGATGCTGACGGAAGCGCCCGTAGAACGCCAAAAAGCGGTCCACGCCCAACGAAGTCAGCAGAAAGGGTACGGCCAGGCCAAGCGAATAGATGGCCAGTAGCAAAATTCCTTTCAGCACAGTGTCCTGCGTCTCCGCCAACACTAGGATAGCGGCGAGGATGGGACCGATGCAGGGGGTCCATCCAAAGGCAAAAGCAAAGCCTACCAGGAAGGAACCCGCCACGCTGGAACTGCCTTTCACGTTATGCAGGCGCTTATCGGCGTAAAGCGCCTTGATTTTCAGCAGGCCGGTGAGGTGCAGTCCGAAAATGATGACCACGACGCCGGCGATTTTGGTCAACAGCGAGTGATACTGGTTGGCGAATTGTCCGACGCTGGTCGCAACCGCGCCCAAGGCAATGAAGACCACACTGAACCCCAGCACGAAGGTGATGGAGTGCAGCATTACGGTTCGGAGCACGCGCCGGTCCGACGACTGCAGGTCCTCGACGGTAGCTCCCGAAATTAACGACACATAGCCCGGCACCAGGGGAAGTACGCACGGAGACAGAAACGACAACAATCCCGCCACGAAGGCGGCGATTGGCAAAGGAAGGCTATGCATAAAACTCTATTGTAGCAATGTCAGGGCCCGACCCCCTATCACGAAAGTTACGGTAGTGTCTGAAATGTGCGTTGCATTTCAGACACTACCAAAGTTACAGTTTGCACTCGCCTCTCCTGTAAGCAGGCGCGGGACGGGCGGGAAAAGTTACACAAAAGTACTGGACTTATTGACGGGGCGGGTTGGCACAGGAAGAGGGGACTTTCGCAGTCCAGACCACGTTTCGGAAATAACGATTGAATCTCCCGGATTGTGGGGATCATATTTGACCGAAGCCGGCAAGCCCAGGCGGCAGGAATACAAGTCAATGAACTGCCGCAAGTGGGTCACATCCTGCGACGCTTCGTAGGTCACGCCGGCGACATCGTATTTGTAGATCAGCAGGATCATCTGCCGGCCCGCTTCACTCTGCTCCAGCTCCAGTACATCGATGACGTTGCCGTCGATGATGCGGCCAGCCAACGTGAGCTGGGTCCTGCGCTCGCGTTCAAGCTGCTCAGCAGACTTCTTGTTCCGACGTGAGAGCAGGGCATAGCCAACGATGGCGGCGGCGGCCCCGAAGGCGAGAGCTGGGTACAGGCGGAGTGCATTCATGGCTGGGCGCTAAGCTTGCGCGGACTCTTGCGCCCAAGATAATCGCATGGAACGCCGGAGGGAATCGAAAAATTGCCGTAATCCTGAGTTGGTATGCGCGGCAGCTTTGATTGCACTTCGCTCGGGGCACAAGGGCGTGGACGCGACACCATTATTCCAGGTTCAGCACAGGATTCTTTAGCGTGCCGACGCCTTCCACGGTGACCTCGACGGAGTCGCCCGGCTGCAGCGGCCCCACGCCGGCGGGAGTTCCCGTGGCGATCAGATCTCCCGGTTCGAGCGTCATCACCTGCGAAATAAAGTGAATGAGGACGTCAAGCGAAAAGAGGAAGTCCACCGTGGTCCCATTCTGCCGCAATTGGCCATTCACGCGGGTTTGAACACCTACGCCCTTCCAGGGATCGAGGTCCGGCGCCACCACGGGGCCGACCGGACAAAAGGTGTCGAAGCCCTTGGCCCGGGTCCACTGCCCATCTTTTTCCTGCAAGTCGCGCGCGGTCACGTCGTTCACGCAGGTATAGCCAAGTACGTAAGAGCGCACGTCATCCCCTGGGCGCAAGCGGTAACAGCGCTTGCCGATCACCACTCCCAGCTCGCCTTCGTGGTCCACGCGCTGCGAGAGCGTGTGGGGCCGGCGAATGGCGTCGCCGGTGGCGATGACGGAGGAAGGCGGCTTTAGAAAGATCAGCGGCTCGGTGGGAATCGGATGCTTCAGCTCGATAGCATGTTCGCGATAGTTCCGGCCTATGCAAACTACCTTCGACGGTTGCACGGGAGACAGCAAGCGCGTTTCGCCGAGGGGCAGATCGCTGCGTTCAGCGCCCTCAAACTCAGGCCAGGAACCCGGAGCTGTGGCCAGGGTGCGAGTGATGGTCTCGACCCCGTGCACCTTCTCGATGAGCCCGTAGCGGGCGACATTCTGGTATTGAAATCGGCAGTAGGACATACGACCTCGATGAATGCTTACTTATCAGGAACGGTTTCATTGGCCTCGGCGGAGCGTTGGCTCTCGTTGCCCCGCAGATCCACGGCAGAAACAGAATAAATATATTTCTTGCCAGCCTCGACATTCTCGTCACGGAACGACGAGGTCTGCACCAATTGCTGGTTCAGCTTTTCAAACTGCGCCCCCTCAACCCGCCGAAAGACGTTGTATCCGGCGAGATCGCTCTCCAGATTGGGGGCCCAGGTGAGATCGATGAATGGCTTCTGGCCCACGCTGGAGAAAACCGCCTGCAGTCCGGCGGGCTGGGCCGGCGGATAAATGTCGCGCGTGAAGACCGCAACCGGCTGCGAATCGTCGCCCTCGACCGCGGTGTTGATGCCATGCGAATCGACCTGCGTAAGCGTGGTGATGCGATATTCGTACTTCTGTTCCCAGGCAAACGTTTGGTCAAGATAGGACCCGGAGGCCGCAGGTTCTACATCGCCCAATGCGGTATAGGCGGGAGCGCCCACTGGCTTCCGCATGATGCGGTAGCGATAGCGCAGACCCGCCGGGGCCGCAGGCGGAGCGGAGCCGGTCCAGGAGACGCGCACGCCTTCGCCGCTGACCTGGGCCGACACCTCATCGGGGGCGGCGATGGTCGGAGCCACCGGAATTGGCACTTGATTGGAGAGCCCGGCACTGCGTCCGTGAGAGTTGATCTCTTCCACCGCATAGGTGACGAAGTCTGCGGGATTCTCTTGCCCAAACTGTGGCGGCAGCAAATCCACGTAGCGCATCCGAGTTGCGAGTTCCTCCGCCTGCTGCTTCTTTTTGGGCTGTGGTCGGGGCTTAGGTGGAAGAGCTTCGCCGACCGCGTCACACGTGCTCATGAGCCCCGTGCCTTCGTGGCGGCAGATGCGGACTGCGGGCAGATGCTTGACCAGGGTGCGGTCGGTGTTCTTGCGCTGCAGCGTCCAATCCAGTTCGACGCGGTTGCCCTTGCGGGAAGCGGTCAAGTCGTCAACCGGCCGCGCCAGTTGCAACGACGGTGGTTGCGGCGCGCCGGGAGTTCCACAGCCGGTCAGAGCCGCGATCACAAACAAACTTCCGGCCAGGCAATAGAGGCGTAGTCTCATGGAAGCTAACAGGGTAACAAATCCCAGGCAGTTCAATTCGGTGGGGTGCCGATTCCGTTGGGTGGGGATTTTTAATCCCGTGCACTATTCCAGCTTCTTGGCCAGAAGTTCGTTAACCAACGCTGGATTGGCCTGTCCCTTCGACGCCTTCATTACCTGTCCCACAAAGAAGCCGATGACAGTCTTTTTGCCGCCGCGATACTGCTCCAACTGCCTGGGATTGGCGGCGATCACCTCGTCGATGATCTTCTCAATGGCGGCGGTATCGGTAAGCTGCTGCGGCTTCTCCTTCTCGTAGATCGCAGGAAAATCTTCGCGTCGCTCGAAAGCCAAATCGTAAAGCTCTTTGAGCATCTTGCCGCTGATGGCGCCGCTCTCGACCAGGTCGGCCGACATCGCAACCCCCTTCATCGAAATCGGTGACTGCTCGATTTCCAAACCCGCGGCGTTCAGACGGCCAAGCAACTCGCTTTGCACCAGGTTGGCGACGCGCTTGGGATTCTTGGCGGCTTTCGCGGCCTCTTCAAACTGATCGGCCAGCGAGCGCGTGCCAGTAAGTGTGGTCGCGTCATACTCGGTGATGCCGTATTGCGCAACCATGCGAGCGCGCCGCGCAGCCGGCAGCTCGGGCAACTGGTCCGTGATCTGCTTGCGCCATCTCTCATCCACCACCAGCGGCAACAGGTCAGGCTCGGGGAAATAGCGGTAATCGTGCGCCTGCTCTTTCGACCTCATGCTGTAGGTCTTGCCCTCAGCGGCGCTGTAGAGGCGCGTCTCCTGCACAATCTTGCCGCCCGAGTCCAGCACCTGCTGGTGGCGTTCGATCTCGTATTCCAGCGCGTGGCGAATAAAGCGGAAGGAGTTGACGTTCTTCACTTCCGCCTTGGTGCCGAACTTGGTTTCGCCGCGCGGCCGGATGCTGACGTTGGCGTCGCAACGCAGCGAACCTTCTTCCATGTTGCAGTCGCTGACGCCGGTGTAGAGGATGATCTCCTTCAACCGCGTGAGGTATTCGTGGGCTTCGTCGGGCGACGCGATGTCGGGCTCGCTGACGATCTCAATCAGCGGTACCCCGGAGCGGTTCAGGTCAATCGAGGTCCACTCGCCGCTGTCGGGAAGGCCATCGTGGAGGCTCTTGCCGGCGTCTTCTTCCAGGTGGACGCGCGTAATGCCGATCCGCTTGGGGCCCATCGCGCTCTTGATTTCGATGTAGCCATGCTCGGCCAGAGGCTTGTCGTACTGCGAAATCTGGTAGCCCTTGGGCAGGTCGGGATAGAAATAGTTCTTGCGGGCGAAGATCGATCTCTCATTGATTTTGCAATTGAGCGCCGTGGCGGCCAGCACGGCGAACTCAACCGCCCGCTGGTTCAACACCGGCAACGGCCCGGGCAACCCCAGACATATCGGGCAGACATTGGTGTTCGGCGGATCGCCAAACTGGGTCGAGCAGCCGCAGAAGATCTTGGTGCGGGTCAGAAGCTGGACGTGGACTTCCAATCCGATGACCGGCTCGTACCTGGACTGCGCTGCGACCGGGGCTTCCGGCGTGGTGGCCATGATGGTTGATTATAACGGGGAAGTGCATAGCCGATTTCCTGTCTACTTGGCTCCCGGCGCCGCCCCGTTCGACGGAGTCAGCGCGATTTCGAAGTACATCAACTCGTTGCCATTACTGTTGCGGATTCCGGTGAGATAGACGTGCGCGCCGTCCACCGGTTGGCTCACTCCCAGCACGTCGAAGAACAGGAAGCCCGACTGCGTAGAATGCGGCTCGACCGCCGCAGCGGTAAATTTCGCGCCCGTGATTTCCGCATACTGCTGTTGCGCCTTCTTGTTCTTGGTTCCTCCGGGGAGCGGAATGGGGCCGGCGTGCGGATTGGGGTTAGTGCTATTCCCCTTAATGTGTGCTACGCGACGGAGGACGTCGTCCACGTCGAGCGATTCCAGCTTGCTACGGCGGGCCGTCACCATCTCCGCTTGCATGTTCTTCACGACGATCGGCTGGTCGCCGTCATTGGTGATGATCAGGAACACGGGCAGTATTCCCTCCTCACTGAAGTGAGTGATAAAGATGTCAGCCTTGGGAGAGTTGTTGTACACATCCACGGCAGCCGCAACGTGCTCGGTGGGGTGTGTGTCCTTGCAAGCATAGGCGCTCGCATTACTGGCCTTGGGAGCAACGAAGTCCTTGGCGCCCCAAAGTGCCGCGGTGGAGAACAGGATGGTCAGGGTGGCAAGGCAAACGAAGACGCGATGTGGGGAGGCCATAGCGGGATTATCCGCTATCGGCAGGCTGCACTCAACTTGCTGCGTGGACGCACGGGAAGAAGCCTTCTCTAAATTCTCAAAATACTCTTCGGGTGAACAGCGGTGAGACCGCTGAAGCGTTCAAAGTCCGTCACATTCAACGTGAGTATGTGGCTCACGCCGTGCACGTACATAACGGCTGCCACTCGCGCATCGTGCACTTGAACTCCCGAGACGTTGTGCTGCACGACAATTCTTCTCCACTGGCGATAAACGGCTTCGTTGTCCGGCAAGAAGATCATGCCCGCTTCGATGGCCCGCACCTCGCGCTCTGCATCGGCTATGGTCAAGCCAAAGCCGTTGCGGTTCCGAGGGCGGGTCATGGCGTTCCACAGCTCAGCAATATTCTGGTGAGTGTAATGAAACACGGTACCTTGACCTGCAAGTTGAGCGAGCGCTGCATCAACGATCTCATGTTGGGGATCGGACCGCCGTGTCATGCGTAGAAGGATGTTGGTGTCGACCAGGCACGAGGCAATGGCCATTTAGTCGTGGTCCTGGTAAATCCACTCGCGCGAAAGAGTTTCCGGCAACGGCGGAATCTTGTCAGAAAACTGGGCCAGCGAGTCGAGCCATGCGCGAATCTCTTCCGATGTACGCGGCTGCCCAGCCTCCCCCAGCCGTACCGCAAGCTGTTGCGCCAAGATTCCTTGAACCAGCGCTTCGAGCGACAAGCCGCGCGCCTTTGCCTCCGCCGCAAGTTCATCCGGGATGTTGACCGTGACTACCATAGGGAGAACTCTAGCACGAATTAAAGTTTGCGGTCGAAGGTCGGGGCCGTTATGCGCGATATGAGCGGGCCGTGCGCCTGGGGGCCAGTATGCGCCAAAACAGATTTTCGATACATGTCGCTTGCCGGTTTGGAGCATCCTTCTGGCGCAGTTACAATCGCAGCGTGTATTCCCTGTACAGCCTTCTCCTGCTATTGGCGCTGGTGATGAGCGCGCCCTGGTGGCTGCTGGAGATGCTGCGCCACGGCAAGTACCGCGCCGGCCTGGGCGAGCGGCTAGGCAAGGTCCCCGACCGGCTGCGCAATCCGGCCGCGGCCAACACGATTTGGGTCCACGCCGTCTCCGTCGGCGAGGTACTGGCGATATCGCGGGTCATCGCCGAGCTGGAGACGCAGTTGCCGGCCTGGCGTATCGTGGTCTCTACTACAACCGACACCGGGCAAAAGCTGGCGCGCGAGCGTTTCGGCGCAGGCAACGTATTTTATTTTCCCATTGATCTGCCTTTTGCGGTGCGCGCGTACCTGCAGGCGCTAGGTCCCAAGCTGCTGGTGCTGGCGGAAAGTGAATTCTGGCCTAACCTGCTGCATTGGGCGAGGCTCTCGGGTGCGGCGGTGGCCGTGGTGAATGCCCGCGTTTCTGACCGCTCACTGCCGAGGTATCTACGATTCCGGAAGTTGCTACGGCGGGCCTTGCAAAACGTGCAGCTCTTCCTGGCACAAAGCGAGGAAGACGCCCGTCGGCTGATCCGGATGGGAGCCCCCGCCGAGCGGGTACAGGTCAGCGGAAATCTGAAGTTCGAAGTGAAGCCGCCGGTCAGGCCGCCGATTGCAGCGGCATTCGCCGCCATCAAGCGTGAAGAGAACGGTCCGTTGCTGGTGGCGGGCAGCACTCTCGATGGCGAAGAGGCAATGCTGCTCGAGATGTTCCGGCAGGTGTTGTTGCGCTATCCCAAGGCGGTGTTGGTGCTGGCGCCGCGGCATCCCGAGCGGTTCGATGTGGTTGCGTCGCTGCTGGAATCATCCGGCGTGCGGTGCCAGCAGCGCTCGCAATGGAAGGAAGAGATGCCAATCGGGGGAGGGGTTTTCCTGCTCGACAGCATTGGCGAGTTGGCCAGCCTGTATGAGTTTGCCGATGTGGCGTTTGTTGGTGGCAGTCTGGCGCCGCGGGGCGGACACAATGTGCTGGAAGCGGCGCAGTTCGGAACTCCGATCCTGGTCGGACCGTACACGGAAAATTTCCGCGACATTGTCGATGTCTTCCGCGATGCCGATGCTTTGCGCGTGGTTACTGCACAGTCGTTGACCGCGACCGTACTGCAATTGCTGGAGGACCCCGACGAACGCGCTGCCCTCGGGCGCCGGGCTTTCGAGGTCATGCGCTCGCAACGCGGCGCAACCGGGCGGACGGTGAGCGCACTGCTGGAGTTGCTATCGCAGCAGGGCGCTCTGGGCCAGACAGAAATGATCTCGGAGCGGCGGGTGTGAACCCGCTTGCCACACTCTATGGCGCGGCTGTGCGCGCGCGCAATGAACTCTACGACCGCGGCACGCTGACCCTCAGCCACCTACAAGGACCGGTGGTCAGTATCGGCAATATCACGGTTGGCGGTTCGGGCAAGACGCCGTTCCTTATCTTGCTGGGCGAGCTGCTGAAACAGTACGGCATTCCTTGCGATGTCCTCTCGCGTGGCTACCGGCGCCTGGCCACCGGGATAATGCCGGTCGATCCCGTGGGGTCCCCGCGCGAATATGGCGACGAACCTCTGCTGATCGCGCGCAAGTTGGGAGTGCCCGTCATCGTCGGCGGGGACCGCTACGCCGCCGGGCAATTGGCGGAGGAGAAATTTGGTCCGCGCCTGCACTTGCTGGACGATGGCTTCCAGCATCGCCGACTGGCGCGCGAATTCGACATCGTACTGGCCTCTCCCAATGACGCGCGGGATTCGTTGCTGCCAACCGGCAGGCTGCGCGAGCCGCTTTCTTCGTTGGCGCGCGCCGATGCGATCGTGCTTACCAACGACACGGCGGGAGACGGACTGCGGCTCGGCCGCCAGCAGGTGTGGCGAGTGACCCGCGACATCGTCGCTCCCCCAACCGAGGAATCCTGCGTGGCCTTCTGCGGCATCGCCCGTCCGCAGAACTTTGTGGCCCAATTGCGGGCGGCGGGAGTCATGCTGGCCGGCACCTACAGTTATCGCGATCATCATCGCTATTCGGCGGAGGATGTCCACCGCCTGTTGCAACTGCGCAAGCGGCTTGGCGCCAGGGCATTCGTCACCACCGAAAAAGACGCGGTCAACCTTGAAGGGCATCTGGCAGCGCTCCAGCCCGTTCATGTGGTTCCGGTGAGAATGCGGTTGCACAATGCGGCCGCCGTCCTGGAGTTCATACTGGCCACAGTTAGCGAGCGAAAGCGGCGGCCCGCGTGAGACAATCAACCGTTGCCCCGCGCCCGGTGGCTCGAATTAGGCGCCGCGTTGATTTGCATTCATGATCAGACACCTAAAAGATACGGAGCGCTGGAAGAAGATCGTCCAGTCGTTCAGTGACGTTTCGGTCACTGTGCTCGCCGATTTGGTGGCCGACGAGTTCATCTTTGGCGAGATCGCGCGGGTATCACGCGAAGCGCCAGTGTTGATCCTGAAGCACCGCGAGCGCACCGTGGTTCCCGGCGGCGGCGGCAACGCAATAATGAACCTGGCTTCCCTGGGCGTGAATGTGCTGCCGGTCGGAGTGGTGGGCGACGACGAGACTGGCAGCCTGCTGCTGGAGAGATTGCACGAGAAAAAAATTCCCACCAGCGGCATCGAGCGGGTGAAACACCATATAACCACCACCAAGAGCCGCATCCTGGCTGGCATGTCGCACACGAGCCGGCAGCAGGTGGTCCGCTTGGACCGCGAACCGGAACCGCTGGACGAATTGCATCCCGTGTTGTTGAACCTAGTGAATGCGGCACGGGAATATGCGACCGCGTCGGATGCCTTTCTGATTTCCGACTACGGATACGGTGCGGCCACACCCCGGCTGCTCAACTTCATCAAGTCGAACCGTTGCCTGGCGGACAAGCCGGTCACGCTCGATTCGCGCTATCGCATGCTCGACTACGAGGGGGTTACGGCGGCCACGCCCAACGAACCGGAGGTGGAAGAGGCGTTGGGCATCAAGATTGGCCATGACAACCAGAAACTGTTCTGCGCCGGCGAGCGGCTGATGAAAGAGATGGCACTGGAGTCGCTGGTGATCACGCGCGGCCGCCATGGCATGGTTGCCTTCGAGAAAGATGCGCCGCCGCTGGTCCTGCCCATCCATGGCTCCGACCAGGTGGTGGATGTGACCGGAGCCGGAGACACCGTCATCGCCACCTTCACCGCGGCGCTCGCCGCCGGGGCCGATACGGCGTCGGCAACGCGGCTGGCCAACTTTGCCGGCGGCATCGTGGTGATGAAGCGCGGCACGGCCACGGTATCGAACCAGGAATTGCTGGCCGCCATCGACCAGTATTCAGCAACTACATCTTCGTGAACGACGACACACACAAAGTTCTTTCGCGCGATGATTTGCGTGGACGCGTGGCCGAGTGGCGCCGTAGCGGCCAGCCGATTGTGCTGGCCAATGGCTGCTTCGACCTGCTGCACGTTGGGCACATCCGCTATCTGCGCGGCGCGAAGGCGCTGGGCGGAAAGCTGGTGGTGGCCATGAATTCGGACCAGAGCGTCTCCCGGCTCAAGGGAGCGGGCCGCCCGCTGATGCCGGCCGCGGAGCGCGCGGAGATCGTCGCCGCACTGACCGACGTGGATGCGGTGGTTCTGTTTGACGAACCTGACGTGCGCGCCCTGATTCGCGAGATTCGCCCTGACGTGCAGGCCAAGGGCACGGACTACACGCGAGAGAATGTCCCTGAGCGTGACGAGGTCCTGGCCTACGGTGGACGCATCGAAATTGTTGGCGACCCCAAAGATCATTCCACTTCTGACTTCCTGGCGCGACTGCAATCCTGGAGCGGAGGAAGCGGCCCACGGTGAGCACTCCCGTATCGCCGCCGGAGCAGACTCCCATGCCCACCGAATACCGCTCCGCCATCGCCGCGACGCACCGGCTGCTGGTGGTGCGATTAAGCGCGATGGGCGACATCATTCACGCCATGCCAGCGATTGTCGCCTTGCGCCGCGCCAAGCCGGACCTGCGAATCGGCTGGCTGGTGGAAGAGCGCTGGGCGGAGTTGCTGTGCGCCCGTAATGCGGAGCGGTTGGCGCCGCCCTCGGAGCGCAAGCCGCTCGCCGACTGGGTGCATGTGGCCAGGTTTTCCCGTTGGCGCAGGGCGCTGCTGTCTCGTGAGACATGGCGTGAGATGCAGTCGTGCCGGCGTGAGGTGCGCGCAAGAAAATACCAGGTCACGCTCGACCTTCAGGGGGCGATACGCTCGGCGCTGGCGGCGCATTCATCCGACGCCGCGATTCGCATCGGAGCGGCGCAGCCGCGGGAGGGCCCGGCGCGCATGTTCTACACCCACGCCATCGACGTGCGCGGGACTCACGTGATCGAGCATGCGCTGTCTCTGGCTTCGGAGCTCGCCGGCTACGCGCTGGAGTATGTTCAGCCCCCATTTCCCGTTGATCCCGCCAGCGAAGCCTGGGCTGATCATCGATCTGAAATGTTGAGCGGCAGACCTCTGGCGATTCTCAACCCCGGTGCGGGTTGGGGAGCAAAGTGCTGGCCGCCGGAATCCTTCGGCGCAGTGGCGCGCGCTCTTGCGAAGCGAGGCATGGCGGTGCTGATCAACCACGGTCCCGGCGAAGAAGCGCTGGCTGAAGCGGTCCGTGACACTAGCGGCGGAGTGGCCGTGCCGTTGAAGTGCTCAGTGGGAGAATTGATTGCGCTGACGCGGCGCGCCCGCCTCTTCATCGGCGGAGACACCGGCCCCATGCAACTGGCAGCGGCGTTACGGGTTCCCGTGGTCGCGCTGTTTGGGCCCACGCGACCGGAGCGCAATGGTCCCTTCGGAACGCCCAGCGTGGTGCTGCGCAGTCCTCAGAGCGTGTATAACACCACGCACACCGACCGTCGCGATGAAGGCTTGATTGCGATCGAGCCGCAAGCGGTGATACAAGCGGCTCAGCGGTTGCTCGGAGAGCAGCATGGCTGAGCCGCAAGCCGCCCAATCGCCTATCGCGTGGAGTCGCGTGGCCCGCCGCATTCGGGTGCCGATTGCATTTGTGTTTGCGATTTATTACCTCTGGCGCGCAAAACCAACCTGGAGGCTTCTCCTTCTTGGCGCTCTCATCGCGGCGATCGGTATTGTCCTTCGCACGCTCGCCTCGGGACAGGTCAAGAAAAACCAGGAGCTGACCATGAGCGGGCCCTACGCCTATGTGCGCAATCCTCTTTACCTGGGATCGATCATCATCGCGATTGGATTCACCGTCGCCGCTCGTGACCTCTGGGTGGCGATTGTGGTCCTGGCGATGTTCGCGTTCATTTACGTGCCGGTCATTCGTGGCGAGGAAACCTTCTTGCGCAAACAATTTCCGGCGTACGACGACTACGCGCGCCGCGTGCCCAGCCTGCTTCCCCGCACCTTGCTGTTCCGTCAAATGAGGGACGGCTTCTCGCGTGAGCTATATTGGCAGCATCGCGAGTACAATGCCTTGCTGGGCGCCGCGGCCATGCTGGCGGCACTGGCAGCAAAGATCCTGTGGTGGCACCGGTGAAGGTGAATCTGATTACGCGTAGCAGTACCGCACTCGCAATCCTGTTGGCAGTTGCAGTATCGCTGGGACTCAGCGCCCCGGCCGTTCCCGGTGCGCAAGCGCCGCATGCCGGGGCGCAACCGCCAACAGAAGCAAAAATTGGCGCCTCGGCGCACATCGAGCCCTTGCGTCCCGGCTACGAGTTTCCGCATGGACAGACGCTGCATTACGAAGGAGAATGGCGCTTCTTGCCGGCGGGAGTAGCGACCGTGCGCATTGAGCGCGCAGGATCGCAGGAGCACGTAACCGTAACCGCCGACTCCACCGGCGTGGTGGCCCTTCTCTATCGCGTGCAGGACGTCTTCAACTCCTACTTCGACGGCAAGAGCCTATGCTCGTACAAGCTGTTGAAGCACACCGAAGAGGGCTTGCACCGGCGCGAGACCGTAATCTCGTACGACTACGCGCGCGGCAAGGCCATCCTGGAAGAACGCAATCTGAAAGACAATCAGCAGAAGAAGACCGAGAACGATATTCCCGGCTGCGTGACCGACGTGTTATCGGGAATTTTTTATGTGGGAAGCCTGCCGCTGCAGCAAGGGGCCAACTATAGGTTCCCTATCAATAACGGAAGTAAGACCGTAACCGCGCAGGCGCACGTCGAAGGCAAGGAGCAGATAAAAACTCCGGCCGGGACGTTTCAAACCATTCGTGTGGGGCCGGAAGGGGACTCGGGAATTCTAAGTGGGCGAATCTGGATTTGGTACACCGACGACGCACAACATCTGCCGGTGCAGATGCGCGCCAAACTCTTCTGGGGGACCCTGACAATTTACCTGACGAGCATCGGCAAGTAGTTGCTTCACTGCATGCGGAAGCGTTCCGCCATCAGCCGCTGCAGCCGCGGCTTGTAGAGGATGTCGTAGGCGAACTCCTTGTCCGGGAACATGGCCAGCGCGGCGCGCTTGGTGTTGGCCACCAGCTCGGCGGCCTCTTCCACGGTAAGCTGCTGGTCCTGGCTGATGACCGACATCACCATGTTCATCATGACTTGCAAGCGGCGCAGCTTGCGGCGTTCTTCTTCCTGTTCCTGCTGCTCGCTGCTGATTTGCGGTCCAACCTCTTCCCTGCGTTCCGATAGCCCCATAGATTCCTCGAAAGAAACAGCCGCCCTCCGCGGGCCGCCTGAAATCGCGCGCGCTCACTTTCCGCTACAATTTGGATGTCGGACCTGACCCCACTGTTGCGCTTGAACGTGGTGGGCGGCATCATACACCGAAACGGTACAATTTCAGCCGGAAAACAGAACCATTACGAACGACTACCATTTACATCGAATCCATTGGAGGCGCCATGGCAGAGGCGGCAAACGAGCACGAAGAGCTGGTAAAGGTTTTCGATACCGACGAAGAGTCAGAGGGGATGATAGTGCGTGGTTTGCTGGAGTCGGCAGGTATTGACGCCATGATCCAAAACCGGGAAGCTCCTCAGGACATCCTGCCCGGCGTGGGTGGCGTTTGGATAATGGTGCGGCCCGATCAAGCTGTCGAAGCTCTGCAGACCATCGCCGAGTACAGAAGGAATCCCACTACCGACGCAGACGAGGCCGTCAGCGAGGAACCGGCCGGGCCGTGATATTCGTGCCGTCGAGGTAAAAGGAGACGGCGCCCGACAGGTCGGTGCGGTAGGTTGGGATGTGCGCGTCGGCGTAACGCTGCATTACGTCGGCCCGGGGCAGTCTGAACGAGTTGTAGAAGCCTACCGAAACCACGGCGTAGCGCGGCTTCACCGCTGCCAGGAATTCGGGCGAGCTGGAGGTCGCGCTGCCGTGATGTCCCACCTTGAGCAAATCGGATTGCGGCGCTTCGTCCACTAGGAACTTCTCCGTTCGCCTGTGCGAGTCGCCAACCAGCAGCACGGAACTCCCTCCATACTGCAGGCGGAGGACCAACGACTCGTCATCCTGCGGCGGGTCGCGCGGCTGCCATCCCGGCTGAGGATTCAGCACGCGCACGTGAAGGCTTCCGAACTCAAACGACTCACCGGCGACGAACGGCTTCAGGTCCATATGATTGGAGCGCGCCGCCTGTTCCACGTCCAGGAAACCGCGGCTTGGAGATTCCACCCCATACCAGAGTTCGCGCGGCTGAAAGTTCGCGATCACGCTGCGCATGCCACCCATGTGGTCGGAATGGGCGTGCGAAATCGCCACCGCGTCGAGGCGGCGAAGGCCGCGTGACCACAGATACGGTGACACTACTTCCTCTCCAACATCGAAATCAGAGCGTGCGTTGCCGGGCATGCCGCCGGCATCCATGAGCAGGGTCTTGCCCTCCGGAGTGACCAGCAACAGCGAATCGCCCTGGCCCACATCAATGGCTGTGACCTCCAGCACTCCGGGCTGCCATTGCGGCCTGGGAGGAAATAGCACAATCCAAACCGCAGCGGCCAGCAGCCCCGCGAGCCCGACCGTGGCCCAAGTCATCCGCCGCCGCGCCAGCAGCAGCGCCAGCCCGAACGCGCCCGCAGCCGCACAGCAGACCCATAGCGCCGGCGTGGGCACGCGGACCTCGGAGACGCGCAGATGGCCAATGGTATGAATCGTGCCCGTCAATGCGTCGAGGGCGTATCGACTGATAAGCGCCGGTAGCCATGCCAGCCAATGAGCCAGGTAGGAAGCGGCCACTGCGACCACGGCGGCAGGCAAGAGAATCCCGGCGATCGGGATCACCAGCGCGTTGGCGGGCAGAGCCATGGTGGTGGCGCGGTGAAAGTACCACGCCATCGGCAGCGCCAGCGCGACCTGGATGACGGTAGAGGTGAAAAGTAGCTCGACCGCCCCGATGACGAATCGCGTAGGCCCAACCACCAGCAAGTTCGCGACCCGCCGATTGGAGATGCTCTCCACGAAGTCGCGAGTCAGCCGCACGTCGAACCGAAATTGCGCAACCCGCGTCGGAGCCGCGAAATCGAAGGCGGGCGAGTCGAGGTTGCTGAGCGCCTTGCGAAATGGGTACACCGTGCGCCGCAATACCGGCACGGCGATGCCGGCAACCGCGATCA
The DNA here is from genome assembly GCA_049520555.1 of Candidatus Korobacteraceae bacterium. Lineage (GTDB taxonomy): Bacteria > Acidobacteriota > Terriglobia > Terriglobales > Acidobacteriaceae > Bog-257. The sequence continues at coordinate 24,753 of JBEKPR010000009.1, forward strand.
CGGAAAGGAAGGTGAGCTGGAAGCTGGCTTCGAACAGGGCCCGCGGACTCACCAGCAAGATGCCGAGGGCGGCAACGCCGAGTCCGTTGAGCGCGGCCCGTTCGCGAAACAGCAGCCGCGTGACCATGTAAATCCCGAGCGTGATAGTGGCGCGCACGATAGGCGAGCCCAGATCGGCGAGGAAGGCGTATCCCCACGAGAGCAGGATGGTAAGGATGGTGGCCCAGGTCTCGCCCAACGGCAGCTTGCGCAACGCCCAGAAAACCGCGAAAGCGAGAATGCCTACGTTGATGCCGGACACGACCAGGATGTGATACGTGCCGGTGCGCTGAAATTCCGTCTTGATGTCACGCCCGAAGAAGGCCCGTCCTCCGATGAGCATGGCCTGCATCAGCGCGCCACGTTCGCCGGGCCAGAGTTGCATGATGTGGGCCAGGACGCTGCGCCGCGCGGCGCTTCTCCACAACCCGACGCGGCTGCCTACGAACCCGGGCAGGACCTCTACGCTGCTGGCGCGGGAAGAGCCGGTCAGGCGAATGCCTTGCGAGGCCAGATAGCCGGCCATGTCCATCGCGCCGGGATTGCGATAGTTGCGCGGCAGCCGTAGCTTCGCGATGCAATGCAGGCGCTGACCGTAGGTGTACACGTGCAGCGGTGGGCCCGCTCCTTCCTCGCTGGCCTCGTCCTCCTCCGTCTGTTTGCTGTAGATCGTAAGCCGAATGCCGACGGCTGCTTGTAGGGCGCGGTTGCCAAGCTGAAGCTGCTCGGCCGTGACATCCACCGACTCCTGCTTACCGCCGTAGGGACTGTCGCGCACCAGTCCCTCGCGGATAACATAGGCGGTCACGTCAACCGGGTCGTCGCCATTGGCAAAGGGCTGGAGGTTTTCGGCGATCGTCGGCGCGGCGGCATCGCGGGCCTGAAGATAAAATCCGCCGAGCGGAATCAACGCCACCAGCGCCAGCCCGAAAGCCATCTGCGGCGCGCGGCGATAGAAGAATGCCACACCCAAAAGCGCAACCAGACACGCAATCAGCCAGGATTGGGGCGAGCGCCACAGGTAGTTGGCGGCGATGATTCCCACGGAAAAGGCGAGGGCTGCAAGGAAGACCGGCTCTTTGCCGCCGCAGTAGAGTAGCGGTCCCGCAGGCGCGGGCGCCGGCACGGTGATCGTCGAAGAGGAGGTTGTCGCCACTGAACGTCCAGTCGCGCTACCTCAGCTACCTGGGTGGTTACAAGCGGTCCAGGTCCTCCGCGCCAAAAGCAGGGGCCCAGGGCCACACTTCGTATTGCGCGACCCCGAACCGGGTGTAGGGATCGTTGTCGCGGATACTGTCCAGCGTCGCCTGAGCTTCGTCATCGGGGACCCGCAGCAGCATGGCGCCCCCTGAGCGCGGCACCAGCGGCCCGGAAGCGATCAACAGTTTCTCCTGCTTCAGGCCCTGGCAATAGGCGCGGTGAGCGTCAACGTGCTGCAAAACTTCTTCCAGCGGCTTGCGATAGCGAAGGATGGCGAGTGCGTACATTGGTCCTCCGGGCGAGTCGTCGAGGGTCAGCGCGCCAGATGCAGAACGGTTTCCATGTGAAAGGTCTGCGGAAACATATCCACCAAGTGCACCTGCTCGACCCGAAAACCTGATTCTAACAGCAGACGGAGGTCGCGAGCCAGGGTTGCCGGATCGCAGGAGACGTAGGTCACATGGGAGACGGACATGCGCCCCAGCGCGGCCGTTTTTCCCCCCAGCCCGGCCCGCGGCGGATCGACCACGATCAGGTCGGGCGCCAGCTTGGGACCGCGCTCGATCAGAAAGCGTTCGATCGTCGCATGAATGCATTCCACATTGGCGGGAACGTTGAGGCGCAGATCGGCTAACGAATCCTGGGACGATTCCACCGCCAGCACCTGGTCGAACTTGCGAGCCAGCGGCAGCGTAAACAGGCCGACGCCGGCGTAGAGATCCAGTGCCAGCTGTCCACCGCGGTCGGCTGTCGCCACCTGCGCCAGCGTGTCAACCAGGTGGCGATTGGTCTGGAAGAACGACCCGCCACTGACCCGGTACTGCTGTCCTTCAGCGTGGTACATCAAGCAATTGCCGCCTATTGCCGGCGCGGTTTCGGGATGAATGGAGGTACGCAGGGCACACTCCCGGCTCTCGTCTTCGATAGAAGAGACCGGAAAAACGACGACTCCCACCACCGCCGGCAGCGCGCTACGCAAGGCTGCGGCCAGCGGCTGCAACGCTGCCGGATTTTCGCCGGGCCAGACATAAGCGTCCACCAGAAGCTGCGTGTCATCGTGGTTGGCAAAGAATTGCAGGCCGTGCAGGATCTCCGGAACCGCACCTCCGCGACCCAGAGGCCACACCGCAGCGATCGCTTGGTTGATCAGCGGCGAGCTGATGGGACACGCCTCCACCGGAAGCACCTCGTGGGAATTGTGACGGTTGAAGCCCAGCGTAAATTCAGGCGTGTGCCGTACGTGCATGCGGGTCCGATTGCGATAGTTCCAGGGCGGCGAAGGATGCAGCTGAATTTCCTGCTGGAGCTCGAGCTTGGCGGTGCGGCGCAACGTCTCGCGCAAAATTCCGGCCTTCTGCCGCAACTGAACTTCGTAGCTCATGTGCTGGTAGTGGCATCCGCCGCAGCCGCCGAAGTACGGACAATCCGGCCCGACCCGATCGGGCGAAGGCGTCACCACCTTTTCGAGTTGGGCGCGAGCGAAGCCGGACCGGCTCTCGATGATCGAGACCTCGACCTGCTCGCCCGGCAGCACAAATGGCACGAAGACGGTCTTGCCGCGACCTTGCTCGTCGGCCGGCATGCGCGCCAGGCCATCCCCACCGTAGATCAGTTTTTCGATCTCTATTTGCAAAGGCCAGACCATACCCTGCGGCACGTCTGAAGACGTGCCCCTTCCAAGCATACCTTCGGCTACATATAGAACAAGCTTAATCGGGGGACATGGTACTGCTCCAATACGCGCTTGTGGACATATTGTTTGTGAAGTTGCTCGATCTGCGGCGCGCTCATCTTGCGGCGATAAGGCGCCAGGTCACGGTCAGCTTCGGTGCGCACCGCGAGCAAAACGTCATCCGGCGTGGCCGCCAGCAGCGCGGCCAACATTTTTTCTTCCGCCACGGTCAGTCGCCGCTCCAAGTCTTCCATCGGCAATAACTGATCCTGCAACAAGGAGGCCGCCAGAATGCGCAAGGTCGAGGCGGTTTCTTGTGCCAGCGTTTGCGCGGTGGCCGGCAATTGCAGGTGATCAAGCTGCTCGGCGTTGCGATTCAGGTACTCCACCACCGCAGACTGGTTCAGTCCCGTATTCTTCCTCTCGCTTGGGGCCGCGCCCACCGCGGCTTCTTTCATCTCTTCGGCCGAAGCCAGCACTGCCTGCGAGCAGTAAGCTAGGCCATTCACTTTTTGAAATCGCTTCGGGCGCCGCTCCCACTTTTCGAACGTGGCATCGATGCCGCGCAGCACGGCTTCCAGCGAAACGCCCGCATCCTTCCAGGTCTCCATTAGCGCCCAATCGAGCGGCGACAATAGCAGCAGGGTGCCCCGGCGGCGCTGGAAGTGCTCCTCGATCTCGGTGAAGTAATTGAAGTAGGTTTCCATCGAGGGTTAGCGAAGCTGAACGGGCTGCGACATTCGAATGGCGCGCGGGCCTGCCATTCCAGTGTAGCCTCAGTCGGGTTTGGGGACCGAGCTAATCGTCTCGCGCGCGCTGCCTTCCGGCGTTTCGTTTCCGGCGGCGTGCTCATTACGACGGCGCACGTGCGCCTGGTTGCGCTCATAGATAATGCGCAGTCCCTCGAGCGTGAGCAGGTCGTCGATCTCGCGAATATATTTAGATCCTCCGCCCATCAGAGGCGCCAGGCCGCCGGTGGCAACGATGTTGACGTTCTCGTCCAACTCGGCCATGAGCCGCTCCAGAATTCCGTCGATCAGCCCGAGGTAGCCGTAGTAAAGACCCGATTGAAGACTGTTGACGGTGTTGGTCGCCAGCACCCGAGGAGGCTTGCGGACGTCCACCCGAGGCAAGCGCGCGGTGTGCTCAAAAAGCGCCTCGGCTGAGATCCCGATTCCCGGCGTGATCACACCGCCCATGTACTCACCCTTGCGCGAGACCACATCAAACGTCGTCGCGGTCCCGAAATCCACCACGATGCACGGGCCCCCGTACTTTTCGAATGCGGCCACACTATTGACGATGCGGTCAGCGCCCACCTCCGCAGGATTGTCGTAATGCACCGGCATGCCGGTCTTCACGCCGGGTTCGACAAACAGCGGACGCGAGTGGAAGTAGCGTTCGCACATCTCGCGCAAGGTGGAGTCCAACGGGGGCACGACCGACGAAATCACGATACCCTGCACCGAACTGACCTCGAGCCCGTGCATGGCAAACAAGTTGCGGAAGAGAACGCCATACTCGTCCACCATCTGCGTCTTGATGGTGGAAACCCGCCAGTGCGCCAGCAGGCGGCCAGCTCCCGGTTTGGCCGACTTGGCCTCGAAAACGCCCAGCACCGTGTTGGTATTACCTACGTCAACGACAAGCAGCATGGTTTATTTCCCGCTAAGCGCGCGAACGTCTCCCGAAAGCACGGTGCGCAGACCCGACTCGGTGCGCACGATCAGAAAGCCGCGATCGTCAAGCCCTTCCGTGACTCCCTCATACCCGGCATCCCCGTCAACGCGCACGTAACGCGAGCGGGTATACGAGGAGCGCTCTTCGAACCTTCGCAAGATGGAAGAGCGTGCAGTGGGGCCGCCTTGGGTGAGCTTGCGGTACTCGCTGTCGAGGGATTTTAGCAAAGCCGCGGCCAGTTCGACGCGCGACCAGGTGCGCCCGCTCTCCATGCGCAGCGATGTCGCAATCGGTTCCAGCTCGCCCGCGAACGATGCCTGGTTTACGTTGATTCCGATGCCGACCACCACGTAGTGCACCCGCGTGGGCTCGGAATTCATCTCGGTCAGGATGCCGCAAAACTTGCGCTCATCGAGCAGAGCGTCGTTGGGCCAGCGCAGATCGGGATGCAAGCCGGTAGCTTGTTCCACCGCTTCCGCCACTGCGATACCGGCGATCAGCGAGAGCATCAAGGCATCGGCCGGCGACAAGACCGGCCGCAGCACCACCGAGCAGTAAATGCCCACCGACTGCGCCGACTCCCAACTGTGGCCCGCGCGTCCACGCCCGGCGGTCTGCTCCTCGGCCAGAAAGACGGCGCCTTGCGGCTCACCGCCGCCGGCCGCTTGCATCGCCGTCACATTGGTTGAGCCGATGCGGAAGTAATGATGAATGCGCGCGGCGAAGATGGTGCCCTTTAGCATTGGACTCAAGATGTCGGGGAGTAGAAGGTCGGGCACAGTTTCCAGTTGATAGCCAGTCGCGGGATGACCCGTAATCTGGAGGCCCAGCTCGCGCAGATGCTGCACCGCGCGCCACACCTCGGAGCGAGTGGTGCCCAGCTCTTCGGCAATGCGGGTGCCGCTGATGACCACGGTGGCGTTGTCGCTAAGCAGGCGCACAATACGGCCCAGGCGCGCGTCGGTAGAACCGTCGGGCGGCAGGTCGGTGCGGGTTGGCGCGGTTCGGGCGATACGACGATTATGCGCGAACCGGGAGAGATTGGGTAGGATCACTTACGATATGGCCATTTTGCAACAGTTATTTGGGAGTCCGTCCCTCAGCTACTCTCAAGGGATTACCTCCGAGTAGCCGACGATCCAGACGTCATGGGCCTGCGTGAGCGATGGGCTGGCACTTAATTTCCTAGAGGGTGTATGCTTTCTGGGAGCAAACAATATGGATGATTCTTGCACATTTTGCGCGGAGTTTTCCGCTGCTCCCTTCGGAGAATTCACTGAGCGATACGAAAACGTGCTGGCAACCAGACTTATCTATAATGACGGAATCTTTTGCTCCTTCCCTACAGTCGGGCAGATTCGGTTGGGACACTTGCTGCTCGCGCCCTTTGAGCACTGTGAAAATTTTTCCCAGGTGATTGGTCGCCGAAGACGCGAGTTCACCGAAGCGTTTAACGAGGTTAGGCTCAGGGCTTCTGCGTTTGGGCAGGTGCTGGCGTTTGAGCACGGAGCTGCTAAATCGTCGGGCGGCGCATGCGGGGTTTACCACGCCCATTTCCACTTTGTGCCTCTGCCAAATCCTGTGACGGTGGCTACTTTAAATCTACCGGTGGAAACGTATTATCCGGACTTAGCGTCCGCGCTCGAAGCCGTACGAGGACGTCCGGAGTATATCGTTGGGCAGGACTCGCGGGGTAAGACCTGTGTGCTCGAGGGGGCACCATTTGGTTCACAGTTTTTGCGGAAGCGCATTATAGAGACGTTGAGTTTGGATGTACCGATGGATTGGCGATTGGCACCGAGGATTGAGGCGCAGATGCTCAGCGCCGTGAAGATAGTTGGAGGGCTTTTCGGGGTTCCTCCGATAACGGGTGGGATCGATGGCCGTACTATCTGATAACGCGATATGTCTGCGTTTGGCAGCGGAGCCGCCAATCGTGTCTGGAATCGACATCGGCTCGCATGGAAAAATCAGCTCGAAGATTCAGCCATGCTCGGTCGATCTCTCGATTGGGGAAATTCAGCTGCCGGGGACGGAGCCTTACGAAAAATGCGGTAATCTTCGCTGTAGTAGTCACACACTAAGCGTAGGCGGATGTGTTCGAATCTTCACCAAAGAGGAACTGAACCTGACTGGTCCGCATCGGCAGATTGCGGCGTTCGTGCATGCTCCTGCTCGACTGACCCGTAGAGGATTACTGATGCTCGATATCGCACACATCGATTCTGGCTTTAAGGGGAACTTGAGCTTTACTGTGATCAACGTTGGCGCCGAAGAGATCCTCCTTAAGGCCGGCGACTTAATTGCAACAGTGCTTTTTTTTGAGGTCTCGTCCCCGCTTGACATCGATTACAGCCAGTTGACAGCGGATGAAACAACTTATAAAGGCGCAGCTAAGGACATCGAGAAGCTGGCATCTGACATACTGGACATTAAAAAGCAGGCTCGCAGTGTGGCCCAAAAGGTATATGAGGAAAAGGATTCGCTTAAGAAGAAACTCATCGACGCTTTTTTCGGTGCAGTTCTTGGCGCGATCCTAGGTGTCTTAGCCGGCTATGTCGGCTATACCGTTTGGTTCCAGACGCAAATGAACGATCGGATTCGAGAAAACTTCGACCTCACCCGGAAGGTGGAAATCCTAAACAAGACCGTAGAGGAGTTGAATAAGAAACTAGAACCAAACAAATCAGACAGCCCAGGCACAGGCATTCGTAGCAAACCCGGCCCCTGAGGCTTTATAGCCCTCTGCACCCCCCACCGCCTCCAGCGTCATGATTGCTCCCCTCCAAAGCTTGGCGCGGCTTGCAATGTTTGACAATCCGCTTGCAGGATATAGTTGGCTGCTCGACACAAGAGTGATCTGAGATAGTGTGCCCAGTCGTCGTGGTCGGATGACGGGCAAACCGGAAGTTGGGCTTTCCGCGGATAGATGTTCTAAACAGCCCATATCACAGCCAATCCCGACCGCAGACCTTCGGCGCGGTAAAGATCAGCAGGGAATATAGGGATCATTCGACTCGCCCGTCGAGCGGGCTCGCTCAGGATGACAGGGTTGTAGGCCGATAGCTGACGGCTGAAAGCTGACGGTTATTTACGCCGGAGCGATCCTCATGCTGAGGTCCACCGCTGGGGCGGAATGGGTCAACGCTCCCACCGAAATGAAGTTCACTCCGGTTTCGGCGTAGGTGCGCACGTTTTCCAGAGTGATTCCGCCCGAGGCTTCCAGCGGCACATCCCGATCCAGTTGGCGAACGCGCTCCACCGCCTGGCGAACGTCCTCCGGGGACATGTTGTCGAGCAAGACCGCTTCGGCGCCATGCTCCAGCACAGCCTCAAGTTCGTCCAGCGAGCGCACCTCAATTTCGACGATCTGCGAGCCGCGCCGATTGTGCAGCGCGCGTTGCAGCGCAGCCACTGCCCCGCCGGCCAGCGCAATGTGGTTGTTCTTGATGAGCACACCATCGCTGAGGTCGAGGCGATGGTTGATGCCCCCGCCGCAACTTACCGCGTACTTGTCCAGCACGCGTAGCCCCGGCGCAGTCTTGCGCGTATCCAGGATCACGGTGCCGGTGCCCGCCACCGCGTCCACGTAGCGGCGCGTCAGCGTGGCAATGCCGCTCATGCGCTGCAGGATGTTCAAGATCACACGCTCGCAGGACAATATCACCCGCGCATTGTGGACAATGACCGCGACCGATTGCCCTTTGCGCAAGCGCACCCCGTCGAAGATTTCGGTGTGGCTGGTGACCTCGGGATGCGAGGTGACAGTGCCGTCCAGCACGGCGAAGGCGGTCAGGATGCGCGGGATGCAGCCCAGCCCGGAGAGCACGCAGTCCTGCTTGGCCAGAATGGTGCCCGAGGCGCGCTGGTTGGGATCGATGCAGGCGTAGGTGGTGGCATCGCGGGTGGCGCGATCTTCCTGCAATGCGTTTTCCAGGATTGCGGTGATGCGGCGGCTTGTCCAATCCATAGTTACTCGAAGACGTTCATCTCGAACCACTGCTCTAACTCATCTTCTGATTTCATCGAAGCAAAGGGTTCAGTCAGCAGTATTCGGGCTACAGCGTCTTTGGGAAGCCTCATCGCTAACGAAAGATCGGCGGTAGTTATGCTCGCCGAGCCCGAATGGACAATTCTTGATCGTAAACCGTAAATCCGTGCGATGTTGCGCGATAGGCGTTTGCGCGCATATACATTATTTCCGAGCAAATGTGCCCCTCGCACCTTGAGTTGAAATCCGATCTCAGAAGGGACCTTGCCGCCCAACAAAAGGTTTTCGAGAGCAATTATCGAGAACAGGTATGCAGTCTCAGGAACCTCTTCCGTGGTCGCCCTTCCTGCCCACCTGAACGCGCCGAGGATACGCTCTTGCAGCGAGTTTCGGGGTGTTGCCGCGAGCACCTCTGAAATCTTCTTAAATAGCCTATTTTGCTTGATCTCGTCGAAGTTGATCGGAACGTATGGCCCTTTCCAAGTCCCGGTAAACTGTCGCGACCTGCTGGAGTCCATTCGCTCTAAGATTGAGTAGACCAGTATTGGGCGTGACTGCCAAGGAAAAACGATGCGACGACTAGACGAAAAGCTCAAGCTGCCAAAAAAGTTAACACAATCCATCGTCTCCTGAATTTTCGTCATCGCGGATGCCTGCGCAGCCGTTTCGTCCAGCGCCGAAACAGCGGTTCGAGCGATTAGCTGTCCTTTGAATGTGGCTTCACATGGTTCATGGAGTACCCGCCTCAATTCTGCGTTAGTTTGATCTGCATCGCCAGGTTGAACAGGATTGGCAAACAGCGTTGCCAGACGTGCAGGAGTTCCGTTGAAAAACTCTACTTCGCCAGTCTGGAGGGAATCGCCGCTAAGAGTCGCGCCATAGACGGGACAGTAATACTCCCATTGTGTCGGTTCAGTGTGAAGGCTCCTTTTCAACCGTATTAGCTGTTCCGAGCGGTTTTCCGTGTACGTGCTCGGATCATCATGACCGACCACCGCCACTACGGTTGCCTGTACAAGATCGGCCACCCCTTTCCGACTCAAAAATCCGATCCGTTCCACCGCCTCATAGAACTTATCTATTACGTCAGCGAAGAAATCAGCCTCATCTCCCACCAGCATTACATTGTGGAAAATCGCAAGACTGTCAGTCACCGGTTGCCCTGGACGAAGTTTGATGGAGGAGGAATTCAGTTGTTGCAGAAATCTCTCCAACTTCTTCATGGCCGCGTCGATCGTTGGCGTCTCAATTGGCAGCTTGTCCAGACGTTCCCATACCTTTTCTGAGAGCTTCGCCAATTCCTCACATCTATTCTTTAGGCTGGTGACAACTTTTTCTGGAGCCTGGGACAAGAATGCTTCGCTGTTGAGTTGACGTTCGGCCTTCGACCATTCCCTTTCGACTTTTTCTAATTCTCTCTCCAGTCGCTCCCGTTCGGCCGCCACATCGATCTTGCGCTCATAGAGCACGCGCACATCGAAGCGGGCGGTGCTGCGCGCGCCTGCAGACTTCGACAGCGATGTCTCTACGAAAGTAATCGCTCCCACACTCGCCAAAAGTTCCACCGCGCTACGGTTGCGCTCGATCAAGGAGCGAATGTCGCTGTCCGCGAAGATCTCAATCGCCACTTTCTGCTTGGGTTCGATCTTCAGTTCAGCCCGGATGTTGCGCACGCCTTCAATCAAGTCTTGCATGATCGCCATCTCGGTTTCGGCGTCCGCGTCCACCTGCGACGGGTCCATCCTTGGATACGCGGCCAGGGCAATCGATTTGAGCGGCGGTTTGCCATCGTACACGGCGTGCCAGAGTTCTTCGGTAATGAAGGGCATAAAAGGCGACAGCATGCGCAGCGCCCCCTCGAAGATGCTGATCAGGTTCGCATACGCTACGCGCGCCTGCTCACGCTCGCCGGCAAGGCGCGGCTTGATCAGCTCCAGATACCAGTCGCAGTACTCGCCCCAAAAGAAGTGATAGACCACGTGCGCCGCTTCATGGAAGCGGTAGGTCTCCAGCGCTTCGTTCATCTGTTGCGCAACCCGATTGAAGCGCGAAAGAATCCAGCGGTCGTCGAGCGTTTCGGCTTTGAAGCCACGAACACCCTTGATCCCAGCCTCTCGCCCAAAATCAGGCGAGAAGGGTGGGGCACCCGAATTCGCGGCACCCGAATTCGTTAACGATTGAAAATCCGCCAGTGACCACAGGGCCGCCTCCTGCGCCCGGTCCACGTTCATGAACAGGAAGCGCGCGGCGTTCCAAATCTTGTTGGCGAAGGCGCGATAGCTCTGGGTGCGGCTCTCCGAAAAGGCGATGTCGGTGCCCGGAGCTGCCATCGAGGCCAGCGTGAAGCGCACGGCGTCGGTGCCGTACTGCTCGATGATCTCGATGGGGTCCATCACGTTGCCCTTGGTTTTCGACATCTTCTGGCGCTCGGCATCCCGCACCAGCGCGTGGATGTAAACGCTGTGGAACGGCACGTCACCCTGCTTGTGTCCGCGCATGAAGTGGCAGTTCATCATGATCATGCGCGCTACCCAGAAGAACAGGATGTCGAAACCGGTGATCAGCAACGTCGTCGGATAGAAGGCATCGAGGTCGGGCGTGCTGTCGGGCCAACCCAGCGCCGAGCACGGCAACAGGCCCGACGAGAACCAGGTGTCGAGCACGTCGTTGTCTTGCTCCAGATGGCTGCCGCCGCACTTGGTGCATTGGGTGGGCGTTTCCCGCGCGACGATGATTTCGGGGCAATCTTTGCAGTGCCAGGCGGGAATGCGATGCCCCCACCACAACTGCCGCGAGATGCACCAGTCGTGAATGTTGCGCATCCACTCGAAGTAGGTCTTGGAGTAATTCTCCGGCACGAACTTGACGTCGCCGTTCTCCACCACCGCGATGGCGCGATCGGCCAGCGGCTGGATCTTGACGAACCACTGCGTCGAAAGCCGTGGCTCCACGATGGTCTTGCAGCGATCGCACTTGCCCAGCGGGACAACGTAGTCCTTCGTGCCGACCAGAAAGCCGCCTCGCTCAAGGTCTTCCAGCACCTTCTGCCGCGCCTCGAAGCGGTCCAGTCCCTTGTAGGGTCCGGCATTCTCGTTCATCTGCGCGACTTCGTTCATCACGTCGATCTGCGGCAGTTTGTTGCGGAGACCTGCCTCGAAATCGTTGGGATCGTGCGACGGCGTGACCTTCACTGCGCCGGTCCCAAACTCGGGATTGGCGAGGATGTCGTCAGTGATGATCGGAATCTCACGATTCATCAGCGGCAGCAGAACTTTCTTGCCGTGCAGATGGCGATAACGCGCGTCGGCGGAATTTACCGCGACCGCTGTGTCGCCCAACATGGTTTCGGGACGCGTGGTGGCGACCACGATGTACTCGTCTTTGGATTTGGGCCCGATCACCGGATAGCGAATTTCGTAGATCTTGCCCGGCGTGTCTTCGTGCATCACTTCCAGATCGGACACGGCCGTGACGCAACGCGGGCACCAATTCACGATGTACTTGCCGCGATAGATCAGCCCTTCTTCGTGCAGGCGAACGAATGCCTCGCGCACGGCGCGCGACATGCGCTCGTCCATGGTGAAGTACTCGCGTGACCAGTCCACCGAAGCGCCGAGGCGCTTCATCTGTTGCAGAATGACTCCGCCATAGTGCTGCTTCCAGTCCCAGACGCGCGCGATGAAGGCCTCGCGGCCCAGGTCGCGGCGGTTCTTGCCTTCGGCAGCGAGTTGGCGCTCCACCATCAACTGGGTGGCGATGCCGGCGTGATCGGTGCCTGGCAACCACAGCGTGCGCAGCCCCTGCATCCGCTTCCAGCGCACGATGATGTCGATCTCGGTGTGCTCTAACATGTGGCCCATGTGCAGGTTACCGGTGACATTGGGCGGCGGCAGGGTCACCGTGAAGGCGGCCTGGTCAGGGTCGCTGGGGGGTTCCACGTGGAACAATTTTTCGTGGACCCAGTATTCGGCCCAACGCGGTTCAATGGCGCCCGGTTCGTAGGCCTTGGGAAGATCGTGAGGCATTGCAATCCGTTCTGCGAATGAAGCTTCGACTTCGATATTACAGGCAAGAGTAGTCAGTAGCCAGTAGCCAGTAGTCAGCCGGCAAGACGCAAAAGAAAAGCGCAGCCGCAGCTGCGCTCTCGACCAACCTCGCGGTTAGAACGGCCAATGATGCTTCTTCTTTTTCTTCGACGAGCTTTCCTTATTGCTATCGGCCGGCGGGGCGGACTGCTGCGCTGAACCGCTGCTGGCCGCGGGCGCCGGCTGCGCGCTGTTGTCGGAACTGGAGGAAGCAGCGGCATCGTTCGCTTGTGCGGGCGGCGGGATGGCCGCGTCAGGCGGCGGAGCGGTCGCGCCGGGCGCAGGAGTTGCAACTGCGGGCTGCAAGTCGTTCTTCATTTCAGGAACTGCGCTATTGTCGGAGGCTGGGTTGGCGGGCGAGCCACTCTCAGCCCCGCCCGACACCGCAGAGTTCCCCGTGGCGGGAGTGGATCCGGCAGGCGCCGCTTCGGCGTCAGAGCGAGGAGCGGGAGCGTTCGCCGCCGGGACGGCGCCGTTCTCCACGCGTTCGACGCCTACTTTATTGGAACCGATGAGGCTGCCGATGACGCTGGTATTGGCGGCGCGCACCATATCAGGCGCGCTGGACTGCTTGGGATCAACCAGCGTTGGGTCGCCGACCTTGGTGGCATCCGACACGTCCGGACCTCTGTGGAAGTTCTCCATGAGCTTGCCGAAGTGTCCCAGCGAGCCGCGGCTGGTGATCTCAGCCTTATCTTCAGCAATGGCGGCGGGGGTGGCTTGCGGGACCGGCTGCTTCATTGCCTGCAAGCGCTTCTTGGCATCGTCGGCGCGCTCTTCCAGCGGGTAGCGGGTAAGGATACGGTCGTAGGCGGCTGTGGCTCCTTCGGTGTACTGCTTGATCAAAGCGCCTTTCGCCACTTCCGGCAGTTTCGACCGGCGAATGAGATCAACCTCCCTTTCGTAGGAGTTGCCCAATTCGTACAGGGCCTGGTCGGCTCCGCTGTACAGCGGGTACGTATCGACCACCGACTTCAGGCGCGCGATGGCCGCCGGATATATCTCGCGCAGAAAGTAGAAGTGCCCGATCATGTACTCGCGCTCGGCAAGCACTTCCTGCACTTCCAGCAGGCGCTGCTTGGCCTGTGGCACCAGCGCGCTGTCGGGAAACTGCAAGATGAGCTGGCGATACTCCTCCTCGGCGCGACGGGCGTGGGTGGGATCGCGGTCCGCCTTCTCCATCTCCCTGTAGTGGATGTTACCGATCTTCATCTGCGCTTCCGCCGCCTCCGGCATATTGGGGAAGAAGGTGATGAAGTCCTTGTACTCGCTCTCCGCCTGGGTCATGGCGGCCGAGCCGCCTTCGGCATACCAGGAGTCGCCAATGGCCAGCTTGGCGCGCGCCACGTACTCGGAATCAGGATAGGTATTGATCAGGGTCTGCAGGCTGAGCCGGGCGACGTCATACTTGGCGTGCTTCATCGCGTCCATGGCGCGATCGAACAGCACCTTGTCCGGCTGTTTCGAGTTGACGTTGGCGATGGGATTCTGGACTTTCTTGTTGCTGCATCCAAGGGTCAGCAGCATGGCAACTAGCGAAAACGCAATGATGACGCGACGAAACATCCTAAACACCTCTGGGAAATACTGCATTCCACGACTAGGCGCGCAATAACGTGGCTTCCTGGGCCGCCTTCAGCAACCCCTCCACTTTGCGGGCCGGATCACCGTGGCCAAACACGTAACTGCCGGCAACGAAAATTTCTACTCCCGCGCGGACTGCTGGTCCGATCGTTGCCAGATCCACGCCGCCATCGATTTCAATGCGGTAGTTCAAACCCTTGGCGGCGCGCATGGTTGCCAGCTTGCGGACTTTTTCCAGCGCTCCAGGAATGAACTTTTGTCCGCCAAAACCGGGATTGACCGACATCACCAGGATGTAGTCCACCAGGTCGAGCACCTCGCCGAGGGTTTGTACCGGTGTCGCTGGATTGAGCACCACGCCGACCTGCATGCCGTGGCTGCGAATCAGGTTCAGGGTGCGGTTCAGGTGGCGGCACACTTCCTGGTGCACCGAGATCCAGTTGGCCCCGGCATCGGCGAAAGCCGGAATGTAGTCATCGGGATTCTCGATCATCAGGTGACAGTCCAGCGGAACGTCCACGGCTTTACGCAGCGACGCGACCACCGGAGGCCCGATCGTGATATTGGGCACAAAGTGGCCGTCCATGACATCCACATGGAGGAGGGTGGCGCCCCCTCGCACCGCCTCATTGGCATCCTCGGCCAGGCGGGCGAAATCAGCCGACAATATGGACGGCGCTATCTCGATCAAGACCAAACTTCTCTCGCGAGCATTTGGTCAAATTTTAGCACGGGAGCAGGGCCCACAATGAACAGGGCGGAACCCATGTCCCGCCCTGCCTGATCACCTCGGCTGAATGGCCGCGAGTTCCTACTCGGTGGTGGCTTCCGCCGCCTTGCTGATGGCGATGGTCTCGCCGACGTCGCCCACCTTGAAGCGCGCAAAACGCCGCACCGAGATGTTCTCGCCCAGCTTGCCTACGACCGTAGCGATAAGCTGGTGCACGGTCATGGTCTGGTCCTTGATGAAGGGCTGTTCGTAGAGACAGACCTCCTCATAGAACTTGCCCATCTTGCCTTCGACGATCTTCTCGATCACCGGCGCGGGCTTGCCAGTCTGGGCCGCCTGGGCGCGGTAGATGTCCTTCTCTTTTTCGAAGGCATCGGCGCTCACGTCTTCCTTGCGGATGTAGCGCGGATCGGTGGCGGCGATGTGCATGGCGATATCGTGCACCAGGGTCTTGAAGTCGTCGGTACGGGCGACGAAATCGCTCTCGCAGTTCACTTCCACCAGCACCCCGATCTTGCCTCCGGCGTGGATGTAGCTGGTCACCGTACCCTCGCTGGTGGCGCGGGTCGCCTTCTTGGCGGCGGTGGCCACGCCCTTCTTGCGCAGAATGACGATGGCGCCTTCCATATCGCCCTTGGATTCGGTCAGCGCGTGCTTGCAATCCATCATGGGAGCGTTGGTCTTCTCCCGAAGCTCTTTCACTTGTGCGGCAGTAATGTTCACGGTTGTAGTGCTCATCTTTCGGAAATCCTTTTCGCTCTTCGCCATTCGCCTCTCGCTTTTCACCGCGAAGAGCGACGGGCGAAAAGCATCTTCTATAAAAACAGCCCGCGCTGCAATGACGCGCGGGCCATGGAACCACTCGTCGTCTCGAACTGTTGCTAGGCGTTGGTATTCTCAGCCGCGGCGCGCCGGCCGCCTTTGCCCAGCACCTCTTCCATGCTGACTTCTTCCGCCTCGCCGGTCTCCTCGGGAGCCGCAGCGACTTCGCTCTCTTCCGGACTGGCAGCGGCAGCCTCGGCATCCGCGCTGTACTGCACACCGGAGGCGATGTCTGCCATCTGCTTGTCGGTGGCAGCCTGCGAACCCTCGACCACCGAATCGGCAATCTTGGAAGCGAACAGCCGGATGGCGCGCAACGCGTCATCGTTGCCGGGAATAATGTAATCCACTTCGCTGGGATCGCAATTGGTGTCCACCACCGCGACCACGGGAATCCCCAGCTTGCGCGCTTCCTTCACCGCAATCTGCTCCTTGTTGGAGTCGATCACGAACAGCGCGTCGGGCAGGCGGCTAAGGTTCTTGATGCCGGCCAGGTTGGCCTGCAGGTGCTTGCGCTCGCGTTCCAGCTTCACCACTTCCTTTTTCGGCAGCAGCTCGTAACGGCCGTCCGTGGCCATCTCGTCGAGCTCTTTCAGCCGCTTCACCGATTTCTGCACCGTCACCCAGTTGGTGAGCAGTCCGCCCAGCCACCGCTGGTTGACGAAGAACATGCCGCAGCGCGTCGCTTCTTCGGCGATCGCGTCCTGCGCCTGGCGCTTGGTGCCCACGAACAGCACCAGCTTGCCTTCGGCAGCAATGTCCTGCACGAACTTGGACGCCTCCTTGAACATCTTCAGCGTCTTCTGCAGGTCGATGATGTAAATTCCGTTGCGCTCGCCGAAGATATATTCCTTCATCTTCGGGTTCCAACGCTTCGTCTGGTGCCCGAAGTGAACGCCGGCTTCGAGCAACTCCTTCATCGTGATATTTGCCAAGCTACCTCCTATGGTTGGCTTGCATCCTTTGCGGCGGCATCGGCGCGGTGCGCCTGGCCGGATCGCTCTGGATTGCTTTCCCGTAACCCGCCCCGTTCGTCGCTTACAGCGGGTGCGAGAAGAATGAAATTCAGTTGCCGGTTGCCAGTTATCAGTTGTCAGGAAAATCAGTTGCCGGTCTTCTGACAACTGACCACTGTCTTTCTACCGCTTCGAGAACTGGAACCGCTTACGAGCGCCCTTCTGCCCGTACTTCTTGCGCTCTTTACCGCGAGCGTCGCGACGCAGAAAGCCTTCCGCCTTCAACTTGGGCCGCAGTTCGGGATTAAACTCCTGCAGCGCGCGCGCCGTTCCCATGCGCACCGCGCCTGCCTGGCCATTCACGCCGCCGCCGTCCACCGTGCACAGCACGTTGAAGCTGGCCGTGGTTTCGGTGAGCACCATCGCCGACTTGGCCATAATGCGCTGGGCCGCGGTCACAAAATATGCGTCAAACGGTTTCCCGTTGACCGTGAACTCGCCGCTGCCGGGGCGAAGAAACACCCGCGCCACGCTCGACTTGCGGCGTCCCGTTCCGTAGTACTGAACCTGATCTGCCATCGTTTGTCCGTCGGGAGACGCGTGCTCCCTTTGATCCTTCCCTGAAGGGGCGTGCCTTCAGGCACGCCGTCAAAATTCATTCCAAAATTCGAGCGGGCTTTAGCCCGCCTGATATCTAGCTCTCGCGCTACGCGCGCTTGGCGGCTGCCGCAGCCATGACTTCCGGCTTCTGCGCCGCGTGCGGATGCTTGTCGCCCCGGTAAACCTTCAGCTTGCTGGCCATGGCACGTCCCAGCTTGGTATGCGGCAACATGCCAGTGATGGCCTCTTCCACAATCTGCTCCGGCCTGCGTTGAAAACGCTTCTTGTATTCCTCAGCCTTCATGCCGCCGGGAAATCCGGAATAGCTGTAATAGACCTTTTTGTCAGCCTTGAGGCCGGTGACGCGGACCTTTTCGGCATTGATCACGATGACATGGTCCCCGCAGTCCATAAAGGGCGTGTACTTGGGGCTGTCCTTGCCAGAGAGGATGCGTGCGATACGGCTGGCTAGCCGGCCCAGCGTCTGGCCGTCGGCATCAATGACAAACCACTTGCGCGCAATTTCCCCCTTGGGGAAATAGGTTGACATCGGTGAATCTCCCAAAATAGTTGAAAACCGCGAAAGAGCCGCTGAGTTCTGGCGCTGGACGCGCTAGGAAACTTGCTGGCGGGCAAACGCAGGACTACGAAAGATTTAAGAATAGACTACGCGGGCGGGCATTGTCAATTGAAACACCGGCAGCACAAGGGGTTTCACCTTCAAAATCGCTCCTTCCCATTGATGGCACGATTAGCCACCGTGCCTGCTGGCGATGAAGGCTCCGAAGCCGATGTGCGCCAGTCCGAAACCGGCAGCCAGCATGATATTTGCCCACATCCACGGCATGGGCAGGGCAACGGCGCCGAGCACCACAAACAAGATGCCCATTGCGGGCACCACGCGCACCGAAAACGCGCCCGCTTGCACCACCCCAATTCCGTAGAGCAACAACCACACGCCGGGGATCAGCCGCGTGGATCCGTCCCACACGATCGCCGCCGTGAGCAACCCTCCGGCCGCCAAGGCCGGCAGCAGTCCCATCAACAGCCGCCGTCCCGCGGTGGACAGCAGGTCCGTTCCCTGCCGGGAAGCTTTCCGCTGCATGCTGAACAGCGCGACGGAGAACGCGAGTAGAGCTTCGGCAAGCCAGACTGCCAGCCACCCCTCGATGGTTCGCTGACGCATCGCCACAGCCGCAGCGATGAGCGCAGTAGTTCCCACGGCACACAAGCCCCAGCCGGAGACGGCGGTTGATGTCGAACTGCGCGTCATGTTTTGTTAACACTCAGTTACTTGGACTTTGACGTTACGTACAGGAACACTGTACGCTTGAGTGAAAGGACAAATCTCATGCCTGTCGAGACCACCTACACGAGTTTACGGGAACGGCTGGCTTCGGTGCTTGACCAGGTTGCCAACGATCACGAGGTTGTCATTGTGCGCCGCCGCCACGCCAAGGACGTCGCCTTAGTCCCAGCCGAAGAGTTGACCAGCCTGTTGGAGACGGCACACCTGCTGCGCTCTCCTAAGAATGCCCAGCGCCTGCTGGCGGCGCTGCAGCGCGCCACCCGAGGTAAAGGCAAGCCGGAATCGGTGGACAAGCTGCGGCGGGAGATGGGACTTGGCCCGGCCCGTTGAGCGCCAGGCGGTGTTCCAGGTTGAGTTTCGCGAGGACCTACGGTACTGGATCAAAACCGACCGGAAAGCAGCGCTGCGAACTCTGGAGCTGGTGGAAGCGGTGATGAATGACCCGTTCACAGGTATCGGCAAGCCGGAGCCCTTGAAGTTTGCGCTGGCAGGTTGCTGGTCCAGGCGCATCACGCAAGAGCACCGGCTCGTCTATCGGGTCAGCGAGGCCCGCATTGATTTTCTACAAGCGCGGTACCATTACTGAAGCTAAGAGCGGACGCAAAATGAACAAGGTTAATGCTGCGATTCTCACAATCGTCTTGTTGGTATCGGTTTCCTGCGGGCAAACGACGAAACAACAGTCCACTACGCCTAACGGTGAGGCAACGAACGCCAGCAAACAACAGGCTCCAGAGAACCCGGCAGCCAAGAAGTCTGGGCTGACAATATCTCCTGATGAGGAATATCTCCTCCAGAAATTGCGGATTCAACAGGAGCTCCAGGACGACCTGCTTAAGTGGGCCCAGACGCGATTCTGGATTGTGGCGATCATTTCAGTTCTTATCGGTTTTTTCGGTGTTCGCGCACTGGTTCGAGAAATGTTAACGTCTGAGCTCAAGGATGCAATGCGCGCCTCCGCCGACGCCCAGGCAGCAGCAGCTCAAGGCAGAGATGTAATAAAGGACGTCAGGGACGAAGCCGGCAAATACCGAGGGTTAGTGGACGAGCTAAAGACTGAAGCCAAGAGTATCGGCGACAAACTTCAAGGGCTGAGCAGCAGGATTGACGCCGAAGGTACGCGGGCAGTTGCGGCGGCGGATCTCAAAATAGCTGCTTTGGATCAACAGGTAACCGAGCTACGACACATGTTCGCCGAACTGGCGGAGGACTCGCACAAGAGCAGAGCTGCTCTGCAAGAGTATGAAAGGAGGAGGGCCGAAGTCGGTGCTACAACGGCTTCTACTCAGGCGGAGTTTGACCTTAACTCGCGCTATCGAGTCATGGTAGCTAGTCGCTACGACGAACCCAAAGAAGAAGAGTTCGCCTCAACGCTAATCACCGCCCTCTCGCAAAAGGGCTTTAAGGCCTCTGAGGGGCACTGGGCCAAGGGGACCTCGAAGCAAGAGTGGATCAGCCTTCACTTGCCGGAGGACCTGCCCAGAGAAGTGTCCGAAACGTTAAGAAACATCCTCGAGAGTACGATTGAGCGGGAGTCGTACCCAGTCAAGAGCCTTCGAGTTTCAGGACCAATGGTTGGCCAAACGACAGAGATTAGCATTCTTCTCTGAAGGGCCGCGGGTTTCCGCCACCGGGCCATCTACTCCACCGCTGCCGCCGGCTCACCCACCCGCTTCGCCACTTTGAATGTCAGCCTGTGCTCCTTCTTGTCCGCGTCCACGACGACGTGATCGCCGTGCAGAACTTCGCCGTCGAGGATCTTCAGCGCCAGCGGGTCCTGCACCACGCGCTGGATGGCCCGCTTCAACGGGCGCGCGCCGTAGTTCGGATCGTAGCCTTCGGTAAAGATCAACTCCTTGGCCTTCGCGGTCAGCTCCAGGCTGATCTTGCGATCGGCCAGCAGCCGGCGCAGGTCTTCCAGCCGCAGGTCCACAATCTTGGTCAACTGCTCCTTGCCCAGCGGGTTGAAGATGACAATGTCGTCCACGCGGTTGAGGAACTCGGGCTTGAAGTGCGCCCGCAGCGCCTCCATCACCCGCTGGTGCGCTTCGGCGATCTGCTCCGGTGAACGCTCTCCCAGGTCCTGCAGATAGCTGGAGCCGATGTTCGACGTCATGATGATGATGGTGTTTTTGAAATCGACGATGCGGCCTTTGCCGTCGGTGAGGCGGCCGTCGTCCATGATCTGCAGGAACACGTTGAACACGTCGGGATGCGCCTTCTCGATTTCGTCGAACAGCACCACCGCATACGGCCGGCGGCGTATCGCCTCCGTCAATTGCCCGCCCTCGTCGTAGCCGATGTAGCCCGGCGGCGCGCCGATGAGCCGCGACACCGAATGCTTCTCCATGTATTCCGACATGTCGATGCGAACCATCGCGTGCTCGTCGTCGAAGAGGAACTCCGCCAGCGCCCTCGCCAACTCGGTCTTGCCGACGCCGGTCGGTCCAAGGAAGATGAACGAGCCAATCGGACGGCGCGGATCGCTCAGTCCCGCGCGCGAGCGCCGAATGGCGTTGGCCACGCTCTGAATCGCCTCGTCCTGCCCAATAACGCGCTGGCGTAAGCGGTCTTCCATCGTCACCAGCTTCTTCACTTCGCCTTCCAGCATCTTCGACACCGGAATGCCGGTCCACTTGCTGACGATCTTGGCGACATCTTCCTCGTCCACCTCTTCCTTCAACATGCGCGCCTGCTTGCCATCCATCGCCGCGCCCAGCTTCTTGACCTCAGCTTCGAGCTGCGGCAGCTCGCCATACTTGATTTGCGCGGCGCGATTGTAGTCGCCCTTGCGCGTGGCTTCCTGCTCCTCCAGCTTCAGCTTCTCGATGCGCTCCTTGGTCTCGCGCACCTTGGCGATGGCTTCCTTCTCCTGCTTCCAGCGCGCCTTCAATGCGTTGGATTCCTCCTTGATGTGCGCCAGCTCTTTCTCCAGAGCGGCCAGCCGTTCGCGCGAGTTCAGGTCGTCTTCGCGCTTCAACGCCTGGCGCTCGATTTCGAGCTGCGTTGCCCGGCGCTCCAACTGGTCGATCTCGGTCGGCATGGAGTCGATCTGGATGCGCAGCGACGCGGCCGCCTCGTCAATCAGATCGATGGCCTTGTCGGGCAGAAAGCGGTCGGAGATGTAGCGATGCGACAGCGTCGCCGCCGCCACAATGGCCGAGTCCTTGATGCGGACGCCGTGATGAACTTCGTATTTCTCCCGCAGACCGCGCAGGATGGCGATGGTGTCCTCGACGTTGGGCTCACCGACAAAAACAATCTGGAAGCGGCGCTCCAGCGCGGCGTCTTTCTCGATGTACTTGCGATATTCGTTCAGCGTGGTGGCGCCAATGGCGCGCAACTCACCGCGCGCCAGGGCGGGCTTCAGCATGTTGGAAGCGTCAATTGCGCCTTCGGCAGCGCCGGCGCCCACCAGCGTGTGCAGCTCGTCAATGAACAGGATGATCTGCCCTTGCGACTGCTCGATCTCTTTCAGCACCGCCTTCAGGCGGTCTTCAAACTCGCCGCGATACTTCGCGCCCGCCAGCATCGCGCCCAGGTCAAGTGACACCACGCGCTTGTTCTTCAACTGCTCGGGAACGTCGCCGGAAATAATGCGCTGCGCCAGACCTTCAACAATCGCGGTCTTGCCGACGCCGGGTTCGCCAATCAACACCGGATTGTTCTTCGTCCGGCGCGACAGTACCTGCACCACGCGTCGCACTTCCTCGTCGCGCCCGATCACGGGATCGAGTTTGCCCTGACGGGCGAGTTCGTTAAGGTCCTTGGCGTAACGCTCCAACGCCTGATACTTCGCCTCGGGATTCTGGTCGGTCACCTTCTGATTGCCGCGCACTGGGGTCAGCGCGCGCAAAATGTTGTCGTAAGTCGCGCCCGCCTTCCCCAGAATCTCTTTGGCCGGATCGCGCTTCAGCTTCGTCAGCGCCAGCAGCATGTGCTCGGTCGAGACGTAATCGTCCTTGAAGTTGGCCGCCTCTTTGAAGGCGTTCTCCAGCATCTGCGAGGCGGCATCCGAAAGATGCGCCTGCGTGGCGCCGCTGCCGGATACCTTCGGCAGCTTTTCGATCTCGCGCATGGCCTGGGCCTGCACCGTCGGCACATGTAGTCCTACGCGCTCCAGCAGAGGCGAAACGATGCCTTCGCGGTCTTCCAGCAGCGCCGCCAGAATATGTGCCGGCTGCAGCTCAGGATTGCCGTGCTCGCTGGCGAGATCGTTCGCCCGCTGCATGGCTTCCTGCGCTTTCACGGTCAATTTGTCCCAACGAATTGCCATGGGGCTACTCCAGTGGATAGTGGTTAGTGGGTCGCGAATAGAGTCAACCAACGATCTATTATCCTGCACTCGAAGCTCCAGCGGCCTAACAGACGCCGGCAGATGGAGCACCCCCTCACTGACCACTAGCCACTATCCACTTTTTTCAAAGCCTCCAAACAAAGTTTGCGGTCTTTCCGACAATCGCTAAGTTTGATGCATAACTTAGCATTAAGGAAGCATAAAATATGAGTGCGATGTTGTCAAGTAACGAGTAGTGGTTCGTGGTACCAAGATAATTGAATTCAGCTAAACCATAGATATTAAATCGGTTGTTAGCACACTTTGGCTTCTTAAACTGGGCTTCCCTGCCGCCGAACTAACCGTGGCCTACCGCAGCACCTGGCCGATGACGCACTTCAGGTAGGCCGTTTCCGGCACGTTCAGCAGAATCGGATGGTCGAGCGACTGGCGGCGCACTTCCAGGATGCGCACTCGGCGGCCTGCATCGGCAGCGGCAGAGCCCAGCATTGCCAGGAACTCGCCCTCGCTGACGTGGAACGAACATGAGCAGGTGATGAGAATGCCGCCGGGCCGAAGCATCTTCAGAGCGCGAAGATTCAACTCCTTATAGCCGCGCAGGGCGGTGGGCACAGCGCGCTTGGTCTTGGCGAACGCCGGCGGATCAAGAACGATGGTGTCATACTGCCGGCCCGCGGTAGCGTAGTCCTTGAGCAGGTCGAAAGCGTTGGCCTCGGTCCATTCGATCTCGCCGCAGCGGTGAGCGGTGCGATTGAGCTGCTCATTCCGTTCCGCCACTTCCAGCGCCGGGCGCGACGAATCCACCGCGGCGACGCTTGCGCACACTCGTGCCAGATGCAGCGCAAATCCTCCCTGATAGGTGAAGCAGTCGAGCGCGTCGCCGTGAGCGTAGTGCGCCGCGGCGGCATAGTTCTCGCGCTGATCGAGAAAGGCGCCAGTCTTCTGCCCGCCGAGTCCGTCGAAGTGAAAGCGGACACCGTTCATGGTGAAGATGGTGCTGGAGCGCTCGCCGCGCACCAGTTGCGACTCGCGGGCGGGCAATTGCTCCAGTTCGCGAATGTGGGCATCGACGCGCTCGACGACGCTGGCCTGGGGAAAGTGTTCGGCGATGGCGTCGAGGACCGCCTGGCGCAGGTCCTGGCGATCAAAAGCCTGGGTGAGCGCTTGCAGGCAAAGCACATCGTTGTACTTGTCGAGGATGACGCCGGGCAGCAGGTCGGCCTCGCTGAAGATCACGCGGTAGGAATCGGTGTCGCGCGCCACTTGCGCGCGAAAGCGGACTGCGGCGGCAATGCGTTCCCGCAAGAGCGACGTGAGCTGCGCCTCGCCGATTTCGTCGCCAGTCAGCAGGCGAATCGCAATCTGCGATGCACTGCTGTAAAGCGCCGATCCTAGATGGCGGCCGCGCTCATCGCGGACATGCACCAGCGAGCCCGCCGATGCCTCGGCTGGCGGCACCAGATCGGAGCGATAGACCCACAAATGTCCGCCCCGCAGTCGCGCCGCGCCGCGCTGGTTCACGGTTATCCCTGGAATGGAAACGGAATCGTCCAAGACATCCCCCCTGAAATCAAAGACTTATCTTACGCGGAAGGCCGTCGCTGAGCCCGACGTGGATTCCGATGCATTTATATGTAAAATATTATTGACATATAGTATGCTATGTATTACATTATGTCTGTCAAACATTACTTCCGAGGAGAATGTTATGGATCTGTCTTATCAAGAAAAAAGCATTTTGGGATCACTGTTGGCCGTCGGAGTGGTCTTTGGATACTACTTCGCGACCGTCTTGCGTGATATCAGCCGGTCCGAGTTCGATGGCGCTAGCCTTCCAATTGGCCGACTGGTGCTCGCGGTGGTTGCTATCGTCGTAATCGAGATTGTCTATCACATTCTCCTGGCGCTGGAGTCGAAACCCGAGCCCAAGGATGAGCGTGACACGCTGATCGCATCCAAAGCATATCGAAACGCCTACTTTCTGCTTTCAGCAGGGATATTCGTGGTGATGTGTGCGGTCATGCTGGCGTTCAAGCCTTTCCTGATTGTCAACCTGGTGCTGTTCGTCTGGGTCCTGGCCGAACTGGCGCAGTTCGTCACCCAGTTGTTTTATTACCGGCGAGGCTTGCGATGACCAAGGGACGCATCCGGAACAATATTCGCAAGCTGCGATTCCTCGGCTCGGAGATGACCCAGCAGGAATTGGCAGAAAAAATCGGGGTCACCCGGCAGACCGTCATCGCGGTCGAACAGGATAAGTATTCGCCATCGCTGGACGTGGCCTTTCGCATGGCGCGTGTATTTGGCGTTCCGCTGGAAGAGGTGTTTCAGTACGAGACAACGGAACCCGAGGCGCGTGGCTGAACTCTGCTCAGCAATCACCCCAGAACCGTCACTGTTTTCCGAGCCGCTCGATCCGGCTGCCGCGCCGCAAGCCCCGCACGTATGCGACAGGATCGCGGACTTCGGAGCGTCCCTTCCTGATTCCGACGAACTCCTGCATGGCTTCGGTCCGGCGATAGCGCCGAACGCGAATCGTGCTCTCGCGCTTACGGGTGCGGGCAATGTCGTAGGCGGACTGCATTCGCATGAGCGTGTCCATCCTGGGTCCAAACGCCTTTTCAATCCGCAGGGCCATCTCCCCGGACAAATCGGCCTTGCCGTTAAGCAGGCTGGACAGCGCAGGCCGGGAAACGGCCAGGATCTGGGCCGCGCCGGTTACAGACAGGCCGAGCGGCTCGATAATTTCAGTGCGGATAAATTCGCCCGGATGCGGGGGGCTCAACATCGACAAACATTCTCCGCAGGCTCCCGAGCGAATATGAATGTTGTCGCGCGTGAGCGTGGCGAGCAATTGACTTTCGCGGAAGGAACCCCCGCGCAATCATCTAAGCATCTTCCAAAACAGGCAGACGGCCGTTAGTCCGGTCGCGAGAAAGGTAAATAGGGCCATCCACTTCGCCAGACGATAAATTGGCTCTCCGCTCTTGACTCGTTCCCACTCTTTCTTTAGCAACGGCGGAGCATCGCGCTCTAGCGCTTCTACAATCTTGTTTAGCTCCATTAATGACCTTTTGTGCAGGTCGCTTGGGGGCCCGCTAAAAAGTACTTCCATTTCCTTCATCGACTGAAGGATCATTCTGCTGTCACACTCATTCCGATTAATCCGAAGCTTTATCCGAGTTGATGCCTGGTTGAGTTCGATATAGTCATCACGAGTCGCATTCCAAAAATCGGTGTAGTCAACCGGTCCGGGCCCGCTAAGGAATGCGTGTATCTGATACGCATGAGCGACTAACGCTGCGATGTCTGCCCTTAACGCGTCAATCCAGGTCTGCCTAAATTCCGATACTTTTTGCTCCTTGGAAATGAGCAGCCCTAGGAGCGAAAATGCTCCTGCGATCCATGCGACTAAGAAAGCGCTTGCGGTCGCGACTAAGGCAACTGACACTTCGATTGTCGGGTTGGACACGGTTAGAACCTCTGTAGACACTGGGTCGAAAGCATAACACTATCGTCGACTATGCGAAAAAGGGGGAGTCGGCCTCGTCTGTCTCGACCGACTTCTCTTTGCCGGGCTTCGCTTTGGCGCTCTTCGCTCCCTCTTCTTCCGGCTGGGGCGGTGGGGGAACGTAATACAGAATGCGATTGCAGTAAAAGCAGGTGACGATCTGCTCGTTGCTCATGACTTCCTGAAAAACCTGCGGCCGCAGCCGTACCCGGCAAGCCGAGCAACTTTCATCCTCATAAACCGCCGCCATGACGGAGCCGCGTAGCTTGAGCACGCGGTCGTAATGGGTGAGGGTCTCCTCGGCGACGCCCGAACGCAACTCCTTGCGCGTGGCGCTCAACTCGGCGAGCTGCTTTTCGTCCTCGGCGGTCTGGGCTCGCGCGTGGTCTTTCTCTTTTTCATTCGCAGCGGTGTCGGCCTTCAGCGCGGCCTCCGCCTGCTTGATCGCTTCCTTGCGCGTGTCGGTGGCGACCATGATTTCCAGGATCTTGTCTTCCAGCTTGCGGATCTCCGCCTCGGCAAACTGGATCTCGTGATTCAGCGCCCGGTACTCGTCGTTGGTCTTGACCTTCAGCGACTGGTCGCGGTACCTGCTGATCTTCTCCTGCTGGTCCTTGATGTCGGACTCGTGCTTGCGGCGGGCGATCTCGTCCGCCTTCAATCCGGCCTGGGCGGCTTCGAGTTGGGCTTTGGAACTGGCGAGTTTGGCCTCGATCTGTGCCACCTGCTGGGGCAGGGCGGCGACCTCCGCCTTCAGCGCGGCAATCCGGGCATCGACTTCTTGCAAGTCGATCAGCTTTTGCAGATCGGAATTCATCTGGACCCCAAGGGAACCTGCTGGGATTCTAGCACGCAGAAACCAGGCCTCTGGCCGGCAGTCACCTTGGCGGACTAAGGTTTTCGGTCTATTGAGAGAATGCGGTGACCTCAGCTAGTATGGGGCGCATGGCCATTGAAATTGCGCGGCTTTGTCTGGGATTGCTGATGGTAGCCTTTCACCAGCGGATTGCCGACTTCGTCCTGGAAGGCGAGCGTTCCCTGGTGATCGCCTGCCGCAGCCGCGGCCTGCCTCTACCGGCGGCCCTCCGCACGGAGACGGCGCACAATCTTTACCTCGGCATCGGCATGTTCATCGTGCTTGTCGAATGGCTGCGCCTTTATCAGATCGGGCGATAAGGTCTACTCGAAAGGCAGGTGACAACAAGACTAGCTCGCTCTACACTTTCGGGAATGGAGTTGCGCTTCACGCCTACGGAAGAGGATGCTCGCGATCTCTCTCGGATTAATTTGATCCCGGGATGGTACACGTTCCTCTCTCTCCTGCTGCTGCTACTGTCGTTCCTTGTGGCGGTACATCTGATTCAGCACGGCATTGCCATCGCCGGTTGGGTTTGGCTCGTGCTGACCGTTGTACTTGCTGGTGCCATGTATGAAGTTCCTCGATTCCAAGCACACCGCGCCTTTCGGCACAGCCCTTCGGTTCAAGGAGAGTTCGTCTACACGGTGAACGAACACGGCGTTACCGCAACCTTTCCTACAGGTACATCGCACTTACAGTGGAACGCCTTTGTGAACTATCGGGAGACCGCACGCTTCTTTCTGGTGTTTACATCTCCGTACCGATATTGGTGGATTCCAAAACGCGCAATCTCCCCCGAAGTAGCTAGCGAATTGCATAGAATCCTGAAGACCCACGTCACATCGGAGTCGTAACCGATTCAAGACCGGCGTGGCAGCGTCCCGCTACTTCCCGCGACCTCCCATCACTCCCCAGCAGTCGCCGCATGGACCCACTCTCCTGATATAGACTTTCCCGCTACGGATTTTCCTGGTCGGAGCTAACGTGAAATCACGGTTCGCTGCATTCGTCTGCTGTGTGCTGTCCACGTCATTCCTCGTCGCGCAATCGTCCCCATCCCCTGCTTCGCAGGAGTCACCAGCGAAAAAAGAGCTGACGGTTGAAGAAATGTTCCAGCCTGGCGGCATCCTCGGCCGCGGTCCGGAAGATGTGAAATGGAGTCCCGACGGCTCGAAGGTTTCCTTCGTACAACGCGACGACAGCGGCCAACACGGAGCTTTGTATTACGTGGATGTAACCACGACCGGCAAGCCGGCGGTGCTGGTGGCGAGCGAGAAGCTGGCCTCGTTGGCTCCGCCCACCAGCGCCATCAAGGACGAACGCAAGAAGGAGGCGGCCCAGCGTTACTCCATTGGCGCCTATCACTGGTCGCCCGATTCCCGGAAGTTGCTGTTCGACTCCATGGGGCAACTTTGGCTTTACAGCCTGGACACCGGCACCGCCGTGCAGATCACGAGCAGCTCCGATGCCGCCGTCGATCCCAAGTTCTCGCCGGATGGAAGCCGCATCTCGTATGTGCGCAAGCACAACCTCTATACGCAGCCGCTGGACGGAGGGCGGGAACGAACCCTAACCAAAGATGGCGACGACAACCTGCTGAACGGGGAAGTCGACTGGATTTACGAGGAAGAGCTGTACACCCGCAGCAATTACTTCTGGTCTGCGGACGGCAAGCACATCGCGTTTCTGCAGATGAACGAGAAAGACGTGCCCACCTATCCCATCACCGACTGGATGCCCACCCATGCCACCGTGGACCAGGAGAAATACCCTCAGCCCGGCGATCCGAATCCTAAAGTGCGCTTGGGTGTGGTTGGCCCCGATGGCGGCAAGATCAAATGGATTAACGCGGGAACCGGCGGTGACGTGCCGCTGTCAGACAGTCCCGATGCTCTGGTTCCCCGCTTCGGATGGGTGCGCGACGGCGTACTGTGGGCGCTAGCTCTTAACCGCCTGCAAAACCGGCTGGACTTGTATTTTGTGGATGTCAACAACAGCAAGTGGGCGCTCATGATGACCGAGACCACCGACGCCTGGATCGACATGCATCCCGAGGTGGATTTCCAGACCTTAACCTCTGGTGATCGCTACTTGTGGACCAGTTGGCGCGACGGGCACTACCATATTTACCTGTACCAGTTCGACAAACAGGACCCGCTGAGCGGCCCGGCCAAGCTGGTGGCCCAACTCACGCATGGCGACTGGGAAGTCGAGAGCATCAATGGCGTTGACGAAAAGCAGGGAGTGGTTTATTTCTCCGCCAACGAGGGCGATTGGCGGCAGACGAATCTCTACGCTGTGGGACTGGATGGGCAGAACCTCCGCCGCGTCTCGAAGGAAAATGGATCTCACTCGGCGGACTTCGATCCCAGCGGCTCCAAGTACTACGTGGATTGCTACTCGTCGCTGGCCACGCCGCCAACGGTTTCGCTGTGCGCCGTCGACGGCGCCTGCAACACGTTTTGGACGCCACGCAGCGTCGAGGCCTACCACCTACTGACCCCGAAGTTCGTAGATTTCAAAGCCGCCGATGCCACAACCACTCTGCAAGGCGTGATCCTGCTGCCGGAGAGCGGGCCGATGATGGCGAACGGCAAAGCGCCGCTCATCGTCAATCCCTATGGCGGCCCGGCAGCGCAGACTGTGCGTGATGCCTGGGGCGCAATTGACTTGTTCGACCAGATCCTGGCACAACAGGGGTTCGCGATTCTGAAAGTTGACAACCGCGGCATGGCCGGACGTGGCAAGGCCTTCGCCGTGGCCATCCAGCACAACTTCGGCGAGACCGAACTCAGCGATCAGATGGCCGCTGTGAAGCAGGCGCTGCAACAGTTTCCGCAACTCGACGGGAACCGGCTAGGATTCTGGGGCTGGAGCTACGGCGGATATTTCACGCTCTACACGCTTGAGCACACCGACATGTTCAAGGGTGGAGTTTCAGTGGCGCCGGTGACCGATTGGCGCAATTACGATTCGATTTACACCGAGCGTTATATGGGCCTGCCGAGCGAGAACCCAGCGGGCTACAGGAAAAGTTCGGCGGTGAACTTCGCGGCCAATTTGCACGGCAAGCTGCTGGAGGTGCACGGCACCAGCGACGACAACGTGCACGTCCAGAACAGCATTCAAATGATCAACGCGCTCATTAACTCAGGCAAGCAGTTCGAGCTGATGATGTATCCAGGAAAGACTCATGGCATCGCCGGATACGAAGCGCGTACGCATCTGTTTCATCTGATCGAGGACTACTTCGAGAAGATACTCGCGCCGGAGAAGTGATCCATTCACCACGGAGGCACGGAGGAGCAGTTAGCAGTCGGGAGTAGGTATTTGTTGAAAATTCCCCCATGGTGGGACAATTGGATTCTTGAAGACCCCGGATACACCACCGCCGCATCCCGGACCCTTTCGCATAATGAAGGTCAACCCTGGATTCGCTGGCATTCTCATAGCGGTTGGCGTCGCGGCGGTAGTCGTCGTTGGCATTCCCATTGGGAGATGGTTCTTGCTTGGGGCCATACTCGGCGGCTGCGCGATTGCTTTCATTCTTCATCTCAGGGATTAGCTGTTTGTGCCCACTTCGTCAAACGGTGCTTCCATTTAGCAAATACCAAATGCTAAATGCCAAATGCCAAATGCTGTGTCTCTGTTGAATCGCCTTTGACTTGCTCTTGCCCGGCCCTTTCTGTTTGAATTCGAAGACACTGATTCCAGCACTCCTGGGAGCGTCACCCTGGCGAACCAAGTCTTCGCGCGCAAGTCTATCGACAAGCTGATCTCCGATTCGGAAGAGCCGGAACATCGGCTTAAGAAGACGCTGGGCCCGTGGTCGCTGACCGGGCTCGGCATCGGCGCCGTGATCGGCTCCGGCATCTTCACCGTGGTGGGAACGGCGATTGCCGGACAGAAATTCAACACCTCGTCCATCCTGAACGCACCCTTAGCCGACTACCTGGTGCACCACGCCGCGACGCTGGGCCGGCCCGGAGCGGGTCCGGCATTGGCGATCTCGCTCGTGCTGGTGGCCATCGTCTGCGCCTTTACGGGACTCTGCTATGCCGAGCTGGCGTCCATGATCCCGATTGCCGGCAGCGCTTACACGTACACCTACGCCACCATGGGCGAGTTGATTGCCTGGATCATCGGCTGGGACCTCATCCTGGAGTACGCGGTCAGCAACATGGCCGTGAGCGTAGGCTTCGCGGCGCACATGGTCGCCACCTTCAGTTGGTTCGGCTGGCATCCCGCGCTGCGCTGGATCACCCCCGCGTACTTGCCCGGCGGCCTCACCGACTTGCAGAACAACGTGCTCTATGCTCCGGGCTGGCACTTTGGCTTCAACCTGCCGGCGTTTCTGATCGTCATGTTGCTGACGGTGGTGCTGGTGCGCGGCATTCGCGAATCGGCCGAAACCAACAATGTCATGGTGATCCTGAAGATCGCCGCCATCCTGGCCTTCGTGTTCGTGGGGATGCGATTCATTCATCCCGCCAACTATCATCCGTTCGCGCCGCAGGGCTGGCCCGGTGTGCTGACCGGCGGCTCCATCATCTTCTTCACCTATATCGGATTCGACTCGGTCTCGACCGCGGCCGAGGAGGCGCGCAATCCGCAGCGCGATCTGCCGATCGGCATTATCGCCACGCTCATCGTTTGTACCGTGCTTTACATTGCGGTTGCCGTGGTGCTGACCGGCATCGTTCCCTGGCAGACTTTGATTGACGACGCCGCGCCCGTGGTCAACAGCATGAGCAAGCTGGCGGGGACCACGAAGTCCGCGCTGCTACACTGGACGGAGCTGGCGGTCCTTTTCGGCGCGATGATGGGTATGATCTCGTCGCTGCTGGTGTTCCAGTTGGGACAGGCGCGCGTTTGGTTCTCGATGTCACGCGATGGCTTGCTGCCCAAATTGTTCAGCCGGGTGCATCCGCGATTTCGCACGCCGGCCACCGCAACCTGGATCGCCGGATTCCTAGTGGGAATTCCCGGTGGCATTTTGGACATAGGCACGCTCTCGGATTTGTCGAACATCGGTACGCTGTTCGCGTTTGTTCTGGTGTCGATCGGCGTCATCATCCTGCGCTACAAGCAGCCGGAGCGGCGTCGCGGATTCCGCGCTCCGGGCGGGCTGACGGCGCCAATCCTCAGCGTAGTGTTTTGTGTACTGCTGATGTCGGGCCTGCCGATTTTGACCTGGCTGCGCTTTTTCGTGTGGCTGATTATCGGGCTGATGGTATACATGCTCTACAGCCGCCACCGCAGCGAGTTCAGCCCACGCCAGCTCGGGCCCGTGCCCAACGCGCCGAACAAGCCGTAGCATCTCGGGTACTCGCATACCCCATGACGAAATCGCCCCATCTCACTGATTCCGCCAACGACTTCATCTTAGGACTGCCCAAGGCCGAGCTGCATCTGCACCTCGAGGGAACCGTCGATCCGCCGACACTGGCGGAACTGAGCCGCCGCCATCCCACGCCGCTTCCCAACACCAACAACCGCTATAGAAACATTGAGGACAGCGGACGCGTCTTCAGCGAAGAAGAAGCGCGCGCGCTGTACGAATACAAAAACTTCACCGGCTTCCTGGTCGCGTTCAAGGCGGTCACTGAGCGGTTGCGCACCGCCGAGGACTACGAGCTGGTTACCTATCGCATGATGCAGAAGCTGCACGCGCAGAATGTTCTGCACGCCGAGGTGTACATCTCTGCCGGAGTGGTGCAGTGGCGCGGACAGGAATTTGCTCCTCTGTTTGAAGGGGCGGAGCGTGGGCGACAGCGCGGCGAGCGCGACTTTGGCATGTCGCTGTACTGGATCTTCGACGCGGTCCGGCACTTCGGCGTGGAGGAAGCGCACCGCGTGGTGGAGGAGGCAATTCGTTTCAAGGAGCGAAACGTCGCCGGTATCGGAATCGGCGGAGACGAGCGCCGCGCTGGCCCAGAGCAGTTCCGCGACGTGTATGAGCGCGCAGCGCAACATGGGTTGCGATTGACCGTGCACGCCGGGGAAACGGTGGGCGCCGAATCCATCTGGAGCGCTTTGCGGGAGCTGAAGGCGGAACGCATCGGCCATGGACTGCATGCGGCAGATGATCCCGAACTGGTGCGGTATCTCGCCGAGAAGCAGATTCCGGTGGAAGTGTGCATCACCAGCAACGTAATGACCGGGTGCTGTACCGCAGTAGAGGAACACCCGATCCGGAAATTGTTTGACGCCGGCGTGCAGGTCACGCTGAATACGGACGATCCGGACATGTTCCACACCAGCCTGTCGCGTGAATATCGGATTGCGCAGCAAGTTTTCCGCTTCAGTGAAGATGAGCTTCGCGAGCTGGCGAAGAATTCGTTCCGCGCGTCGTTTTTGCCGGACGAGAAGAAGCGAGAGTATTCGGCGAGGTTTTGAAACCTTTGTTCGCGGACTTTGTTACTTCCCACGTGCCGCACGAAAGGCAGCCAGACGCTCGCGGACATTCATGACATGCTGTGGCAACTCTAGCCGAGAGCCTTCCTCGAGAATCGGAATCAGCTTGTCGAACTCGGGGCCGGAGTGCGATCCGGTCAACGCGATCCGCACAGGATGAAATAGCTCTTTCCCCTTGGCGCCGGTCTTCGCTTTCACTTCATTCATGATGGCCTTGAAGCGCTCTGGCGTCATCGGGGACGGATCGCCTTCGACCTGCGACGCAAACGCAGAGAGGACGTCGGAAGTTTTGGGCGAGGCGAGCACCTCGGCATTATCGGGAACACTTAGCGCGGTAACCGCGTCATAACGGAAGATCAGGGCAGCGCGCTCGGGAAGCTGGTCCAGCTTGTCCACCGACGGAACGAGCAGCCCGACCACCTTACTAAACCAGGCTCGCGTGCGCTCATCGAGATCTTCCGGCAATAATCCGCGGCGCACAAAGAACGGCTTGGCGAGCTTCTCGATGCGCTCAGGCGGACCCTGCTTGATGTAATGCCGGTTCAACCAATACAGCTTCTCCATGTCGAAAACCGCCGGCGACGGGGTTACGCGCTGCAGCGAAAATTCCTTGATTAGCTCTTCGGGCGAAAAGATTTCGCGGGTACCGCCGGTCGGCGCCCAACCCAGCAGCGCTAGGTAGTTCACCAGCGCCTCGGGCAGCACGCCCATCTCGCGAAAATTGGCGATGGAGGTTGCCCCGTGCCGTTTGGACAAGCGCTCGCGATCGCTGCCCAGAATCGTAGACAGGTGTGCAAACTTCGGCACCGGCCATCCCAGCGCCTCGTAGAGCGCCACCTGCTTGGGCGTGTTGGACAGGTGATCGTCGCCGCGAATGACGTGAGTGATGTCCATCAACCCGTCGTCCACGACCACGACATAGTTGTAAACCGGGATCCCGGTAGAGCGCAGAATGATGGGGTCGCTGACCACTTCGTTGGAAAACTCAACCGGTCCATGCACGATGTCGTGAAAGCGAATGGGGTGCTCGGGAATGCGCAGGCGAATTGCTGCGGCTTCGCCGCTGGCGCGGCGGCGCTGGCCCTCTTCCGGATCGAGGGCGCGGCATTTTCCGGAATAGATCGGCGGCTGCTGATGTTGCAGAGCACGCTCGCGGTCGCGTTCCAATTCCTCCGGCGAGCAGAAGCAGAGGTAGGCTTTACCTTCCTTCACCAGCCGCTCGGCATGCTCGCGATACAGCTCCAGGCGATCGCTCTGACGATAGGGCGCGAACGGACCTTGGGGCTCCTTGTCGGGACCCTCGTCCCAATCGATGCCTAGCCACTTGAGCTCGTCGAGGAGTTGGTCCTCGAAACGCGCCTCGCTGCGGGCCACATCGGTGTCCTCGATGCGCAACACCATGACGCCACCGGCTTGACGGGCAAAGAGCCAGTTGAAGAGTGCAGTGCGGGCGTTGCCGACATGCAGTTGTCCCGTAGGGGAAGGAGCAAAGCGAACGCGGACTTTGGCAGCGGGGCTCACACTTTGATGTTAGCAAGAGCGGCTATTTGTCATGTCGAAATTCGGCCATTCCGTCCGCGATTACGTCGGCGGAGAAGGAGGAGTGTCCTCGTCCTCGACGGGCGTCCCGCCATGCCGCTGCATCTCGTCGTGGATTTCCTTCAGGACGTCCTCGCGGTAGGCGCCGTTGTGCAGGCGTTCGGTCATTTCCTGGAGCGCTACATTCAGCACATGGTAATGGTGGAGCTCGCGATAGCGGGGATCACTGGTGACTTCCTTCCACAATTTGTGCAGCATGTCCACGTCTTCCTGGCGCATGCGCGGGGTGTGCGGACCCAGCAGGTATTCGTGCTTGGTGCCATTAGGTTCCACCACCACAAGTTTCAGGCGGGGACGCGGCTCCGGCAACCGTTCCCAGGCGTCGCCGGTTAGTTTGCCCTGCTCATCGGCGGTCAACTTATTGGACAGGCCACAGACAATGGTTGACGAGTGCAGGCGCTGCCCGGTCGCCACGATGCTCTCGAAAACATCGTTGGTAGGCACCACCAGCAAAGAAACGTGCTTGCCCTCTTTTTCGGCGACCGACACCACCGCGCTGAACAGCTCCTGCTCATACTTCTTGAAAACCTCTGAGGTATCCACCACCTCGCTGCCGCTGAAGGAATGCTCGCGGTGATAAACGCGTGAGGTCATCACCACCACGTCGGTCTTGGTGGTGTCGGTGTTGGCCAGCACTTGCCGCAGGTAATAGAGGTTGCCAGGGTCGCGCGTCGCGACCAGGACATTGCCGGGGCGCACCTCCATCGCTTCGGCGCTGAGCTCGGTATTTTGCGCAATATTGAACTGGTCGAGTCCCGACTCCGCGTGCGCGTGCTGCCTGGCGGTGATCCTCTCGGAGACGGTGAAGACAGCGAAGAAAACAACGCTGAATGCGACCCCTGCGATGGTTGCCAATTGCTTCGTGAACAGGTTAACCACAGCGGTCGAGAACAGTACCAACGAGATCGCGAAGAGGCCGATGGGGACTTCGACGCCCCTGAAGTGAAAGTTGCCTGGTACCTTCCATTGGCGGTTTTCCGGCTCGGTATAGCGCAGCACCGTAACTGCGAGCGACTTGAACGCGAAGCTCCAGATCACGCCGAAGGCGTATAGCGAAGCCAGCAAATATACGTTGCCGCCGCTGGCGATGATGGTGAAGATCTGCAGGCCAACGATCAGGTTGATGATGCGGTAGCTGGTGCCGAACCTCTTCTGCGGTTTGCGGAACCAGGGGGTGAGCACGCCGTCTTCACTCATGCGGTTGAGTACGCCGTTGGCGCCGACGATGGCGGTGTTGACCGCGCCGGAAAGAATAAGAACGCCGACCAGCACGACAAAACCCTGAAATACCAAACGCAGCGTGTAAGGACCGACCACATTCATGGCCAAGCCGCCAATCAGGTTCGCGTAGTACTCGGGCCGCACCTTGTCGGGGATAATCATGACCGCGAAAAACGAAACCAGTCCGGTGAAGAACAGGCTGTACAGGAAGATCACCAGCCCGGTCTTCTCCAGGTTCTTCAACTTGGGGTGCTCGATTTCGCGGTTGACCTGGGCCAGCGACTCCTCCCCGCTCATCGCCAGCACAGAATGGCCGAAGCCCACCAGCATCATGATGAGGGAAATGCGCGCGGCCCAGGTGCCCAGCAGCCAACCGAGAGACTCACGATCGTGGTGCATGGTGGCGGCAGTGGGAAGCGGCGGCAGGTGCACACCCGTTTTGGCCAGCGTAATCAGGCACCAGACAATCAGCATCACCACCATCACCGTGGTGATCTTCATGATTTGCAGGGCGCGTTCACTGGATTCGTGAATGCCTTGCGTGTTCTTCCACCAAAAATAAAGGGTGACCACGATGGCGAAAAGCGCCGCAAAGGAGTTGTCAGGAACGTGAACGTCGTAACCCAGATGATGGAAGGTATCGGTCAGAAACCCTGCCAGATACTGGCCTGCTGACACTGCGCTGATCGGTCCGGTGAGCACGTAATCGAACAGCAGGGCAGAAACCGATAGCTTGGCCAGCTTTCCGCCCATGGCCTCTTTGACCACGCGGTACACTCCGCCGCGAACGAACATCGAACTGGACTCGATGTACAGAGCGCGCACCGCATAGCTGAACAGCATGACGGCGAGGACGAACCAGGGGGCGCTTTTGCCGATCACTTTTTCCGCGTCGCCGCCCACGTAGTACGCCGACGAGGCGAGATCCGCCAAAACGATGGCTGCGGCCCGCCAGAAAGAAATGAAAGTCAGCATCACCGAGGTGGCGACGAAGACCTTGATGGCAGGCCGCTGCAGGTTCTCAGCTTGGGTGGACATAGTTGTTGGCGCGGCCCCTGGGCAGCGCTCCGTTCGCGGGAAAGCCGCAACCGAAGTACATCAGTGTACTGCCTTTAGTGCTTACTGATTAGTGCTGGGCGCCCTCATAACGCCCTCTCCAGCTTACTGAACGCCTCCGCCATTTCCGCCGCAACCTTCTCGCCTTCCACACCCTCAATCTCCAGCAACACTGGCGGTGCGTGCGGCGCGGTCCGCAATAGCTCCATCGTCTCCTTCCAATCGATGCTGCCTTCGCCGGGCCAGAGATGCGAATCGTGGTCCTTGTCATTGTCATGAACGTGGGTGGAGCGCACGCGGTCCTTCAAGACCTCGAACGCTTGCGGCACGCTCGACATGATGTGCGCATGGCCAATGTCAAAGCACACGCCGATATCGTCGAAGCGCCCGGCATGCAGCAGTTCCATCAGCTTCTCCGGCGTGGAAAGCTCGTTGGTAATGTTCTCGACCAGCAGTTGCACGCCCAGGGGTTTGGCGAAGGCGTGCAGGTGTTCGAGGGAACTCATCGCGGCGTCGAGTTTGTGCTCGTCCGCCTCTTCGTGGCCGATCCCGACATGCTGCACGAGATACTGAAAGGGCGCCTGCTCGGCCACCTCGATGGCGCGCTTGATTTCATCGGTAGCTGCAACGCGCTGAAGTTTTTCAACCGACGCAATGTTGATGTGCGTCGCGCCGCCGCGTCCCCAATCTTCGTCGGGATGCATGGGCGAGTGCATAGAGTGGAACGTTACCCCGGTGCTGTGAAACCAGTTGGCGATCTGACGGATGTGCTGCCGGTCGGTGTAATTGAAGTGCCCGCGCGCGGCGAAGATCTCGATAGCTTCCGCTCCGCCGGATACCATCTGATCGAGCAGGCCGGGATGCAGCCGTTCCCGCCTGGCGTAGATCAGCGTGGACATGGCGCGGCGCATCAGAATCCGACTGCCTTTCCGTTATGGCGTCCGTCACTGGCGCCCAGGCGCTCACCGGTGCCGGGATCAATTTCGATGCACTGAGCGTCGCCCCAATACTCCGCCTTCGAAGAATGCTGTCCCGGCAGAGAATCCAGGCTCGCGTCGGCGGAGACTTTGTGTCCCATGTGCTCGAGGATGCGTACCGTGTCAGGTGAGAAGCCCACCTTCTCCAGTTTGATCTCGTCGGGCAGCCACTGATCATGGAAGCGGGGCGCGTTCACCGCCTGCTGAATGTTTAACTCGTAATCCACCACGCCCATCAGCACATCGGCGACTGTGGTGATGATGGTGGGGCCGCCCTCAGCGCCGAGAACCAGGAAAAGCTTGCCGCCTTTAAGCACGATGGTCGGCGCCATTGCGGACAGCGGCCGCTTGCCGGGACCAATGGCGTTCGCGGGACCCTGAATCAGTCCGAACATATTAGGCACGCCTGGCTTGGAGGCGAAATCGTCCATCTCATCGTTAAGCAGAAAGCCCAAGCCCTCAGCGGTAACGTGGGAGCCAAAGCTTTCGTTCAGCGTAGTCGTAACCGATATCGCGTTGCCCTCAGGGTCAACCATTGAGTAGTGGGTGGTGTGGACCGGCTCGACCAACGTCTTCGGCTGCGGATGCGTGCTGGCGTAGCTGTCCAATTGCGAGAAGATGGAAGGCCGTCGCAACTCACTTCCGGGAGTAGCGTGGCGCAGCGGGATAGTTTCGCGCCAGGCATTGGCATAGCGCTTGTCCAACAGTTGCGCAACCGGGATCTTGGAAAAATCCGGGTCCCCGAGGAACTCGGCGCGATCAAAAAACGCCCGCTGATAAGCCTCGGCGCTGAGATGAATGCTCTGGGCTGAACCTTCACCCTGCTTAGCCAGATCGTATCCCTCGAGGATGTTGAGGATCTCGACCAGGGTCACGCCTCCGGACGACGGCGGTGGTGCGCTGATGACCTCATACCCGCGATAAGTGCCGCGAATCGGCTGCCGCTCCTTTACTTCGTACTGGGCAAGGTCTTCGGCGGTGACCAGGCCGCCGCCCTTCTCGATGGCCGCAGCCAACTCACGCGCCATCGCGCCATGGTAGAAGTCGTCGGGGTTTTCGGCGATGCGCTCGAGGGTCTTGGCCAGCTCCGGCTGCTTGAAAACGTCGCCCTGCTGGTAATAGTCGCCGTCGCGCTGGAAGATGCGATGCGATTCCGGAAACTTCGCCAGGTTGGTATCGTGGAGCGATCTCGCCGCGTCGTAGTCGAGGACGTAACCATCGCGCGCCAGTCGGATCGCCGGCCCCATCACCTGCTTCAGCGTCAGCTTGCCCCAATGCTTCTGTGCGTACACCAGGCCCGCCACCGAACCGGGGACGCCGATCGCCTTGTAGCCAAAAATACTCATGCCTGGAACAACATTTCCCCGGGCGTCCAGATACATGTTGGCGGTGGCTTTGGCCGGAGCTTTCTCGCGGAAGTCGAGGAAGTGGACCTCGCCGTCGGCCCGGCGGAAGAGCAGGAAACCGCCTCCGCCGATGTTGCCTGCCTGGGGAAGCACCACGGCAAGAGCGAAGCCAACCGCAACCGCGGAGTCCACGGCGTTGCCACCCTGACGCATGATCGCGACCCCCACGTCGGATGCTTCAGGTTGCAGCGTGGCCACCATGGCCTTGGGCGCATGCACCGGATGCATCCCATTGCCGGCGAAAGCCTGGGCGCAAAGCGCCAGCGTGAGTACCGCCGGCAGAAATTGGTGTCTCACCTTCATAAGATGACGGCGGGATGACCCGAAGGCGTGGCCGCTCGAATGTGTTCGACGCAAGAAGTTAGGGCCATGCGAGAAACAAACACTGAGGCTAGCCGACCGACTCTTACAGAGTCAAATCCGCACCGCGTCAAACCACGACAGCGAACCTGCCGCTGCGATGTATCGCATCAAGGCGAGCTAAGCGGACGAGCGGTGTTGATGGCGCGCTAGTTGCACTAGGCGCGGGACCCCACTTTTTGGCGATATAATATTCGTTTGCTGCAAGCTCGCAGTGCCAGCTACGTAACCCGCGGAAGGACACCATGCCTACAGACGTGATCATGCCCCAGATGGGGGAGTCGATTTTCGAAGGGACCATCACCAAGTGGTTAAAACAGCCGGGCGAAAAAGTTCAACGCGACGAGCCACTGTTTGAGATCTCGACCGACAAGGTTGACGCCGAGATTCCCGCGCCCGCATCCGGCACCCTGCAAGACATCAAGGTTCAAGCCGGCGCCACGGTTCAGGTAAATACCGTAGTGGGGACCATTGCGGGCGAAGGCGAAGCTGCTGGAGCCGCGCCATCCGCTCCGGCGGCCAGCGCCGCAGCACCCGCCCCTGCCGGAGGAGACGGCAGCCGCTCGACCCAGACCGAAGTCGCGCAGCCTCCCAGTGGCGAGGAGCCCAAACAGCCTTCGGCGCCCCAGGCCGGCAAGGAGTCGGCCCAACCCTCACCGGTTGAGAAGACCGGAGTGGCGCAAGAACAACAAGGCACCGTGCTGGAGTATCCCGAAGCTGGCGAGCAGGAACGCCTGCGCTCCAGCCCGTTGGTGCGCCGCATCGCCAAGGAAAACAAGGTTGACCTGGCCCAGGTTCCGGGAACCGGTCTTGGTGGCCGCATCACCAAGGACGACATTGAGTCGTTCATCGCCAAACACGGCGTTGGCGGAGCCCAGCCCGCTGCTCCCGCGAAAGCGGCTGCAGTTTCCGCGCCCTCGGCTCCTGCACCTTCCACACCTGCGATGGTCACGCCTCTGCAACCCGTCGGCGGCGTTACTCCAGGCGAAGTTGTGCCCATGTCGGTCATGCGTAAGAAGATCGCCGACCGCATGGTGCTGTCGAAACGCACCAGCGCACACGTGCACGGTGTCTTCGAAGTGGACATGACGCGCATCGTGAAATTGCGCGAGAAGATGAAGGCGCAGTTCGAGCAGTCCACCGGCAACAAGCTCACTTTCACCCCCTTCTTTGCGCGCGCCGTCGTGCACGGCATTCGCAAGTGGCCCATCATCAACTCATCGGTGGAAGGCGAGAACATCCACTACCACGCTTCCATCAATCTTGGTATCGCGGTCGCGCTCGACTGGGGCCTCATCGTGCCCGTCGTGAAGAACGCCGAGGAGCGCAGCTTCGTGGGCTTGCAGCGCGCCATAACCGACCTCGGCGAGCGTGCCCGCAGCAAGAAGTTGAAGCCCGAGGAAGTGCAGGGCGGAACGTTCACCATCACCAACCCCGGCATCTTTGGCGCTAAATTCGGGATGCCCATCATCAACCAGCCGCAGGTTGCCATCCTGGGCGTGGGTGGCATCGTGAAAAAGCCAGTCGTGGTCACCGACAAGGATGGCAACGACTCCATCGCCATCCGTTCGATGATGCACCTCAGCATCGGCTATGACCATCGCATCATTGACGGAGCAGTGGCCGATCAGTTCATGGCCGAGGTGAAGCAGTTCCTGGAGAACTGGAACGAAGAGCTGCTGTAAGTCAGTTGTCGGCAGCCAGTTGTCAGTAGCCAGTAGTCAGCCGTCAGCGAAGGCGGCTATTAGGTGAAACAATCGATTGGCGGCAGGCTCTGCCGTTCCGCTGACGCGGTGCTTCTGAATGGGTGTTGACGTTATCGGCGTATGCGCGCTTTGCCTACAAGAGCGCGAATTGCGTGACAGCCATCTGGTTCCCAAGGCTCTGTATCGTCTTGCTAGGGCAGTTGACCGTAGAGAAAGGCCCGACCCGGTTTTTCTGGCGTCAACAGGCCGACAGCAGACATCGTTTCAAGCTAGCCAATACTTACTGTGTGCGGATTGCGAAAGACGTTTTGATCAGCACGGCGAGGATTGGGTAATGCGGCATTGTTACCGAGGTCGTGATCGCTTTCGACTTCGTAACCTACTCGAGCAGTCGAAGCCGATTCATGCCGCTGATCAATTTACAGTCTATTGCGCCTCGTCCGTTCCATCCCTGAGCATTGCGAAGATTGTGTATTTCTGCGCCAGTGTATTCTGGCGCGCATCTGTTCGCGACTGGGAGTCCTCGGGCAAGAAATATGAGGCAATCAGTCTGGGCGTGAAGTACCAAGAGAAAATTCGGCAATACTTGCTGGGTGATGCGGATTTTCCGGCGAATGCTGCCGTGATGCTTGTTGCCTCGCAGTTGAGAAGGCCGGCCATCGCGTTCAACTTTCCAGATACCGTTAGAGCAGGTTCGTGCCATTGTCACAGGCTCCATATCCCAGGACTTGATTTCCTGCTGAGCATTGGGCACCAGATGGAACCGGGGACCACTGAGACATGCATCGTCCGGTCGCCGCACCACCCGATTATCGTTTGCAAAGACGGCGACGGGAAATACTCAGGCTCATGGGCAAGGTCGCACCATCTGGAGCCGAATATCCAATCGTGAACGGTGTAGTCTGAAATTGCTGCCGTACATTTCCTTTTCGCGCGCACTGATAGAATCTGCTGTGTGGATTTTATGTCCGGAGCATTGGAACGCCGGACGGACGAGTTGGGCATCTTGGTAGGAACGATTGTGGTAGGGGCGACACCATTCGGAGGGCAAGCGCTGGACCAGGTGCGAACCATGAGCGCTTTTGCGCCTGAGCAGCCGCAGGAAGGTAATGGACTGGAAACCCGCGGTCCCGTGCTGCTGATGCCATCCCCGCTTCCTCCCAAGAAGCCGAATCTCTGGCTACAGCGGATTTGGCTGGTGGTATTCGTGTTGTTCTGCCTGGAAGTGGGCATCATCCTCACCGCGCTGCCCTGGACCGGCATCTGGACAAACAACTCGCTTCTGCTGGGATACCCGCGAATCCGGGAATTCCTCATGCAAAATTTTGTGCGGGGCTTGGTCAGCGGCCTCGGCCTGGTGGACATTTGGATGGGAGTCGCTGAGGCGGTCCGCTATCGCGAAGGCCCGGACGCCTGACGTGCAGCTCTTCTCTACT
The DNA here is from genome assembly GCA_049520555.1 of Candidatus Korobacteraceae bacterium. Taxonomy (GTDB): domain Bacteria; phylum Acidobacteriota; class Terriglobia; order Terriglobales; family Acidobacteriaceae; genus Bog-257. Next base: position 68,266 of record JBEKPR010000009.1, read on the forward strand.
GGCCTCGGGTTTTTCGCATCCAACATGCATCTAGGGGAAATTCTCAAGGGACTGGGACACCCATTCCATGGCTGACAAGACAGACGAACATCATCGCCACAATCGCTCGCCCTTGGCCTACGAGAATAAGAAATTCCTCAACGGGCCTGACGGTCGCATCCTTCGCATTCTTGCTGAATACCAGGAGCCGCTGGCGCGCTTTCGCCGCGAACGCATCCAGGACACGATCGTCTTCTTTGGCTCAGCGCGCTTTCACAGCCGCCCGCATGCCGAGGAGGCGCTGCTACTGCTGGACAAGCCGGGCTCGGCAACTCCCGCGCCGGAGGAGGAGCAGGAGCGCATTCGCCGCGCGCGGGCCGACGTGGAGATGGCGCGTTACTACGAAGACGCGCGCAAGCTGGCCTTCCTGGTAACCCAGTGGACGAAGACCATCAATCAGCCGCGGCATCGTTTCGTAATTACCACCGGCGGTGGACCGGGAATCATGGAAGCGGCCAACCTCGGCGCTGCCGAAGCGGGTGGCAAGACGATTGGGCTCAATATTAATTTGCCCTTCGAGCAAATGCCGAACCCGTACATCACACCGGAATTGAACTTTGAGTTCCACTACTTTTTCATGCGCAAGCTGTGGTTCGCCTACCTGTCGAAGGCCCTGGTCGTGTTTCCGGGAGGGTTCGGCACCTTCGACGAGCTGTTTGAATTGCTAACTCTGACTCAGACCGAGAAACTGGCCAAACGCATCTGCATTGTGGTGTACGGCAAGGACTACTGGGACCGCGTGATCAACTTCCAGGCACTGGTGGACGCGGGCACCATCTCGCCCAAGGATTTGCAATTGTTTCACTGGGCCAGCACGCCTGAAGAAGCGTTTGAGTATTTACGCGCCGACCTGACCACGCATCACATGGAGCAATGGAGCCCGCGCGACAAGGAACCGGAGATCGCCAAGACCAGACCGTAAGGCAGTAGTCAGTAGCCAGCTATCAGTTCCCAGAAGCCGGTTATCAGCGGTCCGTCGACTGAGGTTGGTCGCCGCCGCTGTTACGAAGTTTCTGCTTGAACTCGACGATCACTTTCTGCCCAAAGGCGTTTCGGCCAGAAGTTCGCAACAACCATTTCTTGGATCTAACACTGACAACTGACGACTGACTACTGACTGCTGGCCCCTTTGTGCCGGTCGAGGTTACGCACTGGTTATGGCACTTTCGGTGCTCGCGTGATTTTGCCGTACAGCGTAAACTGTTGCCCGAATGTCATTAACATTAGAGGTTGCTGGCCGCAGCGATGTGGGACGGGTTCGTCCGTCGAACGAAGATAACTTCGGATTCGACCAGGGGTTGGGCATTTTTGTGGTGTGCGACGGCATGGGCGGTCATGCCGCCGGCGAAGTTGCCAGCCAAATTGCGGTGGACACCATCCTGGCGTACTTTCGCGAGCACGCGCCTGACGTCGAGGACAACGCGTTGCTCGATGAAGCGCCGGTCGGCGCACGCCTGCTGGGCGAAGCCGTCAAGAAGGCCAACGATGCGATTCTGGATTATGCGGAAGCGCATAAGAACATGACCGGAATGGGTACCACGCTGGTGGCGGCACGCTTCTTCGATGGCGTTTGCAGTATTGCCAACGTGGGCGACAGCCGCATCTACCTGTTTCGCGAAGGGCAATTACTGCAGTTGACCGAAGACCACTCCCTGGTGATGGAGCAGGTACGCCGTGGGATGCTCACCCTGGAAGAGGCCAAACAGTCGTCGGTGCAGAACATCATTACCCGCGCCCTGGGTACGGAGGAAGGCACGCTTCCCGACCTTGGCGAGTTTCCGGCGCAAGATGGCGACATCGTACTGCTGACTACCGACGGCGTACTGCGCCACGTAACCGACCAGGACATGAGCGCGATTCTGCTGCAACTGCCCTCGCTGGAAGCCGCCTGCCAAACCCTGATCGACGCCGCCAATGAAGGCGGCGGGGAAGACAATTCCACTTGCGTTCTTGTGCGCGTGCGAAAATGCAAAACCGCCGACGAGGAGCCTAAGCGCGAAAGCTAGCCCATTCCCAGTCTGAATTGGCGTCATCGGCTCTGCTACACTCAGGTGCTTTGCATAGCCCCGTCCAGACTGCACTCCCGCCTCAGCATACCTTGGCATCGCGCACCAGCTTGGTGGTGTATGCCATCGCCATCCTGCTCGGACTGTTCTCCGGATGGGTCAATCAGAAGGTCGATGACGCGTTACTCACCGCGCTTTGCGTGCTCGCCTCCACCATGATGCTGGGCGCGTGGAAGTCGCGGCAGCCCTGGCGCTGGGTGCTGCTGGTGTGGGTGGGCGTCCCCATTGTGCTGGCCTATTACCACTTCATCGTGAAATGGCCGCACGATCGCGGTCAGGTGTATGGCGCCTTTGTACAATTGCTAGCAGCTAGTGCGGGCGGCTTCGGCGGCCACTTCATGCGCCAGATGATCGACCATGTGTTTTTGAAGCGGGAAGACTAGCGTTGCTAGCAGTGAAGCGTGGACGGTTAGCGTTCTGCCATCAGCCGTCAGGCGCTAGATTTCGACTGTCATCTGAGTGTCACATGGGCCTGCGGCGCACCCCTAGAAATGAAAATTAACCACGGAGGCACGGAGTCGCTGAGAAAACTCTAAAGAAACTAAAACTCCGTGCCCTCCGTGGTGAATGATTTTCGATGGAGCGGAGCCGAAGAACCCCTATCGTCAGATGGGTCGGTATCCCGCGACAAGCGGCGGGTACAGCATTTGAACCGGTACCGACGAAGACGAAGCAGCTAACAGTACCGCGCTGAGGACAGACTTGAGCGATTCGGTGTGGCAGACTGCATCAACCGGAGGCGGCATGTTGGTCAGAGGCTCTGATCCGCTGCACAGGAGAACGACGGGAGCGGGAACGCCGGCAAGCAGCTTCAATCTCGCAATCCACGCGTTGGCGTGATGCGGGCTCAAGATGACGATGACATCGGCTCGTTCGCCGGGATGCGCGCTGACTTGATAAAAGCTGTGGGCGATGCGCAGTCGAAATCCACCACTACGCAGCGCTTCCAGGACCGGAGCGCTCGCAACACAGTCATCGCAAAGAAATAAGACCTTGTAGGGCGGCATGAATCCTCCACCCACCAGATCTGAGAGGTGACTCCATTAAAGCATAGGCGTGAGTCGCACGGCAATAATTTTCATCGCCTCGGCCCGGCGACGCTATTGCGGCTTGCCGGTTGCTCTAAACTCTGTCGTCCAACTCAACCGCACCCGCCGGGCCAGGCAAGCTCTCTCCGTCCACAATGGCCGCCGGATTTTGCACAAGCAGCGCATCTGCGACTTCGGCTCCCGCGAGCTCCGTGACTACTTTACGAGCTTCCGATAGCACCGGTGGGCGGCGCGCAGGATCGTGGGCATCGCTGGCGATTACATGGATGGCTTGACGTTTGAACAGCCATTCGGCCATTTTTTGGGAGCGGCTCCCCCAGTATCCCGTGAAGGAATTGGCGGTGACCTGCACCAGGCAGCCTTGCTCCACGAACTCCAGGACCATCTCAGGTTTATTCAGCAACGGCCGGTTGCGTTCCGGATGAGTAATGATGGGAACCATGCCGCTGCTGGAGATGGAAAGCAGGTTCTGCTTTACCTCGGGCGGGATGCCGAAGTCGCTGAACTCCACCAACAGATACTGCGATTCGCCGATGGTGTAACGCCGCGGATGGGCAAGGGCGTCTTGAATGTTGTCGTAGGAAAAATGAAAGTCACAGCCCAGGCTGAAGGTCAGTTTGCCCTCAGCGGAGTCGCTGAGCTCACCCAGCATCTCGGTACAGCGATCACGGTCGTAAGCGAACTCGTGGTTGCAATGTGGCGTCGCCACGATGTGGGTGACGCCATCGCGGGCGGCGATGCGACACATCTCGGCGGTCAGTTCCCAGGACTGCGGACCATCGTCGATGCCGGGAAGGATGTGGCAGTGGATGTCAACCATGTAGCTGTGCAAACCCTAAACAGGCTGCTGAAGACGGCGGAAAAGCAAGCCCCTCGACTCCGTCCGCCGCGGCGGACTCCGCTCGGAACGACAAAAATATAAAGAGCTCGCACCCGGGCCTGAGGGCCGAGTTCAACTTCTACGCGTAGCGCTCGCGCATAAATTCGGTCATCGCTTCGTAGGCTGCGCTTAGCACGGGCTCCTGGGGCAGGAACACGATGCGAATATGCCGCGTCCCGGGTTTTTCACCGAAGCCCGAGCCGTGCACCACCAGCACGTGCTTCTGCTTCAGCAGGTCGGTGACGAATACCAGGTCATCCTCGGGAATGTCCAGCGTAGGATGCGCGTAGAAGGCGCCTTTAGGCGCCACCAGTTTCACCCGCGGTGTACGTTTCGCCCACTCGACGGTGATCTCGGCACGGCGCCGCAGTTTGTCGCAAACCTCAACCAGGTGGTCCTGCGGGCCTTCCAGTGCCGGCCGGATGGCGTGCTGGAACGGATGCGGCGCGGACAGACGCGCGCGCAGCAAGCGGTGCACCGCCTCCATGTAAGGATGCAACACATCGCGCGGTCCGGTCGCAACCGCCCATCCGATTCGCCAGCCGGGGACCAGATACGCCTTGGAAAGTCCGTTGAAGGTCACCACCGGAACGTCCTGCGCCAGAGTCGCGATCGAGGCGTGCCTGGCGCTCGCATCGAAGATCAGCTTGTCGTAAATCTCGTCAGCGAAAATGATTAACCCATGTTGCCGGGCAAGTTCCAGAACCCTTTCCAGCGTGCGCTGGGAGTACACCGCGCCGGTCGGATTATTGGGATTGATCAGCAGGATGGCCTTGGTGCGCGAGTTGATCTTGCGCTCCATGTCGGCCACGTCGGGCTGCCAGCCGTTGTCTTCGTCGAGATCGTAAGCGTTGGCCGGACAATCCAGCTTAGCCATGATGGCACCGTATAGCGGATATTCAGGACTCGGCGTCAGCACGTTGTCGCCGGGGTCCAGCAGCGCGGTCAGGCAACTGTCGATCACCTCCCCGCTGCCAATACCGATGAAGATGCTCTGGATCTCGCGGAAACCGTTGCGCTCGGCTTCGCCGTGGATGGCTTCGATCGCCGGTTTGATGCCCAACGAATCGGCATACCCGTTGTGGCCGTCGCGCATGGCCTTTAGCACCGCGTCGATCATGTGCGGCGGGGTGGCAAAGTCGTACTTACAGGGATCGCCGATGTTGAGGTAGAGGAGCTTGTGGCCCTCGCGGGCGACTTCGTCGGCGACGACGGCCAGATCACGAATCGCGTACCGCACATTGGCCATGCGGCTCGCGGCCAACACTTTGGAGATTTCTTGAGTAGCCATGATTGGCTCCTATCTTTGAAACCGCGCCCTACTCCGGCCGGTCGATCTGCGCGCGCTGCAATTTGTCCGAATAATCCACGTACACCGACTTCCACTCGGTGTAGAAGTCGATTGCGCCGATACCGCCTTCGCGATGGCCGTTGCCTGTGGCCTTCGTGCCACCGAATGGCAAGTGCACCTCGGCGCCAATCGTGGGCGCGTTGATGTAGGTGATGCCGGCGTACAGATCGCGCATCGCGGTGAATGCTTTGTTCACGTCTTTGGTGTAGATCGACGACGACAATCCGTACTCGATGTCATTGGCAATCTCAATCGCGTTCTCCAGCCCATTGCACGGGATGATGGAAACCACCGGCCCGAAGATCTCTTCCTGCGCGATGCGCATCTTGGGATCGACGTCCGCGAACACCGTGGGCGCGACGAACCAGCCGTGGGCGTACGCCTCGCTTTCCAGACGATGTCCGCCGCACAGCATCTTCGCGCCTTCGTCCTTGCCGATCTTGATGTATTTCAGGTCCGTCTCCATCTGGCTGGAGTTGATGGCCGGGCCCATGTCCACGCTCTCGTCAAGCCCGTTGCCCACCTTCAGCTTCTTGGCGCGCATAACCAGTTCGTCCACGAACTTCTTGTACACGCCCTTCTGAATGATGATGCGGCTGGTCGCAGTGCAGCGCTGCCCGGTGGTGCCGAACGCGCCCCAGAGCGCGCCTTCCAGCGCCAGGTCGAGGTTGGCATCGTCGAGCACGATCATTGGGTTCTTGCCCCCGAGTTCCAGCGAGCAATGCTTGAACGTCTTGGCTGCCTCCTGTCCCACGATGCGTCCCACCGCCGTCGATCCGGTGAGCGAAACCGCGCGCACCGCCGGATGCTCGACCATCGGCGTGCCGATGTCGCTGCCGAAGCCGGTGACAATGTTGACCACGCCTGCTGGAATGCCGGCGTCATGCAGCGTCTTCACGAAGTTCAAGGTGGAGAGCGGTGTGTCCTGCGCGGGCTTGATCACCGCGGTGTTGCCGGCGACCAGCGCGGGAAACAACTTCCACGACGGGATCGCCATGGGGAAGTTCCACGGCGTGATCATGGCGCAAACGCCCAGGGGTTGGCGGATGGCCATGGCAAACTTGTTGGGCAGCTCCGACGGAACGGTCGGCCCAAACAGCCGGCGGCCTTCGCCGGCAGTGTAGTAGCCGCAGTCGATGGCTTCCTGCACGTCGCCGCGCGTCTCCTTGATGACCTTGCCCATCTCGCGCGTCATGTCGCGCGCGTAGTCTTCCTTGCGCGCGATCAGGAGCTCGGAAGCCTTGTACAACATTTCAGCGCGACGCGGCGCCGGCACCAGACGCCACTTCTTGAACGCCTGCTTGGCGGTCTCGATGGCATGGTCCACGTCTTCCTTGCCCGATTTCTGGAAGATGCCGACCACTTCGCGTGTGTCGGCGGGATTGAGGTTCTCGAAGGTACGACCGGTGCGACTCTCCACCCACTCGCCGCCAATAAAGTTCTTGAAGACCTTGGTTTTAGGGCCGGTGTGAACGCCTGCCGGTTTCTGTTCCATAGTAGCCATAAGATTGCCCTCCGCAGCGAACTGCAAACCTTTAATCGTATCGGTTCGCATCAGGACCCGCAACCCGAGGAGTTCACCCGCTGTAAGGACGAGATCTGGAAAATGGCCTCGTCGACCTTCACCGCGCCATGGCTGGACGGTGGACCCCGTTTTTTTCTATTGTGTCGGCGGCACAAACACTCCATACTCACTTTTCTCTCTTGTCTGTGATGTAGTCCAACGCTTTCCATCAGGAGTGCGCGTATGGCCGCTTCCTTTCCGTATCTTGATCTCGCAATCGGCGTCAGCTTTATCTACCTCCTGATGGCGCTAGTCTGCTCCACCGTGAATGAGACCATTGCCGGCGTTATCAACTCGCGCGGCAAGACGCTGGAGAAGGGCATATTGTCATTGCTTCACGACCCGGCGCTCAAGGCGGAGTTTTACGCCCATCCGCTGATCCAAGGCATACAGGAAGAGAACGACAGGTTGCCGTCGTACATCGCCTCCAACAAGTTTGCGCTGGCGCTCATGGATACTTTGACTGGACCTGCCGCGGCCAACGATCCCGACGCGCTGCGTAAGGGCGTGGCCAATCTGGAAAACAAGGCGGCGAGGACCGCCTTGACGGCCGTGCTGCAAAATCCCCAGTTCAAGACGGACCAGCAGCGGCTTGAAGCCTGGTACGAACAAAGCATGAATCGCGTCTCGGGATGGTACAAGCGCACCACTCAGATACGCGTTTTTGTCCTCGCGGCAGGGGTCACGCTCCTGATGAATGCGGACACTTTAAGAATATTGGATACGCTCTGGAACAATCCCACCAGGAGCGCGGTGCTCATCGAGGATGCGAAGGTACGCCTGCAGAAGGGACGACCGGACGCGCAAACCCAGGCGGCGTCGCCTTCGGATAACGACGTGATCGCCCAGCAAGAGAAGCAACTCCTGGGTCAGGTCGCTGGCTGGCAGGGAGACTGGTACAAGGACTGGCCCGGCCATACGACCGCCGGATTCTGGTGCTGGATCTGGTATCTGCTGAAAAATCGTTTTGGAGGATGGCTGATCACGATTTTGGCCGTGTCTCTTGGCGCGCCCTTCTGGTTCGACACGCTTAGCAAGTTCATGAACGTTCGCAGCGCTGGGAAGCCGCCCGACCAGGGTAGCGGCACAGCCAGCGCCTGAACGTTGAAGTGACTGCATTTTGTCCGGCCTGGTAACCCGAAAGTAACATTCTCCTGTGCTACCCTCTGGTGGTACTCTAAGTGGCAAACAGAGCATAGAAGCGTCAACGCTTTCGCTTCGCCGACAGGTGGAGCGACCAACGACATTCCATCCGGCGGTGTGCCTCGGAACACAAACCTCGTCATCTGCCGGAGTCGTGCATTTTGGTTTACTGCGCGCTTGTGCCGCTTCTGTCATAAACTAGAGGCAATACCGGTCATCTTAAGAAAGAAATAGTTCGTAATGTCATCTAACGGCTTTCATAGTAGCGCCTCGCGATTCAGCAACTTGCGCTCGCTGTTCAGCATGTTCTCCAGCGATCTGGCGATCGACCTGGGGACGGCGAACACGCTGGTGTACGCACGCGGCAAGGGCATCGTGGTCAACGAGCCCTCCATCGTCGCCATCAACAAAAACACCGGTGAAGTAGAAGCGGTGGGCAAAGAGGCCAAGGAGATGCTTGGCCGCACCCCCGGCAACATCGTCGCCATCAAGCCGATGAAAGACGGCGTCATCGCCGACTTCAAAGTCACCGAGAAAATGCTCAACTACTTCATTCAGAAGGCCCACAACCGCAAGATGCTGGTGCATCCGCGCATCGTCATCGGCGTGCCTTCGGAGATCACGCAGGTGGAGAAGCGCGCGGTCATGGACTCGGCGTATCGCGCCAAGGCCAGCGAAGTGCATCTGGTGGAACAGGCCATGGTGGCCGCGATCGGCGCGGGCCTGCCTATCACCGAGCCCAGCGGCAACATGGTGGTCGATATCGGCGGCGGCACGACTGATATTGCTGTGATTTCCCTCAGCGGCATCGTGTACTCGCGTTCGGTTCGTATGGCGGGCAATCAGATGGACGAGTCCATCATGAATTACCTGAAGCGCAAGTACAATCTGCTGATCGGCGAGCGCACTGCCGAACAGATCAAGATTGAGATCGGCTCTGCTTATCCGCTGGACAAGCCGCTCACCATGGAAATCAAGGGCCGCAACCTGATCGAGGGCGTGCCCAAGACAATTACTATTGACGACAGCGAAATTCGCGAGTCGCTCAGCGAGTGCGTTTCGACCATCATGAATGCGATTCGGGTCGCGCTGGAGCGCACGCCTCCAGAGTTGTCGGCCGACATCAGCGACCGCGGCATCGTGCTGACCGGGGGTGGCGCCCTGGTAAAGAACCTAGACAAACGCATCCGCGAAGAAACCGGGCTGCCGGTCTCGATTGCCGACGACCCGTTGTGCAGCGTGGTCCTCGGAACGGGAAAAATGTTGAGCGACTTCAAGCTGCTGCGGAAGATATCGATTGACTAGGCATCGGGTGATCTCTCGGCGGCACGAGCCCATTTGACTTGTCATCACGAGCGCAGCTAGGGATCTGCTGTTCTCGATAATCGCAAAAGCAGATGCCTCGCCTCGCTCGTCATGACAATTCTAGTGTTTGCGTTTCCCGAAGCAGCGTAGTGTATGGACACATTCCTCGGCCGCTATAAGAACCTGATTGTGCTGGCGGCCATTCTGTTCATCCAGATTATTGCTCTGGCTGTGCAGGTGCACCGCCCGACCCAAGGCGGCGACACCCGCCTCCTCCGCCTGTGGGCGATCTCCGCCGTGACTCCTGTCGAAACCGCTGTGGTGCACACCCAGAAATGGGTGAACGACATCTGGAAAAACTACGCTTATCTTCGCGGGGTTCGCAGGGAAAATCGGGAGCTGCGCGCCGAGATCGACCGCATGAAAGTTGAAGACGCCCGCTATGCCGAGGATGCGCGCATGGCGCGTCGCGTCCAGGCCCTGCTCGCATTCAAGGAGCAGTACGTCGATACCACGGTCGCGGCCCAGGTCATCGGCACCAGTGGCAGCGAGCAATCGCGCATTCTCTACTTGGATAAAGGATTGAACGATGGCATTAAGCAGGACATGGCCGTCATCACGCCGGCGGGTATCGTGGGCAAGATCGTGCAAGTCTTTCCCGACTCCTCGCAGGTATTGCCGATCAACGATCAATTCAGCGGCGTGGGCGCTGCGCTGAAATCCTCCCGCCTGCAGGGCATCTTGAGGGGATCGTCGAATGGTGTGACTACCCTGCAATATGTCATGAGCGACGAGAAGGTGGAACCCGGCGAAGAGGTGATCACCAGCGGGGGAGACCGAATCTTTCCCAAAGGCCTGCCGGTCGGCAAAGTCGTCTCGGTTGAGCCCGGCAAAGACCTGTTCCTGAACATTCGCGTCGTTCCGTCGGCCCGGCTCGATCAGGTCGAGGAAGTGTTGGTCGTCACGAAAATCACAGAGAAGATGCCGGACGGCAAGGATTTGGGGCCGCTCCGTGCATCGGATATTTTGGCCGAACGCCTGCCGACCGTTCCCGCGAAGCCGGAAGTTGACGCCGCTGGAAAGCCGAAAACTGGCGCTCCAAGTGGTACAGCGTCTGGGACAACTCCGGCAATGGGGACAGGAACAGCCGCCGCTCATGCCGGTGCAGCGCCGACTTCACCCGCGAACAAGCCAGCGACTGGCAACTCGACCGCGGCTGCTCCCAAGTCCAACGGAGCGGCTACCGCTACGCACGGCACTCCGATAAGTACGACGGCAGGAAGCGCGGGAACGCAGAAAGCGCCAAAACCTGCGGCGGCCGATGGGACGCGTCCCGCTGGGACAGTTGCGAAACCGCTCAACGGAACTGGAACGGCAACTGCGCCCCATGCGAGCACCACCACACCCGCGCCTGGTCCATCGCCGGCGAACCGCCCGGCGAATGGAAACGAGACGACGCCTCCGTCGAAGCGATCCAAGCCGGCTCCGGAGCAGCCGCCAAATCCGAATCCACAGCCGCTTTCGCCGCCGCCTAATGGAGAGCAGCCGCCGCAGTGACCAGCCGAGTCATGCCATTCCGGGGAAGCCTCACCTCACGCGACCAGGTCGCGGTGTACGAGTTCGGTTGGCCCGCGATCATTTTCATTCCCCTGGTTGCGGTACTGATCCAGATCTTCATTCTGGGGAAGATTCCATTCTTGGCGGCAATCAATTTGCCGTTCATGGTCACGATTTTCTTCGCAGTGGCCCGGCGCAATCCGATCAGCGGATGCCTCACGGGCTGCGCCATTGGCCTGATCCAGGACCTCTTCGCCGGCCCGCACCATCCGCTGGGCATGTACGGCATTGCCTTGACGATCATCGGGTACTCGGCGTCGTCGCTGGGCCTGAAAATTGACGTCGAGAATCCTGGCTCCCGCTTCATCATTACCTACATCTTTTTCGTGGCCCACCAGGGGATTTATTACGGCGTGGCGCACGGCCTGCTTGGCCAGGTGCAGCAGTGGAGTTGGAGCCACGTGGCCGTTTCCGCGCTGGCCAACGCCGTGATCGGCATATTTGTCTTCAAGTTTCTCGACAGGTTCAAACAGCGGTAGGGGCGAAGCCCGAGATTAGAAGAACAACGCAGGCGACACGCCGAATCTAGTCCTCAGCCGCTTGATGTGTTCCTTGGTGAGTTCTCGTTTGCCCGGCCTTTTCCCCTCCGTTCTCGCCCCGATTCGGACTACAATAGTTCAGAGTTCCCGATCTGTCATTCGCCACTAAATCGAGTGCAGTCCTGCGGTGCTCAGCTTCGTGCGGCGGAGTTGGCGCCAGAGCGAACACTCTGTTAGTTTCAAAACTTTGCAACCATAAAACCCTGCGAAAGTTGTAGTTCTTGATGTTCGGTCGCGACGAAAAAGTCTCCCAGCTCCGGCTTACCGCAGTGCAATACGTCCTGTTGGGAATCTTCCTGGTGCTTGCCTTCGGGTTGTGGAACCTGCAGGTGGCGCGCAGCGATTACTACAGCTCGAAGGCCGAAGAGAACCGTATCAAACAGGTTCCCATCCTGGCGCCGCGCGGCAAGATCCTGGACCGCGAAGGCCGCATCATCGTTGACAACTATCCTTCGTTCTCGGTGCTGCTGCTGCGCGATCAGAACCGCGATCTGCAGGCCGACGCCGACAAGATTGCTGCTGGGCTGCACATCCCGCCCGACGAGCTGCGCTCCCGCCTGAAGCGCATGGCCGCGGTGCCGGGATATCAGCCGCTGTTTCTCAAGGACGACATTACCCCCGACGAGCTGGCTTTCATCGAATCGCACAAAGAGGAGTTCCCCGAGCTCGCCATCATCACCGTTCACCGCCGCCTCTATCCCAAGAACGGATTCATGGCGCACATCATCGGCTACGTGGGCCAGGTGAGCGAAGACATGCTGACACAGCCGCAGTGGGAGCTGTACAACCCCGGCGACATCGTTGGTATGTCGGGGGTCGAGCAGTACTACAACGATATTCTGATGGGCAAGAACGGCTCGCGCCAGGTACTGGTCAACAGTCGCGGCAAGGAAGTGGGTACCCTCAGCGACGTGGCGGCGGTCCCCGGCAAACAGCTCAAGCTCACCATCGATCTCGATCTGCAGATAGCGGCCGAGGAGGCTCTGGAGGGCAGGCCGGGCGCCATCGTCGCCATGGATCCGCGCAATGGCGAAATTCTGGCGATGGTCAGCCGTCCCGCCTTCGATCCCAACGAGTTCGCGGTGCGCATCACGCGTGATGAGTGGAACCAGTTGGTCACCGATCCCGGTAAGCCGCTCTTAAACAAAGCGATCCAGGCGCAGCTCGCTCCGGGTTCGGTGTTCAAGGTCATCATGGCCACCGCCGGACTGCAGGAAGGTATCGCGCAGAATCTTGTCATTACCTGCGGAGGTGGCAAGACCTTTTACGGACGCTTCTTCAAATGCTGGATCGCCGGACACGGCAGTCACGGGACCGTGGGTATCAGCAAGGCGATTTACCAGTCCTGCGATTCCTACTTCTACACGCTGGCTGAGAAGCTGGGTATCAGCCGCATCGCGAAGTACGCCACCATGCTCGGACTCGGACAAAAGACGGGGATCGATCTGCCACAGGAAGTCTCGGGTGTCATGCCTTCCGAAGAGTGGAAGATCAAGAACTTCAAGCAGAAGTGGTATGCCGGCGAAACCATCTCCGTCGGAATCGGGCAGGGGGCCGTGGCGACTACGCCGATTCAACTGGCGCGGGCAGTGGGCGCGGTGACCAGCGATGGCGTCTTGGTCCGTCCGCATGTGGCCTTTCCAGACCAGTTTCCGCCGGGGTTTAAGCAGGTGGCGAACTACACCGATAAAACGAACATTGGCCTCGACCAGGAGAACTGGATGACCATCACCGACGCACTGGCGGCGGTGGTGTCGCCCATTGGGACCGCGCCCAGCGCTCGCTTGCCGGGAATTGACTTCGCTGGAAAAACTGGCAGTGCGCAGACCATCTCCAACCAGCTCAAGGCGAAGATGGGCAGCAGCGAAAAGAGTAAGTACAAGGACAACGGCTGGTTTGTTGGCGTCACGCCGCGCCGGAATCCCGAGATTGTCGTGGCGGTTTTGCTCGAGGAGGGCGAGCACGGTTACTTTGCCGCTCGTGCCACTGCGCAGGTGATCAAGGCCTACGTTGAGAAACAGCGTACTCGCCAGACGCAGGTGGCCAAGGCAGGAGGATCGCCTTCTGGATCTAAGCAGGCGGAAGTTGCCGCGGTGTGGCACGAGGGCGACGCCAAGACTCCCGACAAGATGCAAGCCGGGCGTTTCACGGTATCAGCCGACGGCAAGACCAAGCCGGTAACTGCGGCGCCCGGAGTGAGTGAAGCGGACAAGGCTATTCGTCCTGCTGATCTCGAAACTACCGAGTCTCATGTGGAGATGGCCCATCCCGAAACCGAACCTCCCGCCGAGAGTCGACCGACGCCCCCGGCGACAAGTCCTGAGCTGCAAGCTCCACCTGCAGCCAAGAAGCCTGGCAAGCCAACGATCACACCTGCGACGACAGTCGTTCCCGGGAGGCAGCCATGAGCCGCTACATCTCCTTCCGCGATTTCGACTGGGTCCTGCTGGTGCTGGTGCTGCTCATTTGCTCTCTGGGCGTGCTCGAGATCTATAGCGCAACCCTCAGCACCAAATTTATGGGTGTACATCTCAAGCAGGTGTATTGGATCCTGGGCGGCGTAGGCCTGATGTTCGTGGTCAGCTTCTTCAATTACCAGGCCCTGTTGGAACGGGTACCGCTGCTGTACTTGATTTCCATCGCATCGTTAGTTGCGGTGGAAGTGTTCGGCAAGAAGTATCTGGGCGCCCGCCGCTGGGTGCAGCTAGGCTCGTTTCACTTCCAGCCTTCGGAGTGGGTGAAGCTGGTGCTCATTCTTGCCATGGCCAAGTATTTTGCCGAGACAAAGTCCGAATGTACGGCCCAAGACATCGTCAAAGCGGGGGCGCTGGTCGGCGTTCCCATGCTGATGGTGCTCGTGCAGCCCGACCTGGGAACGGCGCTCACTTACATCCCGATCGCGGTGATGGGCTTGTTCCTGGGTGGAATGAAGGCCCGCCATGCCTTGGTCATCCTGGTATTGGGGGCATTGCTGGCCCCGGTGGCTTGGCATGTCCTCAAGCCTTACCAACGAGACCGCTTGACCAGCTTCATGGAGCCGGAGGCTGACCCGCAACGCCATGGATATCAGGTGATTCAGTCGCAGGTAGCCGTGGGCTCAGGGGGAATTTTTGGCAAGGGAACGGCACACGGGAGCCAGACCCAGGGCCAATTTCTGCCCGTGCCGCATACCGACTTCATCTTTGCCGCCTTTGCCGAAGAGCACGGATTTCTAGGCGCTATGGGCTTGCTGCTGCTATACTTTATCGTGCTGATGCGTCTGGTGCAGAACGCTCAGACGGCCCCGGATCGAGCTGGTGCCTTTGTGGTCATGGGTGTGGTTGCGGTACTCGCGTTCCACGTCCTGGTTAATGTAGGCATGGTGGTAGGGTTCATGCCGGTCACGGGCATCCCCTTGCCGTTGATGAGTTACGGGGGATCCTCAGTACTGTTCATGTTCCTGGCGCTGGGAATCGTGATGAACATTCGTATGCGCCGGTTTGTGAACTGATTGCAAACTGTTGGCATTGGACTTTCTTAGCGTCCTTTGGGACGCGCTTCAGAACTGCCGGTCTCATTCGCCGGGGAAGCCATTACAGACTGGACGTCGGGCTTCCAAAGGATGACAACAAGATTACGACCGCCTTCACGTACGAGGGCATGCCGGCCGCCAGGAGAACAGGCCGGACAGGATTGCAAAGCACGTCTTTCGAGGCGGGAAACGGCCCCTTGGCTGATGCTGAGAGTGAGGCCACAACCTTCGAAACGCGTGCTCTATACGGTGCTAAAGATTCCACAAATTGTTGCTTCACGAATCAGGTCTGGTGCGCACCCCGGCGTAAGTCCCGGTGTGTCGTCAGCCTAATCACCTGTAGAGTTTTTCCTGTCCTTCCCATCGACCGCGCCGGCAAGACCGGAGCATTCCATGAATAAGGAACTTTATGTGTCCTCCACGCCACACGAAACTAAGGTGGCGCTGGTGGAAGACGACCTACTCGCCGAAGTGTTTTTCGAGCGGGAAAACGAATATACCCTCGCAGGATCGATCTACAAAGGCCGGGTCACGCGCGTGCTTCCCGGCATGCAGTCGGCTTTTGTGGACATCGGCTTGGAACGCGATGCCTTCCTTTATGTTTCTGATTTCCTCGAAGTCACCGGCGATGAAGAGGACGAAGAAGAATTCGGAAGTATTCCTGTGCCGCGCAATGCCATCGATGTAAGCAAAGCGTACGCCGCGCAGGAGGCACAACTTAAAGCGGAGTCTGCCGTTGCTGAACCCGAGATCGCGGAGGAGTTCGAAGTTGCCGAAGAAGATTTCCCTGCTCCTGCTGAGGAGCAAACCGCAGGCGAGGAGACCGAAGCTTCGTCCACGGCGGACCCTGATTCGGCGGAAGGAACCCGGCCCTGGCGGGGACGCCGTCGTCGTCGTGGCGGACGTCGCGGTCAGGGAGACGAGCGCAACGACCGGCCAGAGCCAAAGATCGAGCCCGCAAAGCCCGTGGAGGAAGCGCCAGCCTATCATGCGGAAACGCGTCCGCCCGCGCGTCCCCGCGCCGATTATGGTCCGCCCGCAGGCTATACGCCGATCGTTCTGCCTGGCGAATCGATCTCGAAGTATCGCAACCTGTCGCAGCAGCCCGCGCCCGGGCCGAAGAACGAAGAAACTACAGAACAGGGTTCCTTCGCTCCGGTTGGAGATTCCAGTCCCTCTGTCGATTTGAACGCTCATGTTGACGCTCTAGTTAAGGAACCCGAATCACAAGCCGAGTTCGAACCCGGAAACGCCGCGTCCGAACCAGGTCAGACCGAACGGGTAACTGCGCCACCAGCCGAGAGCGCCTTTGTCATCGAGCATGAGGAAACGGAACAGGCCGAAGCCGCGCACCAGGATGATGACCCGGAACCGCGGGAACGCCTGAGCGTCGCGTCTTCCGAATCCCACGGTGCAGAGTCCGATGCAGTGACGTCACCGGCAACTGCCACCGAGCTTCTGACCGCAACGGCGGAGAATCCAACTCTACCCCAAGACCCGCCAGCCGAAGTCCAGAGCACCGACTTCCCGCCAGCCGGCGAAAATCGGGAACAAAATCACCGCGAAGGCGCAACCCAGCAGTCGCCGGGCTTCCAATCGCTTGCCGCTCCTTCGGTCGCTCCCGTGGGACGTACCCTGGAGCATGAAGTTTTGGAAGACGAGGAGATGGAATTTCATCCTGTCCCCGACGATCTTAGTGCGATGAGCGAAGTGGAAGGCGATGAGGAACTGGTTCTTGAGGAAGAGACCCTCGACGCCGACAACGGCGATTCGGACCGTTGGATTCCCAAGATTGCCGACGTCGATGAGGACGAAGTGGTAGCGGCTGAGGAGCGTGGAGAACAAATCTACGGCCCCGAGGCCGACGAGGAAGAGGAAGAAGAGCCCGGCGAGGGCGAAGCGACCAACGGCCGGGCCGAGGTGCGGGCTGCGTCTCCTACTGCCGGCTATCAGCAGCGTCAGACGGAGCGTCCCGGCTACGATCGGCGTGGCTTTCGCGATCGCAATCGCCGTGGTGGTCCGCGCCGCAACTTCCGCGCGCGTCCCAATACCAACCGCAACCAGCCGCTCATCACCGACCTGTTGAAGGAAGGGCAGGAGGTGCTGATCCAGATTGCCAAGGAACCGATCGGCAAGAAGGGCGCCCGTATCACCAGCCACATTGCGCTGCCCGGCCGTTTTCTTGTGTACATGCCCACGGTCAATCACGTCGGGGTTTCGCGCAAGATCGCCTCCGACGAAGAACGCCAGCGGCTGAAGCGCATCGTGACCAGTGAACGGGAAAACGGATTAGGCGGCTTCATCGTTCGCACCGCTGCCGCCAACATTAAGGAAGAAGATCTGCGCGCCGACATTCGCTTTCTCAAACATTTGTGGGCCGAGATCAAGAGCCGCACTGAGAACAGCAAGTCGCCGGCGCTGATCTATCACGACCTGAACCTGGTGGAACGAATATTGCGAGACCAGGTCAATGCCGACTTCTCGCAGATCTGGGTGGACACCGAAGACGAGTATGAGCGCGTGGTGCGCTTTGCCAGCCGCTTCCAACCCTCACTGGTCCGGCGCATCAAGCTATACACCAAAGACACGCCGTTGTTCGAGCAGTTCGGCATCCAGGACGAGATCAATCGCTCGCTGAAGTCGAAGGTGTGGCTGAAGAGCGGTGGACACATCGTCATCAACCAGACCGAAGCGCTGGTCGCGATCGACATCAACACCGGCAAATATGTTGGCAAGACGCAGCGACTGGAAGACACCATCGCCAAGACCAACGTGGATGCGGTCAAGGAAATCGTGCGGCAGATCCGGCTGCGCGATCTGGGCGGCATCATCGTCATTGACTTTATTGACATGGACGAGCGCAAGAATCGCCAGAAGGTGATGCAGGCCCTGGAAGAGGCCTTGCGCAACGATCGCGCTCCGTCGAAGGTGCTCCAGTTCAACGATTTCGGACTGGTCGCGATTACCCGCAAACGCGTGAAGCAATCGCTGGAACGCACCTTGGGCGAGACTTGCCCCTACTGCGTGGGCGCGGGCTTTGTGAAGTCCGTGCCGACCGTATGCAACGAGCTTTACATCGAGATGCGCAAAATGGCGAAGGTGCACGACAAGACTGACATCACGCTGCGCGTGAATCCCGAAGTAGCCAAGGCCCTGAAGGCCAATAACGGCAAGCTGATCTCAGAGATGGAAGACTTGACCGGCAAGACCGTGCTGGTGAAGAGCGATCCGCTACTGCACCAGGAAAACTTCGATATTCACTAATTACATTTGGGGTGGCCCGTTCTAGCCCGGTTTTGGCTAGGACGGGACGCTCTTCAAATTCTGTCATCCTGAGCCACCCCGAACGCCGTGGGGGAGTCGAATGGTTCCTATGATCCTGAGAATGTCCAGACTGAACGTATCAACGTTCGCCGCAATCGTGTTGTGCTCCTCGCTGTGCATGGGGCAAGAGGTGAATGTCTCCCGGGGCAACGGCACCGTCGCTCTGAGTGTTTCGGCGCAGAAACCCTATCCATTGGCCACGGGGCAGGAAAAACTGCCCGTGTTGAGCGTGGCATGTGCGCACAAGGGCAAGAAGACCGGACACAATATTGTATTTTCGTCTGGAGGTGCCATGGTTGGAGACAATCCTGATACAAAGGATGCACAATTGATTCTCAAAATGACGATAGGCGGGACCACGCAAACGACGGGATGGGTTCCCTACGGAGACACTATAACCTACGCCTATTTTGCCAAGAGTGACGCTGAACGTGTGAAATTCATCCAGGCCCTGCTCAACTCTGGAAAAGTTTCCGTCGAGTTCAAGCCCTTTCTCACCGGTGCGCCAACCACCAGCGTGTTCGACCTGAGCAAACTCCGCGCTGAGATGGACAAATCTCCCGAGTGCGCCATGCAGTAGTCCCACGCCACCAAAGCCCTGCCAAATCCAAGAGAGTCGCATAACGCGCGTTGGCAGGTGGGTTATGCTTTAGCCATGCAGGTGCGCGTGCTTTACCTGGGGATGCTGCGGGACCTCGCCGGGCGCGAGCGTGAAGTGGTGCAGCTCTCCCATGGCGCGCGCTTGTCCGATCTCTATGCCGAACTGCAACAACGGATTCCGAAGTTGCAGGATTTTCGCAACGCCATCGCTCTCTCCGTCAATTACGAATACTCCGATGGAGCGGCGGTCTTAGAGGATAACGATGAGGTAGCGCTGATTCCGCCAGTAAGCGGAGGTAAGGTTGACGAAGACTCGACGTCCGAGATCTCTTTGCCGCTGATTTCCGAGCACTGTAGCCTGGTCGGCGAGCCGATCAAGACGGCTGCCATCGTCGCCGCCATCAAGCATCCCGAAGACGGAGCAGTCGCCGTCTTCGACGGGATTGTGCGCAATCACTCTCGTGGACGGCCCACCCTCTACCTCGACTACACTGCGTATGGGCCGATGGCGTTGCGGGTGATGGAGCAGTTAGCGCAGCAAGCACTGGCAAATTACGCTATCCGCGACGTGCGAATCGTGCATCGCCTGGGGCGTTTACAGATTGGCGAAACCAGCGTCTATATTGTGGTTGCGTCCGCCCATCGCGCGGCGGCCTTGGACGCGTGCCGTTGGCTGATCGATACGTTGAAGAAGACAGTGCCCATCTGGAAGCGGGAGTTTTTCGAGGATGGGGTGGTGTGGGCCGATGGCGAATCCTTTCCTCCGGAGATTCCTCGTGCCGGCGGGAGTGGGAGCGCGTCAAAGTAGCCGAACTGGGGTTTGAGCTAACAAATGTTTTCAACCTGCCGGACTTCCGCTCGGGCAACCGTCGCGGTGCGCGAGCTGCTGGTGATTTCTGCGTTGAGTTGCGCCTGGTGGTGTGCTCTCTGCATCGGCCAGGATGCGGCTGCGCAAAACAGCGTACCGCGTCCACCCGATTCGCAGAAACAGCAGTCACGGAGCGTTCCCCACCCCCCTGATTCGCCGAAGCAGCAGTCAACGACGGACAGCAGCGAAGAACCCAATACCACGTTCAAAGTCAACGTCAAGTTGGTCAACGTATTCACCACCGTTACCAACAGCGGAGGAGCACCGGTTTCATCCTTGAAGGAAGAAGACTTTCAGGTCTTCGAGGACGACAAGCTGCAGAAGATCGCGGTTTTCCATCGCGAGTCGGAGTTGCCGCTCTCCATCGTCGTGGCCGTGGACACCAGCCTCAGCACCCGCGGAGATCAGAAGCTCGAACTCGAGTCCGCACGCCGCTTTGCGCACGCCATTCTGCGTCCCATTGACGGCCTGTCGCTGTTCCAGTTTAGCGAGGTGGTTGATCAGGTGACGCCCTTCACTGCCGATGTTCGAGTGATCGACCGCGCCATCAACCACATCCGGTCCGGGGCGGCGACGGCCCTCTACGACACTCTTTATCTGGGGTCGGAGGCGTTGCAGCCGCGACGCGGCCGCAAGGTCATGGTGGTGATCACCGATGGCGGCGACACTGTCAGCCAGATCAGCTACCAGCAGGCAGTCCGCGCGGCCCAGGAGGCTGAAGTCATTCTCTACAGCATCATCATTGTGCCCATTGAAAGTAGCGCAGGACGAGACATCGGCGGGGAACACGCTCTCATTCAGCTTTCGCGTGACACTGGAGGAAGATATTTTTACGCCAGTGGGTTGGAACAACTGGATGCGGCATTCCGCCAGATCAGCGACGAATTACGCACCCAATATCTGATCGCCTACTACCCCAGCGCCCGGCTCTCTGACTCGGACTTTCGCCGTATCGATATCAAGATCGATCCCGCGACTAAGGATTACGCCGATCCCGCCGAATTGCAGGTCCGCCACCGGACTGGTTACTACACCATGCCGGCGAAGTAAGCCGCCTGACCGACTACTGGCGACTGACTACTGTTAACTGACTGCTGGCAACTGTTCTGCTACACTGCGACTTTCGAGGTCACCATGTCGAATCCTCCGCAGCCATTGATTCAGTTAACCAATACCCCCGACTACCGCGAAAGTTACGCCAACAGCGTTCAAGTACGGGTGAATGTGTGGGACTTCTTCCTGATTTTTGGCACCCTGCAACAGCAGGACGAAACCCGCGTGGAGGTGCGCAACTTCCAGGGAATCTATTTGAGTCCGCAGCAGGCAAAAGCGCTTTATACGATCCTGCAGCAAAACCTGGTGAACTACGAAAACACCTTCGGAGAGATCAAGCTGGATCCGCGCATGGGGCCCGGGATGGGTCCGATCCATTAAACCTGCGGACAACTTGCGGGCGTCGAGTTTTCAGGCCCGCCTGCGTGAATACCTCTTCGCCTACGCGCTCATTTTTGTCTTCCTGTTCGTCACTCATGCTCCTTTACTGCGGCTGCCGTATTTCTGGGATGAAGCTGGCTACTTCATTCCGGCGGCGCGCGACCTCTTACTCACCGGTTCGCTGATTCCCCGCACCACGCTCTCCAACGCACATCCGCCGCTGGTTATGCTGTGGCTGGCGTTCTGGTGGAAGTTTAGCGCCTTCACACCGGCGGTTACCCGAACTGCGATGTTGCTTATCTCTGCGTTCGCCCTGCTGGGGTTGTGGCGGCTGGCGCGCGACGTAGCCAATGAGCAGATCGCGGCCGCAACCGTCTTGTGCACGGCGGTCTATTCCGTGTTTTTTGCGCAGAGCTCAATGGCCCACCTCGACATGATGGTTTGCGCCCTGACGCTTTGGGGACTGGCAATGTACGTGGAGCGAAGACCGGTAGCTACCATCGTGTTCTTGGCTCTTGCGCCTCTTGCCAAGGAGACTGCTATCGTGACGCCCCTGGCGTTGCTGGCTTGGGAAATACTTTGTCCCCTGCTGCAGCGGAATACACCGCGACACGAACCGTTCTGCCTATATCAGCGCAACTGGCTGGCCGCCTTCTCGTTTCTGCTGTGCCTGGTTCCGCTCGCCCTCTGGTTTATCTACCACCATCACCGGACAGGCTTCTACTTCGGCAATCCGGAGTACCTGCGCTACAACCTGCAAGCTACGCTCACTCCACTGCGCATCGTCCTCGCGATCCTGATACGGCTCTGGCACGCGCTGGGCTACTTGAACCTGTTTGTGCTGACGCTGGCCGCAGCCTTTGCCATGAGCCTCCCTCCGCTGCCGGGGCCCGACGGCACACTGCGGTCCCGCATTCCCATCAATGTACAACTCGTCTTTGGGGTGGTCATCCTGGCGCACGTTCTGGCTCTGTCAGCCCTTGGAGGCGCGGTGCTGGCTCGCTACATGCTTCCGGTTGTGCCGTTGGTGATCCTGGTTTGTGTTTCCACGCTGTGGCGTCGCGCCCAGCATTGGCCGTGGTGGATCGCATTGAGCTGCGTAGCTTTTGTGTTCGCACTGCTAACTCCACCGCCATATCGCAACGCTCCTGAGGACACATTGCTGTATCGCGATTACGTCATCGCCCACAAACAGGCGGCCGATGAATTGGCGACGCGCTTCCCGCACGCGCGAGTGCTCACGGCGTGGCCGGCTTCCGATGAGCTGACGCGGCCGTTCCTGGGATACGTCAAACAGCCGCTCACGGTGGTGCCCATCGAGAACTTCTCCGCCCTCGAAATCGAACGGGCCGCGCAAGCCGCCGATCAGTTCGATGTGGCACTGTTGTTTCCCACCAAGTGGCAGCCTCCGCATCCTCTGTTCCGGAGTTTGCCCTTCGGCGAGGAGCTGCAGGAACGTTTCTTCGACTATCGCCAGGAGTTGGCACCGCAACAAGTGGCGAACATTCTCGGCGGGCGGGTGGTTCGTTACCTGAATCGTAACAACGAATGGGTCGCAATCGTCGCGATCGAGAAAGTCGAAAATGCGGCCACTCGAGATTTGGAGTTGCGCCGCGCTCCCTAATTGCGAGCCGCACGCCCGAGGTCCGGACTTCGCCGTCGTTCGAGCGGTTAAACTGTGAGCAGATGGCACGCACCACCATCCTGGAATACCTCGATAACTTCCACCGCCACGCTCGCGAGGTGGCCTACGCTCAACATCGCGGTTATCGCATGCAGCGATGGACGTACGGCGATGTGCTGAGCAACGCCTATCGCTTTGCGCGCGAGCTGGAACAGCGTGGCATCGGCAAGGGCGACAAAGTTATCCTGTGGGGCGAAAACTGTGCGGAGTGGGTGGTTGCATTCTTCGGGTGCCTGCTGCGCGGCGCCATTGCGGTGCCCATCGACAAGATCGCGGCCCCGGATTTCGCCCAGCGTGTCGCCCAACAGGTGGATGCCGGGCTCTGTCTTGGCTCGATGCAGAACCACATCCCGGACATCGCGGAGATCAACCTGGAAACCCTGCGCGAGCAACTCGCGGCGCTCTCCGATCAGCCCGTGGCTCCCCCGCCGCTCACTCGCGACGATGTTGTGCAGATTGTCTTCACCTCGGGCACGACTGCCGAACCGCGCGGTGTCGTCATTACCCACGGCAACATCCTGGCCAACCTGGAGCCACTGGAGCGAGAGATCGGTGAATACCTCCGCTACGAGCGCATTTTTCATCCGCTGCGATTCTTGAATTTACTACCGTTAAGCCACGTATTTGGACAATTCCTGGGAATCTTCCTGCCGCAATTGCTGGCGGCCACCGTGATCTTTCAGGACACGCTGAACCCGACGGAAGTTCTGCATGCCATCAAGAAAGAACGCGTATCGGTGGTAGTCGCCGTCCCCCGCCTCCTGGAGTCGCTGAAAGATAAACTGCTGCGCGACTTAGAATCGGCGGGCCGGCAGGGGTGGTTCCAGCGCCAATTCGCAGCCGCGAAAGACCAGCACTTCCTCAGGCGCTGGTGGCGCTTCCGGAAAATTCACAACCAATTCGGATGGAAGTTCTGGGCCTTCATCTCAGGAGGCGCGGCGCTCGACGCCGACACCGAAGAGTTCTGGCGGCGGTTGAGCTTCGTCGTGATCCAAGGTTACGGCCTCACCGAAACAACATCGCTGATCTCCCTGAACCACCCGTTTCATATGAGCAGGCGCTCGATTGGCAAAGTGCTCGAGGGCCGCGAGATCAAGCTCGACGAGAGCGGCGAAATCCTGGTGCGCGGCGCCAACGTCGCTGCCGGTTATTGGCAGGGAAAAGAACTGAAGCCGGTGTTGAGCGAGGAAGGTTGGTTTCGCACCGGCGACCTTGGCGAACTCGACGCGGAGGGCAATCTCTATTTCAAGGGCCGCAAGAAAAACGTCATCGTCACGCGCGAAGGGATGAATATCTATCCCGAGGACCTCGAGAATGCGCTACGCCAGCAGCCCGCGATACGCGACTGCGTCGTCGTCGGCCTGGAGCAGGGAGGCAACGCCGAGCCATGCGCCGTGCTCATCCTGCGCGATTCGGTCGATCCAGAACCAGCGGTCAGGCGTGCCAACCAGCAGCTCGCGGAGTATCAGCAGATTCGCCGCTGGCTGGTGTGGCCCGAGCAGGACTTCCCGCGCACTCCCACGCAGAAGCCCAAGATCGCCGCCATCCAGCAGGCGGTGCAGCAGCGCTTCGCCTCTGGCGACGATGGGGCCGGTGTTCCGCAGGGCGCTCTGGCGGAGCTGCTCGCGCGTGTCACTGGACGCAGCACCGGCCCGCTTACCCCCGATGCCAGGCTCGACGGAGATCTGAACCTGAGCTCCATGGACCGCGTCGAGCTGATGAGTGCACTGGAAGACCGCTACCAGATCGATCTCAACGAGGCGAACTTCACCAGCGTCAGCACGGTTGGCGATCTCGAACGTTTGCTGCGCGGGCCGCAGAAGTCGCCGCAGAGCGGCTATCGCTATCCGCGGTGGGCGCAGCGCTGGCCCACCACGTGGATTCGTAGCTTCATCTACTATCTGCTTACCTGCCCCGCGACCATGATCATGGCTCACCCAAAGATCGTTGGCCGCGAGAACCTGCGCGGTATCGACGGGCCGTTCCTCATCAGTTGCAATCACGTTACCTACATCGATGTTGGTTTCGCGCTGATCGCGCTTCCGCCCCGGGTGCGGCTCAAGCTCGCGGTTGGCATGTGGGGAGAGATGCTGTGGGAGATGTGGCGGCCGCCGCAAACCTGGAATCCCTTCGTGCGCTTGGCGTATCGCGCCGGCTACTATCTGGTGGTTGCCCTGTTCAATGTCTTTCCGCTACCGCAGCAGTCGGGCGTGCGCGAGAGTTTCGCCTACGCCGGTGAATCGGTGGACCGTGGCTACAGCGTTCTGGTTTATCCCGAAGGTGTGCGCACGCCGGATGGCAAGCCGTCGCCGTTCCGCTCGGGTGTCGGAATGCTGGCGTCGCGGCTGAACGTCCCGGTTGTTCCCATGCGGATCGATGGCTTGTACCAGATGAAGATGGCCGGCCACAAAATTGCGCGCCCGGGAGAGCTGGCGGTCGTGATTGGCAAACCGATGCGCTTTTCGCCGGAAACGCCCGCGGAGGAAATCACCAAGCAGCTCGAACACATCACGTGGAGGATGTAACGGGAGATTTGTGCGTGGGCATGCGTCCAACCGCTCCCACAATACGTGGCTCTTTAAGAACTATTCTATTGAGAAATCTGTAACTACCAGAGATCATCAAGACAGTGGATTGTTGAATCATGTCACGCCAAGCCTTCTTAGAACGCCTAAATCACATCCTGAACCTCTTTACACGAGGATCCACCCCGCTCGGACAGAATGTAAGTAGTCGAAATGTAAGTAGTCGAACATTCGGGATGGATCAGGCATCCATCACCGTGACGGGAGAGAATGTCCGAATGCTTGACTCCGCTGTAGAAGAATTGCTCGATATGATGCCAGCCGTGAAAGACACGCTTTCTCGAAAGGCGTTCCTCGATATGTTGATCGCGACAATTCGAGAGAAGAAGATTAGCAGTTCAAGCTTTATCCAAAGCGAATCCGAGGCTTTCCAGCAACATATATTGGCAATCCCACTACAGAAGTTTCGAGTTGTGAGACGGATTTACGGGATTGTGCTTTCCAATGACGACGACTCGATTCAAATAGGAGATTTCACCATCTATTCGGGTCGGCGTATCAAAGAGATGTCCCCAAATCAACGATTTCTTGCAGCCACATGGCAACTGAGAGACGTAGAGGAACCTTTAATTGAGTGTGCGGTCGAGGCAAGAGATGTCGATAAAGCGGTCGAGTTGGCAGATACTTTGTTCTACCGGCTTGAGCTAATGATACGTCTACTCATCGGTCGAAGAACCACGCGGTTTGAGGTCGGCATTCTGAATTACGTAGGGCCCCAGATGCGCAATCGACTTATCCTCTCAGACAGTGGAAATGTGGTGAGCGAAGGTTCTTCTTGGCGAGGAGCACTAGAGAGAATCCCGATTGCCGATCCTTTCTTTCGTCAGCCATCCCCGCCATTTGCAAGACTACTTCGCCTCATTTCCCGGAGGAACAATCAGCTCGAAATGCACGTGGTCCGCTGTGCGGAATGGACGGCTCAAGCGATGGGCGACCCTAACGCGGCCAGCGCATTCGTCAAGGCTGCAACCGCCTTAGAAGTTCTCTTCAGCGCGAACGAAAAAGGTGTGATAACACCCTCAATCATGGCCCAAATTGCAGAGAGTTGTGCTTTTCTGCTAGGGGATACGCCAGCCGTAGCTGTGGAAATCGAGCGGCAGGTGCGACGTCTCTATGGTGTCCGGTCGGCAGTCGTACATTCTGGTAAGGATTCCGTTGCAGAAGACGACCTAAATGCTCTCATCCACATTTGCCGCACGATAATCATGGTGCTCTTGTCAGATGAGGAATTTGCAGAGACGGACACCATCGCGAAGCTTGCAGATTACTTTAAACGCAAGAAATACTCTTTTCTAGAGGCAGCAACACCTGAGAGCGGAAGCTGAGTAGCGTTTTGGAGAACGGCCAAAGCACTCAGCAAACTCCTCGACTACCGGACATGACCGCGGACCGTGGCTGGCGAATGGTTGAATGATGGGCTGCTCAGAAGATTGACGCAGTTCCATGTGACGCGCGTCATAGCCCCGAGTTCGCCTAATCTGTTGCAATAGAGTGTTTGCGGCCGGAGGGACATGCGTCACCGTAGTGCGCATATCGCTGGTCTTGCGGAGGAATACCAATGCGCGAAGCGGTACTTAAATTGTGGCCTGAGATCGAGTGGATTAAGGCGCCCGAGCTGCGCGAGCAGGTCACGACGACCTGGCAGCGCGCCCTCGAACTCAGCCCGCTCACGCCAGACGACCTCAACCGCATTCCGTTCACCCTGCTGGTGCCGAACTGCCCCACGACCTTCATGGAGCACAAGCGCTGCGTGGTGCACATTGCGCGCAAGGCGGCGGAGAGCATGAAGGAATTTATGGGGCGCGCGCTGCCCATCGACATGGACACCGTGATTGCGGGCGCGATCCTGGCCGATGTCGGCAAGCTGCTGGAGTACGAAAACGTGGACGGCAAAACCCGGCAGAGCAAGCGTGGCGAACTGCTGCGCCATCCCTTTACCGGCGTGGCGCTGGCGATGGGGTGCGGGGTGCCCGACGCGGTGTGCCATATTATTGCGGCGCACGCTGCGGAAGGCGACCTGGTAAAGCGCACCACTGAGGCCTACATCGTGCACCATGCCGATTTCATGGCCTTTCTGCCATTCAAGAACCTGGCGAAATAGAAGGAAACGAGGAGAAGACTCTGATGTCAACCACGACCGCGCCGGCACCGAGCAAAGCGGCAGCTAAGCCGACCATCACGGCGATCATGGCGCAATGGGCCGCCGGTCTGAGGTTTGAGCAGTTCTCTCCCGACGCTGTGTATCAGGCCAAGCGCTTCCTGCTCGACAGCATTGGCTGTGCCCTTGGCGGCTACCAGCAGCATGACGTCATGATCGCGCTGGAAGTGCTGAACGAAATTGCCGGCCCGAATGGTGCAACCGTGATCGGGACTGGCCAGCAAATGGATGTGGTGTCGGCGTCGCTAGCCAACGCGCTGATGATTCGCTGCATGGACTACAACGACATTTACTGGAAGCAGGACCCGTCGCATCCGTCGGACATTTTTTCCGCGGCGATGGCCGCTGGCGAGCGCGCCGGCAGCGATGGGCGCGAACTCATCGTTGGCCTGGTGCTGGGCCACGAATTTGAGATGCGGCTATGCGAAGCAGCCTTCCCAGGCATTCGTGAGCGCGGCTGGCATCACGCCACGTTGACCGCGTTCGTCTCGCCGATCGTGGCCGGACGTATGCTGTGCCTCAGCGCCGAGCAAATTCAGCACGCCATCGGCATCAGCGCCAGCGCGCGCGCGACCCTGGGCGCGGTCACCGCCGGCAAGCTGACCATGATGAAGAACACCGTCGATCCCATGGCCACGCAGAGCGGCGTTCTGGCAGCCTTGCTGGCGGAAAAGGGATATACCGGCCCCGAGCATGTGATCGATGGCAAAGAAGGATTGGTCCATTGCTTTGGGCCGGAGTGGAAGCTGAATATTCTGACCGACGGGCTGGGCGATTCGTGGCGTATCACACAATGTGGGATGAAGGCGTTTCCCACCGAAGTCCTGACGCACACGCCAATCTCCGCCGTGCTTGCGCTGGTGAAGGACCACGACCTCAAGCCCAACGACATAGCTAAGGTACACATTCGCACCACGGCACGCGGGGCCGACATTCTGAGCGATCCCAGCAAGTACGATCCGCACACCAAGGAGACTGCCGACCACTCGCTGCCCTATGTCATCGCTGCTGCGATCGCCGAGCGCCAGGTCACTCCCTTGCAATTCACCCAGGCGAAGATCATGGACCCCGTGATCCGCGCCCAGCTCAGCAAGATCGCCGTCTCGGCCGATCCCGAGATAGAGAAAGTATTTCCGGCGCTGCAGCGCGTGATTGTCCGGATTCATACCATCGATGGCCGCGAATACACGACACAGCTTGACTATCCCAAGGGCGATCCGCGCAATCCGCTCACCGATAAAGAGGTGGAAGAAAAGTTCGAAGCGCTGGCGGAGCCGGTGATGTCGCGCGAAGTCCGTCGTCGCGCCATGGACGCGATTTGGAACCTGGAGAAGCAGCCGAGCGTGACCGCGCTGATGAAGCTGTTCAAGGCTGACCGGCCACTGGCGGCGGGAGGTCATTGAGATGGGACAGACCATCGTCGAAAAGATCGCGCAAGTCCACATGGCCGAGGGGCCGCGCCGTCCTCTGCGCGCCGGTGACTTCCTTTCCATTCGGCCTTATCACGTGATGACCCACGACAACACCTCCGCCGTGATGAAGAAGTTCAAAGCCATCGGCGCGAAGAAGGTGCACGATTCGGCGCAGCCGGTCATCACCGCCGATCACGATATTCAGAATAAGGAAGAGTCGAACCTAGCGAAATATCGCAGCATGGAAGGGTTTGCGCGCGAGCAAGGCATCGACTTTTATCCGCCGGGTACCGGCATCGGCCATCAGATCATGGTGGAGAAGGGCTACGTGCTGCCGGGGACGTTCGTCGTCGCCTCCGATTCACACTCCAATATGTATGGCGCACTGGGCGCCGTCGGCACGCCGGTGGTTCGCACCGACGCGGCTGCGATCTGGGCGACAGGTGAGTTCTGGTGGCAGATTCCACGCACCGTCCAGGTTGTGCTGGAAGGCCGGCTTGCGCCGGGTGCAACCGGCAAAGATGTGATCGTGACGTTGTGCGGACTCTACAACCGGGAAGAAGTGTTGAATGCCGCCGTCGAGTTCACCGGCCCCGGCGTGGCATCGCTCAGCATGGATGCACGACTGACCATCGCCAACATGTCCACGGAGTGGGGAACACTGGTTGGCTGGTTTCCCGTGGATGAGATCGCGCTACGTTACCTCGAAGCGCGCAATCAAGAATTGCGGGCGCAAGGGGTCACGCGTATTCCGGAAGAGAAGTTTGAGGAGTGGCGCGCGAATCCTCCGGCTCCGGACAACGACGCGACGTACGCGGGCCGGATCATGCTGGATTTGGCGGAGGTCACGCCTCACGTTTCGGGCCCGGATACGGTGCAGGTGATGCAGTCGGTTGCCGAAATCGCGAAAAAGAAAGTCGCCATCCAGAAGGCGTATCTGGTCTCGTGTGTGAACTCGCGGCTGGAAGATCTGGAGGCCGCGGCGAAGGTGCTGCACGGCAGCAAGGTCGCGGATGGAGTGCAGTTCTTTCTTGCGGCGGCCAGTCGCGCGGTGCAGGAGGAAGCGGAAAAGCGCGGCGTGTGGCAAACGTTGCTCGAGGCGGGCGCGCATCCGCTGCCGTCGGGATGCGGACCGTGCATTGGCCTGGGTACCGGATTGCTCGAAGCAGGTGAGGTCGGCATCTCCGCCACAAATCGCAATTTCAAGGGGCGAATGGGTTCGCGCGATGCGCAATGCTATCTTGGCAGTCCCGAGGTCGTCGCCGCTTCCGCCGTCGCCGGCTATATCTGTGGACCGGCGCAGACCGAGTATCGCGAACTGAAGAAACATTTTGAAGTGCTGGCCATGGGTTCGACTTCGGCCGAGAGAGTTGAAATCCTACCCGGGTTTCCGCAGCGCGTGCGGGGAAGGCTGATCTTCCTGCCGCACGATAATCTGAACACCGACGGCATCTATGGTAAGGACTACACCTATCGTGAAGACATGACCCCGGAGATGATGGCGGGCGTAGTGATGGAAAATTACGATCCGCAGTTTGCTGGGCGCGCGCGTGAGGGTGACGTCATAGTCGGGGGCTTCAATTTCGGCACCGGTTCGAGTCGCGAGCAAGCGGTGACGGCGCTGAAATACAAAGGCATTCCGCTGGTGATTGCGGGTAGTTTCTCGCAGACTTATCTGCGCAACGCGTTCAACAACGGATTTCTCTGCATCGAGACGCCCGAGCTGGTGAACCGGCTGCGCACAAAGTTTGCCGATGCGGTCGCGCGCAAAGAGAAGACGATTATTCCCGGTGACGAAGTTGAGGTTGATTTTTCCGCGAGCACTATACGTTATGCAGGCGAGCAGTTCGCCTTCCCGGCGCTGGGCAGTGTGCCGCAGTTGCTGGTGATTGCCGGCGGCGTGGAAAATCTGGTGAGCCAAAAGCTGGGGCTGAGCACGGTGGCGGCGCAGGGTTAGCGGTAGTCCCACAATATGGGACATAGAGCGGTTGACGGGTAATGTACGTAATAGGGGTCCTTCGACTCCGTGCGGTCGCAAGGCGACCGCACTTCGCTCAGGATGACAAATCCATCCAGAGAAATACTCGGTTGTGTAGAGGAGTTGGCATTCATGGCAAAACATAAAGTCGTGTCCATGCCGGGCGATGGCATTGGCAACCAGGTCCTGCCCGAAGCGATTCGGGTGCTCGACGCCGTCGGTTTCGAGGCCGAATACATCCACGCCGACATCGGCTGGGAGTGCTGGGTCAAGGAAGGCGATGCTCTTCCCGAGCGCACCATCGAGCTGCTGCGCCAGCACAAGGTCGGGCTGTTCGGCGCCATCACGTCGAAGCCGAAGAAGGAAGCTGAGGCCGAGTTAAGTCCCGCGTTGCGAGGCAAGGGCTATCAGTACTTCAGCCCGATTGTTTCCATGCGACAGATCTTCAACCTCGATGTGTGTATGCGGCCGTGCCTGTCGTTCCCCGGCAACCCGCTCAACTTCGTCCGCAAGAAACCGGCTGGCGGATTCGAAGAGCCCAAGGTGGACGTGGTGGTCTTCCGCCAAAACACGGAAGGCCTGTACGCGGGAGTGGAGTGGACAAATCCTCCGCAACCGGTGCGTGACGCATTGCGCACCCATCCGAAGTTCAAGCCGTTCACCAACGTCGCCGGTGAGGACCTGGCAATTTCGGTGCGCGTCATTACGCGGCCAGCAGCGCGACGGATTTGCGAGGCCGCATTCCTTCACGCGCGCAAGCACGGCTACAAATCGGTGACCATCTGCGAGAAACCCAACGTGCTGCGCGAAACTTCGGGCATGATGGAAGAAGCCGCCAAGGAAGTGCGGAAGCAGTACAGCGAGATTGCGCTGTGGTCCACCAACATCGACGCGCAGACCATGTGGCTGACCAAGAACCCCGAAGAGTATGGCGTAATCGTGGCCAGCAACTTGTTCGGCGATGTCATCAGCGACGCGTTCGCGGGACTGGTTGGCGGGCTTGGTTTTGCGGCTTCCGGCAACATCGGCCAGGAGGTTGCGGTGTTCGAGCCCACGCATGGCTCGGCTCCCAAATATGCCGAACTGGATCCGGCGATCGTCAATCCGATTGCTATGATTCTTTCGGCGGCGATGATGCTCGATCACCTCGGCGAGAACGACAAGGCCCGCAAGATTCGCGACGCTATCGCGGCGGTTGTGGCCGAAGGCCAAGTGCGTACCTATGACATGATGCGCATTTCCGGCGGGGCGAAATCGCTGACCCAGGGCGCCGCCTCGACAACGCAGATGACAGACGCCATCCTGGCGAAGCTTGGGGTGACGGTGGAGAAGGCTTATGCCGGCAGTGGCAAAAATTAGCGAATTGCGGCGAGGCGAGGCGGGCCGCGCCGGCGACGACGTGCGCTCCGACCTGTACGTCAGCTTCGAGGAGCGCCGCAGCGGCGGGATTGAGATCGGCCTGCGCTCGCGCGTTGAGTTGTATTACGGTGAGGTCATTCGGCGGCAGGTTCGCGACGTGCTGCGCACGCTGGGCATCGAGCACGCTTTCATCGAGATTGTGGATGAAGGCGCGCTGCCATTCATGATTGCAGCTCGTATCGAGGCGGCGGTGCGCCGCGCCGGGCTCGCACCAGGCAAGTCAGCGCTGCCAGAAGCGGTGGCGCTTGCGGCGCCGTCGCTGCGAGACCGTCTGCGGCGCTCCCGCCTTTATCTTCCGGGCAATGAACCAAAATACTTCATCAATGCCGGACTGCATGGGCCGGACGCAGTTATTCTGGACCTGGAAGATTCGGTGCACTATGCCGAGAAAGACGCGGCGCGGCTGCTGGTTCGCAATGCGCTACGGGCCGTGGATTTCGGCACCGCGGAGCGCATGGTCCGGATCAATCAGCTTCCGCTCGGACTGGCCGACCTGGAAGAGATCGTTCCGCAGTCGCCCGATGTCATCCTGATTCCGAAAGTCGAAGCCGCTGCGCAGATATCTGACGTTGTGGGGGCTATTGATTCGATCACGCAACGAGTGGGCGTCACGCGGCCCATCTGGCTGATGCCGATTCTCGAATCAGCGCTGGGCATCGAGAATGCGTTCGCCATCGCGACGGCTTCGGAGCGCATTGCCGCCATCACTCTCGGATTGGAGGACTACACCGCCGATCTCGGAGTTGCCAAGACCGCAGGCGGAAGCGAGTCGCTCTATGCCCGCCAGCGCGTGGTGAACGCCGCCCACGCCGCGCATGTGCAGGCCATCGACTCGGTGTACGGCGACGTGGCCGACACTGAGGGACTGCTGCGCTGGGGCGAGGCTTCATGCGCCATGGGGTTTGAAGGCATGGGATGTATTCACCCGGTGCAGATTGAGATCATTCATCGCGCCTTTGCGCCTGCGCCAAACGAGGTGGAGAAGGCGCTGGCAATCGTTGCGGCCTTCGAAGAGGCGCAAGCTCGCGGACTGGCGGTGGTGAGCCTCGGCTCCAAGATGATTGACGCTCCCGTAGTGCAGCGCGCTGTGAAGTTGGTCGCACGCGCCAGGAAGATGGGCATCATTGCCGATCAGGCGTCAGTAGGAGAAGCATCATGAGTGCGGGCGTAGCAACCGGCTTAGTCACGAACGCGGCGGGCCGTCGCGTGCCAACTCATGTCAATGGCTGCGAGCAGGCGCCGTACAAAGGAGTCAACCAGCATTGTCCCACAGGAAATAAAGCCGCCCCGCCGATTCGTAGCAGCAGTGACTATCCCACAAACGGGGACAAGCGCGTCGCCAACCTGGAAACCGCGCTGCGTCTCTGCGGACTGCGGGATGGCATGACCATCAGCAGCCATCATCACCTGCGCAACGGAGACCGGGTCGCGCTCACCGCGTTGCAGACCGTCGCCCGCATGGGCGCCAAAGACCTGGTGTGGTTTCCCAGCGCATCGTTTCCGTGTCACGAGCCGGTGATCGACTTGATGAAGTCGGGCGCGGTGCATCACATCGAAGGCAGCATGAATGGGCCGCTCGGCGACTATTGTTCGCACGGACACATGCGCGGCCTGGGAGTGTTGCGCTCGCACGGGGGACGCTGGCAGGCGGTGCAGGATGGCGAGGTCCACATTGACATCGCGGTGATCGCCGCGCCCACGGCGGACTTCTTCGGCAACGCCGACGGCTCGCACGGAAGGTCGGCGTGCGGTTCGCTGGGATTTGCGCTGGCCGATTCCGTCTATGCCGATCGCGTCATCGTTGTGACCGACAATCTGGTCCTGTTCCCCTGCATTCCCTGGCAGATCCAGGGCAACAATGTTGATTATGTGGTCGAGGTTGAATCCATCGGCGATCCTTCGATGATTGTCAGCGGCACCACGCAGATCACGCGCAGTCCCGATCGCCTGCGAATTTCCGAGCTGGTAGCGCGCTTTCTGCGCGACAGCGGAATCATGCGCGACGGTTTCTCCTTCCAGGCGGGCGCGGGTGGCATCGCACTGGCTTTTGTGGACTACCTGGCCGGCATGATGAAACAAGCCAACGTGAAGGCCGGCTTCGTACGCGGAGGCTCAACCAAGTACCTGGTCGATCTGCTCAACGAGGGTCTCATCGGATACATTCTCGACGGGCAGACGTTCGACCTGGATGCCGTGCATTCGATCGCCAGCAATCCTCGCCATGTGGCCACCAGTCCGTTCACCTCGTACAACTTCCACGGCAAGGGCAACTTCGCGTCGCTGGTTGACGCCGCTGTGTTGGGCGCAACCGAGGTTGACATCAACTTCAATGCAAATGTCGTGACCCACTCGGACGGGCGACTGCTGCATGGAATTGGCGGCTGGCAGAATTGCCTGTTCGCAGGATGCACCATTCTTGCGGTCCCATCGTTCCGCGATCGCATTCCGGTGATCATGGACGAAGTGACTACGGTGACCGGGCCGGGCGAACTGATCGACGTCGTTGCGACCGAACGCGGCATCGCTATCAATCCACGGCGGCAAGACTTACTCGACGCGGTGAAGGGCAAAGGCCTGCCGATTCGTCCCATCGAAGAACTGCAAGCCGAAGTGGAGAAGATCTGCGGCGGGAAACCTGCCAAACCTCGGCTGCTTGACCGTCCAGTGGCTGTCGTGAAATGGGTGGACGGAACCGTGCTCGACACCGTGTGGCAGGTGGTGGATGACAATCCTTACGCGCCCAAGGTCAGCGGCGGAGAGTAGTAATGCGCTGGCAATAGCGCGATTTGCCTTCAGCCTTGCGAACTCTCCGACAGAAGCATGGCCCAATCTCAATTAGCCGGGACCAGTCGCGCCTTCGGCCAGACAGCATCCTTGGCGCGAGGCTGACCTGGACCGCAGGTTGTGCTCCTGACAAACTGAGGCGCGTGATCGTCATCGCGCTTGAAAATGTAAGCGCGAATCTTGTAGCAGATTCCCTCGTTGGCACCGGCGCGCGCGATGTCCTGCGGCGATTCGGTCGCTACCGACGATCGCGGCCCGCTGACTATTGCCATCGGCGAGTCGAAGGCCGCGAGATTCGAGCTTACAACCGGGCTGTCAAGTGTGGCCGGCGGCGGGCTGGCGTGGCCGAGGGCTGCGGCTAGCAGGATGAAGCACAACGTGAAGCGAGCCATAAATAAGCCCTCCTTTGCGCGTAGGATAGCACCGTTCCGGACGGTTGAAGCGGCGATTGGGACGAACTGCACAGCCAGTTTCCGATACGACGAAAGCGGCAGGACAATTACCTCCTTGGGGGATGTTCAGGCCGAGCGTAGATGGCACTCTACCTTTAGCAACGGCAGTGAAACCCGGTCGTCCAGATAAGAAACTGTATCGGCGGCGAAGCGACGCAGGTTATCATTCTCCTCCTTACCCCACGGACCTGCCGCAGGGTTTTCGAGCAGAGGCAGGCTGACCCAGCGGACACTTTCCGCTGGGTCTTGGTATCTAGAGCGAAAATCGGTGACCGCTATAGTCGGGCGCGGACCTGCACCTTCTATTACATCCTCGAAGCGGCGGTTGTGTTCTAATACTATGGGCTGGGTTGAGCCATGCTCTGTGATGGCCAAACGGAGGAAGCTGATGGATGAGCGCGAGTTGTATGACGAGCGGCAAGATACCAGGAAAGCGACCTTAAACTGCCCTCATTGCCATCAGTCCGCCGAATACGATTTGGGCTGGTTCGTCCGCACCAAGAAGCGTCAATTACCTCCACGCGCTGACGAGCGTGACCGCGCAAAATTTGCCAAAGCCCGCTCCTACATGGTCCGGCGCGACGACCTGGTCGCCTGCAAGAACATTCGCTGCCGCAAGCGCTTTGAGGTCTCGGGCGTTCAGTCGGTGGCCTTTCTCGATGAACAGGTGAAACCCGAAACACGACAGTGACTGGCTTGCCGCCGAACGAATCTCTATGGTTCTTCGCCTGAGGTCTCATCTTCTAGAATCCTGATGGACAGAATGAACTGGAACAACCAAGGCGCTGGTTCTTTGCCACCGCGCAGGACAAATCTACCGCGGGAGTTGAGCCGGTAATGACGGGCCTCAAGAAGTTTTGGCAGCGCGTCACCGACGGCATGAAGCTCAACGAGCTCTGGAATCAGTTCCAGGCCGACGCTCGTTCGAGTTATCGCCTTTACTCCCAGGACGTAGATTCCACTCGCACCGCGGGAGTATCCAAGCGCAAACACTTCTTCAATGTCGTGCGCCAGTTTTTCTGGGCGATGCTGGAGAAATTGACCCCGGCGCGTCGTGTTCTTCTTTTGATTGCACTGGTGTTCCTCTTTACCAACATAGGAGGTTCCGGGCAGGACAATACTGGAGGAGCGAGGGTCTTCTGGTTTAGCGGTTCCTTTTGGGGCGGCCTGCTGCTGCTGGTCCTGGTGATTTTGGAAGTAGCCGACCGAGTAGTGATGAAGCGCGATCTCCAAATCGCGAAGGAAATCCAGGCGTGGCTGCTACCGGCGAATCCTCCCGCCGTGCCCGGCCTCGAGATCGCGTTTGCCACCCGTCCCGCAAATACCGTGGCCGGCGACTACTACGATGTCTTCGCGCGTCCCGGTTCAGCTTCATCCGGCAAGACATTTCTGATTGCCGTGGCTGACGTGGCCGGGAAAAGCATCCCGGCCGCCATGCTGATGGCAACTTTTCAAGCCAGCCTGAAGACACTTTCCACAACGCCGGGCCCGCTGGTCGAACTGGTGGGCCGCATGAATGCGTATGCCTGCAGCAACAGCCAGAACGGCCGTCGCTTCACCACTACATTTATCGCCGAATACGATCCGGCGTTGCGGACCTTGAGCTACGTGAATGCCGGCCATAACAACCCGATACTGCGACGACAGACCGGCAACATTGAGCGCTTGCAGATTGGCGGCGTGCCGCTCGGCATTCTGGAGAATGCTCCTTATGAGTCAGGCTCGGTGACGCTGCAAACTGGCGACTGGCTAGTGATCTTCACCGACGGCGTGGTTGAAGCCGAGAACGAGCGGCAAGAGGAGTATGGTGAGGCCCGGTTATTCGGAGTGCTGCAGGCAGGTTTGAACTATGCTCCCGCCGCATTGCTGAATTACATCCTGAGCGATCTCGACCGATTCGTCGCCAACGCCCCACAGCACGATGACGTTACGCTTATGCTGCTGCGAGCCGGCTAGGTCACTTCACCAGCGATGTTCGGGTGGCCAGCAGCCTGCCTGACCACGACTCTGCTTGCGTCATTCCACCGCTTTCCCGAACAGCGCACTTACCCCTGCGATGTTGGGAAGCAGCTCCGCAGGAAAATTGTGGCGCTGCTGTAAGTACGTCGGATCGTTGTAAGTGAGCCAAACCTTCCCTTCGGCGTCCTGCCAGAACAATGCTTTCAGTGGCAGATCGATGGCAACACTGGGAGCAGCCTGCATCAAGGGAGTTCCGCCCTTCGGACTGCCGAAGATGAGAAGCTTGGTAGGCCGCATGGCGAGCCCAACCTTCGCGGCCTCGCCGCTGTGATCGATACGGGCGAAGATAGTGACTCCGCGCTCATTGAACAGCGCTTCGAGGCGCTGCATGGTTTCTTCAACACTGTGTTGACTCGCCAGATGGATGAGCCCGTTCTGCGTATTCAAACTCATATCGACGCCTCCGTTTCGTTGCGGATGCCTTCGCGCGGGCGGGACCATTATGGCGGCCGGTAATCGCTGTCAGCAAGTCTCGCTCGGGAACACTCCCTCCGTGTAAGAATGGAAGCGATGCCATCGAGCCGCTGGGATGCTGTCATCTTCGACTATGGGCGGGTGCTAAGCCTAGCGCCTTCGGAGGCCGAGTTGCAGGAATTTGCGACGCTGGTTGGCGTCACCGAGCCGCCCTTCTTTGAAATCTACTCCGCCACTCGCCATCACTATGATGCCGGCCGCGCCGATTTCAGGCAGCACTGGCAGGCTTTCTCCGAAGTTGCTGGCGTGGAACTCCGGCCCGCGCAAGTGGAGCGCATCGCCGACATGGAAACGCTCATGTGGCTGCGCGTCAATCCCGAAGCGCTGGCGCTGGCGCGCGAGATCAAGGCAAACGGGGTGCGGACCGCCATCCTCTCCAATATTCCTCACGACCTTCTGGCCGAGGTTCGCAAATTCAGTTGGCTTGGTGAATTCGAGGTGAAGATTTGGTCGTGCGAACTGGGCATCTTGAAGCCTGATCCGGCCATCTACCGCGCTTGTCTTGACGCTCTCGGTTGCCGCGCGGAACGGACGCTGTTCTTCGACGACCGTGCCAACAACGTCGAAGCAGCCCGCGATCTAGGCATGGAGGCGCACATCTTCGAATCCGCGGGACAGGCGACGGCGATTGTGCGTGCAGGAATGGACAGCAGTCAGTAGCCAGTAGCCAGTCGTCAGTCGTCAGTCGTCAGTGGTCAGCATTCAGCTATCAGCCGTCAGCCAAAGCTGTGCGGCGAGCCAAGTCCACTATCCCTGATTGTCATCCAGACCGAGACCGCCGCGACGGGCGAGTGGAGGGATCTGCGGTCCGGGACTCGGCTTCGTGGCGTATTCGACAAAAAACTCTTAATAAATGTTGCAACTTTCTCAACGGTTCGCGTTCAATGATTTAGGGGCTGTAATCTGGAACAGTGTCGCTCCCGGGTCGTTGGCCTTTATCGGTAGGTGCCCAAGTTTTCTACATACATTTTCTACATACAAAGGAGGCGCCGCACATGCGAGGCGCTCGTTTACTTCGACTGGCTTTCCTGATGGCTTTTTTGCTGGCGCTTCCTCTCGTAGCGCAAGCTCCAACCGATCAAGCCCTGACCAATGCCGACATCGTCAAGATGATGAAGGCGGGCCTTCCCGAGAGCGTCATCCTGCGTGAGATCCGGATGTCGAACACCGATTTCGCCACCAGCCCGGCGGCGCTGATCGAATTGAAAAAACAGGGTGCGTCGGAAAGAATTCTGGGGGCGGTCCTCGACAGCCGAATGGGCATCAGTCAGCCCGAGCCAGAACCGCGGGCGACCCCGCGCATTGTCGCGCAAGTCGCGGCGCCCGGCCTTCACCATCTGCCCTCCGTTGAAGCCGACATGCGGATCAATTCCACCGCCAATGGCCATCTTTCGATGGGCCACAATCACATCAATGTGGAGCACTCGGGAGTGCCGGTGTTCAGCCTGCAATGGAAAGAAATCAAGAACACCGGCAGTGGCAAATAAGGCGATTCGCCGGATCCGCTGAAAACATACTCCCTGCAGATTCCGTATTATTCTCGGTGGGCATTCCGTCTTAGGAAAACTGGATGGCTACCGTTCCTAATCTCTCTCAGCTAGAAGATCGCAAGAATCCGGCCCGCTGGTATGCGACTGGCTTTGCGGCCGTCGCGTTGATCGTTGCGGCGCGCCTCTTACTCCATCTGCTTACCGCCAATCGCTACGGCATCTTTCGCGACGAACTGTATTACATCGCCTGCAGCCGGCATCTGGACTGGGGTTACGTGGACATGCCGCCGTTTATTCCGGCGGTGACGTGGCTGGTCACTTCACTGTTCGGGTCTTCGCTGTTTGTTATCCGAATCATTCCAGCAATCGCGGGATGCGCAGCCATCGCACTTACCGGGTATCAGGCGTACCAGTTCGGCGGACGGCGCTTCGCAATGGCGCTGTCAGGTTTGGCGATGGCGGTTTCCGCCGTCTTCGTCATCAACGGCCACCTGCTGGGGACGAACGATTTCGAGGCGTTGTTCTGGATGGGCTGCGCTTCCGTCGTCATCCGCATCATCCAGACCGGCAATCAGAAATTGTGGCTGTGGTTCGGCGTGCTGGCGGGCATCGGTCTCGAAAACAAGTATTCGATGGCCGTGTTCGGGATGGGCATCGTCGTGGGATTGCTGTTCACGCCGGAGCGCAAGGCTTTCACTCATAAGTGGATCTGGATTGCCGGCGGGATCGCATTTCTGATTTTCCTGCCCAACCTGCTGTGGAACGTTCACCGCGACTGGCCGTTCGTGCAGTTAATGCATAACATCCACGCCAGCGGCCGAGACGTTGAACTGAATCCCGTTGACTTCATTCTGCGGCAGATCCTGATGATGAGCCCTTTTGCGCTTCCACTGTGGCTGGCGGGGTTGGGATGGCTGTTCTTTGGCCGCGAAGGGCGGCGCTATCGTGTTCTGGGCTGGGCCTACCTGGTCACGCTCGGGGTCTTCATGGTTCTGCATGGCAAGGATTACTACGTCGCTCCAGCGTATCCCATGCTCTTCGCGGCTGGGGGCGTGGTCTGCGAAGAATGGATCGAGCACACTGGACGCTCCTGGCTGAAGGCCGTGTTTGTCCTGGTGCTCGTGATTCCGGCGCTGGTGTTCTTGCCACTGATTGCGCCCGTCATCAGCCCCGCGCATTTCGTCGCGTTCACGCGGGCGATTCATTTCACGCCGCCCATCAGCGAGCACAGTCACGCTCGCTCTCCGCTGCCGCAGTACTATTCTGACGAACTTGGCTGGGAAGCCATGGTGGCCGAAGTGGCCCGCGTGTATCACAGCCTGCCGCCTGACGTGCAGGCCAAGACGGCCATTAAGACGAGCGATTACGGACAGGCAGGCGCGATTGACTATTTCGGCCCGAGGTATGGTTTGCCCAATGCGGTCTGCTTTCATCAAAACTACTGGTACTGGGGAATTCACGGCTACACCGGCGAGAGCATTATCGTGGTCGACGAAGATAATCCCAAGCATCTTAAGAGCATCACCGACCACGCCGAATGGGCGGGACACTTTGAGTATCCGTACGCGCTGGAGGATTTCGACATCTGGTATGTCCGCGGGCTGAAAATGAGCTTGCACGACATTTGGCAGCATGAGAAGAACTGGGACTAGTTCGAAGGCAACCGTCCGCCGCCAAACGCGCGACGCAGCCGTGAAAGAGGTTGCGTCGGCAAAACGCTTTGCCCGCAAGGGCCGGATAGCGCCGCCCCCGCGCCGGAGCTACGCTGTGACCATGCAAACCGAGCTTCAGAACGAAAGCCAGAACGAACACCATTGGCAACAAGTGATGGCGCGCGATGCCCGGCAGGACGGACGCTTCGTTTTCGCAGTGCGCACCACCGGCATTTACTGCCGCCCGTCGTGTCCGAGCCGTCGTCCGCGGCGCGACTCGGTTGAGTTCTTCCCCGATCCGCGTGAAGCCGAGCGCGCCGGTTACCGCGCCTGTCTGCGTTGCAAGCCGACGGAAATCTCCGCTCAGGCGCAATACGTGCTTCGGGCGCGGCAGTTGCTTGACAACGCCGAAGGCGTGATGACTCTTGCGGCCCTAAGCAAGCGTGTCGGGCTCAGCCCGTTCCACTTGCAGCGGCTGTTCAAGCGCGCAACGGGGCTCAGTCCGCGTGAGTATCAATCGGCGCGGCGCATGCAGCACGTCAAAACCGAACTGCGCAAAGGAGGAGATGTAACCACCGCACTGTACGACGCAGGCTTCAGCTCGCCCAGCCGTCTCTATGAGAAGTCCGATCAACAGCTTGGCATGACGCCAGGCGCGTACCGGCGCGGGGGCGCGGGCGCAACGATCATGTTCGCGATTGCGCCGACTCCGCTGGGGCGAATGCTGGTGGCTGCCACCGAGCGCGGCCTGTGCGCTGTGCGCTTTGGCGAGAGCGCGACCGAGTTGGAGCGCGGCCTGCACAACGAGTTCCACGCAGCGACCGTGCAGCGTGACCATGCAGCCATGCGTCGTTACATCGAGCCACTCCTGGCCAGCCTCCGCGGCAATAAGACCACGATCGACTTGCCGCTCGACGTCCGCGCCACCGCCTTCCAGCAGAAAGTATGGGAGACGCTGCAACGGATCCCACGAGGAGAGACGCGCAGCTACACCGAGATCGCGTGCGCGATCGGCGAGCCGAAAGCGGTCCGCGCTGTGGCCCGCGCCTGCGCTTCGAATCCTGTGGCGCTGGCGGTGCCATGTCATCGCGTAGTGCGTAGCGACGGGAACCTGGCAGGATATCGGTGGGGAATCGAGCGCAAGAAGAAGCTGTTGGAAGGGGAGAGGGGCAGCTAGGGGGAGTCGCTGGGACACCATTTTCCTAGCCTGAGGGAACCTGTAGACTGTTGAAGTAGAGGCGTCAATGATTCAGATCGAGTTACAACCTGAGATTGAGAGTCAGCTAGCGGCTCAAGCGGAAGCGTGTGGTGTGACGTTCCCCGAG
This sequence comes from Candidatus Korobacteraceae bacterium, assembly GCA_049520555.1. Taxonomy (GTDB): domain Bacteria; phylum Acidobacteriota; class Terriglobia; order Terriglobales; family Acidobacteriaceae; genus Bog-257. Next base: position 110,988 of record JBEKPR010000009.1, read on the forward strand.
TACTTGAGAGAACTCTTGGTGAAGCAGGCGGAACGCCCTGCCGAGCGGGGCAATAGGGGTTCCGTCGCCGAGGCAATAGAGAGCATCCGAGAGCTGCGCAAAGGCAACAAGTTGGATGGCCTAAAGATCAAGGACCTAATTCACGAAGGCCACAAGTATTAATGGCGATATTCATTGCGGACGCGTCGGTCACCTTGCCGTGGTGCTTTGAAGATGAAGCCACGGCTTGGACCGATGGTCTTCTGGATCGGCTTCGCGCCGGGGATCGGATTATGGTTCCCGCCCATTGGCCTACAGAAGTCTCGAATGGGCTGCTCGTGGCCCTTCGCAGAAAGCGCATCCAACCAGGTCGCCCAGAGTTGTTCTGGGATGCGTTGGCGACTTTGCCGATTGAGGTTGAACCGTCCCTCTCTCCTCTCCAAGCTAAAGCAGTTCTCGCCCTGTGTGCGCGGTACGGGCTGACCGTTTATGACGCAACCTATCTGGAGCTTGCAAAACGCAAAGGCCTACCGCTCGCCACATTGGACGCTGATCTGATAAGTGCCGCTTCTGCGGAGGGTGTCCCTCTTATCACTTAACAGCCATAATGCCGTCCGCCGCATTTTTATTGCTGTAATGAGTTCCGTTTCGGCACTCGCTGTTCCACTCGCGTTTCCCATCCTCTTGCCGCTCATTTATACTTGCCCGTTTCACGGTATGCGCTCGAAGCATTCCGTGAAGCGTTAGGAGCCGTGGTGAAGATTCTGGTCTGCATGAAGCAGGTTCCGCAGAAGGACGCGCCGCTCAAGCTGAATGAGGGCGGCACGTGGATTCGCGAAGATGTTTCCTACGAAGTGAACGAGCCCGACGCCTACGCCCTGGAAGAGGCGCTGCGGCAAAGGGAGAAGCACGGCGGCGAGGTGGTGGTGATCACCAGCGGCCCACCGCGCGCGCAGCAGGTGTTGCGCGAGGCGCTGGCCAAGGGCGCCGACCGCGCCATTCACCTGGAAGGCGACGGCTTCGTTACCCTCGATGCGTTCAACACCGCGAAGGCCTTCGCGGCGGCCATCAAGGACGAAAGCTTCGATCTCATCTTCACCGGCTTGCAGTCCGACGATTACGGCTTTGCCCAGACCGGCGTCATTCTGGCTGAGCTGCTGGGCTGGCCGCACGCCACCATCATCATGCAAATCGAAAAGAGCGATAGCGGCATTCGCGTGAAGCGCGAACTCGAGGCGGGCTTCTTCCAGTTTGTCGATATGCCGCTGCCGGCCCTGCTGACTATCCAGTCGGGCATTAACAAATTGCGTTACGCAACCTTGATCGGCATCAAGCAGGCGAAAAACAAGCCGCTCAAGAAAGTGAGCTTCGACGAAGTCAAGCCGGCGCTCGGCGAAAACCTGCAGAAGATCGAGAAGCTGTACATCCCGCAGAAGACCAAGAAGACCGAAGTGCTGCAAGGTCCTCCGGGAGAGATCGCCAAGAAGTTGGTGGACAAGCTGCGCAATGAGTTGCGCGTGATCTAAGGCGTATTCGAGCGGCCCTGGCCGCCTGATCGGCCGAAGGTGCAAAATCGCCGCTGGGGTTGGAAGTTTGGGTAACAGTGAATTGGCAAGTCGGCGCCCGCTGCGGCGGGTAGGAGGCGACCATGCCATCGTCAGAAGACAAACGTGAAACCGGCTCAGCCTTCGTGATCATTGGCTGGGTGCTGGTGCTGTTTGCATTCCTGGTCATGTTCTTTCAGCCGGCGGCGCGCAAGCTGGGGGAGACACGGTTTGAGATCATCGCCGGCGTGCTGGTCGCAGTGGGTCTGGTGTTGAATATCGTCGGCGCTCGCATTAGACGCCGCAATCGGTGAAGCGTCAATTTTTCCAGTCGATAAGATCGGATCGAAATGGCAGATACCATCCTGGTTGTAGTAGAGCAACGCGAAGGCAAATTGAATCGGGTTTCCTGGGAGACCATCACCGGAGCGCAGGCGATCGCCGCTGAAACCGGTTGGACGCTGGAAGCGGCCGTCGTCGGCAGCGGCGTGGGCGACATCGCCAGAGAAATCGCTGCGACAAAAGTGTCGAAGGTGTACGACCTCGAGTCGGCCAAGCTGGAGCCGTACACCCCCGATGGCTTCGTGGCCGCGCTGAAACCGTTCATCGAGCAGAAACACCCCAAGCTCGTATTGATGCCGCACACCTACCAGGTGCGCGACTTCGCTCCCAAGCTGGCCGCCGCGTTGAATCGCACGCTCATCAGCGATGCCGTCGGCTACAAGTATGAGGGCGGCGACCTGCGGTTTACCCGCCAGATGTTCCAGGGAAAGTTCGCCGCCGACGTGTCCTTTGTGGGTGATCCTCCGTATTTCGCAACCTTCCAGAACGGCGCGTTCCGGGGCGACCAGGTCGCACATGGGGACGCAGCGGCGCCGGTGGAAACCGTCAATCTCGACGTGGCCGACGGCGCGGTTCGCAATAAACCCGAGGCCCCGTTCAAAGAGGCGAAGCAGGCAGTTGACCTAACCCAGGCGGCGATTATTGTCGCTGTCGGCCGTGGTATCAAGGAGCAGAAGAACATCGAACTTGCCCAGCAGTTGGCCGAGGCATTGGGCGGCGAGATCGCGGCGTCACGGCCGATTTGCGATTCCGGTTGGCTGCCCATGGATCGTCAGGTCGGATCGTCGGGACAGACGGTTGCGCCCAAGCTGTATCTCGCGCTGGGAATCAGCGGGGCGATTCAACACGTGGTGGGGATGAAAGGTGCGCGCACCATCATTGCGGTCAACAAAGACGCAGAGGCGCCAATCTTTGAAATCGCCGATGTCGCCGTAGTCGGCAATCTGTTCGATATAGTCCCACCCCTGATCGAAGAAGTGAAAAAAGCGAAAGGCGCATAGCAGCATCACGCACGCCGGCAGATTCTTGAGGTAGAGAGCGGCGCATGAACTTGCGCCGTCTTTTTTGCGTAACACCAATTTTTAACGTGGGGACATTGCCTCCCTGAGACCTGTTGATCAGTGGCTGTAACAATGTCGCAGTTTTGTGGCCGAGAGCGACGGTAGAATAAATAGGATAATAAGTACTTTTTTGGAAAGACCTAATGATCATTTTTCGTAGACCGCTTGAGGGTGTTGAACGTCCGGTAATGGAAGCCGATGTCGTCATCGTTGGCGGAGGGCCCGCCGGTATGGCCTGCGCCTTGCGCCTGTCGCAGCTGATTGACGACCACAACGCCAAACATCCTGACGCCCCGCTCACCAAGGAGAATATCTACCTCCTGGAGAAGGCGAGGGAGGTCGGAGCGCATTGTCTGTCGGGCGCGCTGCTGGACCCGCGTTCGATGCGCGAGCTGCTGCCCGGTTTCGAAAAGGAAGCGCCACTTGATGCCGCGGTCGTGAAAGAGGCGGTTTACTTTCTGACCCGCACCGGTAAGTTCAAGTTCCCCATCACGCCTCCGGCCATGCGCGACCATGGAAACTACGTTATCTCCATCAACAAGTTCGTGAAGTGGCTGGGCAGCAAGGTGGAAGAGGCGGGGATCACCGTCTTCACGGGTTTTGCCGGCTCCGAGCTGCTTTTCGAGAGCGGGCGCGTGGTGGGAGTGCGAACCGACGATAAAGGAGTGGACAAGAACGGCGAGCGCAAATCTAACTTCGAGCCTGGGTACGATCTGAAAGCCAAGGTTGTGATTCTGGCTGAAGGCACGCGCGGCTCGCTGACCAAGCAACTCATCGGACGGTTCCAGCTCGATAAAGAACGCAATCCGCAAACCTATGGGGTGGGAGTGAAGGAGCTGTGGGAGCTGCCGGCCGGGCGCGTCGCGCTGGGCGAAGTCATCTACACCATGGGCTACCCGCTGACCTTCCACGAATACGGGGGCGCATGGATTTACGGCGCCAAAGACAATCTCGTCTCGCTGGGTTTCGTAACCGGGCTCGACTATCGTGATCCGCGCCTTGATCCGCATCGTGTGCTTCAGGAGTTCAAGAAACATCCGTTCATCGCCAAGCTTTTGGAAGGCGGCAAGATGGTGCGCTATGGAGCCAAGTCGCTGCCCTATGGCGGCTGGTGGTGCATTCCCCCGCTGGCCGGCGATGGCTGGATGGTGCTGGGCGACTCTGCCGGCTTCTTGAATTCGCAGCGGCTGAAGGGGATCCATCTCGCCATTAAGAGTGGGATGCTGGCGGCCGAGACTGCCTTCGATGGCATGGTGAAGAACGATTTCTCGCTCGGCCTGCTGGAGACGTTTCAAGACCGCGTGGAGAAGAGTTGGATCAAGGAGGAACTTTGGCCGGTGCGCAACTTCCACCAGGGTTTCGAGAGCGGGCTCGTCGCTGGCATGTTCCACGCGGGCATGCAGCAGTTTACAGGTGGCCGCGGCCTGCACGCGCATTACACCAACGAGGCGGGACACCGGCGTATGGAAACGTTGAAGCGGCTTCCGGCGGACGGCGGGCCGGAGGCGCATATCATCGGTCCCGCTAAGGGCGACGGCAAACTCACCTTCGACAAGCTGACGGACGTGTATTACTCCGGCACCAAGCACGAAGAAGACCAGCCGGCGCATCTCGTGATCCACGACACCAACATCTGCAACGAGCGCTGCGTGAAAGAGTACGGCAACCCTTGCAAGAACTTTTGCCCAGCCAATGTTTACGAGATGGTCGAAGCGGCAGATACGCCCAGCGGATTGCAGATCCATCTGAATGCTTCCAACTGCGTGCACTGCAAGACCTGCGACATCATGGACCCGTACGAGATCATCACCTGGGTGCCGCCGGAAGGCGGCGGGGGACCAAACTACGAAGGGATGTGAGGGGGGCCGCTGTTCGCTGTTCGCTTTTCGCTTTTTGGCATTTTCCTTTTCTGGGTGCTGCTTTCTACTGCGGTACTCATCTATAATCGCAACTACTGTTTCCGACCTCCGCGGCCTACTGGAATACCTAAGGCTGCGGCGGCGGTGTTCCGCGGATTTTGCGGAACCGAGGGTGTGGCGGGAAACGGCCATGCCTCCCGTGCTTGGAAAGGAAACGATCAGCAGCGCTGTGGTTCTTCACGCGCTGTCCCGTCTTCTTTCCCCGTACAAAAACAGATGTGAGTTGCAAAAGATTAGAGCGCTCCGACGCCCGTCGAAGAACGTGTGCCGGGGAAGCTGAGTACGCAGCATAGGGGTCCTTCGACTCGCTACGCTCGCTCAGGATGACACAGGTTAAGAGCCAAAGCGTGTTCCTCACCGACAAATTCGGGCGGCGCATCAACGACCTGCGGATCTCCATCACCGATCGCTGCAACTACCGCTGCGTCTATTGCCGCTCGGGCACCGGCGGGCCGCAATTTCCCGAGATGCCCATTGCCGACTACCTGCGCATGGCGCGCGTATTCGTCGGGCTGGGAATCACGAAGGTCCGTCTCACCGGCGGCGAGCCGCTGCTGCGCCGAGGTCTGGTGGAAATGGTTCGCCACCTCGGCGACATGCGCACTCTTGAGGACCAACCCCTGGACATCGCCATTACAACTAACGGACATCTGCTGGCTGAGATGGCGCAGCCGCTTGCCGACGCCGGCCTCACGCGGGTGACGGTTTCGATGGACGCCGTCGATGCCGGCGAATTTGCGCGTATCACGCGCGTACCCAACGGCTACGAGCGCGTGCTCGCCGGAATCCGCGCCGCGCAAAACGCTGGGCTCAGCCCCGTCAAGATTAACTGCGTCCTGCTGCGCGGCTTCAATGACGATCAGATCACTGCCTTCGGCCGCTTCGCGCGCGAGGAAGGCGTCGCCGTCCGCTTCATCGAGTTCATGCCGCTGGAAGAAGACCGTGTGTGGTCGCCGGAGATCGTCGTGACCCTCGACGAGATCGTGCGCCGCATGGCTGAGTTCATGCCGCTGCGCGAAATCGGCCACGCGCGCAGTGAGACCGCGCGCCGCTACGTTTTTGACGACGGCGTCGGCGAGATCGGGATTATCGCACCGGTGTCGCATCCCTTCTGCGGACATTGCAGCCGCATCCGCGTCACCTCAGACGGCAAGATCCGCACCTGCCTTTTCTCTGTCCGCGAGCACGATCTGGCTGGCTTGATGGCGCACGGCGCCAGCGACGAAGAGATGGCCGAGTTCATCGTTCACTCCGTCGAGCACAAAGAGGAGCGCCACCACATCGGCGAGCCGGGATTTGTGCCCGCGTCGAGGACGATGGTGCATATCGGGGGGTAGCTGTCAGCTATCAGCCGTCAGCAGACTCTGCATTGAGGGACGGGCGCTACCAAGCTTCTTTTCCCTTCGGCTTGCCCCAGTCAATCTCGGCATGGCGATTTTCTAGAGTTACTTTTGCCAGTAGTTGTTGGAGCTTAGGCTTCTTCTTCACTGGCATAGGGCTGGTTCTTCTCAACGAACACCTCCAAAAAAAGCATATACCACTAGATATGCTGAACTCTAGAGATTATCCTGAAAGCACTCGGTTAACGGGTTTCATAGTCATGACACATCGGTTCTTACTCCACTCCTTGTCTCACACCATCCTGGTGGTCGATATTACTGATGTGGGCACGGCAATCGAAATCAACCCGCGAACCGAAAATAAGAAAATGGTTCCCGCCCTGCGATTCGTCACGTGGAAAGAAACAGAGCAGTATTTTCGCGGCAAGGGGGCTGACGACAAGACCATCGAGACGGCTCACGCTCAGCTACACAAGACCAGCACAGCCGTAATGACCATTGTCTAGCCCTGTGGAAATCAAACTGACCCACTACCTGAACTCTTCCCCTCTTGCATTCACGCCTCCAACGCGCCACAATAGATTCATTCGGTCCTTGTCACCGCGCCGTGTGGGGTACGGTTCGTGTTTTTGTAACGCAGGCGCGGTCCAGGTCATCGAATGAAGTAAGAAGCGTCAACTTGCAGCTTCAACATCCCCGTAGGTCGGGCCCGCCGCGGCGGGTAGTGGATCTACTGGAGCCGCAGGTCAGCTTTCAACATCCCCGTTCCGGGGCGTGAGATTCCGAGCAACGGAGCCGCGCGGCTGGGACTGAAGGCAGAGACAAAAAGTGGCTACAGCACCGATTACTGAAGCGGTATCCTGCTCGCTCGAAAACTATCTTGTACTCCCGGATAGCTCCATGGACGCCCGCATTGCGGACGCCAGAGCTGCCCTGGGCAGCGAGTGCATCATTCTTGGTCATCATTATCAACGCGATGAAGTGGTGCGCTTCGCCGATTGCCTTGGCGACTCCTACCGCCTGTCGCAGATGGCGGCGCAGGCCAAGGGCAGCTACATCGTCTTCTGCGGCGTGCACTTCATGGCGGAGAGCGCCGACATTTTGGCGCGCCCGGGGCAGGCGGTCATCCTACCCGACCTGAATGCCGGCTGCTCCATGGCCGACATGGCCGAGATTTCGCAGGTGGAAGACGCCTGGGAGCAACTCGTCAACCTCGGCGTGACCGACGACGAAGGCAGCGGCATCACCCCCATCACCTACATGAACTCCACCGCCGCCATCAAGGCATTCTGCGGCGAACGGGGAGGCATGGTCTGCACCTCTTCCAACGCCAAGGGCGCGTTTGAATGGGCGCTCCGCCGCAACGGCAAGATTTTCTTTCTACCCGATCAGCACCTAGGCCGTAACACTGGCTACGCGCGCGGCATTCCCTTGGACGAAATGGTGGTCTGGGACCCCTACATGCTGCAAGGCGGACAGACCGCCGAGCGCTTGCGCAAAGCCAAAGTGATTTTGTGGAAGGGACACTGCTCGGTACACCAGCGTTTTCTGCCGGAGCATGTGGACAAAGTGCGCGCAAACTATCCCGGCATCCAGGTCATGGTTCATCCCGAGTGCCGCTGGGAGGTCTGCCAGAAAGCTGACGGAATCGGCTCAACCGATTACCTCATCAAGGTTGTGCGGCAAGCGCCCAGCGGATCGTCGTTCGCCATCGGCACCGAGATCCACCTGGTCAACCGCCTGGCGAAGGAGAATCCGGATAAGCGCGTCATCACGCTCGACGATTCCGGCTGCCTGTGCACGACCATGTTCCGTATCTCGCCGCAACACCTGTGCTGGGCGCTGGAAAACCTGGTGGACGGCAACATCGTCAACCAGATCACCGTAAAAGAGAGCGTGAAGAAGTGGGCGCGCGTGGCGCTTGATAGAATGTTAGAGATACAGTGATCATTCGCAAACGTCCACGGGAAAAGCTTTGGCGGCGTGTTCCGCGCTCTTGGTCAGACCTGCGGGAGTATCGCCGCCGCATGGTGAATCGCCACCGGGCGCACAATCAAGCCGAGCTGGGAAGTATAGATATGGCACGCACGTTTACAGTTTCCGAAGCCGAGACCCTGCTGCCGGTGCTGGAGTCGCTGCTGCGTTCCGCCATGCAGGCCAAGGCGCTGATAGAAGAAGTTGATGGCGAGATGCAATCGCTGGCCAACCGCATCTTCATTAACGGCGGCACGCTGGTGGACGTGGTGTCGGTGGCCCGCCGCAAGGCCGAACGCGAGAAGGCGGTGCAGCGCGCCAAGGATGCCGTTGCCGAGATCGACGCCACCGGCGTCCAGGTGAAAGACCTCGATATCGGCCTGCTCGATTTTCCCTGCATCGTCGGCGATGAGGTCATCCTGCTCTGCTGGAAGCTGGGCGAACAGAAGCTCACGCACTGGCACGGTACCGAGGAGGGTTTTGCCGGCCGCAAACCCATCGACGAGCGCATTCTTCGGGGCCAGAAGAAGAGCAACTGAAGAATGGCCTTTAGCACTTAGCCATTAGCTCTTAGCAATAATGAAGAAGTGGATTCTGCTATCGGTGGGTTTGCTGCTGCTTCTTCCAGGGGCTTGGTATTTGATCTCTGATCCTGTTCGACCCGGCGATGCTGAGACAGCATTTAAGCCGCTAACAGAGATCCCACTCGATTGGTTATCGCCTCCGCATTTCTTGAGTTTCACTTTTACCGCACCGAACGATCCCGTTTGGAACCGGATCATACATGCCTGGGGCAGTCCGGATTATGTGATTGCACTCGTTTCAAAGGGCGCTCAGTATCAGCACTGCTTCGATGGGCTAACGGCAGAGGTTACTCAAGATGGACGTCGGATTAGTCTTGAGAACGCCCGACTGTTTTATGCCTTTGCGGGCGATTCTGGCTGCAACTCTTTAGGTAAAATGTTTCACTCTCCCGCCGGTTCCGCCATTCGGATTCAGATTACGGAGAGCAAGAGGATCGCTCCTGATGCAGAATTGGTTGTTAAGCCAGATTGGCTGTATACGAAAGACCACATCGTCGGAATGGACCTCGATGCTACAATGCGCCCCTTGTTAATCTGTTCGGCTGTAATCGGAGTGGGTATGATCGCTGTGGCGCGGCTAATATCTCCCAATGTTGTTTCCTCATGATTCAGCTCTCTTCCGCCGGGAAACGTTTCGGTCCCAAGCTTCTCTTCAATGAACTCGATTGGCTTATCACCCCGCGCGATCGCGTCGGACTGGTGGGCGCCAACGGCACCGGCAAATCAACCCTGCTCAAGATTCTCGGTGGACTCGAATCGCTCGACTACGGCACGGTCACGCCCGCGAAGAACATGACCTTCGGCTACCTGCCGCAGGATGGGTTGCAGCTCTCCGGCCGCACCGTGTTCGACGAGTGCATGTCGGTGTTCAGCGACTTGCGTTCGCTGGAGCGCGAGATGGAAGAACTCGCTCACAAGATGGGCGAGCTGGACCACACTTCCAGCGAGTACTCGCAAGTGGCGGACCGCTATCAGCGCATCACCGGCGAGTTCCGCGTGCGCGACGGTTACGCCCTCGATTCGCAGGTGGGCACCGTGCTCGACGGCCTGGGCTTTCGCAAGGAAGACTGGACGCGGCAGACGGAAGAGTTTTCCGGCGGCTGGCAGATGCGGATCGCGCTGGCCAAACTATTGCTGGCCAAACCCAACCTGTTGCTGCTCGACGAGCCCACCAACCATCTCGATCTCGAAACTCGCAACTGGTTAGAGCAGTACCTTTTGCAATATCCGTTCGCCTATATTCTGATCTCGCACGACCGCTACTTCCTCGACGTGACCGTGGATCGCATCGTCGAAATCTGGAACAAGCGGGTGCAGTTCTACAGCGGAAATTACGAGAAGTATTTGCAGCAGAAGCAGGAGCGCCGCGACTCGCTGGTGGCGGCGTACAAGAACCAGCGCGAACGCATCGAGCAGCTTGAGGCCTTCATCAATCGCTTTCGCGCGCAGGCGACCAAGGCGAAGCAGGTACAAAGCCGCATCAAGGAACTGGAGAAAATCAATCGCATCGAGATTCCCCCGGACGAGAGAACCATCCACTTCAGTTTTCCCCAGCCCAATCCCAGCGGCCGGTTGGTGGTCGAGTGCGCAGGGGTGGCCAAGAGCTATGGGTCGAAAGAGGTCTTCTGCGAGGTGGACTTTACCATTCAGCGCGGAGATCGCATCGCACTGGTGGGCGTGAACGGCGCCGGCAAATCAACCCTGATCAAACTTCTGGCCGGCATCGAACCGCTCACCGCGGGCGCGCTACAGCTCGGCCACAATGTGGAACCGGACTATTTCGCGCAGGACCAATACAAGGAACTTGATCCCACTCGACGCATGCTCGACGATCTCTCCGATGTGGCGGGGCAGAAGTCGATGACCGAATTACGTGGCGTGCTGGGCTGCTTCCTTTTCTCTGAAGATGACGTGTTCAAGCCGATTGGGGTGCTGTCGGGCGGTGAACGCAACCGCTACGCGCTGGCCCGCATGTTGCTGCATCCGTCCAACTTTCTGCTGCTCGACGAGCCTACCAACCACCTCGACCTGCGCGCCAAAGACGTGCTACTGGAGTCGTTGGAAAAGTACAACGGCACCGTGGTTTTTGTCTCGCACGATCGCTACTTCATCGACAAGCTGGCCACTCGCGTCTTCGAAATCGGGGATGGCCGGGTTGAAGTTTTCCCCGGCAATTACGAAGACTACGTCTGGCGCAAGCAGCGGGCTGGCTTGGCGGAGGAGGTAACCGGTCCGGGCAATAGATCGGGCGCGTGGGCTCCCACATTGTCAGATGTCCCCGGCTATGAAGAACGAAAGCCGGCCCCGAGGAAGCGGGTGAACCCGATCAAGCGCAAGCAACTGGAAGAACGCTGCAAGCAAGTCGAGCAAGCGATTGCGCAACTGGAGAGCGGCATCGCCGAGTGTGAGCGCGAGTTACAGTCGTTTGTCAGCGCGGAGGAAACGGCGCACTGGAGTGGCTTGCTGAGCAAGCGCCGCGCTGATCTGGGACCGCTGATGGCAGAGTGGGAAGAGCTTTCGCAGGTGTTGGAGCAAGCCAACGCCTAGCCGGAACTGCTCACGGTAAGAGACGGCGTGTCCGTGCTGGTTGCATCGGCCACCACCACGCAGTCTCGCCCAGCGGCTTTAGCGCGGTACAGCGCTTCATCCGCTGACTTGACAATCTGCGCCGCAGACGTGCCATGCTCCGGGAATCCGGCCACTCCGATTGACAGGGTAATCCGGCGGAGAGTTTCTGCGCGATGGCTGATCTGCAGGTTTGCCACCTGCTCCCTGAGTTTCGCGGCCCGTTCGCAGCCGGTCTCCAGAGTGGCGTCCGCCAGTATCAGCAGGAACTCCTCACCCCCGTAGCGGCAGGCAATATCGCCGCCGCGTGTGATGGAGCTGAAGACGGAGCCTAATTCGCGCAGCAGGATGTCGCCCGCCTCGTGGCCAAAGGTGTCATTGAACAGCTTGAACCGGTCGATGTCGATCATCAACACCGTCACGGGCTTGTCGTTTCTGGCGGCGCGGAGCAATTCCCGCTCCAAGGACTCTTCCATATGACGGCGGTTGAACAGGCCGGTGAGCGGATCGCGGACGGCCTGGTATTTCAAAGTCTCGCGCAGCGTGAGGTTGGCAAAGGCCAACGAAATCTGCTCGGCCACGGTAGTTGCGAGCTCCTGTTTGCGCTGAAGCAGCCGCGGATGGGTAAGGGAATCGCACAAGCCGGGATCGTCGATACTAAGCACGCCTAGAGAGTCGCCTTGCGCGACCATGGGGACACAGAGATGGCAGGCGGCCGAAGCCGGATCGGTATGCCCACACAGCAAGCTAAAGTTGTCGGGTTGCACCACGTGCACGCATCCTTTGCGCAAAGCCCAGCAGCTCTCCGGGGCAAAAGGACCTTGTTTTCCAGCGGCGGCGCCCCAACTGAGGACCACTTCCAGCAGATTGCGCGATGAGTTAAGCATCAACATTGTCCCCGAGGGGAAGAACTGTTGCAGGATGCGGGAAGCTTGCTGGCGCGCCTCGTCCAGAGTCAGACACGACTGCAGCAATTCGACCAGCTCGTTGATGGCTTCGATTTCCTTGGTGTATTCCTGCAACTCCTGTAGGGAGCCTCGCAATTGCTGGTCGGAGCGCGCCAGCTCTTGGGTACGCTGCGCCACGCGCTGCTCAAGCCCGGTGTTAAGCTCGGAGACTTTCCTTTGCATGCGAGTCCGCGATGTCATCTCTCGTGCCACTTTGCGGGTGGCAAAGACGGCGACGGCCCCCGCCAGCACACCCATAATCAGGATAAAGCCGAGCATCGTGCGCTGGGAGGCCGCGTAGTCTTGCTTGCTCTGCTCGCTGGCCAGCTTGACCTGTTCCTTCTGGAACCGCAAAAACTCGTCCCAGGCAGCGTGATAGCGGAACAGAGCAGGGGTGGTTTGCTGGACCATCACTTCCGTCGCGGCGGCCCTATTTTTTTCGGCGAGTAGCAAATGAAGCGCTCGCACGTAACTGTCAATGTAGGGTCCGCGGGTTTGTTTCACCGTTGCCAGCAGTCGCTTCTCCTCGTCGGATTCACAATGGGCCTCGAGGGCCGCCATGAGAGCAGAGATCTGGCGGGTGTTTTCCGCCCGCCGGGCCAGCAGTGGGTCAATTTCCTCTTGCCGCTGCACCAGGAAAATTTGCATGGTGATTCGGCTGTTCTCACTGGAGTAGCGCAGGGCTTCTTGCCCCATTTGCAGTTCGAGCAGGCTGTCGTTGAGCGTGTCTTGCGCGCTGGCATTCATGCGCTGCATGCGATGCAGCGTCAGATAGGCGGTCCCCAGCAGGATGGCGATCAGCAAGGCGAACGACATGCCCAGCCCTGCCGCGAGCTGCCGGCTGTCTTTGAAGGGTGGCTTGGGTGGTCCTGTGGGTGCTTGGCCTAGGTTCTCCGTCAGCGTGCCAGAGCGAACCAGGCTGCCGGCCGCGCTGTCCTTAACCTGCGTGATCGCGTCGCTGTGGGCCACTCTCTGGGCGTCCACAACTTCGATCTCGGAAGCCATCTGCTACCTCCAGACCAGCCGACGGGGGGGCAACAGACCTCTTGCCATAGTTTGAGGCTACAACCCAATGGGCTGAGCGCGGATTAAATTCCTCTGAGGATGAGTAACGAAAGTAAGTGAGAGCGTCCAATTTGGGAAATGTCCGCTTTAGGAAGCATCGCCCCGAGTTCCCAGCTTCCCGCTCAGCCAGGACAACCGGGGAGGTCGCGATGGACCTTTCTCGATCAGGGGGTGAACCTCAGGCGAGGAATTCCTTTCTGCAAACTAATCTCAATCCAACCAGCTCCAAAGCGGCGCGAACTAAGGACCCGGCCTGTGGCTTTGATTTTGCGCAACCGTTCCACCGTCCTCACCCACACCTTAAGGCCAGTTCGAAGGTTACCGAAGTGGTTCGAACAACTGGCTGAAAGGCCGAAAAGAGTTTGGCGGGGGGTTATAAACATGCTACTATCCGCGCAGCTACCCAATCGGTCCAGCGATCTGCTTTCTTTCGGCAATGTATCTGGTTGCCGGTCGGCAAGGTGTCTGGTTACCGGTTCGTTGATGCGCCGAATGAGACGTCAAACGACAATGTCAAGCGAGACATCTTGGCCGAACCCCGGGAAAATTCTGTTGGAGAATCCGCAATGCACATCATCGACCGCCGCCTTCTCTTGTCGCTTCTGGCATTCAGCTTCGCAGCCCTGACACTGCCCGCCTTCGGGCAGCGTGTGATTGCTACCCTACCCGTAGGCAGAGGGCCCCTGAGCGCTGCCGTCAACTCCGTAACCAACACCATCTACGTGGCAGATTGGTGTGGTAACGATCCCAACTGCACCACCGGCGGGATACTAACCGTCATTGACGGGGCGACCGACAATACCCTGTCCGTCAATGTGGGATATTTCCCCTACGGGGTGGCGGTCAATCCGGTGACCAACAGGATCTACGTCGCCAACGAGTACGGCAACGATCCCACCGGCAGTAGCGCCGGAACGGTATCGGTGATTGATGGCGTGAGCAACACCGTCATTGCCACCGTCACCGCTGGTAGTCGTCCCTACGGCGTAGTAGTGAACACGGTGACCAACCAGATCTATGTCGCCAACCAATGTAGCCACGATTTCAGTTGCCGCGGGACGGTGACGGTGATCGACGGCGTGAGCAATACCGTCACGGCTACGGTTCCCGTCGGATTTGCCCCTTCCCCCCCAGTGGTCAACTCGGTAGCTAACAAGATCTACGTTGCTAACGCTTGCGGCAACGGTCCCATCTGCGGTTCGCCCTACGTTCCCGGCACGATGACCGTAATCGATGGAGTGACCAACAACACCCAGTCTGTCAATGTGGGATATTATCCCTACGCCGTGGACGTCAATTCGACTACCAACCAGATCTATGTCGCCAACCAGTGCGGCAACGATCCCAACTGTGCCAGCACGGCCACCATGACGGCGATCAACGGCACCACCCTGGCCACCACCAATGTCCCCATCGGCGGACGTTTTCCCTACGCCATAGCGGTCAATTCGGTCACCAATAAGATCTACGTTCCCGGCGATTGCTACAGCGATCTCTCCTGCCAAGGCGCCCCTGACGGGACCGTTTCGGTGATCGATGGCGCGACCCTGACCTATACCAGCGTTGGCGCGGGGGACTCCCCGGACAGCTTGGCCGTCGATTCGGTCGCCAACAGAATCTACGTGGCCAACGAATGCGGCAGCGACCGCAGTTGTAATAGCAACGGGACGGTGACGGTGATTGATGGCACGACCCTTACCTTCACGAACATTAGCGTCGGGCATCACCCCTACGGTTTGGCCCTCAACTCCACGACCAACAGAATTTACGTCCCCAACTATTACGACGACACGGTCTCGGTGATGGATGGAACTCCTCTCGTGGCTTTGCAATTCATGGCTATCTCGCCGTGTCGTGCTGTGGATACCCGGCCACCGAACGGCAGCGGTCCGATTCAGGGGGGCACTTTCCAGAACTTCACTATTTCCGGCGCAGGCAGCTGCCCGACTCTGCCTTCCGCAGCCGTCTATTCCATGAATGTCACGGTGGTTCCGAACGGACATCTGGGCTATCTGACGGTGTGGCCCGCGGGACAGCCGCAGCCTGTGGTTTCCACCTTGAACTCGCTGGATGGCCGCGTCAAGGCCAACGCGGCGATCATTCCGGCGGGGAACAATGGAGAGATCAGCGTGTATGTCACGGACACGACCAATGTGGTCGTCGATGTCAACGGCTATTTCGCGCCGGTGTCTGGTTCCACGCTGGCGTTTTATCCGCTGCCGCCTTGTCGCGTCGCCGACACCCGCCACAGCGGTTATCCCCAAGGCCTGGGACCGCCGTCCCTGCTCGGCGGCCAGCAACGTGACTTCCCGATCCTGAATGCCACCGCGACCTGCAACATTCCGCCGAGCGGGGTCGCCGCGTATTCGTTGAACCTCACGGTCGTGCCCCACGGATCGCTGGGTTACCTGACGGTCTGGCCGACGGGCCAAGACAGGCCTACGGTTTCCACTTTGAATGACGTCCCCGGTCAAATCATCGCCAATGCCGCCATCGTGGTTGCAGGTACGGGTAGTGAGGTCTCGGTTTATCCGACCGACGACACCGACTTGGTCATTGACATCGATGGCTACTTCGCATCGGCGGGTCAGGGAGGACTGTCGCTGTACGGGGTGCAGCCCTGTCGGGTCATCGACACCCGCCACATAGGCAACGGTCAACCGTTCCGCGGAACCCTGAGTCCTCCGGTGGATGTGGTGGATAGTCCATGCAGCGTACCTAGTTCAGCGCAGGCGTATGTCTTCAACGCGACGGTCATCCCGCCGGGAAGCTTCGGCTACCTGACCCTGTGGCCGGATGGCATCGACCAACCGTTGGTTTCGACGCTGAATGCGGTGGACGGATCGATCTCCTCCAACATGGCGATCGTGCCCACCAACAACGGACAGGTCAATGCTTATGCGTCGGACCTCACGCAACTGCTCTTGGACATCTCCGGCTACTTCGCGCCGTAGCGCTGAAGAATCTGGGTGAGAACCGGGCCGTCCCTTCGCGACCCGGTCTTATCTCCCACTGTCATGCGGAGCGACGTCCGGTCGCTCCGCATGACAGGCAGAAAAGCAGGCCGTTTGCCGGCTTCGCACGCAGGATGCCACCTCAAGCGTTCATGAATCATGCAGGTTTAGGGCCGGCCCATTAGACCTATCACGCGATCGGGTGAGGAGGGTCACATCCAAGATCCGGTCGAGGTGCTTGAATGACCTTATCCCCCCGGACTTGGTAGAGAGCATCAGGACTCATTTTGTGAGTCCCAATCGTTGAGCCAGCGCTCCGATTGCAGATGTCTTGCGTGTTTTACAGCATCGAGAACCTGAATGGGCCTGGACCAGTAGGCCCCTGCTACGGGTACTCATCGAGAACAATTTCAGCTCGTCGGTAAGTGACGAGAGGCCCAGCACCGTGTCGTGGAAATACTGGCCAACGGCGAGCAGGCGCGGCCCTAACAGCCAATGCGATCTTTCGAGGCTGCGGTGTCCCGCGGGAGAACGCATTTGCTTGGGTCACGAAGCCCGCTCTTGGCCGCTGAAGCAAGCAGCCAAATCAAGAGAACCATGTACAGAATTGAGGATGGGATATGACCAGGAAAATTTTCCACCTGTCCACGATCGTTGTGGGCATGCTCGCGTTGTTCTTCAGCGTGGCGCTTACCGCGCAGGACAACTCTTTGAAGCCCACAGTCAATCATGCCGTTGCCTCGGGCGTTTCGGCGCCGCTTAGGGACTTGGCGAAGCTGCCCACCGCGCCGCATTATGGATTTCATGAGGCCAACCCGGTGCATCGCCTTCCTCGGCGTCCCGCTGCTTCCGTGGTCGACCGGGTGGAACAGAAGACTGCCGGGGGCTCAGCGAATTACTCGATCGGTGTCAATTTTCTTGGAATTGGCAACGGCTTCCCCGGCTATACCATAGGGTTCGCTCCTCCCGACACCAACATGGCAGTTGGCGACACCCAGATCGTCGAGTGGGTGAACACCGACTGGACGATATTCGACAAGAGCGGTAACCTGCAGATTGCTGGAACCATCGCTGGCAACGCCCTTTGGGCGTCGGGCATCCCCGGAACATTGTGCGCCAACTACGACTCCGGCGACCCCATCGCGCAATGGGACAAGGTTGCGCATCGCTGGTTGCTCTTCCAGAACGTGTTCGTTTCGCCGTACGCCGTTTGCGTCGCGGTTTCTACCAGCGCCGACGCAACCGGTAACTACTATGTTTACCAGTTCTCGGTGCCCGGCAACGGCTTCCCCGATTACCCCAAGATCGGGGTTTGGCCCACCGGTTACTTCCAGGCCCACAACAATTACGGAGTCAACGAAGGCGGCTGGGTAGGCCCCCAAGTCTGTGCCTACAACAGCGCAAAGCTCCTGCTTGGGGACTCCACGGCGGAACAGCAGTGCTTCCAGCTCACCAGCGGCGAAGACAGCTTGTTGCCCGGAGATCTGGACTCGCCAACCCCTCCGCCCGCTGGTCAGGATGAGTTCTATATCGGCAGCGTGGGAGATGTGGACAATACTCATCTGTCCGTGTACTCCTTTCATGCTGATTTCGCGAATCCGGCGAATTCGCACGTCACCGGCAGCGGCAATTCCCAACTGGTATCCATTGCCAGCTTTACACCGGCCTGTTATTCCCAGCTCGGCACCTGGGGCGGCGATTGTGTTCCGCAGCAGGGTATTTCGGACCTGCTGGACTCACTGGGCGATCGCTTGATGTATCGCTTCGCCTACTACAATGACACCTCGACCTTTCCAAACCCGCGGCAGCACTGGTACGTGAACTTTGATGTGGCCGTCTCGGGCGGACAGATTGGCGTCCGCTGGATGGAGTTTGCAACCCCACAGACGGTCGTCGGCCCTACCGCGCTGACCATCGCGCAGCAGGGTACCTACGCTCCCGACACCAACTGGCGCTGGATGGGTTCCGTAGCCCGCGACCAGAACAATGATGTCCTGCTGGGGTACAGCGAATCCAGCGCCAGTATGTACCCATCCATTTTCCTCGCTGGCCGCACGCCCGCTGATACGCTCGGCACCCTGGAAAATGAGATTCCGGTGGTTGCGGGAACCGGTTCGCAGCCCCATACCGCCAACCGCTGGGGCGATTACAGCGCGATGCAGATTGATCCCGTGGACGATTGCACCTTCTGGTACACCACGGAGTACTACATGGTCACGCAGGTTTTCGACTGGAGTACGCAAATCGCTTCGGCAAAATTCGCAGGTTGTCCTCCCTTGTCGATTGCGGAGCAATTTGTGCCCCTGAGCCAGCCGTGCCGTGCGGTCGATACTCGTCCGCCGAACGGCGGCGGTCCGATTCAAGGCGGCACACATCAGGAATTTCCCATTTCCGGCGAGGGGAGCTGCGCGACTCTGCCGAACGCTGCGGCTTATTCCATGAACGTCACGGTGGTTCCTGGACCAACACTGGGCTACCTGACAATATGGCCTGCCGGACAGGTGCAGCCGACGGTTTCGACCTTGAACTCGCAGGATGGCCGCATCAAGGCCAATGCGGCGATCGTGCCGGCGGGCACCAATGGACAGATCAGCGTATTCGTCACCGACACCACCAATGTGATCGTCGACGTCAACGGTTACTTCGCGCCAGTGTCTGGTTCCACGCTGGCCTTCTATCCGCTGCCGCCGTGTCGGGTCGCCGACACCCGCTATAGCAGTTATCCGGAAGGCCTGGGACCGCCGTCGCTGACCGGTGGCCAGCAACGCGATTTCCCCATACTCAATGCCACCGCGACCTGCAACATTCCGCCGATCGGGGTCGCCGCGTATTCGCTGAACCTCACGGTCGTGCCGCACGGATCGCTGGGTTACCTGACGGTCTGGCCCACGGGTCAGATCCGCCCCACGGTTTCCACCTTGAACGACGTTCTTGGTAAAGTCATCGCCAATGCCGCCATTGTGGTTGCAGGTACGAATGGTAATGTCTCGGTTTACCCCACCAGCAACACCGACCTGATCATTGATATCAATGGCTACTTCGCAGCGCCGCCGCCGGACCGACTGGCGGCCCCGGTCGGGCTGTCGCTTTACAGCGTGACGCCCTGTCGGGTCATCGACACCCGCCACGTTGGCAGCGGTCAGCCTTTCACCGGAACACTGAGCCCACCGGTGGATGTACTGAACTCGGAGTGTGGAGTCTCCAGCTTGGCACAGGCGTATGCCTTCAATGCGACGGTGGTGCCGGTTGCCGGCTTGGGCTACCTGACGCTGTGGCCGGACGGCATCGACCAGCCCCTGGTTTCGACCCTGAACGCCCAGGATGGATTGATTACCAACAACATGGCCATCGTGCCAGCGGGTACTCTGGGCAAGGTTGATGCTTATGCGTCGGGGCTCACCCAACTGATCCTCGACATCTCCAGCTACTTTGCGCCGTAGGTGGAAGTCGCGGTCCGGCCAGACTGATTCACGAAGGCAGGTGGAAGCGCCCAAGCTCCACCTGCCTTTTCTCGTCGATCTACCTACATCCTTGATGTAGTGAAAGAAACTTTAGTCAGAGCCGGCGCGACGGAACCATCGCCCGAGATCCAACCCCGCAACCGGAGTCCCCGGTCGCGCCCCGCCGGGGCGGGCGAAATGCCTGAAAGGCCTGCTCCACCCAACCCCGGATGCAGGAACTCTGGAATTGCTCTAGCCCAGCTCTAAACCGCGGATATTCATGGGCGTAAGTAATTTGGATTGCCAGGATGCCGCCTCAACGTTCCTGCATAAGGTTGCTGGGCCCGGCACTTATGTTGAGGCACGTTGCGCCGATAAGTCTGAGAGGGAATGCGATCTTTCGAGGCTATTGGGCCCCCTGGAGCCGCACATGGACTGGGTCACGGAGCCCGCGCTTGGCCGCTGAAGCCAGCCGCCAAAGCAAGAGAACGATGTACAGAATTGAGGATGGAAATGATCACAAGGAAGATGTTCCACCTGTCCACGGCCGTCGTGGGCATGCTCCTGTTCTTCTTTAGCGTACCGCTTACCGCGCAGGACAACTCTTTGAAGCCCACAGTCAATCATGCCGCTGCCTTCGGCATTTCGGCGCCTCTGCGGGACTTGGCCAAGCTGCCCGTCACGCCGCAATATGGATTTCATGAGGCCAACCCGGTCGATCGTATCCCCATGCGTCCCGCGGCTTCGGTTGTGGACCGCGTGGAACAGAACACTGCCGGGAGCTCGGCCAATTATTCGATCGGTATCAATGTCCTTGGACTCGGCAACGGCTTCCCCAACTTCACTATGAGGGTCGCTCCTCCCGACACTGACATGGCGGTGGGCGACACTCAGCTCATCGAGTATGTGAACCTCTCTTGGGAGGTATTCGACAAGAGTGGCAACCCGCTGATTGGACCCTTCGACGGCAATTCCCTTTGGGCGTCGGGCATCCCCGGAACGTTGTGCGCTCTGCACGACTCCGGCGACCCCATTGTGAAATGGGACCGGGTCGCGCATCGTTGGTTGCTCTTCCAGAACGTGTTCGTTTCTCCGTACGCCATTTGTATCGCGATTTCTACCAGCGCCGACGCAACCGGAACCTACTATGTTTCCCAGTTCTCTATCCCTGGCAACGGCTTCCCCGACTACCAGAAGATCGGGGTTTGGCCCACCGGTTACTTCCAGGCTAACAACAATTTCGGAGTCAATAAAAGCGGCTTCGTAGGTTCCCAAATCTGCGCCTACAACCGCGTAAAGCTGCTGACTGGGGACGCCTCGGCGGAACAGCAGTGCGTCCAGCTCAACGAAAACGACTACAGCTTGTTGCCTGGAGATGTGGATTCGCCAACCCCTCCGCCCGCAGGTCAGGATGAGTTCTTTATCGGCGGCTTGGGACGTGTGGACACCTCTCATCTGTCGGTGTACTCCTACCATGTCGATTTCGCGAACCCCGCGAATTCGCACGTTACCGGCAACAATAATTCCCAACTGCTATCCATTGCCGGCTTTACCCCTGCCTGTTATTCCCAGCTGCAAACCTGGGGCGGCAATTGCATCCCCCAGAAAGGCATTTCCGACCTCCTCAACTCCCTGGGCGATCGCTTGATGTATCGCTTGGCCTACTACAATGACACCTCGTTCTTTCCAACTCCCAAGCAGCACTGGTATGTGAACTTTGACGTGGGCGCCTCGGGCGGACAGATTGGCGTCCGCTGGATGGAGTTCGCCACACCACAGACGGTCGTCGGCCCTACCGCGCTGACCATCCTGCAGCAGGGCACCTACGCTCCCGACACCAACTGGCGCTGGATGGGTTCCGTGGCGCGCGACCAGAACAACGATGTCCTGGTGGGATACAGCGCGTCCGGTAGCAACATGTACCCGTCCATCTTTATCGCAGGACGCACGCCCGCCGATACGCTCGGCACCTTGGAAAACGAGGTTGCGGTGGTGGCGGGAACCGGTTCGCAGCCGGGCAGTAATAACCGCTGGGGCGATTACAGCGCCATGCAAATTGATCCCGTGGACAATTGCACCTTCTGGTACACCACGGAGTACTACATGGTGACGCAGGTTTTCGACTGGAGCACGCGGATCGCTTCGGCAAAATTCGCGGGTTGTCCTCCCTTGATTGCGCAGCAGTTTGTCCCGCTGGCCCAGCCGTGTCGTGCTGTGGATACCCGACCGGAGCAAGGTGGCGATGGCCCGATTCAAGGCGGCACACAGCAGGAATTCCCCATTTCCAGCGCGGGTAGCTGCGCGACTATGCCTTCGGCAGCCGTCTATTCCATGAATGTGTCGGTGGTTCCCAACGGATCTCTGGGCTACCTGACGGTGTGGCCTGCGGGACAGGCGCGGCCGACGGTTTCGACCTTGAACTCGCAGGATGGCCGCATTAAGGCCAATGCGGCGATCGTGCCGGCGGGCGCGAATGGAGAGATCAGCGTATTCGCCACCGACACGACCAATGTGATCGTCGACGTCAACGGTTACTTCGCGCCAGTGTCTGGTTCCACGCTGGCCTTCTATCCTCTGCCGCCCTGTCGGGTCGCCGACACGCGCCACAGCGGCTATCCTCAAGGCCTGGGACCGCCTTCCCTGACCGGCGACCAGGAACGGCAATTCCCCATCCTCAATGCCACGACCTGCAACGTTCCTTCCACCGCAGCAGCCTACTCGCTGAACTTCTCGGTTGTGCCCCACGGTCCGCTGGGTTACATGACGGTGTGGCCCACAGGTGAAGCCCGGCCTACGGTTTCCACTCTGAACGACTCCCTTGGTCAGGTCATCGCCAATGCCGCCATCGTGGTTGCCGGCACGAGCGGTAAAGTCTCGGTTTACCCGACCAACGATACCGACTTGGTCATTGACATCAATGGCTACTTCGCCCCGGCGGGTGAGGGTGGACTGTCGCTCTACGGTGTACAGCCTTGTCGCGTCATCGACACTCGCCATATAGGCAACGGTCAGCCTTTCAGCGGAACGCTGAGTCCTCCGGTAAATGTGGAGGCCACGGGGTGTGGAACATCGAGTTCGGCGCAGGCCTATGTCTTCAATGCGACGGTGGTGCCGGTTGTCGGCTTGGGCTACCTGGCGCTGTGGCCGGACGGCACCGCCCAGCCGCTGGTTTCGACGCTGAACGCATCGGACGGATCGATCACCAACAACATGGCAATCGTGCCGGCGGGTACTCTGGGCAAGATTGATGCTTATGCGTCGGGGCTCACCCAACTGATCCTCGACATCTCCAGTTTCTTCGCGCCGTAGAGCGGCTCTCGGAGGCGATCTACTGAATTATGAGGCACGGTTACGATCAGGGCCGTCGGCAGAGGCCGACGGCCCTGATTTTGCGCCTCTCTCCGTCCGCCGCATTGCAGCCGCCTTCGCGAGCGAGGTTCCGATGGCAGCCAGCATTTTGCCGACATTCGGACCTTCACTTCAACGAAAGAGCTATGTGGCAAAACAGAGCGTCAGTCTATATGGTTTAGCAGGCCACATTTATTAAGGTGTATTCTTGGACTGCTTGTTCTCGGCGGCGTCGCCCACTGACCGGCCACTCGGTTACACGCGTTGCTTTCGCTCATCTGTGCTGAGGGACTATGCTTGTGGCGATGTTTCTGCTTAATAGTCTGAAGAATGCCGAGTCCGCGCGGAGATTTGGGCCTTGTGTTCGCACCCTGCTAAGAATCCACATCATGGATCTAAAGTGAAATTCCGCCTAACGGGCGCGCTCCTGATTGTTCTGGCCAGCATGGTCGCGGGGGGACCGCGCGCTCACGCGCAAAACATACCGACGACCATGGGTCCCGGTCTTCCAGGAACTCCGACCGCCACGCGAGGTGGGGCGACTATTAAGGTCACCATTCTCGACGAAAACAAGAAGCCCTTAAAACAGCAGTCCCTGGTCAGGGTCACCAACCAGGCAACGGGCGCGATGTTCTTCCAGACCACCAGCGCCGCCGAGGCCAAGTTCCCGGACCTTCCGTCGGCCAAATACCTGATCGAGGTGGGCGCCGCCGGGTATTTTGCGGTGCATGAGCAGATCGCAATTAGCGATATTGCCTACGACGTCAATGAGACGGTGTCCTTGGTGCGCGATCCGGCCGCCGTAGACCTCAAGTTGAAAGACGCGGGTCAGCTTCCCTCCAAGGCCCGCAAGGAAGCGGAGAAGGGCGTGCTGGCGCTGGAATTCTCAAATTTCGTCGAGGCGCACAAGCATCTGGAGGCTGCCAATCACCAATATCCCTCGAGTTCTTCCATCAACTTCCTTCTGGGATATCTGGCCCTCCAGCAAAAGGACCAGGACCGCGAATTGCTCTACCTGACGGCCGCGACGAAACTCGACCCGCGCAACGTGCAGGCACAAAATCTTCTCGGACAGCTTTATTACCAGCTCGGTGATTACGCGCACGCGGCTGAAGCAGAAGAGATCGTGGTCGCCAGCGGTGCGCAGTCTCTGATAGCGCGAAACATACTCGCCAACTCCTATTTGAAGCTGAGGCAATACGAGAAAGCTCGCGAGAATTCGCAGTGGATCGTAGATAAGGGGGGCAGCGAAGGTGCGTCGGCCCGGCTGGTTCTGGGACAGGCGCTCGCAGGTTTGCAGAAGTACGAGGCTGCGATCCAGACTCTCACCGCCTATCTTGACGGGGAGCCCGCAAGTTCGGTGGCTCCCCAAATTCGGGCCCTGCTTACCCAGCTAAGAAGACAGGTATCGCAGGGTGCCGCTGGGGCCAATGCAGACACCGCCATTGGCGACCCGGAACTCACCGCGGAGAGCGAATCCCTGGGCGCAATCGCCGGCATGCCGCTTGACGTAGATGCGCAGAAGCCATCCGTGGCGGCCGCGGTCCAGTGTCCCGCAAACATTCTACAGACTGCCGCGAACCCGTCCAGGCAGTTGGTCGAAAGTCTGGCACAATTCTCAGCCATCGAGCATATGGTCCATGAGGACCTTTCTCCGCAAGGCACTCCGCGAAATCGCCAGACCCGGCAATTCAACTATGTGGTTTCCATCAGTGAGCCCACACCAGGCGCCTTGATCATTCAGGAGTATCGCGATTCTGCCGGCGGCGAGTTGGATATGCCCGACAAAATTACCACCACCGGACTGGCGGTCCTGGCGATTGCCTTTCACCCGCTTTTCCGCGATGACTTCGAGATGCACTGCGAAGGTCTCGGCGATTGGGATGGGCAGCCGGCGTGGCTGGTGCACTTCCGGCAAATTGAAGAAAAGCCCAGTCGGCTGCGGAGATACGTGGTGAATAAAAACAACTATCCCGTCCGCTTAAAAGGACGGGCATGGATTCGGGCCGACAATCTCCAGATCGTTCACTTGGAAACCGATCTGGTGCGCGGTATTCCCGAGATTTACCTGACCAGCGAACACACCAGCGTCTCCTACGGTCCCGTGCAATTCAAAAGGAGCGGCACCGAGTTGTGGCTGCCCAAGAGCGCGGAACTGTACGTCCACTTTGCCAAGCTGCGCTTCCACCGCAGCGAGAGCTTTGACCATTTCATGCTTTTTGCCACCGACGCGGTCGACAAAGCCAAGCTTCCGCAAGCCGGATTGACCCAAAGTCCGCCCGCCGATCCCGGGGCTGGATCACGCCCGTAGCCCGCGACGATGCGTGAAGAAACTGTGTTGCAACCTCTGTCGTCCCTACCGTGACTCGTATCTATTTCCCACTCCTATGGGTGGTCAGGATATAGCCCCTGGTCTGCGATTGCCGTCACCAACCACCATCTCTGGCTTGTGATAATGATTGCGGCCCTGTACCATGAGAATAGCCAACCCTGAATAGAGTTCAGCAACCTCCCAGGAAATTCATGCCCGCCGGGGAACCTCCCCGTTCTCTATTGCTCGGCCATAATCCATTGGCACCTAGAAAGGTCCCCAAGGGATTGGTGCGGCCATGTTGCGGAAGTTCCAGACTGAAGGAGTACTACTCATGCAAGGCAAGACACTTTCCATCGGATTGAGGGCGGCCCTGGCGATCTGTGCTGCGACCCTGTTTGTGATGAGCACCGGGGCAACCGCCCAAGAAAAGGTGCTGCATAACTTCAACAACGACGGCACGGACGGGGCATATCCCCAAGCCGGCCTGATCGTCGATGCCGCCGGCAATCTTTACGGTACGACCAACAATGGCGGCACTTACACCTACGGGACGGTGTTCGAGTTGACGCCTGTAGCAGGCGGGGGCTACACGGAGAAGATCCTGCATAATTTCACCAACGGTGCGGACGGGGGTAATCCCCAGTCTGGCCTGGTCCTCGATGGCGCCGGCAATCTGTACGGCACGACCTATGTAGGCGGCGCGTACTGCTGCGGAACGGTGTTCGAGTTGACACCCGCCGGGGGTGGAACCTGGACCGAGAAGGTGCTGTACAGCTTCGGCAGCGGCAACACGGCTTATCCCACCAGCGGCCTGATCTTCGATGGCGCCGGCAATCTCTACGGTACGACGTTACAGGGCGGCCCTGCCCAAGGCGGATCTGTCTTCGAGTTGTCGCCCGCCGGGGGCGGGACCTGGACGGAGAGGGACCTGCACGACTTCGGCGCTCTCAGCAGCGGGATTTTTCCAGTTGGCGGCGTGACCTTCGATGGCGCCGGCAATCTCTACGGCACTACGTCCACGGGTGGCGGCGCTTCCAACGGGACGGTGTTCGAGTTGACCGCAGGAAGCTGGACCATGAGGATCCTGCACAACTTCACCGGCGGCAACGATGGGGATTTTCCCCTCGCCGGCCTGGTCTTCAACGGCGGCGATCTTTACGGCACCACGTCCGGCAACGATTCCGGCTGGGGGACGTTGTACGAGTTGACGCCCACAGGGGGCGGAAACTGGACGTACCAGGTGGTGCATAACTTCGGCACCGGCAACGACGGCTCCACTCCCTACGCCGGGCTGATTGCCGATAGCTCGGGCAATCTCTACGGCACGACGCTCTCTGGCGGCACTTACGGCGGGGGAACGGCGTTTCGATTTAACGCCCATGGAGAGCTAGTGCTGCATAGCTTCGGCCTCCCCGAGGGGTACGGCCCGGTGGACTCGCTGACCTTCGATGGTGCAGGCAAGCTCTATGGCACGGCCCAGTATGGCGGCACTCACGGCTACGGAACAGTGTTCGAGGTGACTCCTCCTGGCGCGTTTGTTCCGCTGAGCCAGCCATGTCGCGCTGTCGATACCCGGCCGGCGTACGGTGGCAATGGCCCGATTCCAGGGGGCACGCATCAGGAATTCCCCATTTCCGGCGAGGGCGGCTGCGCGACTCTGCCGAACGCAGCGGTTTATTCCACGAATGTCACGGTGGTTCCGGGACCAACCCTGGGCTACCTGACGATATGGCCCGCGGGACGACCGCAGCCGGTGGTTTCGACAATGAACTCGGTGGATGGCCGCGTCAAAGCTGACGCGGCGATCGTGCCGGCGGGCGCGGACGGAGCGGTCAGCATTTACGTCACGGACACGACCAATGTGATCGTCGATGTCAACGGCTACTTTGCGCCGGTGTCCGGTTCCACGCTGGCTTTCTATCCGCTGCCGCCGTGTCGCGTCGCCGACACACGCTACAGCACTTATCCCCAAGGCTTGGGACCGCCGTCGCTGACGGGCGGACAGCAGCGCGATTTCCCCATACTCAATGCCACGAGCTGCAACATTCCCCCGACCGGGGTCGCCGCCTATTCGCTGAACTTCACGGTCGTGCCGAGCGGCAGGCTCGGTTACCTGACGGTCTGGCCCACAGGTCAAACCCAGCCTACGGTTTCCACGTTGAACGACGTGCTGGGGCGGGTCATCGCCAATGCCGCCATCGTGGTCGCAGGCAGCAGTGGCGAGATCTCCGCTTATGCGACCAACAACACCGACTTGATTATCGACATCAATGGCTACTTCGCGCCGGCGGGTCAGGGTGGACTGTCGCTCTATGCGGTGGCGCCTTGCCGGGTCATCGACACCCGCCACGTGGGCAGCGGTCAGCCTTTCATGGGAGTCTTGAGTCCTCCCGTGGATGTCGTGGCTACGCAGTGTGGAGTCTCCAGCTTGGCGCAGGCGTATGTCTTCAACGCGACGGTCATCCCGGTTTCCAGCCTGGGCTACTTGACGCTGTGGCCGGACGGCGAGAACCAGCCGGTGGTTTCGACGCTGAACGCAGCAGACGGATCGGTCACCAACAACATGGCAATCGTGCCCACCAACAATGGCAGTATCGACGCGTTCGCCACAAATCTGACCCAACTGGTTCTCGACATCTCCAGTTACTTCGTGCCGTAGCTGGAAGTCGCGCTTCAGTCGGCTGATTCACCAAGGCAGGTGGAAGCATCCCAGCTCCACCTGCCTTCTTCGCATCACGTAGCCTGCCGGAGCACCCGGCACCTTGGGTCGAGGACCTGAGTGCAGGTTGTCAGGAGATAACCCATGGTCTGTGACCGCCGTCACCCAAATTGCCATCTCTGGTTCGCGATAATAATGCGACCCTGTATCGTGAGAATGGCTAGGATCGAATGGGGTTCAGCAACGTTCCCGGGAATTCCTACCCGCCGGGGAACCTCCCGTTCTCTATTGGTCCACCATAGCTCCACTGGCACCTAATGAACGTCACCAAGGAACTTTGTGCGGCCATGTTACCGGAAGTTCTGGCCTAAACGAGGACTACTCATGCAAGGCAAGAGGGTTTCCATCGGATTGAGGGCGGTCCTGGCGATCTTTGCTTCGACGCTTTTTGTGGCAAGCACTTGGGCCGTTGGCCAAGAGAAGGTGCTGCATAGCTTCAACAATAATGGGGGAGGAGAGGGGATTCGTCCACTTGCTGGCCTAGTCCTTGACGCCGCTGGCAATCTCTACGGCACGACCTATGAGGGCGGCCTCTACGTGGGTTCTTGCGGCAGTTATGGCTGTGGGACGGTGTTCGAGCTGACGCCTACAGCAGGCGGGGGCTGGACCGAGCAGGTGCTGTACTATGGCTTCAACAACGGCGGGACCGGGGCCTATCCCGGCGCTGGCCTGATCTTCGATGCTGCCGGCAACCTCTACAGCACGACCAGCGGGGGCGGCTACTACTACTACCCGGACGGGACGGTGTTCGAGTTGACACCTACAGTGGGCGGGGGCTGGACCGAGCAGGTGCTGCATAACTTTGGGAACGGGACGGACGGAAATGTGCCCTACGCCGGCCTGATTTTCGATAACGCTGGCAATCTCTACGGCACGACAGCCGGGGGCGGCACGCACAACGCCGGCACGGTGTTCAAGTTGACGCCTACGGAAGGCGGCTGGACGGAGCAGGTACTGCACAACTTCAACGACACGGACGGAGCTAATCCGGAGGCTGGCCTGATCTTCGATGCCGCTGGCAATCTCTACGGCACGACTTGGTTCGGCGGTACCTACGGCAACGGGACGGTGTTCGAGTTAACGCCCATGGCGGGCGGGGGCTGGACGGAGAACGTCCTGCATAACTTTGGCAACGGCACGGACGGGGCTGGGGCCTTCGCCGGCCTGATCTTCGATGCCGCTGGCAATCTCTACGGCGCGACCTACGCGGGCGGCACTTACAGTAGCGGCTACTGCCCTGCCGGCTGCGGCACCGTCTTCGAGTTGACTCCCACAGAGGGAGGCGGCTGGACGGAGCAGGTGCTTCATAACTTCGGCAACGGCGCGGACGGGAGTGTGCCCTACGCCAGCCTGATTTTCGATGCCGCTGGCAATCTCTACGGCACGACATGGGCGGGCGGCACTTACAGTAGCGGCTACTGCCCTGCCGGCTGCGGCACCGTCTTCGAGTTGTCGCCCAGACAGGGCGGCGGCTGGACTGAGAATGTGTACAGTTTCAACGGCATGGACGGCGCTGGACCCCAGGCCGGCCTGATCCTCGATGCCGCTGGCAATCTCTACGGCACGACCTACGCGGGCGGCACCTATGGCTGGGGGACGGTGTTCGAGCTTCAAACGGTAGCGACCTACAACACGCTAACCGTATCGACCGTCGGCAACGGAACCGTTACCAGCACCGACGGCTTCATAAGTTGTCCTGGTACCTGCAGCCACTCCTATCTCAGCAATACGCAGGTTACGCTGAACGCCACTCCCGCCGCAGGTTGGACATTTTCTGGCTGGAGCGGCGCGTGCAGCGGCACTGGCCCATGTGTCGTGACCATGACCCAGGACTTGTCAGTGAGCGCCACGTTTACTCAGCTCGACTACACTCTGACCGTGTCAACCAGCGGCAGCGGGACAGTCATCAGCACCGACGGCTTCATAAGCTGTCCGGGCACCTGCAGCCACTCCTATCTCAGCAATACCCAAGTGACGCTGAACGCCACTCCCGCCGCAGGTTGGACATTTTCTGGCTGGAGCGGCGCGTGCAGCGGCACTGGTGCGTGCGTCGTGACCATGACTCAGGCCCTGTCCGTCGGTGCTACGTTTACTGTGGGCTACACTCTAACGGTATCGACCAGCGGCAACGGGACCGTTACCAGCACGGACGGCTTCATAATCTGTCCGGGCACCTGCAGCCACACCTATCCCGAGGGAACGCCAGTGACGCTGAATGCTAATGCCGGCCAGGGATGGGTTTTTGGCGGGTGGAATGGCGCGTGCGAGGGCACGTCTTCCTGCTCCGTTACTATGACGCAACCCTTATCCGTAGATGCCATCTTTTCCCAAGCGCAGCAATTCGTAGCCGTCACTCCATGCCGTTTGGTTGACACCCGCCAGACCGGCGGTGCGATTCAGGGTGGAAGCTCGCGGGACTTCCCCGTCCAGCAGGAGGGCGGCTGCAACATTCCCGCTACCGCCGCCGCCTATTCGCTGAATGTCACCGTGGTGCCGCACGGTTCGCTGGGGTACTTGACCATCTGGCCCACGGGTGAAGGCCGGCCGGTGGTCTCGACCCTGAACTCGGCGGATGGCCGGGTCAAGGCCAATGCCGCGATCGTGCCCGCGGGCACCAGCGGCGACGTGAGTGTGTTCGTCACCGACACGACCAACGTGATCCTCGACATCGATGGCTACTTCGCGCCGGTGTCGGGTTCGACGCTGGCTTTTTATCCTCTGACGCCGTGTCGCGTCGCCGATACGCGCTACAGCACTTATCCCCAAGGCTTGGGACCACCGTCGCTGACCGGCGGCGAGCCGCGCGCCTTCCCCATCCTGAGCGCCACCAGTTGCAACATTCCCCCGACCGGGGTCGCCGCCTATTCGCTGAACTTCACGGTTGTGCCCCACGGCTCACTCGGTTACCTGACGGTGTGGCCCACGGGTGAAACCCAGCCGA
Source organism: Candidatus Korobacteraceae bacterium (assembly GCA_049520555.1). GTDB lineage: Bacteria > Acidobacteriota > Terriglobia > Terriglobales > Acidobacteriaceae > Bog-257. The sequence goes on from JBEKPR010000009.1 coordinate 142,024, forward strand.
CGGTGTCCACGTTGAACGACCTGCTGGGGCGGGTCATCGCCAATGCCGCGATTGTAGTTGCGGGCGGCGGTGGCGAGATCTCAGCTTATGCGACCAACAACACGGATTTGGTCATCGACATTGACGGCTACTTCGCGCCGGAGGGCGCGGGTGGGCTATCGCTGTATGCGGTGGCGCCTTGCCGGGTCATCGACACCCGCCATGTGGGCAGCGGTCAGCCCTTCACCGGAACCTTGACTCCTCCGGTGGATGTCGAGCATAGCCAGTGCGGGCCACCGGCCACTGCACAGGCGTATGTCTTCAACGCGACGGTGATTCCGCCGGGAAGCTTGGGCTACCTGACGCTGTGGCCCGACGGCCCCAATCGCCCTACGGTCTCAACGTTGAACGCGGCAGATGGATCGATTACCAACAACATGGCAATCGTGCCCAGCACAAACGGTAAGGTTGATGCCTATGCGTCGGGGCTCACGCAACTGATCCTCGATATCTCCAGCTACTTCGCGCCCTAGGAGGGATCAGCCGGATGGGGAAAGTTGGTTGAAGTCAGAGGTCCGTCCTTAGGGCAGCGGTGGCAGCCCCACCTGCACCACCAACTTACGGAAGGTTGGATCGCCGTGCAGGTCTTCGAAGGCAAGATTATTACGGATCGACGTCAGCCCTAATTCGTGATGGGCGTAAGCCCTCTGGAGATACTCAAGTGCCTTCGCCTTGTTTCCCAGAAAACCATACGTTGCGGCCAAGTCATACGCGGACAGATGTCCTTCGGCGTAGAGCTTCTGCTGTTCCTCAAGCAGGCTTTCGAACATGCCTTGCCGCTGCCCGCGCGCAAACCCCTTCTCTTCCGCGTTGATGATCGCCAGTTCCCGCGGGTCATGCCGCAGGCGCGCCGCTTTTGCCCTCGTCTCCAGGTACGCCGGATAGTCTTTGTCCATGAGGGCGGCGTCTTGCAGGTAACGATAGGTCGAAAGAAATTCCGGCTCGGTGCTCTCCAGTTGTTTGAGTAACGCGACTCCCTGCTCTCTGGGACCAGCATAGAGAAGAATCAGTCCTTTATCAGCCAGGATCGCGGTGGAGGCGGGATCGAGTTGCTGGGCCATTTCGACTTGGCTCAGAGCTTCCGCATAACGCCCTTCGGCGTATAGCGACGTGGCATACCAGTGATGGGCCCTGGCGTCGTTGGGGTTCAAGGCCAGGGCACGGCGGAACTCGCGCTCGGCGCCGGCGGCATCAAAGCTCCCATAAAAAGTAGCAAACGCCAGCGAGGTATGCGCTTCGGCGGAAGAGTCGTCCAACTCCACCGCTTTCTTGGCCGCGGCCAGCGCTCGAGGATAGGCTTCTTCCGGCGGCATCGCGCTGTATTCGCGCAGCAGGTTGTAGCAATCGGCCAGTCCAACGTAAGCCTGGGCATAGTTGGGATCGTGCACGATCGCCTGGGTGAAGTAATCGACGGCTTTATTCAAAGATTCGGGGGTGCGCTTGTCCCACTCATAGCGGCCCTTGAGATAGAAATCCCGTGCCTCAGGATTTGTGGTGTGACCCGCGGCCAGCGACTTTCCCGCGGATGCATCCGGCCGGCCGGAGCGCAACACCACCCGCTTAAGATATAGAAACCCGCCCGTGACCACGAGCAGGACAGCCAGCACCAAAGCTCCGAACAGCCGCCCCCATCGTGCTGGGCGGACTTGGTCGGAAGCGCGGCGACGTAGATTGACCTCGCCCTGAGCCGGTACTGCCAGGGTAAGAGTCGCAGCCTGCGGAACTCCTACGGCTGAGGTGTCATGGTCCGCTTCCGCGGGTTCCACGGTCGAAGCAACTGGTTCGGCGGAGACCGGCGATTTCATCCAGCGCAACAGTTCATCGGAGTAGGCATAAACCCGACCGGTCGCACTGCCTTGCAGGCGATGCACCGGCAGCCCGCGCTCCTTCTCCCAGCGCTTGACGGTGCGTTCATCCCGGCGAAAGAAGGCGGCGATCTCCTTCCAAGAATCCAGCCGCTGATTCGGGATTTTCGCCTCGTTGAAGTCGCCCATAGCCCGAAATGTCCCAAAATGTCCCGCAATACCTGTTGCCCAAATTTCGCAGATTCGCAGATAAATATACGACAGACCAACCGAAAAAGCTGCTAGTGAAGCACGGGTGATCGCCGGGTTCCCAACGCGGTGACGGGGTGCTTCCTACTCATAGGCAAGGCCTTGCAGCTACGTGGGGAGAAAACACATGCGAGTTCGCGCCGTAACCGTCGCCTACCTGTTTCTATTCCTGTTCGCAGCAGCCATCCTGCCTGCGGCAGCTCAGACCATCCTCGCTACAGTTCCGGTAGGGCAGGACGCCTTCGCTCTGGCCGCCAACCCTGTAACCAACAAGGTCTACGTCGCGAATTACTGCGGCAACGATCCGAGCTGCGGCGGTTCAAGCCCCGGCACGGTGACCGTCATCAATGGGCTCACCAACACCGTTGATGCCACAATCACGGTTGGAGGGCATCCCGCCTTACCGATAATCAATCCCGTCACCAATAAGATTTATGTCACCAATCGCCGTGACAATACGGTTTCGGTGATCAACGGGGCCACCAACACGGTCAGCAAGACGATCCCCGTCGGTTCGCATCCGACCTACGGGGACGTCAATGTCTTAACCAACAAGATCTACGTGGTCAATAACGGCAATGGACAAGGCACCACGATGAGCGTGATCGACGGGAACACCGACACCGTCACCGCCACGGTCACGGTGGGAAATTATCCCCAAGCGGCGTCAGTCAACCCCTTGACGAACAAGATTTATGTGGTGAACTACTGCGGCAACCAATTTGGCTGCAACCAGACCTTTGCCAATGGGACGGTCAGCGTTGTCGATGGCGCGAGCAACACGGTTACGGCCACGGTTATGGTGGGGGTTGGGGCGGCGCTCGTATTCGCTGATCCGGGGACCAATAAGATCTACGTGATGAATTCTTGCGGCAGCACTCTAAGCTGCGATGCTACCGGGGACAACACCAACGTTATCGGAAGCGTGACCCAGATCGACGGAGCGACGTTGACTACCGCGACTGCCACTACCGGCCAGGGATCGGGCGCCATGGCGATCAATACCGTGGCTGACAAGGTCTATGTCTCCAACAGCACCGACAACACGGAGACCGTCATCGACGGAGCAACCTTCACCACCCAGACGGTTAATGTCGGACAAACCCCCTACGACGTCGAGGTCGATCCAGTCACCAACAAGATCTATGTCTTGAACAACGGTGCAGCCAGCGTGACCATCATCGACGGAGAAACGTTGACCACCACGACCATCGGCGTCGGAAATGGTCCTGTCTCGGCCTGGGTGAACCCAGTCATCCACCACGTTTACGTCTCGAATGTCACTGATGCCACGGTTTCGGTAATTGGCGGAACACCGCCCAATGCCCTGCAGTTCGTGGCGGTGACTCCATGCCGCGTCGTGGATACGCGTAACCCGAATGGACCGTTCGGTGGTCCTCCCATTGCCGGTGGGACATCTCGCAGTTTCCCCATTCCCCAAGGTAGCTGCAGCATTCCGGCGACCGCCGCGGCCTACTCGCTGAATGTAACGGCCGTTCCCGCCAGCACGTTGGGATACCTATCCATATGGCCGACCGGAGAACCCATACCCTTGGTCTCCACCCTGAACTCGCCGGATGGCCGCATCAAGGCCAACGCGGCGATCGTTCCCGGCGGATATCAAGACGCGGTCAGCGTTTACGTCACCAACACAAGCCAGGTGATCATCGATATTGACGGCTACTTCGAGCCGGTGAGCGGCTCTACGCTCGCCTTTTACCCGCTGACGCCTTGCCGGGTGGCCGACACGCGCGACACGACCAAGCCCCCAGGCTTGGGTCCCCCGTTCCTCTCCGGCAGAGCCCAGCGCGATTTTCCGGTGCTGTTGAGCCCCTGCATACCAGCCGGAGTCACCCCAGTGGCGTACTCCTTTAACTTCACCGCGGTGCCCTACCCGGCTTACGGAGATCCGATGGGTTATCTGGAGCTGTGGCCGAAGGACCAGATGCCACAGAATCCCGTCTCCACCCTCAATAACACAACGGGGACGATCGTGGCCAATGCGGCTATCGTGCCCGCGGGTACGGGCGGTGAGATCACGGCATTTCCCAGCGCTAATACTCATTTGCTAATCGATATAGATGGCTACTTCGCGCCAGCAGGAGAGGGCGGATTGTCGCTATATCCGGCAGTGCCCTGCCGGGTCATCGACACCCGCAAGGTTGGCAGTGGCCAACCCTTTACGGGGACCTTGGCTCCTCCGGTGAATGTGGTGGATAGCCCCTGTGGACCGCCCGCCGCGGCGCAGGCGTATGTCTTCAACGCGACGGTCATCCCGGTTTCCAGCCTGGGCTACTTGACGCTCTGGCCGGACGGCGAGAACCAGCCGATGGTCTCGACGCTAAACGCTGTCGATGGCGCCCTCACCAACAACATGGCCATCGTGCCCAGCACGAACGGTAAGGTCGATGCTTTTGCAAATGGGCTCACGCAACTGATTCTCGACATGTCCAGCTACTTTGCGCCGTAGCTGGAAGTTGCGGTTCAGTCGGCTGATTCCCAAGGCAGGTGGAAGCCCCAAAGCTCCACCTGCCTTCGTTCACCGTCCTGCGGCGGTATGGTACGAGATGGAAGTCCTGTGTCACAAAACCGTAATCGCTATGCAACGTTCAGTCGCGCCCGGTTTGGGATATAGTGCTTGCAGCGGGTGAACCCTGGATCGGAAAAATCCCTCCCAAATAGTGTTCTCTCCCACCTCTAGCCTAGCGGAAAAGGATTAGCTTTGAAGACCTACAGCACCTGGAAAGTCGCCATCATCTTGGTCCTGATGTGTGCCGCATTCGCGATCAGCTCGTCAGCACAAACTCTAACGACGATTTACGACTTCTGTTTGCAGTACCCCTGTCCTGACGGCGCGTTTCCCGCGGGCACGCTGGTGCAAGGCCATGACGGGAATTTCTACGGCACGACCTCCGATACCGGATTTGTTGGCCAGGGCACGGTTTACAAACTTACCTCCAGCGGCACGTTTACGCTCCTGCACAGCTTTACCGGTCTGTCAGACGGAGGTGTGCCCAGGTCTGGGTTGATCCAAGCAAGCGACGGAAATTTCTACGGAGATACTCAAGGAGGTGGGGTCTGCGGCGTGGCCTATAAAATCACTGCAAGCGGCACCCTAACCCCCCTGCATGAGTTCGCGGGGGGTGCACACGATGGATGTGAGCCATTTGGGCAACTGGTGCAGGCGAGCGATGGCAACTTCTACGGAACGACTTATCTCGGCGGCGGATCGACGGTGTGCCAGTATGGCTGCGGAACGGCCTTCAAAATGACGGCTGCGGGAGCCGTAACCATTCTGCACGCCTTTTGCCTGCAATCCGGCTGCCCTGACGGTTACAACCCAACAGCCGGGGTGGTACAAGGCAGCGACGGGAACTTGTACGGCGAGACCCTCTTTGGCGGGCCAAATGGCTACGGGTCTATCTTCAAAATCACCACCTCGGGAACGCTGACCACGCTAGCCAGCTTCAACTCCTCGGACGGAAGTCAGCCAACTGGCGGACTGGTGCAAGGCCGTGACGGCAACTTCTACGGGACAACCTCTCAGGGCGGAGCTGCCGGAGGCCAAGCCGGCACAGTTTTCAAGATGACTCCCAGCGGCACTTTGACCACGCTGTACAACTTCTGCTCTCTGTCTTTATGCGCGGACGGCGCTGCGTCTAATGCCGGGCTGTTGCAAGCCAGCGACGGAAATTTCTACGGGACAACTTCAGCAGGCGGCACTCACGGCTATGGTACGGTCTTCGCCATCACCTCCGACGGGAGTTTCAGCTCGCTGTACAGCTTCTGCTCCCTGGGGGGGACAAGCTGCACGGACGGCTCCTACCCTTATGCCGGCCTGATACAAGCCAGCGACGGAAAGCTGTACGGCGTAACCTCTCAGGGCGGCGGCCCTAATCTTGGCGGCACCGCCTTCTCGTTGCAGGTCAATGAAGACACGCTAACGGTGACGCTGGTCGGCGACGGCACCGTCACCAGCACCGACGGCTTCATCGTCTGCCCCGGCATGTGCAGCCACATTTATCAGCACGACGCACAAGTCACGCTGAACGCCACGGCGGCGGGAGGCTGGGTCTTCAGCAATTGGACCGGCGCTTGTACGGGTACGGGCCCCTGCAATGTGACCATGTCGCAGGCCCAGTCCGTGGGCGCGACCTTCACCCAGCTCAGCTACACCTTGACCGTGACCGACACCGGCAATGGAACGGTCACCAGCGCCGACGGTTTCATCAACTGCCCCGGAACTTGCAGCCATCTCTATCTTTCCAACACCGAGGTGGCGCTGACCGCGAATCCCGCCCTGGGCTGGAGCCTGAACGCGTGGGGTGGGGCATGCAGCGGTAACGATCCCGCCTGCAACGTGACCATGACGGGTCCGGAATCGGTGAGTGCCACGTTTACCCAGAACAGTTACATGTTGACGGTATCGACCAGCGGCAGCGGAAGTGTTGCCAGCACGGACGGCTTCATCCATTGCCCCGGAACTTGCAGCCATACCTATCTGAGCCTTACGCAGGTAACGTTGAATGCCACGCCCTCCCAGGGGTGGGTGTTCGGCGGATGGAGTGGTGCGTGTCTTGGTACTTCCTCCTGCAGCGTTACGATGACGCAGACTCTCGTGGTCGGCGCCGTGTTTTCAGAAGCGGAGCAATTTGTTCCGCTGAGCCAGCCGTGTCGCGCAGTCGATACCCGGCCGCCGAGCGGCGGCGGTCCGATTCAGGGCGGCACGTTCCAGAACTTTGCCATTTCCGGCGAGGGCGGCTGCGCGGAGTTGCCGGACGCGGCGGTTTATTCCATGAACGTCACCGTGGTTCCGGGGCCAAGACTGGGCTATTTGACGATATGGCCTGCGGGAGAGCCGCAGCCAGTGGTTTCGACGTTGAACTCGGCGGATGGCCGCGTCAAAGCTGACGCTGCCATCGTGCCGGCCGGTGCCAACGGCGCAGTCAGCATTTACGTCACCGACACGACCAATGTGATCGTCGATGTGAACGGCTACTTCGCGCCGGTAACGGGATCCACGTTGGCGTTTTATCCGCTAGCGCCGTGTCGCGTCGCCGATACGCGCAAATCCAGTTTTCCCACAGGTCTGGGACCGCCATCGCTGACGGGCGGCCAGCCGCGCGCCTTCCCCATCCTGAATGCCACCAGTTGCAACATTCCTTCCAGTGCGGCTGCGTACTCGCTGAACTTCACGGTGGTGCCGAGCGGTACGCTCGGTTATTTGACGGTCTGGCCGACGGGTCAAACCCGGCCTACGGTTTCAACCTTGAACGACGTGCTGGGCCGGGTCATCGCCAATGCTGCGATCGTGGTGGCAGGCACGGGTAGTGAAGTGTCGGCTTACGCGACCAATAACACCGATTTAGTCATCGACATTAATGGCTACTTCGCGCCAGCAGGAGCGGACGGACTGTCGCTCTATGCGGTGGCGCCTTGCCGGGTGCTCGATACGCGCCACGTCGGCAGCGGTCAGCCTTTCACGGGAACGTTGAACCCTCCGGTGACCGTAGTGGATTCACAGTGTGGAGTCTCCAGCCTGGCGCAGGCGTATGTGTTCAATGCGACAGTCATCCCCGTGCACTCACTGGGCTACTTGACGCTCTGGCCGGACGGCGAGAACCAGCCGGTGGTCTCGACGCTGAACGCACAGGATGGATCGCTCACCAACAACATGGCCATCGTACCGGCGGGCACGGCAGGCAAGGTTGACGCCTTCGCCAACGGACTGACGCAACTGATCCTCGACATCTCCAGCTACTTCGCTCCATGAAGTGCAGGGCGGATTAGCGCCTCGGTGAAGATCGTGCCCACCCTCTCGCCAAACGAGGGCGACAAGGGTGGGGTACCCCAAGTAAAGATTCCCGCCGAAAGACCGCGCCACCCGCCGCCCCAACTTATCTACTTATCTATCTCCCACTCATTCGAAAATCACGAATGAGTGGGGCACCCGGCTGCCGTCGAGATAGTATGTATAGTTTGTCGGCGTGGACACTCCCCCAACCGACTTGGTGATTGCCAGCGGTCGCCCCATGACATCGTAAGACCAGGCAGTGCTCCCTGAAACGTCGAGCATTCCGGTTCGACGGCCAATCCCGTTCGAGGCCGCGGATGTGCCGCAGGCGGTCTGTTGGTTGTCGTAGCAATAATGGATGGTGAATTCCCCGTTCGAATAAGATTTCTGGGTGATCCGATTCAACGCGTCAGGTGTGTAGGTGATCGTGATTGGGCGCGGATCAGTTTTACTTATTAGGTTGCTGGCCGCATCATACGCGTATGAAGTCGTGTTATTTTCTGGATTCTTGGCGCTTGTTAAACGCGACAGAGGATCATAAGTGAAGCGGCGCACCCGCCAGGTGCTGGTCGCATCGTTGCTGGGGTCGGCGGCGCATCCCGTACTCGACTGGCCACCGTGCTGCTCAACACACGTCAGGTTATTAAATGCGTCATATTTGTAGACACTTTGGTAATTCAATCCGTTTGGATCTTCTGAGACACTAGTCAATCGGCCGAGGCCGTCTGGTTGTACGGAACGTTGGTGCTCTCCGAACGGCGATCGGGGCACATCATCATGCTGGTCGGGTCGCTGCTTGCGCTGGGCATGCCGGTCGCCCACGTGATGGGAGCGGGAGGCGTTTTTCGCGGCGCGATCGCCAGGTCCAGCCCAGCCTTCCTGTTCGTCTGGACGCTGCACGCGCTGGGCGTGACTGGGATGTTCTCCCTCATCCTCTCGGTGCGCGGACTGTGGAGCCCGCAATGGGGCCAGTCACGGTAGTCCAACAACCCGAACCATGGAACGCCGGTCGCACGGCGCGTCTGATGGGCGTGCGTCTGATGGCACCCGGCAATTAGCAACCAGCAATTGTCAATTAGCAACTAGCGTTACCCAGCGCTGATGCGCTCTTTCGTCCCGCAAGCGTACTGGAGCGCTGGCAGATCGATCATCCGATGCGTCAGGTGAATTGGGTGATTGGCTCCCACCCTGTCGCCAAACGAGGGCGACAAGGGTGGGGCACCCCAAGTAAAGATTCACGGCGAAAGGCTGGGCCACGCATTATAAAAGGGCGCCCCTTTCGAAGTAGGCTATGGCTGCTGTGGGAAGCAGTAAGCCAAGCCCGACGAAAGGAACACCCCATGGATAGCATCCAGTATATCGGCCTCGATGT
>JBEKPR010000010.1:0-137226 GCA_049520555.1 Candidatus Korobacteraceae bacterium
ATCGCGTGTTCGACCACGCGGCGGGCATTTGCGAAGAAATCACGCGCTTTTTCCTTGGGCACGATTCAATCATGCCACGAATCGAGAGTGGATGCCATGCCTGTGGAAATCAAACTGACCCACTACCTGTGACTATCGTCATTTGACGTACGAGAAGAGTAATGAGAACATGAGTACAGCAGGTGTACTAATCTTCCGTCTGTGTTCCGAGTACCTCTCTCCAGTCGGCTTCTCATTCTTTAACGTTGTACCAGTCGTCACCGGTGCAGGAGGTCTACCATGGGACATAAAACTGCGAGTGTTTCAACCGCGAAGGCCGACAAAGGCTCCCTCGAATTGACCGAGGATATAATTCGTGGGCGTGCATATCGGTCTTACGAGGAACGGGGCTGTAAAGGCGGTCACCATCTCGAAGATTGGCTCCGAGCAGAGGCCGAAATATTTGGAAAGTAACCCGCTGCTGTTCGAAGCGAATGGAGCCCCAACGCTTAGCGACCATGGGGGACACCAGAAATCCCCGATGCGTTCCATGCTCCCCGCCTTACGTATCCAATGCAGTGACACGTCGGTCATAAACTCCCGACCAACCTTCGACCAAATCTCAACAAGTAAGTAAGGAGACGGATCTATGAAGAAAACGTTGATATGTTTACTCGGTATGCTAGCACTGGCAACCGCCGCATGGTCGCAAACCGAGACGGCCGAGAAAGCTGTCGCCGCACAAGAGCAGCAGTGGTTACAGGCACAAAAGACAAATAATCCTGACCTGCTCGCCCCGCTGCTGGCCGACAAATTCGTGAATACCTCGGGCGAGGGGAAAGTCACTGGCAAATCCGAAACACTCGCAACATCCAAAAAGACCAAATGGGACAGTGCCGAGTACGACGACTTGAAGGTAACCGTATTTGGCGATACAGCCATCGCGACGGGAGTCTTCAGAGGTAAGGGCACCGAGTCAGGCAAGCCTCTCGATGATCATGAGCGTTGGACGGATACGTGGGTAAAGATGCCCAACGGTCAGTGGCAATGTGTTGCGAGTCAAGAGACACCAATAAAAAAGTGAGCAACCGCACAACGCTGAATCGAAGTGGCCACGGATTTGGCTCTGCTCTGACGGACAGTGGTCTATGATGGGCACATCGATTCGAATGTCCAAAGGTGTCAGTTGTTGGCCGACGCAATTTCTGCGGACCGCAAGGGACTTAGCCGTCGCTCGATTGGGGCAGTGGCGGTTCTCGCTGGAATGCCCTTTGGCTATTCATGCAGTTCATCATTCGGACGCAAATCAACAGCGGATTGACAAGACGCTTATCCTGAAAGCACTCGACCTTGGGCGTTGACAATTTCTCATCCTGCAGTAGGATCACACATGTCGACGGCAGAAAAGGGCTGGCAAACGTAAAAGTAGCTGGCCTGAAGTAAGCTGGGTGATGGGTTCGGCGGGGCGACCTGATTGAACCTCCAGACCCGAAAAAACCGACGGCGCTGCGAGGTGACCGTTGGGGTTTGGAACTGCGAAAGCAGTGATCGCATCAAGGGCTGTGACGGTACATGCGTCCACGTTGTTGGCTCCCTCGCAGGAGTTGGCGGCTAGAGCATAACCAAAGTCACAGCCTTTTCTATTGCTGTGGTGCGCAAAAATTGCGTCGGGCATGAATTTGCCGCTTCAACGTTCGAGTGAAAAGGCATCATAGGTCGTCCGTCAAGCAGGAGCCATAGCCGTTCGCTTCCAGCACCTGATAGGCGAGCAGGTATCTTACTTGCCACTTAGGAGATCTGAAGGGATGTGTTGCAACTTTCAGGGCGGCTGGCTGGTGACGTGAAAGAATCGCGAAATGGGAACCCGACCCGCGATCTTCAAATGGCGGCAAACCGAACCCGGCCTCATACTTTGTGCGGTCCGGTGGTATCTTCGCTATTCTCTGTCGCTGCGCGATGTTGAGGAGTTGCTGGAGGAGCGCGGTCTCAATGTCGATCACACCACGGTCTGGCGCTGGGTGCAGTATTACGGCCCTGAGTTGGAGCAGCGACTGAAAAGGCATCTCAAGCCGACAAACAAGTCTTGGCGAGTGGACGAAACCTACGTCCGTGTGAAGGGTCGCTGGTGCTATTTGTATCGGGCGATCGATTCCAGGGGAGCCACCATCGATTTCCTGCTGTCAGCGTTTCGCGACGCCGATGCTGCCAAGCGCCTGTTTCGCAAGGCACTCAGCGATCGATCCCATCCCCAACCTCGAGTGATCAACACCGACCTGGCACCGATTTACAGCTCTGCGATCCCCGACAGTAAAAAGGAGGGGACGCTGCGCAACCGCTGTCGACACCGACCGGTGCAGTACTTGAACAACATTCTCGAACAGGATCATCGAGCCATCAAACGTCGAGTGAACGCCAAACAGGGCTTCCGAGAATTTCAGGCAGCACGGCGAACGATTCAAGGCTACGAAGCACTCCACATGATCCGGAAGGGGCAAGCTCGATGGGTGGCAGGAAATGATCTTCTTCTTCAGATTCAGTTCATCGACAGCCTTTTCGAGTTGGCAGCCTGAGCGTATGTGGGTGCTGCATGCAATAACCTGTCTGCGTTTGAAAGTTGCAACACTACCGTCACGATGACCGCGCCGACGTTCCTTCGTATACGTTGGGACGTGCCCGGCGCGCACAAGTTCCTCGACGTCCTGCGCCCCTACACGATCATTGCCGATCCGGTTTCCTTAACGCAGGACTTCACGCACCTGAAATCGCTCAACCGCGAAGACCAACAGAAGCAACTCCGCGAACTTGCCGCCCGCGGCCAGACCATCACCGCCATGTACGCCGCCCGCAAACTCTACAGCTGCAGCTTAGGAGAAGCAAAGGAGCTGGTGGATTCTCTGCGGGAGAATGAGGTGCGGCGATAGCCCCCTGGATTCCGTCTACTGGCATTGCGCCGTGTACGACCGCGTGCTGGTGTTGTGGTTCACGTCGCCGTAGCCTTTGTTTGCCAGCGGTCAATGAGTGTAACGGCGATTTCACGCCAAGTAATGCATCTTCTGTACGCTGTGCAAAACCAAAGCCGCAAGGCGCGACGTGCGCAGCATCAGTATCTTCTCAATTCTGTTCGTATTGATAGTTCTTGCATTCCCAGCAACAAAAGCCCGGACCTTCACAGTGATGCCGATGCTGCCCACATCCCCCCCTTTTTTTTTCAGTTGACAATTGACATAGGCCTGCCCAGTGAAGCAGAATTCTGGAACACCGTTTCCCGATTTGCCCCGGCTTATGGGATTCCCAATAGAGGTTTAACGCGATATCTGCGCCTGTTCGCGGACGACGCAATAAGAAAGAGGTCTGTCTTGACAAAGAAGCTGTTCCTTGCCTTAGTCACATTCTTGTTCGCTGCTAGCGGCATCTCCCAGGCGCAGACGATAACCCAACTCACTCACCAGCCGCCCGACGGAGCTGGAATCGGCTTTTTGCTCACTGATGGAACGGTGATGTTTCAAGGCTTTGGGGGGATGGATTGGTGGAAGCTGACGCCGGACATCAACGGCAGCTACGTCCATGGGACCTGGACCCAGCTCGCCAGCCTGCCGGGCAACTACTCTCCCGATGCCTTCGCTTCGGCCGTGCTAGCCGACGGCCGGCTCTTAATTGAAGGCGGTGAATACAATTTCGGCCAGTTCGTGCTCACCAATCTGGGCGCGGTTTACGATCCCAGGGCCAACACCTGGACGCCGCTGAATCCTCCTACGGGCTGGGACTACATCGGAGACTCGCCGTCGGTCGTGCTGCCCAATGGGCATTTTCTTATCGGGCGAAAATTGGATATGCAGATGGCAGAACTGGATCCGGCCACGATGCAGTGGACGGCCATGGGTTCCAGCGGCAAGAGCGATTTTAATGCTGAGGAAGGCTGGACCCTCATGCCGAGCGGCACGGTTCTAACCGCGGATGTATTGACCAATCCCAACTCAGAAAGGTACATCCCTTGGATGCAGCAGTGGGTCTCAGACGGCAGCACGATTGCGAATCTCCAGGGTCCGCCCCAAGAGGGGTGTCTCCATTATGGAGGAGGGATCTATTGTCCTCCGGGTGAAATCGGTCCTGCCATTTTGCGGCCCGACGGCACCGTATTCGCCACCGGAGCGCTTCATCTGGGCGCCAGTGCGGGACACACCGCGGTCTATCATCCCGCAGCCAGCCCCACTGATCCGGGTACTTGGGTTCCAGGGCCGGACTTCTCCAGCGGCGATGACGCTGGCGATAATTTTGCGGCGCTGCTAACCAACGGCAAGGTGCTGGTAGAGGGTAATTCGGGCAGGTTTTACGAGTTCGACGGGACACATCTGACGCCAACTCTGTTCAGCAACGGGGGCAGCTTACTTGTGTTGCCTACGGGCGAGGTGATCGTCGGGGGCTCGGAGGTCTATGCCGCCTCCGGAAGCTACATTCAACCGTGGGTACCCTCCATCACCACTTATCCACCCACCGTCGTCCGCGGTCAGAGCTATACCATTTCTGGCAGACAATTCAACGGCCTGTCACAAGCTGCTGCCTTTGGGGACGAGTATGAGACTGCCACAAATTACCCGCTGGTGCGGATCAAGAATATCGCCACCGGACATATTTTCTACGCCAGAACCCATGACCACGGCACCATGGCAGTAGCTACGGGCCTCGCCCCTACCTTCACCCATTTCGATGTGCCCGCGGTAATGGAGACCGGACCAAGTACTCTGGTCGTGGTGGCCAACGGGATCCCCTCTTACCCGGTGAATATAACAGTGAACTAGCGCTGCAACTCAAAGGTAAACGTCAGAGGAAGGACACGATTGACAGGTCGAGTCCGCGGCCAGCGTCAAAACGCGGTGGTGGTCTAAGGTAACCCAGGCCCGGTTAATGTCGCGCGACTTCACCTGTGATAAAGGTGCACCTGATCCAGGCACGAGGCGAGAATCTCTTCTCCCATTTCGTGCTGTGGGTCGTCAAAACCTTGCACATCCACAAATTCAACAACTTGGCGACGGAGCCGTTTTCGAGTCATCCGATAAAATTCTCCCATGGTTCTGCTGCTCCGGTACCTCCTCGGATCGGTTGTTGCTGCGTTCCGTTCCCGCGAGGACCTGATCCTCGAAAACCTTGCCCTGCGTCGGCAACTGCTGGCTCTCCACGCCAAACAACCTCGGCGGCGACTCACTACCCTACACAAGCTGTTCTGGGTCGGATTGCGAAGACTCTGGGCGCAATGGAAGAAGCCTCTCATCCTGGTTACACCCCGAACCATTGTCGGCTGGCATGGCGCCGGCTTTCGGCTGTATTGGAAATGGCTCTCCAGAGCTCGACCAACCCGAGGCCGAAAAGCTGTCAGCAAAGAGGTTCGGGCGCTGATTTTCCAGATGGTCGCTGAGAATTCAACCTGGGGAGCGCGACGCATTCATGGCGAGCCGCTCAAGCTGCGGGTTGCTGTTCGCCGGCACCCATGAACTGGAGCAGATCTTCACTCGCCAGGCCTTGGAGCTGGAGCAATGGCGTTCCAGGTTTCATGCTGGCCAGGCCCTGCCCGGCATCTCCGAGGGGGAAGCAGCCGACATCGTGCACTCGGAGCTCGGGTTGGGACTGTCGCAGCGGAAAATCCAAAGGCTAATCTCGAAATCCCGGATCACCGACCCACGCAATGGTGGCCAGCACAGCTATGTATCGGCCCGGCGGCTGTTTTGGGTGATTCGCGAGTTGCAGGCCGTCGTCAAGGAGAAACAACCGGAGACACGTTCTGCAATTTCTGAGTTGCCGACCACCCCTAAAGCAAAATGACGAGAAGGGCGTTTCTCGTTACCTATGCGGTGAAACTTCCCACAAGCAGACTTCGGGAGACCTTGGCGGCTTTCCGATTACAAAGCAACTGTGCAATCCCATTCCAACTTTCACGACGCTTCCGGCTTGGTCGTGATTCGAGGGGGGAACCAGGCTCCCAAGGTTTCCCGCCGGCTTTTTTAGTAAGAGCAAGGTCCACCTGTCACCCTACCCTGTGAGGACAGTCACTGTTCAATGGAACCAGATTAATGGAACATAGAGGGTTGACTATCTATCAAGAATTTAAGGAGAAAACCATGCCGGAGAGCGCAGTGAGTGAACCGATCGAGATCGCAAAGGAAGTGCGCCAATCGGCTCCCGGACAACCGCCGAAGAAGTCTAGCAAGGCATTCAATTCGTTTCAGATCGCACAAGCGCAATTCGACAAGGTAGCCGAATATCTGGGCCTGGATCCGGCCACGCGCGACCTTCTGCGTTATCCCTTACGGGAGTTCCACTTTGCCATCCCCGTGCGAATGGACGACGGCTCGGTGAAAATTTTCCGTGGTTTCCGCGTACAGCACAACGATGCGCGCGGCCCCGGCAAGGGCGGTATTCGATTCCATCCGCAAGAGACCATCGACACGGTCCGGGCGTTGTCAATGTGGATGACTTGGAAGTGCGCGGTCGTGGATATCCCCTTGGGAGGGGCCAAGGGCGGTGTCATATGCGATCCCCACAACCTGAGTTTGCGTGAGCAGGAGCAGATCTGCCGGGGTTGGGTGCGCCAGATAGCAAGGAACGTCGGACCGCTCTCCGATGTGCCGGCACCCGATGTCATGACCAACGCGCAGCACATGCTGTGGATACTCGACGAGTTCGAACAAATCCATGGCGGACGTTATCCCGGATTTATCACTGGCAAACCCGTCGGAATGGGGGGATCTCTTGGCCGCACCGAGGCGACAGGCTACGGCGTGGTCTTCACTCTGCGGGAAGCTCTTAAACAATTGGGCATTCGCCCAGAAGACACCACCGCCAGCGTCCAAGGTTTCGGCAACGTGGCCCAGTACGCCATCGAACTTTACCAGCGGCTGGGAGGCAAAGTGATTGCTGTCTCGTGCTGGGACCAAGAAGACCAGTACTCCTACACCTATCGCAAGCTTGACGGAATCGATCTCAACCAAGTTCTGTCAATCACCGATCGTTTTGGTGGGATCAACAAGCAGAAGGCAAAGGCCCTGGGATACGAAATGTTGCCCGGCGACGCATGGCTCGAACAGGATGTGGAGATCCTGATTCCGGCGGCAATGGAGAACCAAATTACTGGGGACAATGTCGAAAAGATCAGCCGGCGGGTGCGGATCATTGCTGAAGGGGCCAACGGTCCGACGACACCGGAAGCCGATGCGCAGATCAAAGAACGCGGCATCCTGCTCATCCCCGATTTTCTGGCCAATGCGGGCGGCGTGACCTGCAGCTATTTCGAGCAGGTGCAAAGCAACATGAATTACTTCTGGGAAAAGGACGAGGTCCTCGGAAAACTCGACCTCAAGATGACCTCGGCGTACTTCGCGGTTTCAGATTTGGCGCGCCGCGAGAAGCTGTCGATGCGAGACGCAGCCTACGCGATTGCCATTGGTCGTGTGGCCAAGGCTTGCCACGACCGCGGGTGGGTGTAACCCTTCGGTCGTCGGGCCACGCCATCTCCATGACGCGGCCAGGCACGTCGGCTATGATGGCGGCGGGGAGGCAGCAATGACCGATCTTAAGACCGTGGTTGCGGACCTTCCCGCGTTCGACCGGCACTTCTGGGATGGCACCTTTCGCTTCACCCGGATCGGAACGGGCGCCTTGGGCGGGAAGGCCAGCGGATTGGTCCTTGCCAAAAACCTGCTGGAAGAAACGATCGATGCTTCCGCCTTCCCGGATATTAACGTCAATGTCCCCACCATGGCCGTGATTGCGACGGACTGCTTTGACGAGTTCATCGCACGCAACCGGCTGGGAGAATTGCCCGTCGAAGAGTTGCCAGATGACCGAATCGGACATGCCTTCCAACAGGCCGACCTTCCGGTTGAGCTACTTGGAGATCTGCGGGCGCTGATCGCGCAAGTCAAGACACCGTTGGCTGTCCGTTCGTCCAGCCTGCTGGAGGATGCGCTCGACCGGCCATTTGCCGGGGTTTACGGGACGAAAATGATCCCGAACAATCAGTTCGATCAAGACACCCGTTTCCGGCTACTGACAGAGGCCATCAAGTTTGTTTACGCTTCCACGTATTTCCGGGAAGCACGCGATTACATCAAGACCACGGGTCATGATCCCAGCGAAGAGAAGATGGCCGTCATTCTCCAGGAAGTTGTGGGAGAGCGCCACGGTGACCGCTTTTATCCTGACATCTCTGGCGTGGCGCGCTCCTACAACTTCTATCCGGCCGGGCCGGCCCGTCCGGAGGAAGGTGTGGTGAGCCTGGCGCTCGGTCTGGGCAAGACGATTGTGGACGGCGGAATATCCTGGACATTTTCACCCGCCTATCCGAAAAAGCCGCCACCGTTCGGTTCAGTGTCGGAAATGCTGCGCGGCACGCAGACGGACTTCTGGGCCGTCAACATGGGCAAGCCACCCGCGTACGATCCGGTCAGCGAGACCGAGTATTTGGTGAAGGCTGGTCTGAAAGAGGCTGAGGCTGATGGCGTGCTGCGTTTTCTGGCGTCGACATTTGACCCGTCGCGCGATCGCGTTGTTCCCGGCTTAGGCACAAATGGGCCCCGTATCCTCGACTTCGCGCCGCTCCTGGTGTGGGAGCAGTTTTCGCTCAACGCAGTAATCAAGACGCTGCTCAAGGCAGCCGACGAAACGATGGGCGCCAACTTCGAGATTGAATTTGCAGTGACCATTCGGGCAGATCGGGATGAAGCGCTGCGGGCGCGGCTGGGATTTCTTCAGGTCCGTCCCATGGTGGTGTCCGAACAGAGCGTGGAAGTAACAGTCGAGGACCTCGCCGATCCGCACGCAATCGTCGCGTCCGAGATGGTGATGGGTAACGGCGTCACTGACGATATCCATGACATCGTATTCGTTCGGCCGGAAAACTTCTCTGTAATGCAAACTCCTGTGATCGCGCAACAATTGGATGTCATCAATCGGCAGCTCTCGGAACAGCACCGGCCGTTCTTGCTCATCGGTTTTGGCCGCTGGGGCAGCTCCCATCCCTCGCTGGGGATTCCGGTCGTCTGGAGCCAGATCTCGGGAGCGCGAGTGATCGTTGAGGCTACACTACCGGAGATGAACGTCGAGCTAAGCCAGGGTTCCCATTTCTTCCATAATCTGTCGAGCTTTCGCGCGAGTTACTTCATGGTGCGGCACGATGGACGCTTTGCCATTGATTGGCCGTGGCTGAACCGCCAGCCGATGGTGCAGGAAACCGAATTTGTTCGTCATGTGCGCTCGCAGGCTGCGTTGACGGCTCGTGTCGATGGCCGCCATGGGCGCGGCGTTATTCTGTCGGGCGAATCCGCGCAAGCCAGCGGAAAAGAAACATGATCAAAGACGAAGTCCAAGTCGGCGTAATCCTTCGCGAGTTGCAGGAGCGCGCCAAGGAATTGAATTGCCTCTACAAGGTGGATGAGCTTTTGAATCGGCCCGATCTTTCGCTGGAGGAGATCTTCCGTGCGATGATCGCCGTACTGCCGCCGGGCTGGCAGTACCCGCACGACTGCCAGGCACGGATCATTTTCGAGGACCAGGTAACTCAGCCGCCCGATTTCCTGCACACCCAGTTCATACAACGCGCCAACATCGTCGTGCAGGGCGAAATCGTGGGCAACGTGGAGGTCTCGTATCGCGCGCCAATGCCCAAGTCGGACGAGGGGCCGTTTCTCAAAGAGGAGCGGAAACTAATCGAAACCATCGCCGACCGCATTGCTAACCATGTAATGCAACGGAGGTTGAAAGCTGCATTTGAGGGGCTGTCGGCGGCCGCCGGGGGCTTGGCGAGTGATAAAGGGGAATGGCAAGTTGTACTCGAATTTCTGCGCGATACCGACCCCGTCCTGCTGCGGCGAATTTCGCGCAAGCTGATCAATCACCTGAGCTGGTGCGGGGTTCACGAGGCCAAAGAACTGCTGCTTCGCGGCATTGCCCCGGTTACGGCAGACCTTGCGGGCACCGAGGATGAGAATCGGCCGCTGCGCCGGAACGTTACCGATAAATCGGTCGACGTAACCGCCGAGGCGTTTGCCATCGCCAGCCGGCACTTGAGCGAAAGCGAAATCCTGAGCTGTGTTACCACCTGGATCAAAGAAGAGAAATGTAGCTTCCTGGTGCGCGCCCTGGAGAATCTGGCCACCTCTCTGGGAGAAGTAATCGAAGCGATCGAGCGATATCAGCACGCCGCAATTGAAGAGAGCGAGCTTTCGCTTTCGACGCAAAAAGGTCTGCGCGTATCGCTGATCCGGCGGTTCTTCTCCGAGAACCTAGAGTTCATAAACATCGCCAAGAACTTCATCGAGGTCAAAGACTTTTACGACCTGCTGGGGAGGATCATCTTCCCACCGGGTTGTCATGGAAAGCTCGGAGGCAAGAGCGCCGGACTTTTCCTAGCCAAGAAGATCATCGAGAAGGTCCCGGAGGCGAGTACGCAGGCACGTCAGGTGAAGACGCCATGCACGTGGTACATCACCTCGGACTGGATTTTGAACTTCGTCCATCACAACGAGCTGGAGGACGTACTCAACTGGAAGTACATGGAGATCGACCAGGTGCGGCAGGAATACCCGCATCTGGTTTCGCTTTTCAAGAGTTCATCATTCCCCTCGGAGCTGGCTAAGGGACTTTCGCTGGCCCTGGATGAGCTGGGTGAGCGTCCTTTGATCGTTCGCAGCTCGAGTCTTCTCGAAGACCGCGCCGGATCGGCATTTTCCGGCAAGTATAAGAGCCTGTTTCTAGGTAATCAGGGCACCAGAGAAGAGCGCCTCGCCGCGCTGATGGACGCTGTCGCCGAAGTGTATGCCTCTATCTTCGGACCCGATCCCACCGAGTATCGTGCGGAACGAGGCCTTCTGGATGTTCATGAAGAAATGGGCATCATGATCCAGGAAGTCGTAGGACAGAAGGTCGGCAAATATTTTCTGCCGGCGTGTTCGGGAGTGGCATTCAGCAACAACGAGTTCCGTTGGTCCTCCCGAATCAGTCGCGGTGACGGATTAGTCCGCTTGGTGCCCGGCCTGGGAACGCGCGCGGTTGACCGCGTCAACGACGACTATCCGGTGTTGATCGCTCCCGGACAACCCAACCTCCGCGTCAACGTGACCGTGGAAGAGGTGCTCAGGTACTCGCCTAAGCGCGTCGATGTGATCAACCTTGAGACCAATGCTTTCGAGACCGTGGACTCCCTGGAGCTGCTCCGTTATTGCGGCGCCAACTACCCGCAGATTCGCAATTTTGTGTCGATCATCGAGCATGACCGCATTGAGCAGCTCGTCGGACCGATCCCGGACTTCAGCATGCGGGACGTGGTTTTCAGCTTCGAAGGACTGATCCGCAAGACGCCGTTCGTAGCGCGAATCCGTGAGCTGTTGACACTGCTGGAAGCCAACCTGGGCACGCCGGTAGACATTGAGTTCGCCTACGATGGCGAGGACTTCTACCTGCTGCAGTGTCGTCCGCAGAGTTACAGCGGCGATGCGGTCCCGGTTTCAATCCCGCAGAATCTGCCGACGGACAAGATGATATTTTCGGCAAACCGCTTCGTCTCGAATGGAAAGGTGCCGGAGATCACGCACATCGTGTATGTGGACCTGGAGCGCTACAGCCAGCTTTCGGACCAGGCCGACATGCGCGATGTTGGACGCGCGGTCGGACGACTGAACAAGTTGTTGCCCAAGCGGCAGTTTATCTTGATCGGTCCGGGACGCTGGGGAAGCCGCGGGGACATCAAGCTTGGTGTTCCGGTCACGTACTCCGACATCAACAACACTGCCATGTTGATCGAAGTCGCCCGACAGCGAGGAAACTACCTGCCCGACCTCTCCTTCGGCACCCATTTTTTTCAAGACCTGGTAGAAGCGTCGATTCGTTATCTGCCGCTTTATCCGGATGACCCCCAGACAGCGTTTAAGGAGGAGTTTCTGCGCGGTGCACCCAGCGTACTCGTGGAACTGCTTCCAGAATTTGCTCACCTGTCCGACACGCTCCGCGTAATCGATGTCCCTAAGGAGAGCGACGGCCTGATCTTGCGAGTACTGATGAACGCGGAATCGGACCGGGCGGTGGCTTACCTTTCCTCCCCCTTACGACGCGAGGGACAAGCTGAATCGGACATCGAGGTTGTTGATCGTACCGGCGAGGAACACTGGCGTTGGCGGTTTCGGATGGCGCAGAGGATCGCGGCCCAAGTCGATCCGCAGTTGTTCGGTGTCAAGGCGTTCTACCTCATCGGCAGCACGAAGAACGCAACCGCAGGTCCGGATAGCGACATCGATCTGCTGTTGCACTTACAGGGCGCAGAAAACCAGAAGAGAGAATTACTGCTCTGGTTGGAAGGCTGGAGCCGTTGCCTCAGCGAAATCAACTTCCTGCGAACCGGGTATCGGACGGAAGGCCTGCTCGACGTTCACCTGATCACCGATGCGGACATCACTGCGCGTTCAAGCTATGCCGTTAAAATCGATGCAATCACAGATCCCGCGCGGAAGCTTCCCATGAAGGAGGCGTAGTCTGCACTAAAGCAACCGGTGCGAAGCATCGTCAGCGTCATGCTGGTCGGGACGAATTCCACAAAAACAACTTCTTCCCAAACTCCCGGCTTCGATGCTAGATCGGCACCACCGGAGTCTTACGCTCAAATCGCTTACTCCCCAGAGACCGGGTGCTGCTGCGCGTGACGTCTATAGTTCTGGCCGTACCTGTCGTTCGCCAAAAATAGATCGCATCGTTTTTTGCTGCACGACACACCCAATCAGTCAATCAAGTTCGTCGATTAGCGGTTCATCGCAGAGGTCCACCAGCATTGAATGGTGGTGGAAATCAAACCAACAGCAGAAGGCATCGAACCCGAGGTCTTGCGGCCAGGACTCTTCGTCTCGGAACCAACCTGCCAATTGCGCAGCGAAAATCTCCTCGCACAATTCCTCCAAGACTTCGCGGACGTCCTCCTCCGTGTCACACTCCGGGATCAGGTAGATCAGCTCACGGGTGGGCCACTTTGGATTGCCGCCTGATCTCGCGCTCGCGCAGCCATGTGAAGATCACGGGCGTGACAATCAGGACATGCAGTAGCGAGCTGATCATTCCGCCGAGAACGGGCGTTGCCAGGGGTTTCATGACCTCTGCGCCGGTTCGGGTCGTCCACATCAGCGGGAGCAATCCGGCTACCACGGTTGCGACCGTCATTACCTTCGGTCTTAAGCGCAGCAATGCGCCTTCGATGACGGCCTGGTGCAGTCCCTCCCGAGTCAGTGCTCCCTCCGCTCTTTTTCGGGCGACAGCTTCTTCCAGGTAAATTACCATGATTACGCCGGTTTGAACCGCCGTTCCGAAGAGCGCGATGAACCCGACCCACACAGCGACGGAAAAGTTGTAGCCGAGCAGTTTGAGAAGAAACACACCTCCAGTGAGGGCAAACGGAACAGCCAGGATGACGTGCAAGGCTTCTTTGGCTGAGTCATAGGTCTTGTAAAGCAGGAGAAAGATGATCAGGAATACGACGGGAATGACGATTTCGAGCCGCCGTTTGGCGCGAATCTGGTTCTCGTACTGGCCGCTCCACTCGATGTAGTAACCGGCGGGCAGCTTCACCCGTCGTGCCACGGTCCGTTTTGCCTCGTCAACAAATCCGCCGGCGTCGCGCCCGCGGACGTTCATCAGCACGGTCCCACGCAGCAGCCCGTTTTCGCTTGAGATCATCGCCGGTCCCATAACCGTGCGAATGTCAGCCAGCATGCCGAGGGGAATCTGGGCGTTGTTGGGAGCTGCGACCAGAACATCCTTCAAGTCTTCAACGTTTTCGCGAAAATCGCGGGCATATCGAACTCGAACCGGAAACCGTTGGCGCCCTTCAATGGTCGTAGTCAGGTTCTTGCCGCCGATGGCAGTCTCGATGACGTCTTCCACGTCCTGAATGTTGATTCCGTATCGCGCGGCCGCCGGACGGTTGATGTCAATCTCCAGATAGGGAGCGCCGGTGATGCGCTCGGCGTACAAGTCGACCGCCCCCGGCACATTGCGAACCTCACGTTCGATCTGCTCCGAGATGCGCTCGATCTGCTGCAAATCCGGGCCGAAGACCTTGACGCCGACTTGGGTGCGAATCCCGGTTGAGAGCATGTCAATCCGATTGCGGATGGGCTGGGTCCAAATGTTGGTGACGCCGGGAATGCGCAGCTTTTCGTCGAGCCGCTGCAGGATGGCATCTTTGGTCACGCCCTTCGGCCATTGGTCTTTGGGCTTCAGAATGAGCATGGTCTCCGACATGTTGATGGGGGCCGGATCGGTCGCGGTTTCAGCCCGCCCGATTTTCCCCACAACCTTTTCAATCGCAGGATCAGCGGCGATGATCTTGTCCTGCTGGCGCATGATCTCTGTGGCCTTGGTGAGCGATATGCGCGGATCGGTGATGGGCATGAAGAGCGCCGTCTCCTCATCGAGCGGCGGCATGAACTCAGAGCCTATCGTCGTCGCGGTGTAGAGTGCGGCCGCAAAGAGCAGGCCCGCGGCGGCGAGCGTCAGGGCACGATGGCGCAGCGCCCAGCCCAGCACTGGACGATACATGGCTCGTAGCGTCCGCATTACCCGATTTTCATCCTCCCGATGGAGTTTCCCCCGGATAAGGAACGTGCAGAGAACGGGCACCAGCGTTACTGCCATGAGCGTGGAGGCGATCATGGCAAAAGTCTTGGTGAAGGCAAGAGGATGGAACATTTTGCCTTCCATGCCGGTGAGCGCGAACACGGGGACAAACGCCAGAATGATGATGATCATGGCAAAAAAGATTGGCCGGCCAACCACCTTGGCTGCATCGAGCGTGATCTGCCAGATATGTGGGCGATAGTCGCCATGCTCTTGGGTGAATTTTTCCGCCTGCCGGAGAACGTTCTCCGTCATGACGATTCCGGCATCGACCAGCACACCAATAGCGATTGCGATTCCTCCCAGCGACATGATGTTGGAGGAAATCCCGACTCCTTTCATGAAGAGAAAGGCGCTCAGGACCGCCAGAGGAAGCGGCAGAGTAACGATCAGAATGCTGCGGAAGTGCCACAGAAAAACCACGTGGGCCAGCGTAACCAGAATGATTTCTTCGATCAGTGCGTGGCGCAGGGTATCGACTGCATGGTCGATGAGCGTGCTGCGGTCGTAAAACGGAACTACCGTGACTCCTCTGGGTAGCCCGGACTGCAAGGCAGCCAGCTTCTGCTTGACGGCCTTGATGACTTCCAGTGGGTTCGCGCCGTAGCGGATGACAACCACTCCACCGACGGCTTCCTTGCCACCGCTGTCGAGTACGCCTCGACGGAACTCCGGTCCCAGCTGGACCGATGCCACGTTGCGCACGTAAATGGGCGTGCCATTGCCCGCCGACAAAACGGTGTTCTCGATGTCCTGCACTCCGCGAATCAGTCCAATTCCGCGGATCATGTACTCGGCGTCGTTCACCTCCATGACTTTCGCGCCGACATTATTGTTGCTGCGTTCGATGGCCGACAGAACCTCCCGCAGAGGGATGTTGTAGGCGCGTAGCTTCACCGGATCGACATCGATCTGGTACTGACGAACGAAGCCGCCGATGCTGGCAACTTCCGCCACGCCCGGTACAGAGCTGAGTTGATATTTGATGAACCAATCCTGAATGGAGTGCAGAGTGCCGCTATCGTAAGGCCCTTCAACCGTGTACCAAAACACCTGCCCCACCCCAGTTGCGTCGGGCCCCAGCATCGGAGTGACTCCGGCCGGGAGGAAGCTGGCGGCGAGGCTCAGGCGCTCCAGCACGCGGGTCCGGGCGAAGTAAATGTCAACGTTGTCCTCGAAGATGACGTTGATCATCGAGAAGCCAAACGCAGACGATGAGCGCACGGTCTTGACGCCGGGCAGTCCCTGAAGATTAACCGTCATCGGGTAGGTGATTTGGTCCTCAACTTCTTGCGGGCTGCGCCCCGGCCAGTCGCTAAAGACGATGACCTGGTTCTCACTCAGATCGGGTATGGCGTCGACCGGGGTGTGCATCATCGCCCAATAGCCTGCGACGGCGAAAGCGATGTAGGCGCCCACGATCAAGAAGCGGTTCCGTAAAGAAAATTCAATGACTCGGTTGATCATCGCCGCTCCTTAACGCGCCGTCAGGCGAACGTGTTGCGAAGCCAGCAGCTGGCCGCCGCGGGTGGCCTCGATGGTTGTGGTCCAGGAACCTGCCGTGGGTACATTGATGGTCCCGCCGTATTCCTTGCCGTTCCACGAGAGATCGGCGGTAGCCCGCATTTCGGGCATATTCATGGATGGCATGGCGGGCATCACCAGCGTGACTTTTACCTGCGCATCGGTGATGGCCTTGCCAGTCGCATCCACGAGCTGCACGTAAAACTCTGCTGGCGCTGCTCCCTTCAGTAAGTCGGGGTCCATCCGGTAGGTGATCTTGGCGGCCTTCGGGCTCGGCTGTTCGGGTGTGCCACCGCCCGGTGTTTGGTGATCGCCGAATTCCTTGGAGCCTCCAAAAAGTCCGGTCATGCCGCCGGTCAGGCGGGTTTGGGAGTCGATCAGGAAGTTGCCGTTGGTTACGATCCGCTCACCTGGCTTCACTCCGGAGATCACCGGGAACAGATCGTTGCTGGGCGTCCCGGTCTGGACTTCACGCGCCTCAAACACCCCATTCTGTTTCGCGACATAGACCAGCTTGCGGGTGCCCGTGTCGAGAACCGCGGAGCGTGGTATTACCAGCGCATTCTCCTGACGTTCGTTGAAGACGGCCCGCACGAACATGCCGGGGTGAAGCCGCATTCCGGGGTTGGCAACGTGAACGTGGACCGGCACCGTCCGGGTTTCGACCGAGGCTTGGGGCTCGATGAACTCGACGTTCCCGTGGATCATTTTTCCAGACAGAGCGTCGGAGGTTATCTCCACCGGCTGTCCCGCGCGAATTTGAGGCAGGTCCGACTCGTACACGTCGGCTTTCACCCAAACCGTGCTGAGATCGGCGACGGAATACAACAGGTCTCCAGCATTCACGTATTGCCCTTGCGTGACTTTCCGCTCCACCACGGTGCCAGAGGCGCTGGAGTACACGGTGACATCAGGGTTGCTGTGGCCGGCAGCGATCTGTTCGATTTGTTGGGGCGTCATGCCCCACAGCTCTAGGCGGCGGCGACTGGCCAACACCA
This sequence comes from Candidatus Korobacteraceae bacterium, assembly GCA_049520555.1. GTDB lineage: Bacteria > Acidobacteriota > Terriglobia > Terriglobales > Acidobacteriaceae > Bog-257. The sequence continues at coordinate 17,145 of JBEKPR010000010.1, forward strand.
GGTCATCTGCGGCTTGAATTGCTTCTGGTTCTGCTGCAGCCTTGAGTTGGCTGCGGCTGTCCAGGGCGAGCTTGTACTCCTCGGAAGCCGATAGCAACTCAGGACTGTAGATCTCCGCGATTGCCTGCCCTCGCTGAACATTCTGGCCGGTGTATTGCAGGTAGAGCTTGTCGACGCGCCCTGCCACCCGGGCGCTGATGGTGGAGAGGCGGGACTCCGGTTCTTCCACACGACCGAACGCGCTGATCTCGGTCGTCAGGCGCTGGTGGCGCACTTCGCTGATCTGCACCCCAGCGGCTTTCTGCTCGTCCTCAGTAAGCTCGACCGTCGAGCCCGGCTCTGTGCCCGAATCCATGGCCGGCTGCGACTTCTCCGGCGTAGCCGATCCCTTGTCACCCTCGGACGTTGCAGCAGCGGCGGCGTGCTTGTGCGAAGCTCGATTGATTATCGTCACCGCACCGCCGACCAGAACGGCGATCAGCAGACCGATGCCAAGCCCAACAAAAAGAGACTGTCGATTATTCAATGTCATCGCTCACCTCCGGAGATGTTTCGCGGGCGCCGTCATCGCGAGAAATTGAGGCGCCAACCGCGCGCTCAAGATCGGCGAGGCGCGATTCAAATTCGGCTGCATTCTTGAAGTAGGAAGACTCGACCTCGAGCGTCATGTTTTGCGAGTCGAGCAGGTTGAGAAAATCGGTGCGGTCGTTCTTGTAGGCCGTCACTGTCGCCTTGAACGTGGCTTCGGCCTGGGGCCTGAGGGTGTCGCGATAGAGAGAGAGATTGCGGTAAGCGGTCCTGGCCTTGACCAGCGCTTCCTGTATTTGCAGGAAGACGAGCGCACGCTGGTTGTCGTACTCTGCCCGCTGCTCCAGAGTTAGCGCCTGCGCCTCGCTGATTTCCGCATCATGCTTGCGCCGGTTCAGCCACGGCAGGCTGAGACCAAACTCTGCCATGTAGTTGTTGCGGTAGGTCGATCCCGTTGGTGTCAGCATGTATCCGGCGGAGATGGTGTAGTCGGGGGTGTAACCCTTTTGCGCCAGTTTGGTTCTTGTTTCCGACTGTTCGATCTCCCTGAAAAATGCGGTCAGCTCGGGACGGTTGTCCAGCGCCACCTTCTCCATTTCAGCCAGCGATGGAAGACTCGCCGGCAGACTGTATTGCCCGATGACTTCGAGCGGTTCGGAGGGATCGCGACCGATGAGTGAATTCAACGTGGCGCCGGCCAGATCGCCATCCTCGGCCAGCGAGTTCAAATGCTCGGCGAGGCGCGTTAGCGCGACTTGCGCCTTGAGTACGTCCTGCTGGGGTACTCGGCCCACGGTGTACTTGACCCGCGCAGTTTCGAGCGCCTGGCGGGCGATGATGACTTGCTGGTCGTGAATGCGAAGTTCGTCATGGTTGCGCAGCAGATCGTAGAAGGCCCGGCTCACGCGTGCGCTGACATCGCGACGCACGGCTTCGAGTTCCGCTCTTGCGACGTCCACCTCCTTGCCCGCGATTTCCGACCGCAAGCCGCGCTTGCCCGGCCCAGGAAGCGTCTGCGAATACATGAACATGTTCTGGGCCTGGTTCAGGTCCCATGGTTTCTTCAGAGGTGTGCCCCAGTCCCGGTACATGAACACGGGATCGTCCAGCGCTCCAGCTCCGGGCACACGAGACTGGGCAACCGAAAGCCGCCGCACCGCAATGCGTATTTCAGGGTTGCTGCGCATCGCCATCTCCTGCAATTCGGTGAGCGTGACCGATGACGTCGGAGACGGTGGCTGATGCTGGGTCACTGCGCTGAGCAGGATGTTGCTTTCAGCGAAAGGGTCGTCGGCCAGCGCGAGGTTGGCCGTAATCAATATGAGTGCAAATACACGTAGGACTTTCATGGTTCCTCCGAAACAGAGTTAGTCGGAGACGCACGTATGCGCCGTAAAGGAGACAATGAAAGTGGGCTAGATTCTCAGGACGGAGGGGCTTCTAGAACCGGGGGGTGAAGCGTCGTCAACTGGCGCTGACGAGAAGAACTGGGATCTGTAGAGAACAGCATCTTCGTTATACGCGACAGCCATTGCGGCAGGTGGCGCGCACTTGAAAATGCCGGCTGGTGCTGATGGATCCTCACGCTCCGCGGTGACACAACACGAGTTTTCCGTCTGCGTCGGACGGCCGTCCTCAATCTTATTGGCAGGCAGGCAGCAGGAATGTCCGGCCGGCATAGACTTCCCACGAACCAGACACACCAATGCCGGCGTTGCCGCGGAGACAACGGCTATCGCGACAAGAGCAGCAGCCAGGATGTGCCTGAAACGATTCATGACGAGAAAACCGACATTTTCAGCATACACCCCGTAACGACACCGGGGAGGATAGCCATCACATGCTAATGTGACTGGACTCACCCATGGAGAGTGGACCGCCAACCAGGAACCCGGTCGTTAGATGCGCACCCATGGTCTTGTCTACTCTAGATGTACAGCTGCTTCAGCTCGCCATCGGCGCTCAGCCTTGCAACGTATCGCGGGGAGGAGCAGCCAACGGGTCATCGCCATGCCGATGCCGAAGCGATGCCAGTAGCGTCGAAACTTAGCTTGCGCCTTGCCATCGGTGCCCACGACCCGGGTCTCTGTCGCGAATCGACTGCGCGCCTCACCAAGGGGCTCTGCCTCGAGGGTCCAGATGATCTTCACCTGATCTGGCTCGGCGTACGCAGCGAACTGGGCGGGTAGGATGGGCGTCATGACGACATCCGCCATCCAGGGCCGACACACGGTACCTGCCACGAATCACCGATTGGGTTCCTCGGCGAGGATGCCCCAGCCCATTCGCAGCATTACCTGGACAAAGCCGAGCGACCAATCAGGCGCTGCCGCCTTGGCGTCCAAGATCCTCGCCCGCAGCCAGAAGATCGCGCGGACCAGTGGTGTGGACCGCAAATCGAACGTCCGCGCAGTCTCAAGTACGAGAGCCGCTGGAGCACGAACCACGATCTTGTGGCGAATCTGCAAATCCGGATTGGGCATAAACCGATCGAGCAGAGGCGCTATTGAGGACAGTTGCAGCATAATTCGGGCTCTCGGGCAAGGTGGACGACCACGCCCTGCGGGTTATGCTTTCGACTTCTGCTTCTCTGCCCAACGCGCCTTCATCAATGCCGACAACTTCTTCCGCATAGCTGCACTCATTGGCTTGCGACCAGTGGTCTTCTTGGAGACCGGTGTAACCTTCGTCGGCGCAGACTTGCCTTTCCATTTTGCCCAACGTTGTTTCATCGCTGCAGAAATACGCTTGCGGGCTGCAAGACTCATCGTACGTCGTCTCTGGACTAGTGTTGGTGCAGCTTCTGACTTCGGGGACGCCCGCGGCGAGGAGCGGATGGGCCAGCGAGTCCTTCGAGTGCGGAGATCGCTTGGTTGATGCGGCCGCGTTCTAACCTGAGTTCTGCCAATAGGTTATTTAGATTCACGAGAATCCTTTCAGGAGGAGTAGTCGTTGGATAGTGTAGCAGCAGAGCTCGAGGTGGAACGGCACAGCCAGGTGGGAGCATTCCGATTCGCGGGAGTACTGTGTGTCGCACTCTCACACCTTTCTTGACTAACGGTGTACGATCAACAGCTGTTTCCCACCTCGTGCATGGCCTCTTTTAACGTGGACTGACCGGCCCTACCTCAGCCGGTGCTGACCTTGCCACGAGCGATTCGGCCCTGCGTCTTGGAGATTGATCGAATATGCCAAGAAATATAATCGTTTGCTGTGACGGAACCGGGAATCAGTATGGCTCCGCTAACTCGAACGTTGTAAAGCTCTATTGGACGTTGTCCGCGCAGGACAAGCAAACCGCCTACTATCATCCCGGCGTCGGAACGATGGGGGCGAGAAATGCCCTGAGTGCGGTGGGAAAGTGGTGGACACAGGTGAGGGGGCTGGCGTTCGGCTATGGCTTCTCCGACAACATCGCCGACGTTTATTCGTTCCTGATGGGAGAGTTCAACCCCGGCGACCGGATCTTCATCTTCGGCTTTAGTCGCGGCGCTTACACCGCTCGCGCCCTCTGCGGATTGCTGCATATGTGTGGGTTGCTCACGTCGGGGAATGAAGCGTTGATTCCGTACGCTCTGCGACTCTACAAGAGCAACGATCCCTGCAAGTTCGAGATTGCCGCCGGTTTCAGAACAACTTTCAGTGTCCCCTGCACACCCTATTTCCTGGGACTGTGGGACACCGTGAGCTCAGTGGGGTGGATTCTCGATCCCATTCACACCAAGGGCGGCCACTTACCCTACACCGCGACCTTGCCTGACATTCCTGTCCTGCGGCAGGCGGTATCGATTGACGAGCGTCGTGCGTTTTTCCGTCAGAACCTGATCCATGAACCATTGCCCACAAGTCAGAATTTAAAACAGGTGTGGTTCGCAGGGGTCCACTCGGATGTCGGTGGCAGTTATGCCGAAGCTGAGAGCGGGTTGTCGAAGATTACGCTGCGCTGGATGTTGTGCGAGGCGCAATCCGCTGGGTTGCAGCTGAATCCGCAAAAGGTGATCGATGTGTTAGGTGGCGAGGTTCCGTACGTCCCGCCGGATCCCAAGGGTCAGATGCATCAATCGCTGCAGGGCTTCTGGTGGCTGGGCGAATTCTGGCCGAAGCGTTTTTTCTATCCCGTGCCCGTGCCGGGACAAGCTGCGCCCAAGTGGAAGCGCGGTATCACGGTCAACCTGGGGCGCGCCAGGCTGATTCCAAACGGTGTCCATATCCATCAAAGCGTTTTTGATCGGATGCGCGACGTACCGACCTACAGGCCGAAGAATCTACCGCAGCAGTACCTCACGGAACCGGAAAATACCTGCGAACTGAAGCCACGACCGATGCATGAACAGCAGACGGCCGCTCTGCCCAAGCCACCCATGCTCAAGCGTCCCAGCGTCGTCACTGCGCTGGCGTTGCTGGTCGTGTTTGCCCTATGCGCAGCGGTCATTGCGATTTTCACCATACACAACACCCTGGAGGTGCCCAAGATCGAAAGGCCGAAGGAAGTCGCCTGGCTTCCCCAGAACTGGACGGAAGACCAGCGTCGGCGCTATTACCACACGGCGCAAGGAAGTGAGCTCTTACCTTACGCATGGTTTCTGGCGCTTGAGCAGCCGCGTTTCACCATCAAGGGAGCGCCTCCGTTCAGGGAAAACTCCTACTTGCAGGGCTTCGGCTTTATTCCGGACTCCGCCTACCAGCAAAATCCGGACGGCTTGCCGGTGGGATTCGCGCGCGACGATCGTTTCGTTGATCCCTACAGCGGACAGAAGTCCGTAGTGCTCGGCATGACTTGCGCGGCCTGCCATACGGGCGAATTGTTTTATAACGAAAAGGCGATTCGGATAGACGCGGGTCCATCGCTGATCGATCTGCAGAAGTTCACTGAGGCCCTAGGTCTCGCGATAACCTGGACTTACTACGATCCTTTGCGCTTCCGCCGATTTGCGGACAGGGTGCTTGGACCCAACCACGCGCACGCCGACCAAGTGCTCTTGCGTAGGGCCCTCAAGTACTATCTCGATACCAGTTTTACCGAGTTCAAAGCGACGCGCCATCTCTTCCCGACCCCCGAAGGTTACGGCCGTACCGACGCGCTGGCTCGGATCGGCAACTTCGTCTTCGGAACCGAGCTGAACAATAACAAGAACCTGGTGGTCGGCGACGGCCCCGTGAACTTCCCGCCGGTCTGGGATGCATCCTGGATGGATTGGGTGCAATACAACGGCTCCATTCAGCAACCTATGGGGAGAAACGTCGGCGAGGCGCTGGGTGTGCGGTCGCGTATCAATCTTCTAGGTTATCCCGGAGAACAGTTCCAGAACACCATTCACGTCGAGAATCTCCACGAGATCGAGCTTTTGCTCGGCGGCCCGGAGCCGGGGACAGGCGTCTGGTCGCCAAAGTGGCCGGAGGACATTCTCGGAAAGATCGATCGCGGCGCAGCCGGCAAAGGCGAAAAACTCTATAACGAACTATGCCTGCACTGCCACCAGCCGCCCATGCTTTCCGACGAGGGCCGCAAGCCGGAGCATTGGACGAATAATACAGACAGCGAAGGAAGACAATTCTTCAAAGTAACCATGATTCCCCTGGCTGAGATCGGGACCGACCCCAAGGAAGCGCAGAACTTTTATAACCGGACCGCCGATAGTGGACCGCTGGGAAAAGGGATCATATCTGCCCGCGACGGGCTTAAGTACATTACGCAAAAGCTGATTGATCAGGCATACACCGAGCTCAAGCTATCACCGGAACAGCAGAAAGAGTGGAATGGTTACCGGGAAAACGAACTGCTGGCGCCGCTGGCATACAAGGCGCGGCCCCATGACGGTATCTGGGCTACGCCTCCTTACCTTCACAATGGTTCCGTTCCCAACCTGTTTGCGCTGCTATCACCGGTTTCAGAGCGGCCGAAAGTCTTTTATCTCGGGAACAAGCAATACGACGCCGTCAAACTCGGTCTCGACACCGATCCCCTCAAAGGCGCCTCTGAGTTTCGCACCGATCTCCCCGGCAATTCGAACGCAGGGCACGAGTTCAACGACGGTCCGAAGGGCAACGGCGTGATCGGCCGCAAGCTATCCGCAGAAGAACGAATGCAGATTATCGAGTACCTGAAAACACTGTAGCGGTCCGTCGAGGTGGCGATGGTAGCTGTTTGGCGTGGGGGAAAGGAAGTCACGCCGGGGTGCAATGGCGATACTAGAGTTTAACTGGGGGCTTGAAAATGCTGGAGGATGTTCCGCGCGACCTCAACAGACTCTGTTCTTGGTTCGGAAGCAGTTCGTGGCGAAATTGCCGAGCTCGACAAGGACGAGGTAGTGTCCTAATCTGCTAGGACAGTACCAAGGACGGTAAGAATCCGCAGTATGAGGTTCTTTCTGGCAGATTGCAGAGTTTGTCTCCAGACAACACGGCCATTTTTGAATTCCTGCTAGCAGATGGGATGCTAATTCCAGCAGACGCTTCCGGTTACCTGCAAGCGGAACAAGATAAATATCCTGCTACGGTCGGGTGCGCGGTCTAATACACGCCGTCGCTGTTTCGACCTACCACCGGCCACAGGCAGCGGCAACGGCCAACCATAATGGCGATGTCCTTCATGTGCGCTACAACGCGGTGCATCCGGGCGCAGAACGGGACATCTTCGTAAAACTGCCAGCCCTGAGGTGAGGCCCGGAATCGCGACGTTCACTGCTACCTGTTGGGGCGACCTGATGAAACCGGACAAGGTGCCCGCCGGTGCAAAGATCCCCTCGGCGGGTGATTGTTATCGGTTCAATTTGACGAACCCGGCGGTTGATCTCTGCCTGACGACCCAGATCAGTCTCCGATCTAACTGCCGCGCTTGACGCGTTGGAAAAGGGCCCAATGACCGCGGAGGAAATGGACTGGATGCGGCGGGTCGGCCAAGCCAAGCACTTCAAGCCAAGGCTGTTCTCCATCAAAGGCTGAAGGCATTGACCTTGCTGTCCTACAATGAGCTTTATGACTGAGAAGCCAAAACGCGCACTGTTAGTTATTGACGTCCAGAATGAGTACTTCACGGGCAAGCTGCCCATTACATATCCCGCAGGGAGTCTGGACAACGTGCTGTGTGCCATGGATTCGGCGCGCGACCACGGGGTGTCGGTCGTCGCGATTCAGCACGCGTCACCGCAGCCTGACGCCCCCGTCTTCCGCAAAGGGAGCAAGGAATGGGAACTGCGTCCAGAGGTGGCGGCGCGACCGCATGATGTACTCATCTACAAGTCGCTGCCCGGCAGTTTTACCGGCACGGAACTCGAGACGTGGCTGCGCGAGCGCGCTGTGGAGACGGTTGTCATTGCCGGCTACATGACCCAGATGTGCTGCGACACGACCGCACGCCAGGCCATGCACCTCGGCTTCGGAGTAGAGTTTCTTTCCGACGGAACCGGCACTTTGGCAATCAAGAACGACGCGGGAAGGGTTTCCGACGAGGAGTTGCATCGGGCGATCCTGGTCACCCAGCAGATGCGATTCAGCCGCGTCATGAAGACGGACGACTGGATAAAGCAGTTGTAACCCCGGATCTGGCACCTCGACAGGCTGGCTTGACAATCTCCACCGATGCTTACCGAGCGACCGCCGACCACAGCAGCGTTACGGGCAAGGTTTGTTGAGAGCGACCGGCTCATAGCGTTGGAAGTCCCCCAGGACGACCGATTACGAGCGTCGGCAAAGTCTATCGATTCGGCCATGAAGGGCAGCACTGCTTCATCGGTTCGGCAGGCATGTGCGGAGTTTCTATCGGTTGCATCCGATTTCTACCTAGTTCGCCAGCCCGCGATCCGAGTACTTGCTGCCCGCCCGCTTCGAGTCCGCGAAAGCGGTTCGTCGATTGAGTTGTTCGGGGACTACGATCCCGAAACGATGCTCATCCGTCTCTGGATGCGGATCGCCATCCGGAAACAGGTCACCTCGTTCGGCACGTTGCTCAGTACCCTCTGCTATGAGTTTTGCCATCACCTTGACTGCCAGCGCTTCGGGTTTCGCGAGTCGTGGCATACACGCGGCTTTTACGAGCGTACTGCTGCGCTGTACCACCACGCTCGTAGAACTCCGGTGAAACGCCTGTTCTGGGTACGAGCGCGAGGCGAGCGTTGGCGGATCGACTGGCCTCGAACTAATCGTGGAGCGTGACTTCACGACCGGATGCCGGCGCCCAAACGCACAGAGCGACGTGCCGTTGTGGGGTTGTGTCAAACCCGGAACATACCTGGTCAAGAAAATCGAACGGATTGAAAAGGCGAGGCTTGCAGCCTCGACTAGTCTCTTCGGATTGCCTCCTCCGCCGCCTCGATAAGGCCTACAATCCAGCTTTTCCCTAATTCGATCAACACCAAGAGGAACAAAATGGTCTGGGCTCGCATACTGGCCTACATCACCGGCACCGTCGATCAAGAGCTGCTGATGAGAAACGAATATTCGGCTGCGGAGAACCATATCCTGAAAGCCCAGATCAAGGGCCGGCTGCTCCTGTCGGAAGCTGACAAGGCCACGCTGGCGGAGATCGCCGCGACCGCGGAGGACTCACCTTACGGTGCGAAGTAGCTGAAGATGTCCAGAATCAAGTTGGTCGTGCCCTGCGCATAAGCATCAATAATGCCGTTGCTCGTTGGTACGATCGCCATGTTCGACGTAATTGCCCCATCCACGGCATTCAGCGTCGAGACTACAGGTTGACCGGTGCCGTCCGGCCACAAGGTTAAATAGCCCATGCTTCCTTGCGGCACTACGGTAGCATTCAGCACGTAGGCGCCTTGCGCACTTGGTACTGCGCAAAAGCTACCCGCGATATTGGCCGAGGGCGTTAACAGGCCATCGAACGCACCCGTCGTGAGCCGGGTATCCAGCGGGCGGCAGGGCAGTAAAGTGTAGAGAGACAATGGATTTTGTCCTGAGTTGGCCGGGGCGAAATACCCATTGACGTCTATAACCAGGTCCGTGTCATCACTGGGGTACACCGCAATCTCACCACTAGTGCCCGACGGCACAACCGCAGCATTGGCCAACACCTTCCCCGCCAGGTCGTTCAGGGTGGAAACCAAGGGCCGATTCTGTCCATAAGGCCACACGGTCAGAAAACCAAGATCAGTCTTGGGTACCACGGTGAAGTTCAAAGAGTACGCCTGCGCACTCGACGGTATATTGCAGGAGATGGCGGTCAGGATCGGAAAATCGCGCTCTTGCCGTCCGAGCAGAGATGGCCCTCCCAAAGCGCCGTTGGCGTTGCGGGTATCGGCCACCCGGCAAGGCGCCAGCGGGAAGAAGGCAAGTTGGGAACTGTCGCTGACGAAATAGCCATTGATGTCGAGAACTAACTGCGTCGTGTCGGTGGCATAGACGCTGATAGCTTCATTGGTGCCTGCCGGCACGATAGCCGCATTTGCCTTCACCTCTCCATCCGGGGAGTTCAAGGTGGAGATCACCGGCTGTGCTTGCCCGGCGGGCCACACCGTCAGATATCTCAGGGTTGCAATCGGGACGACGGTGACGTTCAGAGAGTAGGCAGCTGCTGAGGAAGGAATTCCGCAGCTAAGCTGATCCGGAATGGCAAAGTTCCGATAAGTCCCTCCCTGGATGGGCGGACCACCGAACTCTCCATTTGGATTGCGGGTATCGACAACGCGGCACGGAGTGACCGGGACGAACCGCAACGCAGTTGCGGGAACGAAGGTAGCCGTGACGGTTATGTCGCTGAGGACTACGGCGGTACAGTTTTCTTGAGACTGCGAGTTGCAGCCAGCCCAGTTCGTGAACTCCGAACCTTGTGCCGGCCACGGGCTCAAGGTAACCGGCGTTCCATCATAGTAGCGGTTGGAGCAGACGCTTCCACAGTTTATTCCGCCATCAATGCTAGTTACAGTGCCCGTGCCTCCTCCAATCTTTGAAACTGTCAGCGTGTTTCTTGTGGTTCCGATGACTACGAATTGTGTCGATTTGGGCGTTTCGACATTTCCCGCATTATCCGTACTGTAAAAAGTAAGGGTATGCGGGCCGAGTGCCGTTACTACAAACGGCCCCGTATAGGTGTTCCATCCGCTCGAGTCGATCTGGTACATAGTGCTCGCAACTCCGCTCAGATCGTCGATTGCGGTTAATGTGACTTGTACTTGTAGGACGTAATAGGAACCCAATAGAGTACCGTTCAGAGTGACAGTAGTCACGGGTGGAACGGTGTCATAGCACAAAGGACCGTAGATGGAATCAGCGGTAGGTTGGCCGGCATTGTCCCACGCCCGCACATTTAGAGTATGGCAACCCAAGCCGCCAGCGGACAGATTGAGAGAGCCGCGCGTCGCATTAGGCGATTGCGGTCCCGCGTAGAACGAGTTGCCTGAACCCGGCGTAGCTTCGCTGTAGTCATCTCCGGGATCATAATCCCAAGCGGCGCTGAAACCGGCGATGCCGTTTGGAGGATGGCCATTGGTGGTCGTGTCGGTGATTGTCCAGTTCACGACCTGGTCGGAGTTATACCAACGATTTGCGGGTGGTCCAGAGAGCGTGATCGTAGGAGCGCCAAAGTCCCCCGCCAGATAGGTGTTGACTGTCCACGCCAACTGCAGCATGTTGGCTGAGCCCCAGCCCGTCACCATGTCATAGCCATACCCGGCGCAGAAGGGCGTAAGTCCATATTGCTGGGTAATATCGTTGCCGTTGCAGCCGGTTGTCGTATCGTAGAAGGGATAATGGGCCGCAAACGGTTGGTTAAGCCCTTCGGCATAGAGATAGACATTTGCGTTCCCCATGGGCACGCAGCTGGCATTTCCGGCGGCCCCACAGGTGTTGCCTACTATGTTCCCCAAATAGAGCAAGTATGCATTTTCTTGAGCAGCGAATCCCGCCATCTCAGGTGAAGCGATGCTGGTACCTCCAGTCGGTACCAAGGCCCCCTGGAAGTAAAAATTTTGCGGACTGTTGACCCAATCGGAGTTCAATGCGATATCGGGTACGCTGCGGCTACTCGTCCCGCACGCGGGACTGGTCTGATAACTGGGAGCGGCATAGTACGTGCTACATCCGCCGCCAGTGCCGCCGTCATTTTGTAAGCAACCATACGGCCCTCCACTCCAAGCAACCTCCGAGGAACCGAGTACCAAATTCGTTCCACCCACCGCCGTGACCTCCGGGTCCGATGCGGGGTGGTTCACCGAGAGGTGATCAGCGCAGTCATCCGTAGCTCCGCTATCTCCGGAGGCCGCCACCAGCGTCCAGCCTTGCCCGGCCAGTTGATTGAAGACGGCATGGAACATATCCATCGACCGAGTTGGAATTTCGTATACTTCAGCCCCTCCCCAACTCATGTTGACCACGCGCGTCAGGTTGTCGGTCAGTATCCGATTAAGCACGTCCAAAGTGTCATTGCCGTTGACGCCCTCATATACGTAGACCTTTGCCGTATTTGTCGATGAACTGAAGCTATTGGCCGTCGCCGTGGTCCACTCTGTATCTAAAGTGGCTTCGCCATCGCAGCACATCGGGGTTCCATCGACGAAGACTTTTTGTACATTCGAAGCAAGATAGGGGTAGGTAGTGAGGAATCCGATGAGGTCGTTCTGATCGAAATCGTTCCAGATAGCGACGGCAATAGAAGCTTCTCGGGGCGCCCCGTTTGGGTTATTGAGTGGATTGCAGCAATGATTCAGGTTTGCGAGCGCCGCGTAATCATAAGCAGTAGAGGCATAAATGTCGGTGGGATCGAAGGCCCGGTTTGTTATGAACGGGTCGCTCCCCTTCCTATGGGCTTCCATTGCCGCTTCGAGTTTCTCGCGATTGCCATCTCGCTGCAGGTGCTCTCCCAGCGCGAAAGCTGGACCGGGTGCATAGTCAGGTCCGAATATGTCGCGCTGGCCATGGTTGGGGTGATGCATTACCTCAATGTTGTTCGGGCCCACTACAGAATGAACGGTGCCTGCCAGGCGGCCCGGGATCAGGGGACCTTGATCACTGGAGAAAAATGATTTGTCGCCCAACTGGTAGCGGTTGATGGTTACTCCCAGGGCCTTCTCAATGACGGCGACCGGCGCTTCAACGTCCACCAGCAGGCGGTTGGGATATCTTTGCGTGATCGTCAGGCCCTGACTTCTTGCCCAATCCACTACCGATTGCTCATCCGCCGTTGATGGCGCAAAGCGGTCGTTCCATTCTTGTGCACTTAGATACTTATGAAACTGCGGTGAGTTCGTATCCTGCAACTCACGCAGAAGTTGCTCCTCCTGTCCCATGTGCGGCGGCTGCAACCCGAAGATCAAGCGCAATTTCTGGTCGAGAGCATAGGGTCCGATGAGCTTGGCGGCGCCGCTCTGAAGGGCAAATGGCGCTTGTTGAATCCGCACCGCGTTCTGGGAAAACATGGGGAGACTGAAAGAGGCAAATAAAAGCAGGAACAAAGCTGTACGTAAGCGACTTCTTGTCGCACCACCGAACCCCGCAGCTAGTACAGACCAGAACATCAGGTTCCTTACTTCAGAAACTCCGCGGTCGGATTCTCTCGCAGAACTTACGTCGGCAATACCCCTCTGACCCATTTGCTTCGAGTCCGAAATCCTAAGGGGCGAAGTAGCTAAAGCTGTCCAAGATCAGATTGGTTGAACTGCTGGCAAACACATCCAGCCATCCATCAATGTTGGGCACGATCACCATATTCGAGGTAACGGCGCCATCCACAGCGTTCAGCGTTGAGGCGAGAGGTTTGAATTCAGTCGTTGGCCACACCGTTAGATAGCCCAAAGAACCCTGGGGCACAACCGTGGCGTTTAGCACAAACGCTTCCGCCTCCGACACTCCACAGCCGCTATCAATTACATCCACCAGTAGTGTTCCCGTGAAAGCGCCTCGGGTTTTGCGCGTATCCAGCACGCGACACGGCAACAGAGAATACAGCGACAGCCCACCCGTACTCGGAGGTGCAAAGTAGCCGCTGACATCAATTACCAAGTCGGTATCATCGCTGGGGAAGACTGCAATGTCGCCGTTTTCGCCCGCCGGCACAATTGCGGCATTCGCGGTGATCACCCCTGTGGGCGCATTCAATGTTGAAACGATCGGTTGGTTCTGACCCGCTGGCCACACCGTCAGATAGCCCAGAGTGCTCTTGGGTACCGCCGTGAGATTAAAGGAGTACGCCTGCGCGGTCGCCGGGATCCCACAAGCAGTCGCAGCCAAAACTGGGAAATCACGTTCTTGGCCTCCTATCAGCCTCGGACCGCCTAGTAGACCATTGGGCCCGCGCGTATCTGCCACCCGGCAAGGCGTTAATGGGTAGAAAGCAAGCGTGGGGCCAGTGGGGCGCTGGAAATAGCCATTTATGTCGACCACGACATTCGTCGAGTCGCTGGCGAATATGCTTACGGCTTCATTGGCCCCGGCGGGTACGATTGCGGCATTGGCCTTCACGCGACCGTCCAGCGAGTTCATCGTAGAAACTTGAGGCTGGTTCTCTCCAGTGGGCCAAACCGTCAGATATCCCAGGTATCCCAATGGGACTACAGTGATATTCATGGAGTACGCAGCGGCGCTGGTAGGAATGTTGCAGCTACCCTGCGGGATGGGGAAATCCCGGTGTGCGCCACCGGAGATTGGCGGACCGCCAAATTGCCCATCCGGATTTCGCGTGTCCACTACGCGACAGGGGGTGACAGGAATGAATTGTGTTTTGACGGGACCAGCAACCACCCATAGAGCTTCGTCCGCCGGATCTGCGACATAGATCCGGTCCGCAACGGAATCGACCGCCAGGGTATACATCACATTCCCAGTAGCAACAAGAGTCACGGAATCTGTGTCACCATTGATCACCACCAATCCATTGTCATGACCATAGTTCTGATATGTGAAATAGATTTTGTTGCTTACCGGTTCCACGGCCAAGCCTATCGGCTGCCGCAGGCCCAGAGGGATGGTTGTTCTTGAAAGGGTTGTCCCATTGATCACTGTAATGAAATTATCATATTGGTCGGTTGGTACGATTACGTAGACTTTGTTAGTGAATATGTTCAGAGCGAGCGCCGAGGCGCGCGTTCCGACGTCAAAGGTTGTGGTAGAGAGCGTTGCCCCGTCGATAACCGTCACGGTCGCGTTGCCATCGAGCGAGAACGTATTAAGAACGTAGATCTTGTTAGTGTAGGGGTTGACAGCGATCGGGCCTGGATATTGGCCGACCGGAACGGTAACCGTGGAATTCGTCACCCCGTCGATAACCGTTACCGAGTAGCCATATTGATTTGTAATGTAGATCTTGTTGGTTATCTGATTGACTGCAACCCCCACAGGGACAGTCCCGACCGGTACGCTGACTGTGGAAAGCGTACTGCCATCTATGACGGTCACTCCATTGAAGGCACCGACGACGTAAATTCTGTTGGTTATGGGGTTCACTGCCAGTTGCTCAGGTGCGCTTACCTGTACCTGAGTAGTTGAGTTGGTAGCACCGTCGATTACCGTTACTTCCGACCAAATAGTAGAGACGTAAATTTTGTTCGTGGTTTCATTGACCGCAAGGTAAGTTGGACTTTGCACTGGTATCGTAATTGTGGAGAAAGTCCCGCCATCGATGACGGTAACACTGTTGCCATACTCATTTGCGACGTAAATCTTATTCGTGATCGTGTTAACTGCCACTGAATAGGGATCCAAACCAACTGGCACCGTGGCGATGAGCTGTTGTGCAACGCTCGGCAGCGCCATTAGCGTCGCGCTGATGCCAAGAAAGACCAACCGAATAATGCGAGTGCTGGGCAAACCTTACCACTCCTAAGCCAATCGCGGTTCGAAGTAGCCCGAAGTTCTGCGTGGGGTTCTGGTCGCCCCGAACTATGCCACCGCCGAGTCTGCTTGTCAGTGAGGTGAATCACATATGCAGGCGGCAACGTTCTCCGTGGCCGGTGTGGCCCGCAAAAACCTCTGCGAGTCGAAATCTGCACGATTCCTGGTGCAGATTCCGGATTTTCCCCGCGATTGTTCCAAAGACTCTGTTCGGCGTTCTTGCTTTGTGCGAAGCTGATCTCCCATGTTGCCGCTTCGAAGCGTGTGGCAGCGTAACTTCCGCCCCAGGGTGCTGTTCGATCCGGATCCCATAACCGGCGCTGACAAGTCGCTTCAGACGTACATCCACACGGTGTCCTCGGGCCTAGCTGATATCGACCCCATCCTTACGCCAATGCAAAGCGTCAACGAACAGGACGTCCGACCCGACACTCTCGACAGCACGATAGGTGTGCAGTTGCGCGCACGGGGATGCACTGCGGCAGCCATTGTCATGCTTGGCGGAGTAGGCGCCGGGACCGCAATACTGAGTCCGCAGTTGCAGCACTCGGCTTTTGACCCCTGTGGAAATCAAACTCGTCTGCTGAAGTACTATGAGCGGGAAGCGGCATGAGCCTTCGGTCGGGGAAACTCCCCTTCCTTGGAAGCGAAGATGAGTTTCTTGATCGGGTCGTCAGGAAGTCAAGCCGACACGGCGCAGCAGATCCTGGAAGCGTGAGTCGGCGCGCAGGGTATCCCAATCCCAACCTACGCCAAGATGAACCAAGGTCGTTTCCCGCTGCTCGCACGCTGTCTGCAGCCATTTCATGACTTGATCGTTCTCTCCGGCGTGAGCATACAATCGCGCGATGCGCACGCCTGGAACATGGGACCGCTTGGCGCGCTTGGCCAACTCTTCCGCCCCGAGGTGCATGGCTCTGGCATAGCCACCCTCCGCATATCCGCGCGTCAGTGCCTTCTCTACTTTGCGGTCGCCCAAGACCGAAAAAAACTTCCGGGCTTCAGCTAGCGCTTCCTCCCACAATCCCTTCTTATAAAACGCTCCCCAGAGCCCCATGTGCGCCGACGAAAAATCTGGTTCGATTGCAAGCGCCTTATGGAGCTGCCTGATAGCTTCGTCACAGCGGTGCTGGTAGACCAAATGCCAACCGTAGAAACACCGAAAGAAGGGATTGACGGGATCTAGTTCCAGAACTCGCTGAATCTCTGCATTCCACTCCTCCCAACGTTTCATCCATATCAGGAAGTCGGCGTACATGAAATGGCCATCTGCACTGTTGGAATTGAGTTCAGTGCCGCTCCGAAATTCCTGCTCAGCGGTGGACCAATCGTGGTCGTAAAGGCTAACAATGTTGGCGCGAGTGATGTGGGCCTCGGCAATCGAATCGTCGAGTTCCAAAGCTCTTGAGATGGCCTCTTTCGCTTTTGGGAACGCCTCGCCGGGGGCCATCGATCCGGTATCCCCGCGCATCATCCAGACGTTGGCCACACCCACGTAGGCGAGGGCATAAGCGGGATCTTTCTTAAGGGCGAGTTCAAAGTATTCGAGAGCGGCGTTCAGATGCTCTGGAGAAAGCCTGTACCAATGGAACTGACCTTTGAGGTAGGCCTCAAAGGCCTCAGGGTTGACAGGGCGGACACTGGCAAGGTGGGCTGATTCCTCAGGAGTGAGCGCTACTTTGATCTCTCGGGCCACGGCTCGGGCCACCTCGCCTTGCAAGCTCAATACATCTCGAAAGTCCCGTTCATAGCTTTCCGCCCACAGGTGGGTATCGGTTGCCGCTCGGATGAGCTGCACCGTGATCCGCACCCGTCCGTCCGAGCGTTGAACCGCCCCTTCGATTACTCCGTCCACCCCCAATTCGCACGCGATCTCTGGCAGCGGCTTTTTCACTCCTTTGAACTGCATCACCGAGGTGCGGGAGATGACTTTGACGGCCCCTATTTTCGACAGGTCAGTGATAAGTGCGTCCGTCATTCCATCGGCAAAGTAGTCCTGGTGCGGATCGGCTGACAGATTAGCGAACGGCAGCACTGCCAAGAACCGAATCGCCGGTTCCGGCTCGGCGGCACGAAGTTCAGGGGCGATGAAGCGGTAACCGAAGCGAGGCAAGGTCTGGATAAACTGAGGATTCTCGGCAGAGTCTCCTAGAGCCAACCGTAGCTTGTTGACGGCATGGTTCAGACTGTCATCGAATTCGACGAAGGTATCCGCGGCCCAAAGTCTCGCGCGCAATTCTTCGCGTGTCACCACTTCGCCGGGCCGTTCGACTAAGGCTTTGAGCACCTCAAAAGCCTTCGGCGGAAGCGCGAGTTTTTGACCATCTTTGCGGAGGTCGCCCGAGGTCAAGTCCAACGCAAAGTCGCCAAAGCGTACTTGTAACGTCGAATGGGCAGGAGCATGCATCGCGCGTTCTTCACCGCCATTCAGTATAAGCCTTTGAAAAAAATGCGGTTCCATGGCCGCTGACCAGGCTGACGCACTTCTCCGCCCGCGTCCGTTCATAAGAATTCATGCGATGGTCAGACGTCGTTCATTGCAAAAACGCTTGGCGCGCGCAAATCTTGCACAAGAAACATCATTATGCAGGAGCAAAGAAATCGACGAAATCCAGCCTAAGGAGCTTTGACTATGAGACGGAAAAGCGTTGTTGCATCTACCTTCGTGTTCGATTTAGCATTCGCACTTGTTCTTCTCATTGTGCCCGGTTCACAAGTCCAGGCGCAGCAGAACTGCAAGGCACTTCACGCCTTCGTGCAAGGCAGCCTGCCCTCTGCAAATCAGTTCGCGCCTACAGATACATGGGGCGGCCCGATCTTTGTCAACCTTGACGGCGAGTTCCTCCAAGGCGGCATGTCGGGCAACGACGGGACTGAGTACCCACACGGGCCGTTTTCGATCTTTAAAGGGGGAGTGTATAAGGTCTGCTTGACCTCTGAGCCTGTGTGGCACGGATCGAATGACTGCCTGGACAGTTTCACCTATAAAGTCCCGGAGGCCGTCGTAATCTGGCCCACTGGGAGATTCTTAGGCCTCTACAAGGCCACCGCGAATATTGTGAAAGGGACCCATAGATTCGCGTCTGCTTCGGGACAGCTGGACATCGCAGGCCCATTCATTCTTTGGAACGATCCCAGTAGTCCGTTTGGGGTGAGCGGACGATGGAACGGTGATTTCAGCGGCAGAATTTGTGGCGTCCAGTAGTCGCGCTCTCGCCGCCTGCTTAGCCTTAGCACAGGCTCCGGAGGCCGCGCCCACGGTGGGGTGCGGCCTCCGATCCGATCCTCGAGATTGATGCCGAAACGATGGTGTGGAAGCCGATCCTGGACTGGATCGGCGCTCATCGATGAAGAAACTGATTCCGTTGCTTCATGTGTGCAAGGCAACGGAAACCGAGCGGATGGTTACACCCGCTAATCGGATGTCGTTGTCCGCTCATAACGAAGATTCATTTCATGGAGGTTTACTCATGAGACGCAGCAGTATTACGGCTTTAATGCTATTCGCATGTTTGATGTCGGTGGCATGGGCGCAGCAAACAGGTGTGCCGCGCTTCAGCAAACATCCTATTCCCGGCCATCGCAACTGGATTGGAATCCCAAACAAGAGCGATACTACAAGTCGCCCGAGCGCTGGCACGGAAATGGCCGCAGTTCACCACACCAGGGTTTGGGACCTTGGCACATACCCCGGAGGAACCTGGGCTGAGATGGGAGGTGTCAACGACTTTGGCGTCGCGGTCGCGCAGGGTGACACCAACTCCGACAGTGAAACCCATCTGTTTACGATTCAGCTGCTCAGCCCTCATGGTCCGGCTTGGTCCGACCTGGGTGCACTCAATGCTTATCTAGGTTGGTTCGACTGGCCATCGATCGCGGACACCGGGCTGGTTGTCGGCCACGCCGCGACGTCAGACGGCACCATCCACGGCTTCCTCTGGAAGAGCAAGTCCCCGATTGATCTGGGCACCCTTGCCGATATTGGGGACACCTCCTACAACAATAGCGATGCGACCATCATCAACAAATTGGGCACTCTGATCGCTGGGTACAGTTGGAGCAGCGAAACCGGAGCCCAGCTTCCAGTGGTGTGGAGACTGGACGCACGTACTCGAACTTGGAAGATTCACCAGCTGGATACGTTGGAATTCCCGTACGGTTTTGCACTAGGCGTGAATGATTTTGGTCAGGTCGCCGGCGCTTTTTATAACGATGATGGCATTTATGTTGGAGCCGTTTGGAACTTTCTCCCCAGCGGAAACGAATGGAAGGCCATCCAACTCCCAGTTTCCCCGGACTGGCCGGCCGCCATCGCTGGTGACATGAACGAAAAGGGTGAGATCGTGGGCGATGTCCTGTCGCTGGACTGGGTTTATGGTTATAGCTCCCTTTGGCAACCGGTGGACCCTATGAGGCAGAAATACAAACTGACTCTGCTTCCGAATTACTGGGGTCTGCCCAACGGCGACACAGCAGAGGGCATTAACGATTATGGTGACATCGTGGGCGGCTCCTGGGATCAAACCCTTACTCCATACGCGGCGCAGTGGAGTACCAAGAACACCAGCTTCGTCCAACTGCTTGGCTTTCCGGGTGACTTCAGTACCGCTTACAAAGTGAGCGACAACCGGATTGTCACGGGCATGTACGGCATCGATGACACCGAACACGCATACGCAGTCCAGTTGCCTTGAGTCTTGAGGTCTCAACGGCATTTGTCAGGACGGTGTACTAATCAAGATGATTCGAGCCGCCCGGTGTCTGGGCGGCTTGCTTTTGCTGAGCTCAAATGGATGATCTCAGGGCTTGAGCCTAGCTCCGCTGGGAACTCGAGGCCCATTCGCGTATTACAGGCGCGTAGTTGAGAACCAGAAAGAGAGAAATCTTGGCGGAGGTTATCAAGGCATCGAAGAAGGTAAACGCTCCGGGAAAAATGATCGCCGAGCTGGAAGAGGCGAGGAAGGAAACGCAATTTAGCAAAGCGATGGAAACGATCAAGCCTGGTGTTCCTGAGGCTTTGCTGATAGACGGCCACAATCCGTTGATGTTGCTGCATAATGCATTGAGTGAAGGCCTTCACGCCCAAACGGACGAGGAGTGTCTTGAGTTGGCAACAAGTATCAGAGTGGTGCTGACCGATTTGGTTGAGCGTATGGCGAGCGTTCTAAGCGATCATGCTGAGCTTAAAACGGCAGTTAAGAAGCTCATTGAAGTGAAAACAAAGAAAACTAAGGCGCCCGAATAAAACTGTGCTTTGGAAAGGTGTATGAATCAATCGGACTGGCACAATGAACTTTGCATGCGGATGCGGGGATTTCGGGGAATGCGTCCGCAATGATGGAGAAGCCCTGTCTATAAAGGTCAGGGTTACGGGCGGCGGCTTTGATCGGGGCACGTCTCCTAATGCCTTCAGAAGGATTTACGACAGGGTGGATAAGCTGCCCGAGAATGTGGAGTATGTGCCGCATGAAACCGGTCC
The DNA here is from genome assembly GCA_049520555.1 of Candidatus Korobacteraceae bacterium. Lineage (GTDB taxonomy): Bacteria > Acidobacteriota > Terriglobia > Terriglobales > Acidobacteriaceae > Bog-257. The sequence continues at coordinate 37,927 of JBEKPR010000010.1, forward strand.
CGAATTGCTGGTGTATGTGGCATCGGCGTTGCCTTGGCGACGAGCGTTATCAACTTGGTTGTGGCGATTCTGAAGGCGAGGTCGGATGGCATCAAGAAGGGCGACAGATTCAAAGACGATCTCGAATTGATCGTGCGGGGTGTCGACGCAAGAGACAGATTTGAGCAAGAGGTTGTGCTTCGCATAGCACACACAGACAAGATCGACGCTAAGAAAATCAGGGAGGTTTTGAACGCAGCCGCTAAGAAGCTTTGGAGAGATTGAGTTGCAGCACATTCGGCGGCGGCTCCCCGACCGCGCGTAGGAGTGAAATGATAGCCCGGCCCGCGATCTTCAAATGGCGGCAGACTGAACCCGGCCTCATACTTTGTGCTGTCCGGTGGTATCTTCGCTATTCTCTTTCGCTGCGCGATGTTGAGGAACTGCTGGAGGAGCGCGGTCTCAATGTCGATCACACCACGGTCTGGCGCTGGGTGCAGTATTACGGCCCTGAATTGGAGCAGCGACTGCGACAGCATCTCAAGCCGAGAAACAGGTCTCGGAGAGTGGACGAAACCTACGTCCGTGTGAAGGGTCGCTGGTGCTACTTGTACCGGGCCATCGATTCCAAGGGTGCCACCATCGATTTCCTGCTGTGAGCGTTGCGTGACGCCGATGCTGCCAAGCGGCTGTTTCGCAAGGCACTCGGCGATCGATCCCATCCCCAACCTCGAGTGATCAACACTGATCTGGCGCCGATCTACAGCTCCGCGATCCCCGACAGTAAAAAGGAAGGGACGCTGCACAACCGCTGTCGACACGCCGCCTAAATTCTCGGAAGCCCTGATCCGGAAGGGGCAAGCTCGATGGGTGCCACCAAGAGATGGCCGGTTGGGTCAAAACCTCGTCCGTACATCCTGTTGAACGCATGGAGTAAAATGCAACTCCCGCTACTTCTGACAGATCAGCCTGTGTTCTTCAACGCCGTGAGCCGGTCAGGATTCGACACGCCTGCTGATGTGCAACCCGACCAGCCGCCCAATCAGTACCGCCGTATACATGATTCCGGTCACCGACTCCAGAATGACCAGAGATCGGGCATGATCACCCCAGGGGATGATGTCGCCGTAGCCGACTGTCGTTAATGTCACAAAGCTGAAGAAGAAGAGATCGGGGGGACGGATGACCCTCCAGGGTTCGACCGTGCTCCGGAACGAACTCGGCGACAACTGCGCGATCAGCCCGTATGCCAGCCCGTACGTGATCCCGACCAGCAGATAGGCCGCGATTGCGCCGGCCAGGGTGTCGGCCGTGACCCTTGGATGCGACAGTACCGTCCAGATGAAGACTACCGTCACAAATCCAAGGAAAATAACCTCCAATGTCACAGCAGTAGTCGCGAGGGTTTGAAAATGGCCTCCAAAGTTGGCCACACGGATGACGATGGCTGGCGTCCCTAACAGAAACGCAACCAGAGTGACTCGGCCTCGTCCGAGAGCAGCGTAGAGGGCGGCGATCAAGACCATCACCACCAGGAGCCGGAACCAATCGTACCGTGACCCCACCTCCAGAGTGAACGGGTAGGCGAGGATCACCAACAGCTCCATGCTCAGCAGGGTGAGGAAACGATGCGGCGGTGTGCGCGGCGCGCTGACTCTGCCCTTCGAGTGGGCCGAACCTCGGACTGGCGACATCCCTTCTCCTCATGAGCTGAGTTGAGGACGCACAAGCCTAAGCCTAAGCCCTCTAGAATTTCAACTGACGAGTTATTTCGCCTCAAGCTACGCACCCGTAGAAGTGGCCGCTGTTGTGATGAAATTGTGATAGTTGTCGGATCAGATAGCGGCAAAATCCGGACAGACGCGTCAAAGGCTGGTCTCCGTATCCTGTTGAACGCGTGCAGTAAAGTACAACATCCGCTACTCCTGACATATCCGCCTGTGTGTTCTTCAAAACCGGTGCCTCGCCCCACGGCCGCCATGTCTTCGCACGGCTCCTTTCTGGCATTTTTCGTACGTTTTGTCGCAGTTGACCAATTGTGCGTAGTCGATCTCGCTTCCGAACACACGTTCAACCCGGATGGTCAAAAAAATCGAACGGGTTGGAAAGGCAAGGCTTGCAGCCTCGACTAGTCTCTTCGGATTGCCTTCTCCACCGCTTCGATAAGGCCTACAATCCAGCTTTCCCCTAACTCGATCAACCAAGAGGAACAAAATGGTTTGGGCTCGCATGCTGGCCTACATTAGCGGCACCATCGATCAAGAACTGCTGTTGAGGAACGAAATATGTACGAACATCGTTCCAGTCGGGAAAACTCCCCTTCCTTGGCGGCCAAGATGAGTTTTTTGACCATACGGGATCTATCCGATGAACCGGTGATCGACGAACCCGACTGACTAGATGCGTGTGTCGTGCAGCCCGAAAAACGATGCGATCTATTTTTGGCGAACGACAGCCGGCGTACTGCCCAGGAAAGAGCCATGACTACTCACCTTCCGTCAGTTCCCGAACAATGTCGTCGATGAAGTCGGGTCGGGCTGCGGTGTGCAGATCTTGCGGCCGGATCAAGGTTGGTGGCGGCGAATGTTTCTCCCTGGGCATCTCGGCTCGATTCTGGAGGTGCGAGATCTCGCTACGGTCCCCGGCACGAGCCCGTATCCCTGACAAGCCAGTAACGTAATCTGCGATCGCCTTACGAGCCGTGCGCCTGATCCGCATCGAAGCTCGAATGTCTTCATAACTAGTGGGTCCGCGGGTGATCAGCTTCTGGGCCCGCAGCCGTCCCAGCAAGCGCCCGTCCCAGATCCAACGTGATGGCTTCCCCCAGATTGGCTGGGTCCGAGGCCACCACGACATCCCGTTCAGCTCAAAACACCTCGCGCGGTGCTGGTGGTGGATACCCGCGAGCAGAATCCATTTGACTTCTCGCGCTTTCAGGGCTGGTTCAGTGGAGTGGAACGTCGGGCATTGAAACTGGGCGACTACTCGATTTCGGGACTTGAGGACGTCTGCGTTGTCGAGCGCAAGGAGCTCTCCGATCTGGTGCGCTCCTTCACCGTCGAGCGTCCGGTATTTGTCGCTCGCCTGCGGCAGATGGCCGAGTACCCTCACTGCTTGCTGGTGGTCTCTGCTGCTTTGAGGCAAGTCAAATCGCCCTATCCGCATTCGGCCGTCAATCCAAACCAGATTACCCAATCGTTGATCGCCGTGCTTGCCGGACTGCGGGTGCCGTTTGTGTGCACGGAGACGCACGAAATGGGAGAAGAGATTCTCGCCTCGTATCTGTATCAGGTTGCGCCTCTATCAGTGGTTGGAAAAGAACGGATTTGGCTCCCGTTTGACGGATGGCGACTTATGATGCCTTTTCATTCGAAGGCTGAAGCGGCAAATTTACGCCCGACGCAATTTTTGCGCACCACAAGTGTTGCAAGTTTCAAACGATTCGATTATTAATCGTGCACTAAAATAGTAAAGAATAAGTTTTAGGCCGAGGAAATCGACTAAGGGGGACAATGCAGCCGGACTTGATTTACTTCGATAACGCGGCAACCGTGTGGCCAAAGCCCGACAACGTTTATCGTTTCATGGATCACTTTTACCGTACTCAAGGCGTAAATCCCGGTCGAAGTGGCTATGACCTCGCCATCGAAGCCGGATCTTTACTCACCAACCTGCGCCAGCGTCTGACCAAATTCTTCGGGGGAGACGAAGACGCACCAGAAAGGCTCATCTTCTCCTACAACGTTACCGATGCCTTGAATCTGATTATCCCCGGGTTGCTCGATGCCGGGGACCACGTCATCACCACAAACCTTGAGCACAACTCTGTGATCCGGCCCGTCAATCACATGGTCCGCGATCACGGCTGTGAAGTAACCTATTTGCCGTTCAATTCGGAGGGCTTCATCGAACCGGACGATGTCCGGAAGGCGATCCGCCCCAATACCACCGTCGTCATCCTCAATCACGGTTCCAATGTCATTGGCACAGTGCAGCCGCTCAAGGAAATCGGTGCAATTTGTCGTGAGCACCAGATCATCTTCGTAGTCGACACGGCCCAGACCGCCGGCGCTATTCCGATTGACATGAAGGAGATGAACGTCGACGTCGTGGCCTTTACCGGACACAAGGCGCTGCTGGGAAGCATGGGCATCGGCGGGCTGTGTATCCGCAAGCACGTGGAGGTCCGGCAAGTGCGTGCCGGAGGCACCGGGGTCCGATCAGTGGAGCCCTACCACCTGGAGGAATATCCGTGGCGACTGGAGTACGGAACCCCAAACATGGTGGGAGTGGCAGCGTTATGGGCAGGCCAGGATTGGCTGGACGAGAACGGCATCGAGCGCGTGCATGCTCGCGAAATGGAGCTAGCCGGCAAACTGGTGGACGGACTACAAGCGATTGACGGAGTAAGGCTGTACTGTTGCGATGGCCTCCAGAAACACCTCCCAACCATCCTCATGAACGTAGCAAACGTCGATCCCGGCGATGTCGGCATTATGCTCGATGTGGATCACAATGTTGCCACTCGCACCGGATTGCATTGCGCTCCCTTGGTTCATCGACAACTCGGATTGGTGGAAGGACACGGTGGTGTACGCTTTTCGATCGGTCCATTCAACACCGCAGCGGACGTCGACGCCGCGATCCAAGGTGTGGCCGAAATTGCACGCTGGGGTCGCGAATCCGTTCACAAAACGGGCGACGCTCGTCATGCCGTAGCCAACCGCGAGAAGCAGCCTGATCAGATCACTTCGTAATCAAGTTTGCCGCCAGCGGCATTCAGGGATTGGGCAGGCCGCGCGAACCTTCCTGACCTCCTGCGCAACTTAGATTCGCAGGTCCTCCGCCGGTTTCCGACCCGTCATGAAATGCCTCGCAGCAGCTACAACACGCGGGGCCCATTCGGGCGATGCCAGGGCATGCAAGTGTGCATAGGTAGCGACGACGTTGCGGTGCATGATGAAATCGAGCTTGTCAAAACAACCCGTGCCGCGGTTTACCACGCAGGCTGTTGCGATCGCTTCCTGGCCTGCCAGAATGCGTGAATAGTGGAACTCGTGGCCATGGAGAACTACCCCGACAGGAAAGAAAGGATTGGGCTTGTCCACACGTAATTCGCAGTAACCGTGGCCTTGCGGGGACTCACACAACTCGACGTCAAACGGGAACACTCCTGCCATTGCGTAGCGCACGCCCTTCCACAGAAGGTTTGTGGCCAGCAAGATCAAGCCTCCGCATTCCGCGTAGATCGGCAAGCCCCTCAGCGCTGCTTGTCGCACGGAACGCAGGTACGTGCTGTTTTCGGACAACGCCTGCGCATGGGTTTCTGGAAAACCGCCCCCGATGTAGAGGGCGTGCAGATTATCCGGCAGGACGGCAGCATTCAGCGCCGAGATCGGAATCAGCCTCGCCCCAGCTTGTTCAAGCTGTTCCAGGTTTTCCGGATAATAAAAGGTGAAGGCTCCATCTTTCAGATAACCGATATTTACCGCGGATGCGACCGGCGGCGCGACCCATGGTTCAGTCGCACAACGCAACGGCGGCGCAGCCCGCGCAATGGACAGAAGCGCGTCAACATCCAGCCTGTTGTCCACAACTTCCAGAAGGCTCTGACCGAGTTTCTCCTTGGCAGAGTGCTCCTGAGGCGTGACCAATCCGAGGTGTCTTTCAGGCAGCAAACCGGTTCTCACTTGCGGAAGTGCCCCCACCACAGGGACGGAACAGGATCCCATGATCGCACGATGCATAATGTCGCGGTGGCGCTCTCCGCTGACGTTGTTCAAGATCACGCCGCGGATCGCAACTGCGGGATCCAGCCTCTGGCAGCCGAGCACGAATGCCGCGGCCGTGCGAGTAACCTTGCTAGCGTTAACAACCAAAATAACTGGAGCGGAAAGACATCGTGCGATCGCTGCGGTACTGTGGGTGCCTTCGGCGTCGAAGCCGTCGAAGATGCCGCGGTTGCCCTCGATAAGGTTGATGCCATCAGCAGTAGCGTGGCGAGTAAAGGAATCAAGTACACCCTCCTGGCCCATGAGGTAAGTGTCCAGGTTTCGTACCGTGTGGGAGGACGCCCAGGCCAGCCAGCCGGCATCAATGTAATCGGGCCCCTTCTTGAACGCCCGGACTTCGATTCCTGCGCGCCGCAGCAAGTGCAGCAGCCCCATAGAAACAATCGTCTTACCCGAACTGCCGGACGTGCCCGCAATTACCAGCCTGGGAAATGAGTGCAAGTCGCTCATGGTTGGGTGAGTACTTAAGGAACAATCCCTTCGTCGGCCTCAGACGGCAATTCGATGTAAGAGCCCCCAAAGTACGTGTAGATGCATCGGCCGGAGTCAATCAGACTCCGGATAGCCTTCTTGCATTCTTCCTTGCCGCACATGGTCTCGCCGTACCTGGCGATCATAGCTTTGGTGAGATCTCCGGCGTTGAGCTTCCTTTTCCCGGTGCACTCCTTCACCATCGCGTACATCTCTTCGGCCAGTGTTTGAGTGCTGATTTGCGACGCAGACTCCATGACGCTACCTCCAAAGATCTTCGTTACGGGGTAAGTTCCTTCGGCTCATATGGCGGTTTCCAGTCCCGCTCTTCCGCCTTCCCAGAGCAAGAGCGGGCCGGCAGAGAAAAACTGCTTGCCAATCCGAGATCATCGACGAGGAAGCCAGTTTCAGTTTCTCGTGCAAACGCACGACCTCGCCAATCACAAGCGTCGCTGGAGCTTCGATTCGAGCCCGGCGCACATCTTCCGCAATCGTTGCCAGGGTCCCCACGACAATCTGCTGTCCCGGCCAGAAGGCCTGCTGCACCATCGCGGCAGGGGTATCGCAGGACCGGCCCGCAGCCATCAAAGCCTCCGTGACATGCCCGATGTTGTGCACGCCCATCAGCACCACCAGCGTGTCAACCTTGTGCAACGCCTGCCAGTCAACGCGGTCGTGGTTGTCGACGGAATTGTGCCCCGTCACAATAGCCACCGACGACGCTACGTCGCGATGGGTCACCGCGATGCCTGCGCTCAGCGGCGCGGAGAGGCAGGAAGAGACTCCGGGAATTACTTCGAAGGCTACGCCATGTTCGGCGAGGTATTCGGCTTCCTCGCCGCCGCGGCCGAACAAGAAAGGATCGCCGTTCTTGAGACGAATGACGCTTTTCCCCTGCATTGCCTTGCGAACGAGCAATTCATGGATCTCCTGCTGGCGCGAGGCGTGCGTCCCCACAGATTTGCCCATGAAGATCTTCTCGGCGCCGGGTTTCGCCAACGCCAAAGCTTCTTGTTGCACCAGCCGATCATAGACGATCACATCGCCCGTCTGCAGAAGACGTACGGCCTTGACCGTGAGGAGATCGGGGTGTCCCGGTCCCGCTCCAACCAGGTAAACCTTACCAATGTGCGCACTCAACGTTTCCCCTCCGATTTGCTGGATTCTAGATGCTGGACAATTGCATGAATCGGTTTCGTCATTCTTCCTCCCAGATGGCGAGAGCAATCTTGTAAAAGACCGTAGTCATCAAGGCGCCAATGGCCCAAATGCCACAGGCGATCGTCCACTCAGGCAAGGTGGGCGTATAGCGCGTGATCGCACCAAGCGGCGAGGGAACCAGGCCGCCGATGATCAACCCAAGTCCCTTGTCGAGCCAAACTGAGACAAAAACGCACAGGCACGCGACTGCAAGAAGACGCGTGTCGGCCCTCCACTTCGAAAACAGCAGCAAAGCCAGCCCAGCCAAGCAGAGCAGTACGGATAGCCACATCCAAGGCACCAAGTGATGGTCGCCGCTCAGCCCGACGAAAAGATATACAAAGCTCTCCTCGTGCTCCGGAATCTTGCTGTAAAAAGCAGTAAATACCTCTGCCAAGAGAAAAAAGATATTGATTGCGGTAGCGTAGGTGACGATGACCGCCAGCCTCTCAATAACCTCGCGTCCCACGTCGAAAGGCGTCAGCTTTCGTATTGCGATGCATAGCAGAATCAATAACGCAGGCCCGGAAGCAAAAGCTGAGGCAAGGAATCGCGGGGCGAGAATCGCGGTCAGCCAATACGACCGGCCGGGCAGCCCGCTATAGAGAAATGCGGTTACCGTGTGGATGCTGATTGCCCACGGAATGGAAACCATCGCCAGTGTCCTGATCCAGCCGGGAGGAGGGACATGTTCGCGGCCGGCGTTGATGGTGCCCTTCACGATTACGAGATTGATCAAAAGGTATCCGCTTAAGGCGATCATGTCCCAGAACATCACGGACTGGGGCCGGGGATGGAGCAGAACGTTCAAGATCCGGGCCGGCTGGCCCAGGTCAACAAGAATGAACAGAACTGACAACGTGACGGCTGAGACCGCTAGCAGTTCGCCCAGTATCGCGATGCGAGCAAACTGTTTGCAATCGTGCAGGTAGTAGGGCAGAACAACCGTCACCGCAGAAGCGGCGATACCCACAAGAAATGTAAATTGCGCAACGTACAGGCCCCAGATCACATCCCGGCTCATTCCGGTAATGACCAGGCCTTGCGCGAGTTGGTGCAGGTAGCAAAAGAATCCCACCAGTGCTATCAGCGAGAGGCACGCGATCCACACCCGGTATCTGCGGCTTCCGGCGAACGCATTTTCCAGTATCGACATAGGTCGTCAATCAAAGCAGGTAATACACCGAAGGATGTGTGCCCAACTCGGGCTTGCGCTGCACCGCAAAGCGCGAGCGCAGCAACCTCCGCACTTCCGAATCCGGCTGTTCCAGGTCCCCAAACACTAAGGCCTTTTCTTCGCAGGCCGCAACGCAAGCTGGCGCGAGTCCCTTAGCCAGCCGTTCTTCACAGAAATTGCACTTCTCTACTACCCCTTTGGTGCGAGTCGGGAAATCCCCGTTCACGGCCGGGATCGCCGGGCGAGGGTCTTGCCAATTGAAACTCCGGGCGCCGTACGGACAAGCCGCCATGCAATACCGGCAGCCGATGCAGCGGTGCCAGTCGACGGTCACCACACCATCGTCCCTCTTCCAGGTCGCATCCACCGGACACACGTCCGTACAGGGCGGACTCTCACAGTGGTTGCACAACACCATCACAGGCTGGCCGGCAGATATGGCTTGCGCGTACGCAGTTTGTGTGAAGGGGAATACATCCTCGAAAGGCTGCTTCCAGATCCACTTCACCTCGTGAGCCTTGTCAGCGAATTGCGGAACATTGTGCGTCGTGTGACATGCCCGGATGCATCCGCTGCAGCCTTCTTTCTGGCGGCACTTTTGCAGGTCAATCGCCATGCCCCAACGAATTGTTCTCGCACCCTCCTCTGTGGCGGATCTGACGGTGCCCGGAAGCAGCTTCCCGGCCGCCGCTGCGATGAGCGACAATCCCGACAACTCCAGAAACTGTTTTCGCGTGATCTTCATGGCGCATTCCTGGCGGGTAGTGGAGCGTCGCTATGGCAATTCCAGCAATTCAGCGCCGCCACTCCGGCGTACCGATGGCATTTGTCGCAAAAGTCGGCATGGCTCGCGTGACATTGCGAGAGGCAGGTTTGGGTCAGGTTCTTCTCGTACACCTTTCCGTCGTAGGCGGTATATTGCCGCTGCTGCCGGCGGACGACATCGCTTCGCCACTGCTCCAGCAACTGCATATGCGAAGTGCGCATATAGCTCGCAGGGGCCACACAGTTCTTCTCTTGGGACGGGAGCTTGATTTCCAAGGGCGCCAAGGCCAACTTCCTCGTCGCCACTCCGTGCCATATGGGACTTGTGACGAAAACGACGAACAGGAGCAGCCCGCCCACAATCAAAGGCCGATCGTTCATGGTTGGCCTCCTTCTGCCAGCGGCTCGCCCCGGAGATCGGTAGTCCTCTCCTTTTCGCCCGTCAAAATGAGGGCGTTGCCCAGCAGTTCGTGCACGCCGGCCACTTCCACGCCTGGTACCCAGTACTCCATCAAGGTCGGCAAGCTTGCCTTGTCGATGGCGCAAATGCAGGCGAGCAGGTTCACCCCGTGCTTTTCGTTGACATACCTGACGGCATTCGCCCGTGGGAACCCGCCGCGCAAGCGCACCTCCAGGTTTTCATCCGTGCCCAGGCCGCCGCCGCTGCCACAGCAAAATGTCTTTTCCCGTATCGTGTCCCCGGGCATCTCATGGAAGTTCCGGCACACGCGCTTGAGAATGTAGCGCGGCTCCTCCAGCAGGCCCATAGCGCGTGCAGGGTTGCAGGAATCGTGGAAAGTAACGGACCAGCGGTCGTTCCGGCTTACATCCAGACGCAGCTTGTTGTTGTACAGCAGGTCGGCGGTGAACTCACAGATATGAACGGCACGAGTCGAACTTGCGTTTTCAAAACGGGTTCCGGTGATGGAAGAGACCGGGGTCTCGAGAAAGTCGGCTGGGCCATTCATGGTGTCCATGTACTGGTGCAAGACGCGCCACATGTGGCCGCATTCCCCACCCAGTATCCATTTGACCCCTAGGCGCCTCGCTTCTTCGTAGATCTTGGCGTTGAGCCGCTTCGTCAGTTCGTGCGAGGAAAACAGTCCGAAGTTGCCGCCTTCCGAAGCAAACGCGCTTATCGTGTAGTCGAGGCCGATCTCGTGAAACAGCATCAAGTAGCCCAGCAGCGTATAGTAATGTGGCTCGCCGAAGTAATCGGCCGACGGCGTTATGAAGAGAACTTCCGCGCCCTTACGGTTGATGGGAACTTCGATCCCGATTCCTGTGAGCTTCTTGATTTCATCGCAGGCGAACTCAATGCTGTCTTTGAGAGCATGCGGCTGAATAGCCAAATGGCTTCCTGTGCGGAAACAGTTGGCAGCGGGCTCGATCACCCAATTAATGCTGCAACCCACTAATTCCAGCAACTCGCGGGCAATCATGGTGATCTCGGCCGTATCGATTCCGAAAGGACAAAACACGGAGCAGCGGCGGCATTCACTACACTGGTAGAAGTAATAGAACCATTCCTTTACCACGTCTTCCGTCAACTCGCGGCCGCCTGCCAGCGTGCCGAAGGTCCTCCCACCTAAAGTGAAATAGCGGCGATATACCGACCGAAGCAATTCGGCACGCAGCGCGGGCATGTTCTTTGCATCGGAGGAGCCAAGGTAAAACTGGCACTTGTCGAAGCAGGCGCCGCATCGCACGCAGATATCCATGAAAAGGCGGAAGGAACGGTACCGATCCAGTCTCTCTTTCATGCCGCTAAGCAGTCTCTCCTTCCAGTCGGAAGGAAGTTGCCAGTCAGCATCGAAGGGTTGCCACTTGCGGGGATTTGGCAGGCTGAGGTAGGCAGCGTGTTTCTGGACAGAACCGTAGCAAAATGAGCCTTTGCGAAACTCAACCGCAGCATCCGTCCAGTCGCCGCGCGGCGGATTCTGTTCAATCTGTAGTAGCTTTTCCGGCATCCTCGGCCTCGATCGGAATCCCTGCCCTTTTCAATTTGTCCAGGAACTCCTGCTCCCACTCCGCGTACGACCGAGTGACGACTGGAGCATTCCACGGGTTGACGTGACGTTTGGTGCGGCTGTTGTTCGCAAGGTCGCGGGTGGGACTAAGAAAGACTCCTCCCATGTGCACCAATTTGCTGGCGGGAAAGTATGCCGCAAGCGTGCTGACCAACAACAAATGAACCCAGAAAACAGGACTGGCGTTCGCAGGCAGTACGGGATGCAGGGCGGCGAGACTCAGCGCGAATTGCTTGATCTGCCCTAGGTCAGCCCGAAAAACGAACCGCAACAGCAACCCGGACAGAGCGATACCGATCAGAAGGTAAAGCACAAAGTAATCCGAGAATAGCGAGACGAAGCGGAGCAGCGGATCGTGAAGCCGACGAATGATCAGGTACGCCAACGCGCAGGCAAAAATCACATCAGAAATGTAAAGATGGGGCAGACCGACCTGGAGCCCTCCGTCCAGCCGTTCAATCCAACTGACAGCGGCAGGAATCGGCTGCAGGAAGAACTTCAAGTGCCGCAGCAGGATCAGCAGCAATGACCAATGAAACGCCAACGCCCCCAGCCATAACCATTGGTCCTCGCGGAAAGTGAGCTTCCCGCTCTGGAGCCGCGCGCGACTATTACGAAGCAGCGAACGGAAGAAAAGGACTTCCAGGGTCATGCGGCCAAGCACGCCCCATCCCGTTGACGGGCTTTCCAGGCGCGCCGGTCTGATCCAAGGCAGTGACTTCTGCTGGCCGCACGTCGTGGTGATACGAAAAGGCACCGGAACCCATGCCCATCGCAGAACACGGTAGCTGAAGCCAACCAAGAACAAAATAAAAGCGGCGTAGGGAATAATGACCGCCAGCAGAGAGAGCTTCAACAGCCCGGCAAGCGCGGCCAGCGTCACAATGGCCAGGAACGCGATCAGTGCACGAAACGCGTTCATGGACAACCCTTACGGTCCAACTGGTGGCGCCTGGGTCGAAGCCGTTCGGCCTCATGAAACCGTACCGCGATAATCTCTTCACGGCATTGTGTGTATTTGTCGAAAGCTACCAAAATTAGCTGGTCGATCCTGCTTTCCAGCACTGCCAGATCCAGGGTTGTGGACAGGTCACGTATCAGCGGCCGCAACTGGAAGACAAAACCGACTGCTTGGCCCGGAGAAACCTCCTGCACAGCACGAATGCGCAAGACTGTGTCGAGCGCTGCGTCGATGACATTCTGATCCATTTCGGTCAGCAACTGCTGCCAGATCTGGGACAAACTCTCGCGGACGGCATAGCCCACCGGATTGCGGAATGGATCCGGATCGGGCGCACGAAGAGAGGCAAACTGCTCTGGTTGAGAGTCTGCCAATCGCCCGATCCATTTCTCCAAGATTTCGCGGTCCGTATTCATGGCTTGCTAAACACACCCCGTCGGCTTCGGCAGTCCAGCTAACTTGCAGGCCCCCTTCGCTGGCCCGGACGGAAACAACCCGTAAATCTCCTTAAGTTTGTAGCCCGTCTGTATGCACAGCTTGCGAATCGTGGGTGCAATTCCAAACTCCAGATAGTAGTTACGTATGTAGTAAATGACCTTCCAGTGTCCGTCGGTTAGCTCTGTAACCGCTTCCGTGTCGGCAAAGTCTTTTGCGACGTCCTCGGTCCAGCGTTCCGGTTCCTGAAGAAACCCGTCTTCATCCACCTCGTAGCTTCGATCTTCCACTGCAAACGTCGGCACTCTTACCCCTTTCAGTCAGACAAGGTCTATGTATCCCGTCGGACAGGCATCTGCGCATTTCTTACAGCCGTTGCACAGATCCAACTTGACTCTGCTGTGCTCACCCTTGGGCAATCGAACGAAACAGCTATTGCTGCAATACATCCAGCAAACTTCGCAGTCCATGCACATTCCACAGGACATGCAGCGCTTGGCTTCGTCCACGATAGCCTCTTCACTCCATCCCATCGGTTGAACGTCGTGAGAATCTTGTATTTGAGTCTCCGATGGCAGTTGACTCGGAGCCGACTGGTACCAATCCAGTCTCATTCTGCTGGGGAGGACCACCGGAGGCTCTATAGGTGTTTCCGGTTCCAATCCGCGGAACTGCCGATCAATGGTTTCGGCCGCTATACGGCCCTGCGCCATGGCCTGCGTGACAGTGCCCAAACCTGTGTTATCACCGCCCGCGAGGAGCCCCATCGTCGCTCTACCCCACTCGTCAGCTGGAAACCAACCAGTGCCGTTCGTTATGTTCTCAAATCCTCGAAGGTCGGGCCGCCGATTTGTAGCCACAATCACAAAAGTCGCTTCCAGTTCGAACTCTGCTTTCGAAGAACGTCGCCATCCATTTCGGGAGTTCGCCGCTGCGCTAATCAGATGGGCACAACGCACACTCTTGGCATATCCGTCTTCCGTCAGGATTGCCACCGGGGTCGCGGGCACCTCGACCCTTACTCCCTGCTCGCGGATGGCGTCTATTTCCCGCCCATCGGCGGTGAACTCCGCAGCCACCATGGTGACGCGCGCTCCCAGCCGCATGCTGGCTTGGACGGCGTCAATGGCGGTAGCACCTGCGCCCACGACTACCGCTTTCTCGCCAATTTCGATCTTTTCGCCGTCGTTCCATCGGCGCAGAAAATCGATGGCCCCGGAGACATTGCGAGCGTTCTCGCCTGGCACACTCAGCGGCGCTGCCTGTAACGCTCCGGTGCCGACGAACACGGTCTGGTACTCACGGCGAAGTTGATCGAGGGAGATGTCTTTGCCAACTCGGCAATTGCATCGCAGCTCAATTCCGAGATTCAACAGTCGGTCGATCTCTGCATCGAGAATCTCGCGCGGCAGGCGGAATCCCGGGATGCCATAGCGCAGTAAACCTCCTGGCGAAGGAAGACCCTCGAAAACGGTGACCGGGTAACCGCGACGCACCAGTTGATACGCGCAGGACAAACCAGCCGGACCTGCGCCCACCACGGCGACCTTTTCTGAGCGACGTTCGTCTGTGGTTCGCTGGAGCCTTAGGTTTCGAGCAAGGCCAAAGTCTCCCAGCATTCGCTCGACGGTGTGAAAAGCAACCGCACCTTCCTTAGCATTGCGGTTGCACGCTCCCTCGCACGGATGCGGACAGACCCGCCCTGTGATCGCCGGGAACGGATTGCGTTCCACAATGCCGTTCCAAGCACGCTCGAAGGCCTGTTCGAAAGTGAGGTTGTAGGCTTCCGCCTGAGCGATCATGACCAGCAGATCCCGGACCTGATTGCCGTTTGGGCAGCCTGAAGCACAAGGCGGGGACTTAGCGACAAAGACGGGTCGAAGCTGGCTGATCTCACCCGCGCTCGCCAGAACGGGCCGAATCACCGGTTTCTTCACCTTCTTAAACAGTCCCATCCGCCTCTTCCTCTTCCGGGACAGGACACAACCTGCTTTAGTAGCGCACGTGCGCCGAGCGGGCGTAAGTCAGTCCTGCGTGCGTGAAGTCATCAATGTGATACCGGGTGAACTCGAATCCTGTCAGTTGAAAGAACCGAGGCCAGCCAATCCGGTCGATCCATTCGCCCACACGTTCGTACTTACGGGCGCTTTTTGCGTATACATCTACGATCTTGACTACCACCTCGACGACCTCGGGCCAGCGTGGCGGGTTATTGGGCAGAAAAGGAACCGCCAGCTTGGAGAACCGCGGCGCAGTGCGTGCGTTACTCACCTTGCCGCCGACCCAGATAGATAGTCCATCGTTGTCCGGATCGTTCATCGGCATCGCGGGACATACCGTGTAGCAGTTGCCGCAGTACATGCATTGTTCTTCAACCAGGGTTATCGTAGGCTTGCCATCGGCTGTGGTCGCCGGCCGGATCGCTCCGGTCGGACACGAGGCAATCAAAGTTGGGACTTCACACGCGCGCCGGATCAGATCCTTTTGGATCTTGGGGGGCAACCGATGTATGCCAAGAATCGCGATGTCCGAGCAATGAACCGCGCCGCACATGTTGAGACAGCAGGCCACGGCGATCCGCACTTTCGCCGGCAGATCCTCGTGGGTGAAATGGTCATAGACCGCATCCATCACGCACTTGACCAGTCCCGACGCATCCGTCGCCGAGGAATGGCAGTGGATCCACCCCTGCGTGTGCACAACATTGCTGATTGCATTATTCGTGCCGCCGACCGGGAATCCGAGAGCGATTAACTCTTGCTTGAGCGGCTCAATTTGATTGGGGTCATCAAGGAGAAATTCGACATTGTTCCTGCTGGTGAAGCGCAGGTAGCCGTCACAGTATTTGTCGGCCAGGTCGGCGAAGCAGCGCAGCGTTTGCACACTCAACAAGCGCGGCGAGCCCGCACGCACCGTATAGATGCGATCCCCTGACTCCGCTACATGGCAGTAAACCCCGGGCGCAAGGTTCTCGTGAAACTTCCACTGTCCGTAATTCTTCCGGATCAGCGGGTGCAGGTACTTATCGTACCGTGGTGGGCCGATATCGGTAATCCGGTTTGAAGCCGTGGCCATCGTTAGACTCTCTTCAGTGCCTGAAATAGATGTAAGGATTGTCGCGAGGTGAGGAAACCATCTCGGGGACCGGGTCCATGCCGATGCCGTCCAGAAACGCGGCCAATCCGACTCTTTGTACCAGTTCGCCGACCCGCTCCCGGTTGTTGCCGTACTCGTCCCAGAAGTCCCAAATGCGGCGGATCAGCTCCTGCAAGGTTTCCATCAGCTCGCTTACGGGCACGAAGGGAATCAGGACCGACGAAAGCAATGCGCCCTGCATGATGGGAGCCTTTCCCCCGATCATGATTACCGCACCACGGTCCTTTCCCGGACGCAGCGCCTTTGGCAGGACGTTGATGCAATGCATACAGCGGACACAGTTGTGATTGTCGATGGTGAGTCTTTCGCCGTCCCAATCCATGCACTTCGTAGGACAAAGACCGCAAACTTCCTTCTGAATGGAGACCCTCGCAGCGGCATCCGTGACTTCGGCATCGTCCACTTGAATTTCATCCCGCCACGTGCCGATGATGGAGAGGTCGGCGCGAGCAATCGATGCAACGCAGTCATTGGGACAGGCTGCGCACTTGATCTTGAACTTATAAGGAAATGATGGACGGTGCATTTCGTCCTGATAGACCATGGTCAGGTCGTAACAGAGCTTCATGGCGTCGTAGCTGGCCCATTCGCAACGCGCCATACCGACGCAACACGAAGGCGTGCGCATCGACGATCCTGAACCGCCCAAATCGAATCCCGCCCTTGCAAGTTCCTGGAAAGCCGGCTCAAGTTCCGGTGTGGTCGCGCCCAGCAGAATGATGTCGCCGGTCGAGCCATGCATGTTGGTCAAGCCCGACCCGTGGCGCTCCCATATATCGCAGATCGTGCGCAACGCGTCGCTGGTGTAGAACCATCCTGCCGGATGATTCACCCGCATGGTGTGGAACTGCGCGACGTTGGGGAATTGCTCACCGACATCGCTGTACCGCCCAATCACCCCTCCGCCATAACCGAGCACGCCTACCAACCCGCCGTGCTTCCAGTGGCCTTTTCTTTCCTGGTACGAAAGTTCGAGTTGCCCCAGCAAGTCTTGGGCGCTCTTGCTGGTTTGGGCGGCGGATTTTATCTCTTTGACAAAGCTGGGCCACTGCCCGTTCTCGAGCTCGTCCAGCAGAGGGGTCTCTGGAAGGTGACTATCGCTATCTTCATCTGCCATTAAGCGTCTCCGGCGGTCGAGAATATCCCTCGGCGGCTACAAAAAAGCTGCAACTCATATAATGTCGAGAGTTGGCCCGGTTTGCTGTGATCCAGGTCACATGGCAGACTTCGCGGGGTTCACTTCGGAGATCATTCGTCTGTGAAGTTCGGCGGTGTCCTGAAAGAACAAACCACGAGAGAAGAACCTTTCGAAATCGTGAATCTGATGAAAACGATAGGTGACGGCAGAGAATGACCTTGTTCCCCATGATGCTGAAGCTGGATGGACGCCGGTGCGTTGTGGTGGGGGCTGGGAAAGTTGCGGCAGCGAAGATTAAGGGACTGCTCGCCTGTGGGGCGCGAGTTACGGTGGTGGGCCCCAAAGCCGAGAGCTCGATTCGCGCTCAAGCTGATGCCGGCAAGCTGACTTGGCGCCGCAGGTTGTTTTCTCCGCGCGATGCAGCAGGTGCTTTCCTGGTGATTGCCGCGACAGATTCTTCCGCCATCAATGCGAACGTCTTCCGCTCCTGCCAAACCCGCAGAGTGCTTTGCAACTCAGTTGACGATCCCCTGCATTGCGACTTTTTCTATCCTGCCGTGGTTTCTCGGGGGCCACTGCAGATCGCGATTTCGACCGGAGGACGCAGTCCCGCTTTGGCGGCCCGGCTGCGCAAAGAACTGGAGCGTCAATTCGGCCCCGAATGGGGAAAGTTCGTGGAGGAGGTCGGCAAGTGGCGGCAGGAGATTCTGAAAGGTCCTCCCAGTGCTGTCAGAAGGAGATTGCTGAAGCGGATAGCCATTCCCTCAGAGTCGAAACCCAAAAAGTCTAAACGTGAAAATTGGTAGTGTTGCAACTTCCAAACGCAGACAGGTTTGTCGCCGATCGTCTGTTGTGCGTTCTTAGGCTGCCAAATTGAGAGATTGTCGATGAACTGAATCTGACGAAGAGGATCATCTCCTGCCACCCATCGAGCTTGCCCCTTCCGGATCATTTGGACTGCTTCGTAGCCCCTGAATCGTTCGCCGAGCCGCTTGGAATTCTCGGAAGCCCTGTTTGGCGTTCTGCGCCTCGCCACAATCCAAAACGCCCCAGGAGCAGTGCTGCTCAAGAGTTCGCTGACATCAGGATCTAACTTTTCTGTGGCCTTGAATGCCAGACCCGCGGGACTTTTTCGTAACCGGCTGAATGAGCAGACACTTCTGTCATGGGTCCAGACAAATGAGAGCTTGCGTACAACCGATTCAAGCAGCCCAGTCATAGCGGTGATGCAACCCGCCCACGCGCTGCTGGCAGATCACGGTACCGTTTTCCCGAGAGCGTGCCCTGCCAGCCGGCGTTTGCTTCTCCGGCCCGAGGGGCCTTCTCATCCCGTCTGCTAACAGCAGTTAGGTAGAGCACTTCATTAGAATGCTGGCATGACCCAACCCGAGCGGGTTCTGTATCGGGGTGTGCCAATGATCGAGGGCTGGCCTTGCCTTGTCTTGTCGCGTTAAGCTCTAGCTACAGCTAAAGGCGTTTCCGCTGACGGAGTAGGGAGTCCAAGGTTTTTGAAGATGAGAACCAGATCATCCTCGATCTGCATGCTGGCTTTGCTTTTGGTGGTCAGCGCCGCCACTATGCACGGTCAAGCGTGCACCCCTTGGCATGATCCTTCGGCGCACAAGGTCCAGTTCGTAACCGTCAGAGATGGTGTTCGGCTGGAAGTTCTCGACTGGGGCGGAAGCGGACGCCCGGTCGTTTTGCTGGCTGGTTACTCGACTGCTCATGTCTACGATGAGCTAGCACCAAAACTGACTGATAGCGCCCACGTATACGGAATCACCCGGCGAGGACTGGGGAATTCAAGTAAACCGCCGGGGGGATCTGAGCGTCATCGGCGCGATGCATCCCGATCGAGTGGGTGGACTGGTTTACCTCGATTCAGCGGAAGATATTAGCCTGGGTCCAGTAAACAAGAGCGTCAAAGAACCGGAGCAGTCCCAGCTTCCGCAAGCGATCCGCAACCCACCGCAGCCGGACAAGACGTCTTTTGGAGCTTACCGGGAATGGTGGAGGGCCAACCATGGAATCATCTTCCCCGAAGCCGAACTCCGCCAATCGTATGCCTGCAATCCAGACGGCAGCGTAGGGCAGCATTTAGTTTCCCAAGAGGTGCGCGATGCGGGTTTAGCGAGCCCGGATTACGCACGCGTTCGCGCACCGGTGTTGGCATTGTTTGCTCTTCCGGCGTCGCTTGAAGATCAGATGAAGCGTTACAAGCCTCAGACTCCGTCCGAAGGGGCCGCCTTAGGCCTTAGGTACGGCCTCCAACTGGCCTGGGTCGCGAGAAACGAGGACGTTCTTAAGCGCGGGGTATCTGGCGTCCGGATAGTCGAACTGGCAGACGCGAATTCCTATATCTTTCTCTCGAATGAGGCCGACGTGCTACGCGAGATGCACGCTTTTCTCGCTGAGTTGCGCTGACTGACTCTCGCCATCATTGCCGCAGTAGCCGCAATCCTTCGCTAGATTGGCGAGAAATCGCGATAGCGCTCACAACCCCATCGGGGGCCACCGAGCGGGCGGCGCGGTCTCGGTCGTACGCTTACGATGCAGCCTTGTGGTTCATCAAAACTAAACGCCGCCGACTTTTGATGCAGGAGGCCTTTTCTTGGACAGCCGTGCTTTGTATGGCGTGGTCTTCGACCGCTATGAGCGTCCTGGAAACGAGAGGGAGAGCTTGACTGCGAAGATCCAGGCGTGAATCTATCCCCGATCCTGACGGGGAAGGAGTTTAGTTCGGAGCTGGAGATTGTTAGGCCGCGACCGTGTAGCGGTGATGCAGACGACCGAGTCGCGGCAGGGAGATAACCTGGGTATTCCGGTGAAGGTGAACATCGATTCAGGAAGGAAGCCGAATGGCGTTCCGGAGCGAAGGTGAACAGCAGTCGCAGCGAAGCGACGCTGGCATGGTGATTGTGGAGTAAGTGTTCAGAATCGTCAAGCGAATTGTCCGGAGCGTAGCAGAGGCAGGTTCTGCGGGGATTGGGGGTGCAGGGGAAAGGGGCGGCAGCTCCTTTGCCCCTGCTTTCTCGCTGGAGAAGGAGGGATTCATGGGGGCGCTCCCAAGATAAGCGCTAACCTAAGCTCTTTGGGCTTGAAGTGGCGTGCTAACCTCCTAGAACTCCTTTTCCGGCCGCGAGATGAAGTGCTGAAGCGGCGACTACCTGAAAGAATGGTGGAACGTGGTGAACTGGGCGGAAGGTGAATAAGCGCTTCCAGGAGAGCCAGAAGAAGTCAGGGCTCAAAAGTTGTCGAATGCGAAAGGGTACCGAGCGCACCCTTTTTCGCTGCCTTGCATTCGTCTTTCAGTTTCGAGTTGCAAGTTTCGAGTTTCGAGATCTCCCACTCAAGCAAAACCGGCTTGCAGCCTGCCCTGAGCTTACCGAAGGTGGGGCACCCCCGCGTTAGTAGGCCGGACCACCCGCGGGCACACCTGTGCTCCGCAAAAACCCCTGCAAGTCGCTATCTGCATAGGTTCTCGCGGAGCACAACTGGCTTTTATGCGACCTTGCCTTGAATTTTGGTTTCGCGGTTCTTCTCGCTGCCAACAGTAACCTTGATTTGCTTGGGCTCCGCTTCGGCCTTCTTGGGGGGGTTGATCTTCAGCACGCCCTTGTCGAAGTGAGCGCTTACCTGCCCCGGATCCACGGAATTGGGCAGCGTGAACGAGCGGGTGAAGCTTCCGTACTGCCGCTCGACGCAGCAGTAGTTCTCTTCTTTCTCTTCCTTCTCAAACTTGCGCTCGCCGTGGACGATCAGGGTGTTGTTTTCGATGCGGACGTCAATGTCTTTTTCCTCAACGCCCGGAACTTCAATTTTCAGAGTGAAGTTGTGCTCGTCTTCGTAGACGTCCACCGGAGGTGCGAAGCCGCTGGTCGTCAACGCCTCCTCGGGGCCTTCGGGGTTGAACGATTCACGCAAAAGACGGTTCCAGCGGTCTTGCAGGGTGGCGGTGGCACGGAATGGATCCCAACGAGTTAATACTGTCATGACGCAGTTCCTCCAAGAGTAATCTAAGAGGAAAAACTTCAGATGGGCTGACTTAGTTTAGGGAACCGGAAAGAGTAAGAAGAGGTACTTGCTCAATAGTAATTCTACGCTTGTGCGCTACCGTTGTCGACCTGCTGCGGTTTGAGGTAGTGGGTCACTCTGCTTTCCATAGGGCATCCATCTCTGCATATAGGTTAGTTCTTTGTTGATCAATAGAGATGAGCTTCTCTCGGAACTGATTACGAGCGCTTGCTGCGGGTTCTCGCGACATCTGGTAGACCAGGTCTTTAGCTTGAGCACACAGTCGGTCGTAGGTATGTTCCAGTTTCAGAAGTGCTTCTTTGCGTTCTTCGTTTCTCATGCTAGTAGCCTATTCTCCCAGAGTTTTCACTAGTAGTTTCTTGTCTATTCGCTGCGGGGGCGAAGGCAACGCTGATAGGAGATTGCACAACTTCCTCGAAGAAGAGGGCAAAGCATCGTTAAAGGGCACGCAATGGCCAAGCAGTCATACCTGGGGAAAAAGAAAACGAAAGAGCGGACTAAACTTTGTCCGTCACTCCCCTGACGATTGGGACAGCGGCTTGGCTGAAGTCCTCGCGGATCGCTTTCTTTTCCTGATTTTGTGCTGCACGACGGGAAGCCTTCTTTTCGAATTGATCGGCTTGTCGCTGTGCTTCATCGAGTTTTGTTCGCTTCTCTGACATGCAGACAGTTTACGCCGAACGCCCCAAGGTTCAAGCGCTGTGGATTTCAAACTGTACCGCTACCCAGTTTGAGGGAATGTGTTGCAACTTTCGGGGTTGCTGGCTGTTGACATGAAAGAATCGCGAAAATGATAGCCCGACCCGCGATCTTCAAATGGCGGCAGACCGAACCCAGCCTGATACTTTGTGCGATCCGGTGGTACCTTCGCTATTCTCTTTTACTACGCAATGTTGAGGAGCTGCTGGAGGAGCGCGGTCTCGATGTCGTCCTTGGTCCTTGGGCCGCGCGCTTTGCTATCGCGCTGCGCAATGCTCCGAATTCACCTATGGCTTGCCCAAATGCCTGCCGTGGCTGTTTATCGAACGCAGCTTGTTGCGAGGCGCTTCGGCCCGGCCTCCCGGATATGCTCGGGGCACTCGGCAACCATCAACTTGAAGTTCTCGATGAAGCGGGCTGCGAGGGCGTCGTACTTGTTGAAGTACTCCTCCCGGCTTGGCCAGGTATTCGCCGGATCGAGAATTTGCGCCGGCACGCCGTCGCATTGCACAGGCACTTCGAAGCCGAAAACCGGGTCTTTCTTGTACTCGACATGCAGTAAAGAACCGCTCAGCGCCGCATTCAATAAAGCGCGCGTGTGCTGGATGCTGATGCGCTTGCCGACTCCAAATGGCCCGCCAGTCCAGCCGGTGTTTACCAGCCACACGTTTGCCCCATGCTTCTTGATCTTGTCCTTTAGCAACTCCGCATAGGCCACCGGATGATGCACCATGAAGGGCCCACCAAAACAGGTGCTGAAAGTAATCTCCGGTTCCGTGCCTAGGCCGATTTCAGTGCCTGCGATCTTGCTGGTGTAGCCAGAAATGAAGTGATAGATGGCCTGATCGGGACTCAGCTTCGAAATCGGAGGCATCACGCCCGAGGCGTCACACGTAAGGAATATGACGTTCTTGGGATGTCCCGCCCGTTTTTCAGGCAGGCAGTTTGCGATATAAGAAAGCGGATAAGCGGCCCGCGTGTTCTCCGTTACGCTGTAGTCGTTCAAGTCCAGATGACGCGAGAGTGGGTCGAACGTGACGTTCTCCAACACTGTGCCAAACATCCGCGTGCAAGCATAGATTTGGGGCTCGGCCTCCGGCGAAAGGTGAATGACCTTCGCATAACAGCCGTCTTCGAAGTTGAATACTCCGTTATCGCTCCAGCCGTGTTCGTCATCCCCTATCAGGCGGCGCTTGGGATCGGCGGAAAGGGTCGTCTTGCCCGTCCCCGAGAGCCCGAAGAAGATCGCAACGTCACCATCATCGCCCACATTGGCCGAGCAGTGCATGGAGAGCACGCCTTGCAGCGGCAAGAGGAAGTTCAGCACCGTAAAAATGGTTTTCTTGATCTCGCCGGCGTAATTGGTGCCCCCGATGATAGCCAGTCGCTCGCGAAAATTGATGATGATGAACGTCTCCGTCCGTGTGCTATCCACCATCGGTGACGCCTGGAACGACGGCGCGGCGATCACCGTGAACTCCGGCACGTGCCGTTGCAATGCGTCGTGGCTATGGATCTTGGAAAACATCGTGCGCGCAAACAGGCTATGCCATGCCTTTTGCGTAATGATGCGGATCGGGAGCCTGTACTCCTCGTCTGCACCGGCGTAGCAATCCTGTACAAATACATCGCGACCCTGGAGGTATCCTTGCAGGCGTGACAGCAGCGAACTGAAACTCTCGCTGGTGAACGGCCGGTTGTAGGTGCCCCACCAGATTTTGTCTTCGGTGAATTGTTCGCGTACGACGAATTTGTCAGCCGCCGCCCGTGCGGTGTGTTTGCCCGTGCCGACCACCAGAGGCCCAAGGTGCGACAGGCTTCCTTCGGAGCGAAAAATGCTTTCCTCATACAGCGCCGGAGTTGGCAGATTCCAGTAGACACGCCGGAGGTTCAACAGCCCATGGTTCTGCAAGCCATAGCTGCTGGCCAGCTTTCCGGCCTGGTTGACTGCGGGAGACTGGACATCGAGATAGATGTTCATACCCACTCCCTCACGAGCTTGTGGTCACCTAAATACAGTTCATTCGGCGAGTTCGGATCAAGTGCCCACTTGATGCGATCCAGGCCCTCGGTGATGTCCTTCATAGTTCCACAGTAGCTAAGGCGCAGATGCCCTTCGAAGCCGAATTCCCTGCCCGGCACGGTGACGACCCGCACTTTTTCGAGCAGCAAACGGCTGAGCTTCTCGGAGTCCTTCATATATGCGCTGAAGTCGGGGAAGCAATAGAACGTTCCGTCAGGCAGGTGCAGTTTCACGCCCTCGAAAGCCCGCAGGCGATCAACCATTACATTGCGATTGTTCTCCAGCGTCACCCGTAGGCTCTCAATGGACGACTGCACGCCGTTGAGCGCGCCCACGGCCGCCCACTGTCCGGGCGAAGACGGCCCCGAAGTCTGTTGCGACTGAATGGTCGCCATGGCTTCGATCAACCGCTTGTTGGCGATTGCCCAGCCGATGCGGAAACCCGTCATGGCATACATCTTCGAAACGCCATTGATCACCACCAGCTTCGATTCCTCGATCGGCTCCTTCATGAAGTCATAACAAATCGGCGCGCTTTTGCCATCGAACACCAGCCGGTTGTAGATATCGTCCATGATGAGATAGATACTTTTGCGTTCGCAAAACTCAACCATCTCCTGGATGAAGTCCTTGGAATACATTACTCCACATGGATTATTGGGACTGTTCAGAATGATTGCCTTGGTGTAGGAGCCGACCACGCTGACCATTTCCTCTACGGTTGGCGTGAAGCTTCCATCCTCAGCAGTGACGGGGACAGGAACCCCACCGGCCAGCTTGACCATTTCCGGATAACTCACCCAGTACGGCGCCGGGAAGATCACTTCTTCCTTGGGGTCGAGTATGGCGTGAAGCAGCACCATAAGCGCTTGCTTGGCGCCTCCGGAGGCGATCACATTGGCAGCCGACACAATCTTGCGGTAGTGCTCTTCCGTGTAGCGAATGATGGCTTTCTTCAGCGCGGGAATCCCGTCGGGCGCCGTGTACCGGATTTCTCCCGTGTTTAGCAGCGACGTGCAGCTAATCACTGCATCAAGGGGGGCTTTGCTCTTTGGTTCGCCGCCTCCCAAATGAATGATCGGCTCTCCTTTTTCACGGAGCAGAGAGGCTGTTTCGTTCAGTTTGAGAGTCGCCGACTCCCGGATAGACCGAGCGAGCTGACTAAGACTCATGACGCTTACCTACCCTCCGTATGCATATTGAAATCCTGACAGCTAACCGGCGGTCAGGGCACGGCCGATCCTTGTGCGTTTTAGCACCGACAGGGAACCTCTAAGTATTCAGCATCGGTTTTCTCCAGTTCCTCCTCCTTCACCATTGCCTCTTTGAGCATCTCGTCAGATGGTACGGGGTGGTTGAGCCAGTCATAGAGGAAGACGCGTGACTGTTGCGCTGACAAATTGCGGACATCGCGGAGACACCCATCGCCTGGCCGCCCGGTAGCTGGGTCAATCACGATCACGTTTAGGGGCGGTAGATGGTGTTGCTTGCAGTAACAGTAGATGTAGTGCAAGACGCTGTCGGCCGTTTCAGGAAATTCCGTTATCTGCGACAAAAGCGAATAGCTGACAACTTTCTGTTCTCTTGCTGCAAATGCCAGTACTGACCAAAACTGCTGCGCTCGCTGCTCCAGTGTCATGAGGAGACCTCCTCGTGCATCAGGAAATCGGGTGTGAGTTGTCGGAAGCCACCTCGCCGAGCTCGAGGGCTCCAACCAGAAGTTACAGGCTATGTCCGGCCACACCGCCTGTCAGTGAGCGTTATCACAGAGGGGCGTGTCGCGGCTTGCAGCCAACCTCCTCCCCTCTCTTAGGCCACAGAGGTGGTTTTCTAACAATGTCGCCGGAGGCCGCGTTAAAACGCAACTTCCAGCCGGCAATCTAGTTGGCGAACTGAACCAATCATTCAATTCCGCAGCCAAGTGCTGCACGACGATACGTCGATTGAACTAAGGCGAGATTACTTGCGAGAGATCCCCCACATTACACAAGTGATCTAGGGAAAGGGCGGACCATACACTCCGAGAACCCGTTCTAAGGTTTCTGGACAGTGAGACGAGCGGGTGTTTCGCTGATCACTTTGTCGGGGACGGATCGGTTGTGACTTGGCTTCCCTTGAAAAGGGCCGCAAGTTGTTGGACCACGGACAACAGCCAGGTGGATGCTTACGCAAGCGGCTTGACCCAGATGGTGATTGACGTCTCCAGCTACTTCGCACCGTAGGGTGCTGCACTTGTGATATAATCGTTGCCCTACTTCAGCCAAGGCGATTTCTTGTCCGGGCCTTATCTGTAGAAATTTCAGACTCTAGGAGAATCCGTGAGGCTTCGACTCTGCGGTGTGGCACTCGCATTCTTGTCATCGGTCCTGTCAATGACGGCCCAGACAACCAGCGGCAACGTTGTGGCAACAACTGCTGCGTTAGCGACGACCGCTGGCGTAGCAACAACTGCTCAGGTACCGCGGCTGGTGCGCTTCAGCGGAACCTTGACTGAGGTCAGTGGCAACGCTCTGAGCAGCGTTGTGGGCGTGACTTTCTCGCTGTACGCCGAGCAGACTGGCGGAGCGCCACTGTGGTCCGAAGTGCAGAACGTGCAGGTTGACAAGGCCGGCCATTACACGACGATGCTTGGTTCCACGCAGCCCGATGGACTGCCGCTCAGCTTGTTCACTGCTGCCCAGGCGCAATGGCTGGGTGTGCGCGTGGAAGCGCAGGCCGAACAGCCCCGCGTCATGTTGTTGAGTGTGCCGTACGCGCTGAAGGCGGCCGATGCGGAAACCTTCGGCGGCAAGCCGCCCTCAGCCTTCATGCCGGCTTCAGGCTCGGAGGCGAATTCCTCCGCCAACCGTTCCGGTCTTAATAACAACGTAAAGAACGAGCACCCGTTAAGCCTGAGCGGCAGCGGCACCACGGACTACATTCCCTTGTGGACGAACGCCTCCAACCTGACTAGCTCGGTCATCTACCAGGGCTCCGGTCACGAAATCGGAATCGGGACTTCCAGCCCGGATACTCCGCTCGACGTGACGGGGAACAACTCCATCTCGATCGTGTATGCCACGCAGACTGGCTCCTCCGGCGGCGGCGCGGTTGCCGGTGAGATCACCGCGACCAGCGGAAATGGTCCCGGCGTGATCGGATCCACCGCCAGCCCGGCAGGCAACGGGGTTGTCGGTGCGAATACCGCGACCACCGGGCCCGCGGTAGGTACGGCAGGCAGCAGCAGCAGTTCAAGCGGCGCCGGGGTCGAGGGCGTAGCCACAAGTCCATCGGGTGCCACCTTCGGTGTGTCAGGGTCCGCCGTAAGTCCCGCCGGCACTGGCGTTATCGGCCAGAACCTGAATACCTCAGGCGCCGGCTTCGGCTTGGTGGGAAACAGCTCGAGCTCAGTAGGTGTCGGCGTCGCCGGCAACGCCACCTCCACGAGCGGTGCTAACTTCGGGGTGGTGGGCGAGACTTCCAGCACTGCCGGTGTGGGGGTGAGCGGATACGCCTCGGCAACGACTGGATTTGCTATCGGAATCTCCGGCGAAAGCGGCAGCAGCTCGGGCGTAGGTGTGGTGGGGAACGCGCTTGCCGATACCGGCTCCGCGTTTGGAGTGAAAGGAGTCACCGCCAGTTCCGCCGGCGTCGGAGTGTATGGCATCGCGACCAGCGACAGCGGAGCCAACCTGGGTGTCGAAGGCATGGCCTCGAGTCCACTGGGGGCGGGCGTCCAGGGCACAAACAACAGTGACACTGGCAGCGCCATCGCAGTCGGGGCTTTGACTGTCAGCACGGCCGGAATCGGCATGTATGCAATCGCGGTCGATCCCAGCATAACAACGGGGGCTGCACGGCCCGTCGCAGTGTGGGGATCGACCAGTGAGAGCGGCGGCGTCGCCGTGGCAGGAACTGCCGACGATGGCTACGCCATGGCAGCGGCCAACTACTCGATTGACTCGGCCACGGTGCGTTTCGAGAACCAGGAGGCCGATGACGACAGTAGCCTCGTCGTCAGGACCGTCGGTACTGCCTTCGACGGGTCCTGTTTTATCGACGTGAGCGGCGACTTGCTCTGTACGGGCACAATCGACGGCGGGACTCTCGTGGACAACGGCACGCGCAGAGTAGCGCTTTACGCGATGGAGGCGCCGGAAAACTGGTTTGAGGATGCGGGTTCCGCTCGTCTGGCGAACGGTTCGGCCGTAGTCCCCCTCGAATCAGTCTTCGCGCAGACGGTCAACAGCGGCGTCGAGTATCACGTCTTTCTGACGCCAAAAGGCGACTGCAAAGGACTTTACGTTACTAACGAGACGGCGAACAGCTTTGAGGTGCGCGAGTTGGGAGGCGGCAAAGCGAACATCGCTTTCGACTACCGCATCATGGCCCGGCGCAAGGGTTACGAGAATGTCCGCCTGGCCGACAAGACGAAACTCTTCGCGAAATCAGCGGCACAGGACAAGCAGATGCAGCGCAAACCACCTACACTGCCCGCCAGGCTGGGCCCAACTGGAAGCGCGGTGCAACCGCCCCAGAGGGTCCCCAGGATGGTGGAATCCGTTCCTCATCAGCCTCCAGCGTACTCGGTGACGAAGAAGATTGCCGTACCGCAACCTAACTAACGTTTGTGGCTAAAAGCATGCCGGTAGAAGATAAGAACTACCGGATTTATGTGGCGCGGGTTCGATTGAATTCAGGAGGCGCAATCCGTAGGGTGCTGCGCTTGTGGTATGACCGTTGTTCTGCTGCAGACGAGCGCCTCAGATGCCGTTTCTAGTGCTGAACCGGCTATCACTTCGCTATGTAGCGGAAATCACTGACAACCCCTCGGCAAGACTGCATTCTAACCGCTGTTCCTTGGGAGAAGACTCCTAGCCTCCTTCAAACTTCAGGCAAGGTGCGTAAACAACGGCCAGCCTCTACGGAAGAGGACCCCTGGAGTTAACTCCCCATTCCTGATCGTATTTCTGCGTACAAATCTCATCGCGCGGAGCTTGCCGTGAAGATTCGACTCGTAGGTATCGCTCTAATTCTTTCTTGCGTGACCTTGCCGCTTGTAGCCCAAACCTCCAATACCAGCGCCTTGGCAACGACTGCCGCGCAGGTGCCGCGACTGGTGAAGTTCACCGGAACCGTCAAAGGTGCTGTTGCGGACAGCACGGCGAATGGAATCATTTTGGGCCGGGGCGTTGCTCCTACGAATGTGGTTGCGATCACATTCTCCCTGTACGCGGAGCAAAGTGGAGGCGTCCCGCTGTGGTCGGAGGTGCAGAACGTGCGGGTTGACGCTGCGGGCCACTACACCATACAGCTAGGCTCAACCAAAGCCGACGGCCTTCCGGTGGAACTGTTCAGCTCCGCGCAGGCGCAATGGCTCGGAGTTCAACTGCAAGGGCAGGCGGAACAGCCGCGAGTCATGCTGGTGAGCGTGCCGTACGCGCTGAAGGCCGCCGATGCCGAAACCTTCGGCGGCAAGCCGCCGTCCGCATATATGCAGACTGCTGACGCTGACGGCAGCGGCAGCGGTGGCGTTGGCTTGGCGCAAAGAGTAAAGAACAAGCACCCATTGACGCTCACCGGCAGCGGCACGACCGACTACATTCCTCTGTGGACGAACGCCTCCAACCTGACCAGTTCGGTCATTTACCAGGCACCGGATCACGATATCGGCATCGGGACGATCGAACCCGAGTTTCCACTTGATGTTGAAGCCCCCGGTACAGCAATCAGCGGGACCTCCAGCGAGTCCGTTGGAACTAACATTGGCGTGCAGGGAAAAAGCGCGGGCAATGAAGGCGTCGGGGTCGAAGGCCTCGCTACAGATACCACGGGATCCAACATCGGAGTGCAAGGGCAGAGCGCGAGCGACGACGGCATCGGTGTCGAAGGCCTAGCGACCGCCACTTCCGCGGGCGTGACCTATGGAGTACACGGCGTGAGCGACAGCCCTGAGGGGTATGGGGTTATTGGTGACGCCACCAGCGAAACCGGGAGCACCTATGGCGTGGCGGGTAACAGCGAAAGCCCAGACGGCACCGGCGTTACTGGCAAGGCCACCAGCGAGACCGGTAATACGTATGGCGTTTATGGCACCGCCGAAAGTCCTACCGGCGTTGGGGTTGGTGGTGCGGCCAACGCCCTGACCGGCCTTGCTGTCGGCGTCTCCGGAATCAGTGACAGCACGTCGGGGGTGGGTGTGCTGGGAAACGCAACTGCGGAGATGGGAGCGAGCGCCTTCGGAGTCGAGGGAAGCACAACCAGTACGGAGGGTGTCGGCGTGTACGGTCTCGCCAATACGGACACCGGAGCCAACATTGGCGTACAGGGCTCGGCTACGAGTCCGGATGCTGCGGGCGCCGCGGGCTATAACACCGGTACAACTGGGAACGCTCTCGGACTCGCGGCTTTTACTGCCAGCCCGGGGGGTGTGAGCCTGTATGCAGTCGCGGTCGCGCCCAGCGTAACAACGGGGGGGCAACGCCCAGTCGGAGTGGTGGGAACGACGAATCAGACCGCAGGCGTCGGCGTGGCGGGCACTGTAGACGACGGCTGGGCCGTGGCAGGGGACAACTATTCGGAAAGGTCGACTGCGTATTTCACTAACCAGATTGATACGGATCCCGGTGCCGAAGTCTTTAGGACGCAAGGTACTGGCTACAACGGATACTGTTACGTCGACGTGAGCGGCAACCTGGTTTGTTCGGGCCACATCGGCGGCACCCAAGCACTGGACGGTGGTCAGCGCACGGTGTCTTTATATGCGGTGCAAGCGGCCGAGAACTGGAACGAAGATGCCGGCTCCGCTCGGCTGGCGAACGGTTCGGCTGTGGTGCAGCTCGAATCAACCTTCGCACAGACGATCAACGGCGCCGCCGAGTATCACGTGTTCCTGACGCCGAATGGAGACTGCAAGGGTCTCTACGTCGCCAACAAGACGCCGAATAGTTTCGAGGTGCGGGAATTAGGCGGAGGTAAGGCGAGCATTGGTTTCGATTACCGCATCATGGCGCACCGCAGGGGCCGCGAGAATGTCCGCCTGGCCGACCAGACGGAACACCTCGCGATGATGGCAGCACTGGAGAAGAGGGTGCTGCGCAAGCCACTGAAACTGCCCGGCAATCTACACCCGTCGGCAGGCGCGGTGCCCAAGCCCAGGAGAACGCCAAGAATGATGAAACCCGTTCCTCATAGGCCTCCGGCTTACCCGGGGGCAAAGAAAGCTACTTCACCGAAACATAACTAACATCTCTGGCAAAGCATCCGGATGGAAAGCACGACGGCTCACCGGCCCCATGCGGCGTGGGTTCGGAGGAATCCAGGAGGCACAATCCGCAAGGTGCTGGGCTTGTGGTAGAACCGTTGTCCTACTGCAGACGAGCGCCTCAGATGCCGTTTCTAGTGCTGAACCGGCTATCACTTCGCTATGTAGCGGAAATCACTGACAAGCCTTCGGCAAGACTGCATTCTAATCGCTGTTCCTTGGGAGAAGACTCCTAGCCTCCTTCAAACTTCAGGCAAGGTGCGTAAACAACGGCCAACCTCTACGGAATAGGACCCCTGGAGTTAACTCCCCATTCCTGATCGTATTTCTGCGTACAAATCTCATCGCGTGGAGCTTGCCGTGAAGATTCGACTCGTGTGTATCGCTCTAATTCTTTCTTGCGTGACTTTGCCGCTTATAGCCCAAACCTCTAGTACCAGCGCCTCGGCAACGACTGTCGCGCAGGTGCCGCGACTGGTGAAGTTCACCGGAACCGTCAAAGGTGCTGTTGCGGACAGCACGGCGAATGGAATCATTTTGGGCCGGGGCGTGGCTCCTACGAATGTGGTTGCGATTACATTCTCCCTGTACGCGGAGCAAAGTGGAAGCGTCCCGCTGTGGTCGGAGGTGCAGAATGTGCGGGTTGACGCTGCGGGCCACTACACCATACAGCTAGGCTCAACCAAAGCCGACGGCCTTCCGGTAGAACTGTTCAGCTCCGCGCAGGCGCAATGGCTCGGAGTCCAACTGCAAGGGCAGGCGGAACAGCCGCGAGTCATGCTGCTGAGCGTGCCCTACGCGCTGAAAGCCGCCGACGCGGACACCTTCGGTGGCAAGCCGCCGTCCGCTTACATGCAGACTGCCGGCACTGACGGCAGCGGCAGCGGTGGCGGTGGCTTGGCGCAAAGAGTAAAGAACGATCACCCGCTAGGCCTGACCGGCAGTGGCACGACAGGCTATATCCCTCTGTGGACGAACGCCTCCAACCTGACCAGTTCCGTCATCTACCAGAGCTCCGGTCACGAAATCGGAATAGGGACTTCCGACCCACTCAGCCCGCTCGATGTGCTCGGAAACAGCTCAGTCTCGATCGTGGATGCCACGCAGACTAGCTCGTCCGGCGGCGCCGCTGTTTGGGGCAGCATCACCGCTACCAGCGGAAATGGCACTGGCGTGCTGGGAGCCACTGACAGCCCGCAAGGCCGTGGCGTTGGGGGTTCGAATGCCGCCACCACCGGAACGGCGGTAGGCACCTTTGGGGGGAGCGCCAGTTCAATGGGCGTTGGCGTGATGGGCTATGGCGGAAGTACCACCGGCGCAAACTTCGGCGTGTCGGGAAGCACCGCAAGTCCGGCCGGCGTAGGCGTCATCGGCCAGAACTTGCAAACCACTGGCGAAGGCTTCGGCGTGGTCGGCAACAGTTCGAGTTCGAGCGGCACCGGCGTTCTTGGCCAGGCCTACAGCGAGACCGGAACTACGTATGGGGTATGGGGCACCGCGGACAGTCCTAGCGGCGTTGGAGTTGGTGGAACGGCCAACGCTCAGACCGGCTTTGCTATCGGCGTCTCCGGGAACAGTGCCAGTACATCAGGAGTCGGTGTTGTGGGGCACGCAACCGCTACGACGGGATCCGCCTTTGGGGTGAAAGGAACAACCGACAGTTCCACTGGCGTCGGTGTGTTTGGCATCGCGAACAGCACCACCGGACTCAACGGGGGTGTGGAGGGCGCGGCTGCGAGTCCAGACGGTTTTGGTCTCTATGGTATCAACGCTGATACTGCCGGAAACGCCGTCGCAATTGGGGCTTCGACTGGCAGCCAGGGGGGGATTGCCGTGTATGCAGTCGGGGTCGAGCCCAGCGTAACCACCTCGAGTACCCGCCCCGTGGGAGTTTGGGGCACGACCAACGTTAGCGGCGGCATCGGCATTGGGGGAACTACCGATGACGGCAACGCCGTGGCAGGGGCCAACTACTCCTCGGACGCGCCCACTGCGTGGTTCCAGAACCAGATAGACGACCCCAGCGCCCCCGCCTTTATTGCGGGCGGTACCGCCTTCGTCAAGTACTGTTGGATTGACACGAGCGGCGACCTGAGTTGTACCGGTACCGTCACCCACGGGAGTGACGTGGACAACGGTACGCGCACGGTAGCGCTTTACGCCATGGAGTCGCCGGAAAACTGGTTTGAAGATGCGGGCTCCGCTCGCCTGACGCATGGTTCGGCCGTGGTACAGCTGGAACCAGTCTTCGCGCAGACAGTCAACAGCGGAGTTGAATATCATGTGTTCCTGACGCCGAAGGGAGACTGCAAAGGTCTTTACGTCACCAACGAGACGGCCAGCAGCTTTGAGGTGCGCGAGTTGGGCGGCGGTAGCGCAAGCATCGCTTTCGATTACCGCATCATGGCACGGCGGAAGGGATACGAGAATGTCCGCCTGGCCGACTTGACGAAACGCGTCGCGAAATTCGCGGTACTGAACAAGGGGATGCAGCGCAAGCCGCCGCAACTGCCCGCCAAGCCGAGCCCAGCAGCCAGCCCAGTACCGGAGCCCCGGCGGACCCCAAGGATGGTGAACCCCGTTCCTCATCTGCCTCGGGCTTACCCGGTGGCGGAGAAGATCAACGAACCGAAACATAACTAATATTTCTAACCAGGCATCCGGGTGGAAGGTACAATCAGCTACCTGACAGATACGGGTGGGTTCGGCTGAATCCAGGAGGCACAATCTTGAATGAGAAAATAGCAACCACACGTCTTTTCCCGCTGTGCTTTCTTGTCTTCAGCTTCCTGGTGACCGGGGCCAGTGCCGCGGCGCAAACCCTGATTGGGACCGTGGACACGGGTGGCACTCCGATCGCTGCCGCCGCCAACCGCGCTACCAACCAGATCTATGTCGCCAACTACAGCGGCAACAACGTAACCGTGATTGATGGGGCCACCGACCAAACCACGACGGTTGTGGCTGGAATAAATCCCTACGATGTAAGAGTGAATCCGCTCACCAATAAGATCTATGTGTCCAACTTTTGCGGTGACGATTCCACTTGCCAAAGCAACGGGACCGTCACCGTGATCGACGGCGCGACCCTTAACACCACCACAGTAAACGTCGGCCCTAACCCCTACCAGGCGGCGGTGAATACCGTCACCAACAAGATCTACGTGGCTAACAGCGCAGGCAACACCATCACCGTGATTGATGGCGCGACCAACAACACTACGCCGGTCACCGTGGGCAATGGCCCCCAGGGTTTGGCGGTCAATACCGTCACCAACAAGGTTTACGTGCCCAATTTTGCCGACGGTACGGTAACCGTGATTGATGGAGTCACGCTGGCGACGACTACCGTGCAAGCCGGCGGCGAACCCACGGAGTTGGCGGTAAACACGGTTACTAACCAGATTTATGTGGCCAACTATACCGGCAACACCGTGACTGTCATCGACGGGGTCACCAATAACACCAACACCGTTAACGTCGATCTCAATCCCGCTTGGGTGGCGGTGAACCAGGTGACTAACCAGATCTACGTGGCTAACAGCGGCAGCAATACCGTCACCGTGATTGACGGAGCCACCCTGAATCCTACCTCGGTCACCGTCGGGAATGCTCCCTACGAACTGGCGGTCGATCCCGTCACCAACAAAATCTACGTTGCCAACTACGCTGACGGCACCATGACCATGATCGATGGGGCGACGAACAACACGACGACAATCGCCGTCGGCAATAGCCCGGGCGCGATCGAGGCCAACGTGGTGACCAACAAGGTCTATGTGCCCAACCAGGGTGACAACACGGTATCCGTAATCGCCGGGGCCAATGCCCCACCTTTGCAATTCGTCAACGTTACTCCCTGCCGCGTGTATGACTCGCGGCCTCAGCACGGAGGCACTGGCGCAATTCCGGGAGGAACATCCGAGAGTCTTAACCTTCCACAGTTATCGCAATCGCGAGGCTGTGGAGACCTTTCCGCCGCCGCCTACTCCCTGAATGTCACGGTCATTCCTCACGTCACCTTGGGATACCTGTCGATCTGGCCGACCGGCGAAGATCAGCCCGTGGTTTCGACCATGAACTCCGTGGATGGACGGGTCAAAGCCGATGCCGCAATCGTACCCGGCGGATACCAGGGTGCCATCAGCGTCTATGTCACCGATACCGCCGATGTAGCACTGGACATCGACGGCTACTTCGCGCCGGTGAGCGGCTCTACTCTGGCGTTCTATCCGCTGACGCCTTGCCGCGTGGCCGACACGCGCCTATCCAACTTCCCTCAGGGCTTGGGCACACCCCAGTTGTTTGCCGGGCAGCCGCGCAATTTTCCAGTGCTGGAGAGTTCCTGCATTCCGGCCGGTGCCAATGCGGCCGCGTACTCGTTCAACTTCACAGTTGTTCCCATCAACCAACATCCGGTGGGCTACCTCTCGGTATGGCCGACGGGCCAGACTCAGCCGGTGGTCTCCACCCTGAATGACCAGACGGGAACCATCGTGGCCAACGCAGCCATTGTGCCCGCCGGAACGAACGGCGGGATCTCCGCGTACGCGACCGACGACACCAACCTGCTGATTGACATTGACGGATACTTCGCGCCCGCAGGCCCAGGCGCACTCTCTCTGTATTCGGTGGCGCCTTGCCGGGTGTTGGACACCCGCAAAGCGGGCGGCGCCTTCAGCGGGAAGCTCGTTGTGGATGTGCTGAACAGCGTGTGTGGTCCGCCCAGCACGGCACAGGCCTATGTGTTCAATGCAACGGTTGTGCCGGTGGGATCGCTCGGCTATCTGACGCTGTGGCCCGACGGGCAGCAGCAGCCCGTCGTCTCCACGCTGAATGCAACGGATACCGCGATCACATCGAACCTGGCGATCGTACCTGCCAGCGCCCAGGGCAAGATCGACGCCTACGCCAACGGAATTACCAACTTACTGCTGGACATCTCCAGCTACTTCGCGCCGTAAATGGCGGTCTCGGTCCGGGGCGGTTTCCAGTCCCTTCGCGACGAGACTCAGCAACCCCGCCCAGAAGGTGCGGTCATCATAAGGTCTCTTTCCACACGTACCTGAGCATCGAAGGGGACAGACTTGCGGGGGTTCATACCGGATGACGATGGTGCCCCGCTGCGGATCGCGTCCTTCTATTGACCGCATCACAACGTAATAGCAGCACACTGCACCAGCCGCGATCCACGTTAACAAGTTGGGACTCATCGTCAATCCAGCAGCCGTAAACCAGAAGATGGTAGCCATCGGCAGGAGAAGCAGCTTACAACAGGCCGTAGATGAAGCCCTCCTGGGCAATCTGCTTGGTCTCCTCAATGGCCGGTACGGCGACGCCGTTGATCTTGTCCGTCTTTTCGGCCTGCGAGATTGCGTCGTTCTTCTTCTGGCAGCCAGCGATCAGTGTTGCCATGAGTAAGCAGACCAGCGCTGCTTGAATAGGCCCCGAAACCCCGGAGACACCCAACGTCAGTTTCCGAATACTCGCACCTAAATCCATAATTTTCCTTCGGAACCGATCACGGTTTGTTCGTGCCAGAGAAGTCTTGATCCGACAGTTGACTACAGTTAGGAATGATTGTGAACTGTAACTCGCGACAGGTGGGCCGCAATCGCCCTTGGGAACAGCGAACCTGTTCACGGATAGGTGTCGATATCAGGCGTTATCACAAACAATCGTGACGACACTCGGATTACGAGTGAGAAGCGGACCTTCCACTGGGTGTCGGTCGTTTTCCGTTTTGCCGTCATCACTCGCCCATGCGTCAGGCGTCACTGACAAACCACCAACCGCAGGCGTGAGATCCTGTTGGGTGTCTCGGGAGGGATCTTTCGGCCTTCTTTTCCACCTCTACGAGCGATCTGCGGCGAGCAAAAGACCCTCGGCCAATCCTCTCCAGACTTCGAGTGCGCACATTCTTCCGAGTCCAGTTTTCACAAGGCCACATGGAGAGGAGGAAGAGCCCATGCACGGCAAAGCTCATCTGCACAGCTTCGAGTTCGATGTAACGGCGCGTGCCGCGAGATTCGCGCTGATGGCAATCATTGTTGTTGCGCTGTTGCTGATCTTCGTTTTAAGAGCACAGGCGCAGACATTCAACGTGATTCATCACTTCACCGGCGGACTGGATGGCGGAAGCCCGTACGCTGGCCTGACCATGGACGCAGCCGGTAATCTCTTCGGCACGACGTGTGGAACGCCCTGCGTTGCAGGTGCGAGCAACGCTGGCACGGTCTTCCGGCTGGCGAGAAACGGCTCCGGCTGGCTATTCACCACGCTTTATGTATTTCGTGGGGGAACTGACGGGGCTGGTCCTACCGGAAGAGTCATTCTCGGACCGGATGACAGTCTCTACGGCAGCACGCTCCTGGGAGGCTCGTATGGCCTTGGCACGGTCTTCAGGCTCTCTCACGTCCGGCCCAGCGTCTTCAGTTTCTGGACAGAAAGCGTGCTGTACAGCTTCCAAGGCAGTGACGGCGCATACCCTCAACTCGGCAATGTCACCTTCGACCAGGCGGGCAATCTCTACAGCACTACATCAGCGGGAGGCCCATACAATGCGGGCACCGTTTTCCAGTTGGAGCCCTCTCCAGGAGGCTGGACAGAAACAATCCTGCACGCATTTACCGGCGGAAGCGACGGGGGAGAGCCTCTGGCCGGGGTGGTGTTTGACAACGCCGGCAACCTATACGGCGCCGCCTTCTCGGGCGGCAGTTACAGTTGCGCTTACGGTCCCTGTGGCACGCTGTTTAAGTTGACACCTTCTGGCTCTGGCTGGACCGAGACGACTATCTACAGCTTCCAGCCGGACTGGCTTGGTGGTAACCCAATCGGGGCCCCGCTTATGGATCAAAACGACGTGCTTGCAACCGCAAGTTGGGGAGGCGCGTATGGAGGCGGCGCAGCTTTCCTGCTGAACGGCGGTCTCTGGGCAGTTGCTTTCACCGGAAGCAGCGACTACTCGCCATACCCCGGACCGTGGGCCAGCCTTACAGGAAGCTTTTCCAATCTGTACGGCACCACCTATTCGGACGGCACTTACCACCGCGGTTCGGCTTTCCAACTGGTGGCGGGATGTGCCGGATGGGGATACACAGTGCTGCACAACTTCACAGGAGGCCAGGATGGTGCCAATCCGATTAGCAGCCTGTTGCTGGACCCAAGTGGCAACATGTTCGGCACAACCTCCGCAGGCGGCGCTTACGGATTCGGAGTGGTCTTTGAGATAACTCCAGCGCAGGACCTTGAGAGCCTGCAGAGACAGTCAGGGTGCTCTAACGAGCGGTGAGGTTCCCACCATCGAGGGGACGCAGTCGTTCGCCAAAAATAGATCTGTGCCTCGCCACAATCCAAGACGCACCAGGAGCAGCGCATACTTAAGAGTTCGCTGATATCAGGACCTAACTTTTCTGTGGCGTTGAATGGCCAGACGCGCGGGGCTCCTTCGTAACCGCTGAATGGACGAACACTTCTGTCGTTGGCACAGACCAATGAAGGCTTGCGTACAGCCAATTTAAGCAGCCCAGTCATAGCGGTGATGCAACCCGCCCACGCGCTGCTGGCAAATCACTGTGCCCTTTTCCCGAGAGCGTGCCCTGCCAGCCGGCGTTTGCTTGTCCAGCCCGAGGTGGGTTCGGTCGTCGTGATAATAGGAAATGTACTGGGAGAGGAGTCGCTTCAGATGTCGCTCATCCAACGCGATTACGTGGTCGAGCAAGTCGCGGCGGCAGCTTCCGACCCAACGTTGGGCGACGCCATTCTGCCAGGGACTCTGAATCGAGGTACGGACCGGTGTCATCTTCAGCGAGCGGATCGACGCTGGCACTTCCACGCCATACTTCGCGTCATGGTCGAATAGGAGAAATCTGGGCGCGGAATCGTAGGGAAAAGCTTCTCGCAACTGCTGCACGGTCCAGATGCTGGTGGGATGGCGAGTGGCGTTGAAGTGCAGGATGCGGCGGCGATCATGGCCGATGATGAAGAAGCAGTACAGAACCCCAAAGGTGAGAGTGGGGACAGCCTTGGCCGCGGTTGCTGGCGCTTAAAGACGGCGAGTTGTTGGCGAAGGGCGAGGTTTTCGAGCATCAGACTGCGGTGTGTCCGAAACCCGCGAAGCACGGCTCCGAGCCAGAGCCGAAACAGGTCAAACATGGCAACCAAGTTATAGCAGACCGACTTTACCGACTGCCTGCGAAGTTGTTGATTTCACAGCCGGACAGGATTGTGACGAGGCACAATACTCAACAGTTCGCTAACATCGGGATCTAACCTTGAATAAGTATTTCGGGGAAATGGCCCAGTTTCAGGAGCTGGCCAGGGTCACAAACAAGAACAGGGAAGCTGATGATCTGCTCCACAAGCCCAGGCGTTTAGGTCCCCTCTGAACGGGAGCCTTGCCTTTCTCTCTCTCTCCTCCAGCGCTTACGGCTTCGCCGCGCTATCGCCTGTCGCCTGCTTCTCAAAGGTCCAGTGGCACGGTCGGCCCACAATCCCCAGGCCCGTGCTCCGCTCGCCGGTGCCCTCGGTGTCGGTGAACTGCGCCTTTACCTCGTAGCTATAGTCATGGCCCTCGCTCTTGATTGGCCCGTGCGTGTACTCCGCGCCGGCAGTGACTCCGCTGGCCGTCAACTTGGCCTTCCCGTCGTTGGCGATCTTGCCGTCGATTGCCAGGTAGGCCTGCTGGCCCTTGGTGCCGCGCTCGCCATGCAGAACATTGCCCGTCGCCGTCGAGATAAAGTGCAACGTGTAGCCCAGCGTCCCGCCCTTCGGGTCGCAGGTCACGGTCGTGTTCCACTTGCCGTCGAACTTGGCGGCCGTGCCCTGCCCGCCCGCCGACAGCGTTATCAGGATGATTCCGAACAAAAGCCCCTTGTTCATGGTTTTCTACTTTCTTCTTTCCGGCGACGTCTCAGCCAGGATTTCCATTTTGATTTCCTGGCACGCCGTCATGCTACGCATGAAGTCATTCTCGTCAAAGGGTTAGCTGGAATTTCTTCTTTGACAGTCGAAAACGTCGCCATTGTACGCCTATCTCGCCTCTTTCCGACATTGTGAAACGATTTCTTATCGGCGTATCCCCGGCGGTCCGGCCACTCCCACCGACACGACCCGGAGCGACCCATCTTAACTCTCTGTTCTTGCAACACTCCCCCTCGCCCAGCCTCTCGTGCGCCCGAATTCCCATGTGGACCCGACCACCCTAGCTCGCTATCCGGCTGGCACCAGCGACCAAGGGGCACTCGCATGCTTTTGCAGAACCCGCCGAGCCCTTCACCGGTCAGTCGATGATCAATCGTCCCGATGGCCCTTCATAGCATGTTTGGCAGTCCTTGGCGAGAATACGGACAGCAAAAGAGTGAACACCTCTTCGCAATACTCCGGGGCCTAGGGAGAGCCGAAAGCCCGAGCTCTCAAACGTAGGGTTGCCATACACCTGGGCGACATCGTGGCGTGTCATCCCATAAGTCGCGCGATAGGGGATCCCATCGACCACTACATCCACGCCTCCCGCAAGGGTTCCGCTTCGGGCGTCCACTGCCCAGCCGCTAAATACCGTGCTGTCTCCGAAAGGGATCGACACCTCCTGCACACTGGCGGCAGGGACGAAATTGATGGAGTCCACAAAGCACAAGGCACCCTCCGTTTCGCAGGGCATGCCTTGCGTGACTCCATCAGCAGTAGGCATCGGGAACTCGGAATCCGATGCCACAACAGGCGAAAGAACCGCGTCGCCGATGATGAAATCGACCAAGCCGGAATCAGCCTTCCACGTTTCGATCCGGGGAGAGACTATCTCGGTTAGTTGGTAGTTGCGGTAGATGGCGAAGCTTGCCTGTATGAACTCTTTGAGGTCGAAATAAGGGCCGGGGCGATCAGCCGCAGAGGCACCCTTGTAGCGATAAGAGCCATCCAATCCGAACCTGACGGCGACCTCCGGATATACCGGCCATACGGGCCCCATTTTCACATTGTCCGGAACGTAGTCGTCGCAGAGTCGAGGGTTCGTGGTCATGCCGCAGGACGCCAAAGCTCCGGCCGCCAGATCGGCCAAAACAAATAGCTTTGGATGGTTGACGGAGTACATGAAGCAGCCGCGCCGGACCCAGGATCGGAAATAAGACTCCAGAGGGAACTGGGCAGCACGCCCCGAATCCAGCAAACCTTGCGCCGAGGATGTCCAGAAAGCTCTCGCCAAATAGCCGAGCCGAGCAAAGATTTTTTCGTTGAATCTGGCTACCGTCTGTTCCACATTAAGTCCAATGCTATAGCAAAGGAACGCCAGCGCGGAGTGGTAATGTCCCGCCGGCGATTGCACCACGGAACCAAACGGTGGAGTGTTACGCGCGATATATACAATGTCGGGGTGATAGGCCGTGAAGCAGATGCCCGGATAGTAGATAATCCGCTTCAAGGTCCCTGCAGAGACGACCCGCGCAGAAATATTCTCACGGAACTGTGGGTGTGCCAGCAGATAATCATAAGCTGCCAGCCGTTCGGCAATCTTATCGAATTCAGACGTGCTGGCGCCGGTTGCGAGTATTACATAGGGATCCGCCTCACACCCGGGCGCCAGAAATCGGATGCACTGCGCGACATATTCAGCCTGGCAGTTACCTAAAACCGCAAACTTCATTGCGTGAACATCCTGTGGTTAGCCATGGGACGAATCGAGGGCTTATCTGACAAGAAAGTCCTCATCACAGATCACGTCCTCCAGCGACTCGAGCTCGGCCGCTACATAGCGGACAGCCTCGTATTCGCCGCGACGGGAAGCATCTCCGTCATCGCTCAAGAAATGGCGAAAGAATGTCCTCATCACGTGATTGACTCCTTTTTCGCTTATCGAACGGAGGTCGTCTTCATAATAGGCACCACCCCCGTGA
The DNA here is from genome assembly GCA_049520555.1 of Candidatus Korobacteraceae bacterium. Lineage (GTDB taxonomy): Bacteria > Acidobacteriota > Terriglobia > Terriglobales > Acidobacteriaceae > Bog-257. The sequence goes on from JBEKPR010000010.1 coordinate 79,917, forward strand.
GGACCGGTAACGATTTCATAAGCCGGGAAGTAAACGACGTTGTCCCGCGCCATAGCGCAGGTGTTGGCAGCTACACGCAGTACCGATTTGCTGAAACAGGTGGAAACCAGAACGTGCTGATCCATGTAGGTTGCGGCCAGCGGAACCGGAGACACGGTCAGAATGATTCGCGAATCGGGATTAACTCCCCGAAGACGGTCGATGAAAGCCAGCAGGTCCTGCTCGACCTCGTGCACCGAATAATTCCGAAAGCGGTAGGTATCTCGCTGCCAAACGCCGCCGGCAACCCCCGGAGCAAGCGGCAGCGCGGCGCCGTCCGGCACGTGTTCCCAGCTCTCCGTTAACCCCAGCGTGAACACAAAGACATCGAGAGTCTCAAACATCTGTCGGACCGCGGCCAGATGGCGGCTGCGGTCCTCGGTCAACTCCTCGACCGAAGCATAGCCGGGCGGCTGGATGCGCGGCCGAAACGGATCGACGTAGGCGCCTGCGGGGGTCTGCCAGAAAGTGAGCTGCGGATTGTACGTCCCGTAGGCCCGGTCAAACAACTGGAGTAGCTGCCGGGTGCTATACAGATTGCCGTATCTTGCGGAGAAAATCTCGTAATTCCACTCGCGATGTTTCGCCGCGGGGAGCCAATCCGGAGCGGATTCAACGACGTAATAGGAACACTTGTTCCGTCGAAGAGCTCGACCGATATGCTGGGCGAAACAGGATCCGCCCGTTGCGACCAGAGTTGCGCGGTTGATGGTGAACGGGACATGCACAACCGGGTCGACAGCAAACGGGGGAACCGATCCCATTGCCTTGTGCCAAACCTGATGATCTGGCAGTGCTTGGTAAGGGTGATCGCGATGATCGGGCATGGTCTCTAAGTGACGAATCCTACAGCACGAACTATCGTACTCTCAGCCGAGTTTTCATGCACGGGCCCTGTTGACAGCATCCCGACTCCATGGGGCCACCAAAGCAGGTCCCTCAGTTGCGGATTGGAAGCACACGAACACCCCACCAACCAAGCGCGGCTCGCGCTGAGTGTGCTGGCTTACATCCACCGAATCCACTCCCAGGTGCTTTGCGCTCGAAATAGAACATTCGGCACCAGGTTGCGTTAGGGACAATAGGCTCCCAGGATTATACTGGGCGGCATTGACCTCGGCATCCAGCCGGGAGGTGCTCGGATGATGCGTTTCCGTGTGCTGATATTGATGGTCTTGGTTATGGTGTGCGCCGTTCGGCTGCATGCTAGTCCTGAACTAAACGATCCCCGCATCGTAATTAGCGGCGGTCATGATGCGCTTGGTCCATGCACGTCGATAACGGACCTCGATTTCACTTTCATGGCCAATTCTTCCGGCGGTGGCGCGTTCTGTTTCACGAATAACAGTAGCGAGGACTGGACCTCCCTCGAAATCGAGGTGCCTTCTCCTACAGGGGATATCATCACCTGCGGAGGTAGTTCCTTCAGCCACTGCGTGGTGATGCCTCCGTCTGGCGACTTCACTATTATCGATTTTTCAGGTGGCAGCGGAATTCTGACTAGCGAGAGTTTTACGGTCGATCTCGGAACCGTCGGTTGGCCACCGAATGAAGAATTCCAAGCCTATGCAAATGTTCCCGAACCCAGTACGTTGGCCTTTTGCCTGGTCGGCTTGGCACCGCTGCTAAGGCACCAGCGTCATCGCTTCTTGATGAGGGACCGCTCCAAGGAAGCCGCCAAGGACCGGGGCCGCGGAAGTTAGCCGGCAAGGAGGAGGCCGTTTTCGATTGGCCTTAGGTTGGGCCCGCGGGCTGCTGTCTGGCTGCCGCGGCCTTGCGCGCAATCAGCAGGAAGCCATGCGCCGTGGCGTCTCTTTCCAGGGCTTGCAAGCGGGCGCGCCCTGCGCCCACCTGTGCTGATTCAATCTCTATCTCTCCCAACGCGAGCGCGGCCTCGAACTGGAGTTCCAGCAAGTGGTTCCGGGTTGCTTCCGTGAGCCTGCGTCCGAGACTGTCCAGGGCTTCAACCCGGTCACGCTGCTTCCCCGAGGCTGCTCGTATGCGGGCCGCGGCGATGCCGACTTCGATTTCGACTGGCAGGCGAAGAGCGGGGTCCTTGATTCGTCCGGCAAGTGCGGTGGCGTGCGCGATGGACTCGCTTGCCGTGGCAAACTTGCCCTCGGCGAGCAGCGATCTAGCGAGAACCGTCTGGGCCAGGGCCTCCTTGTCAACAATCTCTTTCGTCCGAAAATCCTCGGCGGCGGTGCGTGCGTTGGCTTCGCTGTCGTCCGGTCGCCCTTCCTCCAGCGATAGCCTGGCGAGCGCTAGCCGGCTCTCCGCCGTAGATTCGCCGATGCTCTCCCGGATCGACAGCGCTTTCTCGTGGCTCTTGCGCGCGGCGGCAAGGTCACCCTGTTCTGCCAGGACCTCTCCCAAGCCGAAGTGAGCGTACGCCGAGCCCGATTTATCGGCGAGCTCGTCATACATCGGCAGGACCTGTTCATACCTGCTTTTCGCACCGGCCAAGTCTCCCTTGTCGTGCAACACCTCGGCCATGTTGTTGAGCACGATTGCTTCGCTACTCTTGTTTTTCACTTCCCTGTACATGTCCAAGGCCTGCTCGTACAGCTTTTCCGCGCCACCCAAATTTCCCTGCACCTGGAGCCGGGCGCCCAAGTCCACCAGCGTATCTGCCGCCAACCTCTTGGCCCCGATCGCGCGGTAAATCCCCAGCGCGTCCCGATATTTTTTCTCCGCCGCAGCCAGATCGCCCTGCCCCTGGAGCGCGGCCCCAATGTTGTTCAGTACGGAAGCCTCGTCACCCTTATCGCCACTCTGCTGGTAGATATCCAGCGCTTGTTTGTATAAACGCAGCGCTGCCGAGAAGTCCCCCTGCCCCAGCAGAGAGTTGGCTTCGGCTGACTGCGCTTCAGCCAGTAACAGTTTCCTCGACTGCTCATGCGCTTTTTCTTCCGCTTTTCTGGCGGCTGCTTGGCCCAGCTTCCAATCGCCCAGCAAGTTGTGGGCGTAGGCTTCGGCCAAATCGATGCGCGGATCGTCGCGGCTGGGCGGCGGAAGCGCGCGCAACTGGCCGACTGTAGCAAGAGCGTCATTGCCTTGACTGGCGCTTCTCTGCGCTTTGGCCAGCCGCAGCCCGTATTCCAGGTTGTCGGGATAGTCGTGCCACAGAGTTTGGTACAGCTTGATCGCCTCCGGCCAGTGGCTGCTCATCTCGAGGTAGCGCGCTTGCACGGAGAGCTTGTCCTCGGGCGAAAGTTTGTCCGATAGATCGAAGGCCTTCTTGGCTTCCCCTTGCGCCTTTTGGTCATAGCCGAGGAAGTTCAAAGCCTCGGCCAGAGCGGAATGCGCCAGCGCATAGTCAGGCTCCGCAGCCACGGTTTTCTCCAGCAGTGGCCGTGCTGCCGACGCATCGAACACCTGCAACTTCGCCAAACCTTCCGAGTAAAGCCGCGCGACTTCAGGGCTGACCGGTATGGAAGCACTTACCGCCGCAGCCTCGGCTGGCGAGATGTCAGCTTCCACCCCCAACTTTGCCCGGAGTGTCGCACCTACGCGGCCGACGAGTTCATCCATTTGCCCTTCGCTGCCTTTTTCCGAGAAAGAGGCAATGGTCTCACCGGTTGCGGCATCCTGTAGCCTCAAATCCAGCCGGAGATCGCCTCCGTCCAATGGGGTGTACGAGCCCACCACAACGTCAACATCGTCCACGTTCAGGTATTTGCGGATCCTGGCCAGGGTCGCCGGACTGTAGCCGTCAGCATCCTTCAATGCCAAGTCACCCTTGAGGTGGCTGATGTATTCATCGGGAACCGTCAGCAGCTTGTCCCCGGCAGCGAGTTCGGTGTTAAGGAACCGGGACAGCGCCGTGGAACGCCAAGCCTCGTCGGGGCGCTGAGACACATTTTGAAAGCCCAGCACGGCCACCGAGCGTCGTTGTTTGACCACAGGTGGACGATAGGTGTGGCCGCCAATTGTGGAGGCGCCCCACCACCTGTAACCCAACACGCCGCCCAGCAAAACCAGCAACCCAAGCGCGGCCCACATTAGCCGAACCCGCGCAGTGGACAGACTCGGCCCCCGCGCAGGAGCTATCTCGTGAGATTGCGTTTCAGCAACGGCTGTGGGCGCGAAACTGGGGATGACCTCAGCGGTAGCAGGTGCGGCGGTAACCGCTGTCTCGGTGCTTGCCTGCCTCGCCAGCATCGCGGGGACAAAGGTACCGGTCTTGGATTCGGTTACTCGCGGCGCAGGAGCAGGAACGACTTTGGAGGTAACGGGAGCGAGAAAGCGATATCCACGTCGTGGAACGGTCTCCACATAGAGGGGCGTATCCGCGTTGTCGTTGAGGACATTTCTGATTTGCTTGATGCAGTGGTTCATCCCCTGCTCAAAGTCAACGTAGGTCTCCTCACCCCAGAGTTGTTGCCGAATTTCCTCGCGCGTCACCACCTGGCCGGCGCGACTGACCAGCAAGACGAGAAGGTGAAAGGGCTGCGGCGACAACCTAACCAGTGTTCCACCCTTGCGCAACTCTTCGTTCGCGAGATTTAGCTCGAATACTCCGAAGCGGAGCAGCTTCTGCGTGGCGCTCAAGCTCATCACCTTCAGATAGTGCGGCGGGCGCTAGAGATTATACCCCCGTTTGGTGCGCTACCGAAGCTATGAAGTTTCGATCATCTCCTAAGCCAACTATCGCGCTATCAAGAGCTTAGACGATCATCCCAAATACTCATCCACAAATCAGACGCTAACCATTGAAGGCGATGGCCGACCGGCGCATTGTGCACAAGTGAGCGGGGGCTGAGTACAACTCAAGCAACTGCTCTAGGGGGAACGCACCCGGAGGCGGGGAAACCATCCCGCTTCCGGGTAGCGGCAGAAGAGGAGGTTGTCATGAAAACGCAAGTGGTTCATTCGAGCCCAACGACGCTGGGGCCGTTTCTGAAGCTGATTCTGACGCTGACGTTGCAGGGCGAAGCCGAGACCGCGCAGAAATTGCAAAATTCCGCCGGCGGCGCGCCGGATTTGAGCGCCACCGCAACGGGTGAGCAACAGAGGGTGGTCGGCAGGGCGCGCTATGTCCTTACACGTGCGTTCTTGACGCTCTTGCTGGGGGCCCAGAGTCGTGGGACCTCGCATCACGCCGGTTCCTTGACGGACCGCGATTGGAGGCAGGGCTCGACGGCCCCACGCGGAGCGGTCTTAGCGGCGCGCTATGTCTCGCGATGAGCGCCGCCAGCTAGGAAGCGCGATCGCACTTACTGGCCGAAGCCGCGCTTCCGGTGAGGGGCAACCACGCGGAGGTTGCTCCTCGCTTTCCAGAATCAACCCGCCACAACCTATGACCACAAGGAGGTCAATATGAAAACCAACGTTACTATGCAAAGCAGCCAACATAGAGGGGAGAAACGGCTCCGCCAACAACTGGCGATGGTGGTGTGCGGTTTAGGGTTGCTCCTGGGCTCGATCGTTCTGCACGGGCAGTCATTAACGGAGAAACCCAACGGAACAGTGCAGTCGAATGCGGGAAGTGTCAGTGTACCAACCGAAGCCCAGGGCCCAATCTCGGCTTCCATCGGTCGGGACAACAGTGCTTATCATGCGAAGTTTGCGTTGAAGGGCTATCGGTTCGACAACGCAGAACAAGGTCTGGAGGCAAACTTTGGCCTACGCGGCCTGGAAGTGCACCGGGGTAGGAATTACTGGCTGCTGCGATTGCAGGAATACGGTCGCGGTACCAATCTGGTCACTCTGAAAGCCGCAAATCCAACGGCTTCGAAGAACAGGATTGAATACGAAAGAGGAGCGATCACGGAGTGGTACGTCAACGGTCCTATGGGCATCGAACAGGGTTTCACCATCGCGTCTCCACCGCGTCCGAAGGATGACCTGCCTCTGAGTATCATTCTGGCGCTCTCCGGAAACGTTACCGCGACAGTTGATAGCGACAGACGTGGCGTGACATTGACCCGCAATTTTGGCCAGGGAGCAATGCAATACACGGGCCTGAGCGCCCGCGACGCCAACGGAAGATCACTACCAGCTTGGCTGGATACTCGTGGACACCAGTTACTAATTCAAATCAGCGATTCTCGGGCAACGTACCCCATAATTGTCGATCCGTTCGTACAGGCCATCAAACTTGTTGACTCGGCGGGGAAGGCGGGATACCGGTTCGGGAACTCTGTCGCAAACGATTCGGCAGACGACACTATCGTCGTTGGTGAGCCGGGCGCAGACGCCGCATACATATTCGAGAGACCCAAGGAGGGAGGTTGGGGAGCATTGACCAAAGAAACCTCAAAGCTGACGGTCACGGGCCTGGCGAGTGCTGGATTCGGTGCGTCGGTATCGATCGACAACAGCACAGTGGTTGTAGGAGCACCGAGTGCAAGTGGACTTAAGAGTGACGGAAAGGGCAGAGCTTTTGTGTTTGTAAAACCCGGAAAGGATTGGCCGCCACAGGTAAATACACAAAATGCCATACTTTTGCCTCTAGATCCCGACGCCGCTGGCCTGGACCGGTTCGGAACGTCCGTAAGCATCATTGGGGGGACGGTCGTCGTGGGTGCTCCTAGAACACAGGGCACGGGTGTGGCATATGTCTTTCTACGATTGGCTGGCTGGACAGGAAACGTTAATGCGAGCGCGGTGCTAAAGCCCAATGACGGAAGCGGAAAACAATTGGGCTTTTCCGTAGCACAATCTTCCAGTAAGGGCTTTTCATTAGTGGTAGCTGGCCAGCCTAGTTACTCCTGCGCTGTCGGGGTCAACGCAAACAACTACGGCCGTGCACTTGTCTTTGTGAAACCGAACGGAGGTTGGAACGGTCCAATCACCGAAAGAGCTGTCTTGACCCCTAAGAATTTCAAAAACTATCCTGAGTGTTCAGGTGGATGTGGTTTCGGTAGCGACGTGGATATCATCGGGGGCACTGTTGCTGTAGGCGCACCCTACGCAGGTGGTGGAAACCCCAACGGGACGGGTGCCGCGTACGTATTTCTGGAGCCCGAGGGTGGTTGGCAGAACCAATCCTATGCGGCCGATGCCGCTCTGAAGGCCTCCGATGGCAAGAAGGGGGATACGTTTGGCTGGAGCGTACGCCTGAGTAAAGACGTAAGCTCGCTGTTGGTTGGAGCACCTTTGATGGGTCAGGCGGGCAGTGGGAAGGCATATCTCTTCGATATGGATACTAAGAACGGGTGGAAGGGGCTAAAAGAGAGGCAGATGTTCACAATCAACGATGGGAACGACAATTTTGGTGCGGCCGTTTCCACCTCCAATGCCAACGAGAACACCCTGACGATTGGGGCCTTCAAAGGGACCGGTGGGAAGAACGGCAAGCAACCCAATACTGGCGCTGCGGTCGTGTACACGCCAGGTAAGAAGAGGCAGCAAGTGAACTTGGAAGAATCCGTGGCTCCGGGCACCGGAACATCTGGCGTCAATTACTTAGGCCTCTCCGCCTCTGGCTTTGCAGATGGCGACATCAATCCTGCAAACGTCGTCGTTAACGTGGCCAAGGACTGCAAGGGAGATGCCTCGGCCATAGCCTCGGCAGCGAGCGTCGTCAGCGGTTCGGACGACAGCAAGCTGGTGTCGTTCCTGCTACCGAGCGGCCTCGCTCCCGGAAAGTACTTCGTAAGCATCAGAGACTCCGCAGAGGGCGACGCCAACTTCGAGAGCAGCAATTGTTCCGCAGTCAACGTCGCGCAGTAAACATTTCCTGACGCCCACCCTTTTCTCAAACAAAGGGTGGGCTTGTCTAGTTGGATTGGTGCGAACGCGCTTTCCTGGTTGCTGGAAGTCTAGGGAAATCAAAATCTCGTGTTCGGCGTGGATGAGGCATTTGCGTTCTTAGGCTGCCAAATCGAAAAGGCTGTCGATGAACTGAATCTGACGAAGAAGATCATCTCCTGTCACCATCGGACTTGTCCCTTCCGGATCATGTGGACTGCTGCGTAGCCTTGAATCGTTCGCCGTTCCGCCTGGAATTCTCGGAAGCCCTGCTTGGCCATCCAGGCCAGGCACAGAACACCAGCCTTGAATCGCTTACCAATTTCCTGTTCTGGTCTTTATAAAAAATTTACGAAACCTTTAGGCGGCGCTTACGGGCGGAGTGCTTCAATTCTCCTGGTGCCGGCGCACACGGGCACACGTACGGGGAAGGTAGATATGAACACTTTTTTCCTGGTCATCTGCACGGCAAGCATCCTGTTCTTCACAGCATTCCTGGTTGCGTGCATTGCGGATTCACGGCGCAGATTGTCGAAGCATCCTGTTGTCCACAAGCTAAGCACGACCGAGGCTGTCGATTCCGCAACCGGACGGAGGTGGCTGATCCATCTCGAACAACAGATGGCCGAGTTTCTGTCTGCCGATGCCCGGAAGGGTGCAGCGCTGCTGCTGGCGGTGGGTTTGGTGGGCGCCACCACGCAGATGAAGGCGCAAAGCAGCGTCGCGCCTACCTCACCAACGTCAGCAACCAGTGCCGCCGATGAGCAAGTCTCGCCGGCGATCCAGAAGCAGCTTGACGCCATGCAGAAGCGCATCGAACAACTGGAAGCGGAGCTGAGCGCCCGGTCGCCGCAAGGAGCAGCCCTGACCTCGAAGGCCACCGCTCCCGTCCACGTGATGGGCGATCAAACCGCGCCCGCCAGCGCCGCCGCGCCAGCTGAGTCGGCTTTGGCGCAGACGGGCACGCCGCAAAACCAAAAACCAGCGCCGTTTTCCTTCGCCGACTTCAGTTGGTTGAACGGCAACTCGCGCATCAAAGACGTGCCGTTCGATACCAAGTTCTTCACGCCTGAAATCCGCGCCGATGTCGACTATGTTTACGACTTCAGGCACCCCAAGGATGACACCATCGGTGGGTCCAGCGAAATCTTCCGGGCAAACGAATTTCAGGTGACTCAGCTCGGCGTCGGCGGCGATTTTCACTGGGACAACGTGCAAGCAAGAGTAATGACGCAGTTCGGCATGTATTCCACGACCACCCCACGCAACGATGCCAGCCCGGCTCGCGGCCAATGGGACCTCGCTGATGCCTATCGCTATGTCTCCGAGGCCTACGCCGGATATCACCTCAACGTAATGGATGGGATCAATATTCAAGCCGGCATCTTCATGTCGTATGTGGGCCTGTTCAGCTATTACAACTTCGACAACTGGGCCTATCAGCCGTCGTACGTGTCGTCGAACACGCCATGGTTCTTCAATGGCATGCGAGTGCAGATTTTTCCCAATGAGCACCTGAAAATCGAGCCGTGGCTGGTGAACGGATGGCAAGCTTATGGCCGCTTCAATAACCGGCCGGGCATCGGCGCGCAGATCCTATGGCGGCCCAATGGCCGGCTTTCGATTCTGGGCAATCAGTACATGCTGGGCGAGGACGCACTCGGCGTCCCGAATCGGGTGCGGTACCACACCGACGACAGCCTGCAATACAAGTACTACCAGAATCCTTCCCGCTTCCTCGACATGGCCGCGTTCTCCTTCACCGGCGACCTGGGATGCGAGCACGGGGGCGGCGTGAGCTGCGCGGGTGATTCAGCCAAGGGTCCGAAGCAGAGCTTTGTTGGGTATATGTTCTACAACCGCCTGTGGTTTCACAAGGATTTGTATGGGCTGACGATCGGCGGTGGCGAGATCAACAACCCCGGCCGCTACCTGGTGCTATTGCCGCCTATCAACGGCGCCACGGCGATCTCCGGTACGCCGTACTTTACGGAGAATCCCGGCGATCCGTACAAGGCATGGGATGTTTCCGCCACGGTGGATTACATGCCGAGCCAGTACGTCACCTTCCGCATGGAATACAACCACCGTGCGTCCAACGTGCCCTACTTCTCCGGACCGGGTGGGATCACGCCTCCCGGCGGCAACACGGGCGCACCGGGCTCGGTTGTGCCGGGTTGGACGCCTGACCTTCGTTATAGCGAGAACCGGATGACCGGTGCTCTGATGGTCATGTTCTGAGAACTTTAGAGCTGGAAATCAACCGCTGTTCATGAATGCTGATGTTTTATCTCCGGAGCCGATTTTGGTGGCAAGCGGTTGAGAGCAATTAACCGGTCATCTCTGGCGACTCCGAGGTGCAAAGTTTACGGTGTCGTGCAAGAGGTGGCCAGATGTTCAGAGCGATCGATAGAAGCGTTGAGCAAGTTATAGCTGCGTTCCTTACGCTAGGTGTTGCACTGGCCTGCTTTGTGCCGGTTCAAGCGCAACAGGTGGAAAGCAAAGCCCAATCGGCGGAGACTGTGACGGTACCTGCACAAACCATGGAGCGGCTGCAACAACATCTCGCGGACCTGGAATCTGAGGTGCAGCAGTTGAAGGCACAGATGCAGGACATGCAGTCCACGAATTCGGCGTCGAGGCTGGCTGCGGCTTCCTCAGCCGACGATTCCGCTCACAGCACGGCAGATAGCGTCGCAAAAAGCGCATCGCCGTCACAGACAAGTGCGCTGCTATCGGCGGATGATCGTAGTGTGCTCGACTACCTGAAAGGCACGACCATCAACGTCTCCATCGACGGATATTATGACTGGAATTTTAACCGCCCGCTGGGCCGGGTGAATTTGTTGCGCGCCTATGATGTCAGCAGCAACGCCTTTAGCTTGAACCAGGCCGCGCTCATCTTTGAGCGGGCTCCTGATGTCGCTGCCGGCCGCCGCTATGGAGCGCGGCTCGATCTGCAATTTGGACAGGCGACGGCCACCTTGCAAGGAAACCCCAGCAACGAACCACGTCCCACTATCTACCGCAACATCTTCCAAGCGTACGGCACTTATGTCGTGCCCGTCGGCAGCGGTCTCACCGTGGATTTTGGCAAGTGGGCCAGTTCGCTGGGCGCGGAAGGCAATTACAGCCAATTTCAGATGAACTATTCGCGCGCGTACTGGTTCAACTTTCTGCCGTTTTATCACATGGGCATTCGCGCGCAGTACGCAGTCAACAAGAAACTTGCCTTGAACTACTGGATCGTGAACGGGACTAACCAGGTGGAGCCGACCAATGGCTTCAAGGACGAGATGTTTGGTTTTGTCCTGACCCCGAACAAGAACATCAGCTGGACGGTGAACTACTACTTTGGCCAGGAACACCCTGATGCGACGCCGGTCTCCACTTGCGGTCCGGTTCCGGTGCAGCCCGGGTTGTGCTTCCAGAAGATCAGTCCTGCGCCGGACGGGAAGTTGCACATCTTCGACAGCTACGTGACCTGGCAGACGACGCCGAAGCTGACGCTGCAACTGGAAGGCGACTACGTCATTCAGCGCTTGTGGGCCAACGCGGGACCCGGCCAATCCTCGGCTCCGGCGCACACCGACGGCGGTGGCGGCTGGGCAAAGTATCAGCTCACGCCGAGGACTTACATTGCTGGCCGCGGTGAATATCTGTCCGACCGTGGCGGGCTGTTCAGCGGCGTCACCGAGGCGCTGAAGGAGTTCACGGCAACCTACGACTTCACGCTGGCCAACGGATTCGACATGAAGTACGAATACCGGCGCGATTGGTCCAACCAACCGATCTTCCTCACCAGTGCGCAAAACGTCTTTTCCAAGGACCAGAACACGGCGACCCTGGGTGTGATTTGGTGGTTCGGCCGCAAACAAGGGGCATGGTAGCCCGCTCGAGACTCAGGAGATGAACATGCAGGACATCCTATTTGTCGCAATTACGATCGCTTTCTTCGCCCTGTCGCTGGGCTATGTCCACTTCTGCGACCGCATGAAGTAAGGGGGAACTATGCACACGGAATCAACCATCATGATGGTCGTCAGCGCGTTGATGATGATCTACCTCTTCTACGCGCTGTTGCGACCGGAGAAATTCTGATATGACCGCCAATGGATGGATTCAAATCGTCATATTTCTCGCGCTGATCCTCGCCGTCACCAAGCCAATGGGCGTGTTCATGACGCGGGTTTTCAATCGCGAGCGGACCTTCATGGACCCGGTGCTGCGGCCGATCGAGCGGCTGATCTATCGAGCGACGGGCGTCGACGAAAATCATGACATGCGCTGGACGGAGTACGCCTTCGCCATGCTGCTGTTCAGCGCGGTATCCATGCTGCTGCTTTACCTGATGCAGCGCGTGCAGGGACATCTTCCCTTCAATCCACAGAAGTTCGCCGGCGTCACGCCCGAGCACCTGGCATTCAACACGGCGGCTTCGTTTACCACCAATACCAACTGGCAGGCCTACTCGGGTGAAACCACCATGAGCTATTTCACCCAGATGGCCGGCCTGGCCTTCCACAACTTTGCTTCGGCAGCGACCGGTATTGCACTGGCGATTGCCTTTATTCGCGGCATTGCGCGCCGCCAAATGCAGACCATCGGGAACTTCTGGGTGGACATGGTCCGCTCGTGCCTGTGGGTGCTGCTGCCCTTCTGTATCGTCGGAGCGCTGGTGCTGGTCTCGCAGGGCGTCGTCCAGAACCTGAGGCCCTATGACACGGTGAAATTGCTCGAACCGCAGCAAGTCCAGCATGTGGGCGCTGACGGTAAGCCGGCAGTGGACGCGAAGGGCAAGCCGGTGATGGATACGGTCACCACCCAAACCATCGCGCAAGGACCGGTGGCGTCGCAGGAGATCATCAAGGAATTCGGCACCAATGGCGGCGGATTCTTTAATGCTAATAGCGCTCACCCGTTTGAGAACCCGACTCCTTTCTCCAACCTGCTCGAGATGTTCGCCATCTTCGCGATTGGTGCAGGATTGACCTACACCTTGGGCCGTATGGCCGGGTCGCAGCGCCACGGATGGGCAGTTTGGGCGGCGATGGCGATCCTCTTCTTGGTGGGCGTTACGGTGGCCTACTGGGCCGAAGCCCGCGGTAATCCGCTTCTTGCCGGCGTGAATCAGCACGTGACTGCGACTCAGCCGGGCGGCAACATGGAAGGCAAAGAGGTCCGCTTCGGCATTACCAACTCCGCGCTGTTCGCCACTGTCACCACCGACGCGAGCTGCGGGGCCATCAACGGATGGCATGACTCCTTCATGCCCCTGGGCGGAATGGTGCCTCTGGTCAACATCATGTTGAGCGAAGTCATCTTCGGCGGTGCAGGCTCCGGCTTGTACGGCATTCTGATCTACGTCGTGCTGACGGTGTTCATCGCCGGACTGATGGTAGGCCGCACGCCGGAATATCTCGGCAAGAAGATAGAAGCCTATGACGTGAAGATGGCCATGCTGGTGGCGCTCATCTTTCCACTGGTGATTTTGATATTCACCGGAATTTCATCGATCAATGGTTTTGGCACTTCCGCCATCTCCAATCCTGGGCCGCACGGCTTCAGCCAGATGTTGTACGCATTTGTTTCCGGGGCCGGCAACAATGGCTCAGCATTCGGCGGCTTGAATGCCAATACGGTCTGGTACAACACGACCATCGGGTTCGACATGCTGATCGGGCGTTTCCTGATGATGATCCCGATGCTGGCGATTGCCGGCAATCTGGCGCAGAAAAAATATGTTCCGCCGTCATTGGGCACGTTTCCGGTGACTACGCCGCTGTTCACCGTGCTTCTGATCGGCGTGATCCTGATCGTCGGCGCGTTAACGTTTTTCCCGGCGCTCAGCCTGGGACCAATCCTTGAGCACCTGCTGATGGCAGCAGGCAAGACGTTCTGAGGCCTCCAACATGGCAAGAGAAAAATCGAAATCGAAAGCGGTCTGGCAGGGCAAAATCGTGCGGCGCGCGATCGTGGATTCCTTTCTGAAGCTGGATCCGCGCCACATGATGGGCAACCCCGTAATGTTCGTGGTGGAAGTCGGCAGCGTGATCACCACGGTACTGCTGTTCCGCGGGGGCGCAGCTTTCAAGTTCAATCTGCAGATCACGTTGTGGCTGTGGTTCACCGTGCTGTTCGCCAACTTCGCCGAAGCCATGGCCGAAGGTCGCGGCAAAGCCCAAGCCGACACCCTGAGGAAAGCGCGCTCGGAAACGATTGCCAACCGCATTGTTGAAGGCGACCGCACCGAGCAGGTGCAAAGCTCGAAGCTGCGCGCCGGAGATGTAGTCCTGGTGTCGGCGGGAGAATTCATACCGTCGGATGGCGAGATTATCTTCGGCGTCGCTTCGGTGGACGAGTCGGCCATCACCGGCGAGTCGGCCCCGGTCATTCGCGAGTCGGGTGGCGATCGCTCCGCGGTTACCGGCGGAACGCGCGTGCTCTCGGACCAGATCAAAGTCAAGGTCACGTCCAACCCCGGCGAAACCTTTCTGGATCGCATGATTGCCCTGGTGGAGGGCGCGGAGCGGCAGAAAACGCCAAACGAAATCGCCCTGAACATTCTGCTGGCGGGCCTCACCATCATCTTCCTGCTGGCCGTGGTGACGCTGCAGCCGTTTGCCATCTACTCGGGCTCGCCGCAGACCGTGTTCGTGCTGGTTTCGCTGCTGGTCTGCCTGATCCCCACCACCATCGGCGGTTTGTTGTCGGCCATCGGCATCGCCGGTATGGACCGGCTTATCCAGCACAACGTGTTGGCCATGTCGGGGCGCGCGGTGGAAGCGGCCGGCGACGTGAACACGCTGCTGCTCGACAAGACTGGCACCATCACCCTGGGCAATCGGCAGGCTGCGGCTTTTATCCCTGCTCCGGGCGTCACGGAAGCGGAAATGGCCGACGCTGCCCAGCTCTCATCGCTCGCCGATGAGACACCGGAGGGCCGCTCGATTGTGGTGCTGGCAAAGGAGAAGTACGGCTTGCGCGGGCGTGAGTTGTCCACCCACGAAATGGAATTTGTGCCGTTCACCGCGCAGACCCGAATGTCGGGCGTGAACATGAGTGGCAACCAGATTCGCAAGGGGGCAACCGACGCCATTGAGCGCTATCTGGCCCTGAATGGCGTCACCATGCCGGCCGAGGTGCAAGCTAGTGTCGAACTGATTGCGCGGTCGGGCGGCACACCGCTGGTCGTGGCCGAACAACGACGTGCCCTCGGCGTGATCCACCTGAAGGACATTGTGAAGGGCGGCATGCGCGACCGCTTCGATCAGTTGCGGGCGATGGGGATCAAGACGGTGATGATTACCGGCGACAATCCACTCACCGCCGCGGCGATTGCGCGCGAAGCCGGTGTGGATGACTTCCTTGCCGAAGCGACTCCCAAGGAAAAGATGGACCTCATCCGTCGCGAGCAGGCGGAAGGTAAATTGGTGGCCATGACCGGTGACGGAACCAACGACGCTCCGGCGCTGGCGCAGGCCGACGTTGGTGTCGCCATGAACACCGGCACTCAGGCAGCCAAGGAAGCCGGCAACATGGTTGACCTGGATTCCAATCCGACCAAGCTTATCGAGGTGGTCGCCATCGGTAAGCAGTTGCTGATGACTCGCGGGTCGCTGACGACGTTTTCTATCGCCAACGATGTGGCCAAATACTTCGCAATTATTCCGGCCATGTTCGCCGGCACATTTCCGGTGCTGAATGCCCTGAACATCATGCACCTGCGAACGCCGCAGTCGGCCATTCTTTCGGCGGTGATTTTCAACGCCATCATCATCATCGCGCTGATTCCGCTGGCGTTGCGGGGGGTCAAGTACCGCCCGATGGGCGCGGCCGCACTCTTGCGCCGTAACCTCTGGATTTATGGTGTGGGTGGAATCATCGTGCCCTTCATCGGGATCAAGCTGATCGACATGCTCATCATTGGCGTCGGACTGGCGTAAGAAGAGGAGCTATGAAACAGAATCTTAAGATTGCAATTTTGATGACGATTGTCACCACGGTACTGCTGGGAATCATTTATCCGCTGGTGGTGACCGGCCTGGCGCAGGTGCTCTTCCGCGACAAGGCCAATGGGCAACTGATCGTGCGCAACGGTGAAGTTGTCGGCTCGAGAATTATTGGGCAGGCATTCACCGGGCCGGGATACCTGCATTCGCGGCTATCGGCGGCGGGGGCGGGAAACGGCTACGATGCCGCAAACTCCGGCGGATCGAATCTGGGTCCGACCAACCAGCATTTGATTGATCGCGTGAAGGCCGACGTTGCGCGTCTGCAAGCCGAAAACCCCGGCCAGCCGGTTCCCGTGGACCTGGTAACGACCTCTGCCTCAGGCCTGGATCCCGATGTCTCGCCTGCGGGGGCCGAGTTCCAAGTTCCGCGCATCGCCCGCGAGCGTGGTTTGAGCCAAGACCAGGTGCGGCAGATCATTGCTCAACACACCTCTCAACGCCAGCTTGGATTGCTAGGTGAGCCGCGGGTCAATGTGCTGGAGGTGAATCTCGCACTCGACCAGCTAAAAGCGATGGCCGCGAAATAGCCTAACCAGCATCGGACCCGATCAGGTCCTGCGGCGGCGCCCGTTCCGTGCCGAAATCTCCCACAAGCGGGCTGGGCTGAATAAGTGCGGTCAACGTCACATCACCACTACTGAAGGGAGTCGCCCCTCTCGTGGAGCGGCCACACTATCCCGTATCATTGCCCGATATGGAGAATGCCATCAGTTGCCGGGGCCTGCGGAAGACCTACGACGAGAAGGTCGAAGCTGTTCGGGGCCTCGACTTGGCAATTCAAGCCGGCGAATGTTTCGGTCTCCTGGGCCCGAATGGGGCCGGCAAGACCACGACCATCGAAATTCTGGAAGGGCTGTTGACGCCCAGCTCCGGCGAGGTCGAGATACTGGGAATGACGTGGCAGGCACACGAACGGGAGTTGCGCGAATGGCTTGGCGTCTCTCTCCAGGAAACCCGCCTTTCTGAGAAATTAACCGTTCGCGAAACGCTGCAACTGTTTGCCAGCTTCTATCACCAGCCAAACTCGGTTCCGGCGATCCTCGAAGAACTGTCTCTCGGCGAGAAGGCCGATGCGTTAGTGGGCAAGCTTTCCGGCGGGCAGAAGCAGCGCCTGGCGGTTGCGACAGCCCTGGTGGGCAATCCGAAAATCCTTTTCCTCGATGAACCAACTACCGGATTGGATCCCCAAAGCCGTCGCCAGCTTTGGGACATCATTCGTCAGTTTCAGCAGCGCAGAGGGACCGTGCTGCTGACCACGCACTACATGGATGAGGCGGAGCGGCTATGCGACCGGCTGGCCATCATCGATCACGGACAGATCATTGCCGCGGGCACGCCCTCGGAATTGATTGCCCGCTTGAGCGGGCACCATGTAGTTGAATTTGCGCTCGGCGACGCCGTGGATGACGACGCTGATGGTCTATGGAGTCATCTTCCCGGGGTGCAATCGGTACGCAGCGAAGACGGACGTTTCTTCCTGCAAGTCGAAGAGCCTCATCAGACGATACCTGCTCTGCTTTCCGCAGTACAGCAGAAGGGGGCGCGCTTGGTTCACCTCACAACCCGCCAGGCGAGTCTTGAGGACGTGTTCGTACAACTCACCGGCCGTCATCTGCGGGAGGAATAATGGCTCACGTTGAAACGCCACCGACGCCAGCGGTCGCTGCATCAGAGACGGTCACGAACGGACGCTGGGCGGGCTATCGGCATCTGCTCGGAGCGCGCATGAAAGAATTGTGGCGGGAGCCGGAGGTGATTTTCTGGGTGTTCGTTTTCCCCCTGCTTCTGGCCCTGGGACTCGGTATCGCATTTCGCGATAAACCTGCCGACATAACCACGATCGCCGTCGTAGCGAATTCTCACGCGCACCAGGTGATCGATCTGTTGCAGCGTTCCCCGGCAAAGACGGCCCTCCATGCCGACGTGCTGGACGCCAAGGTAGCATTCGATCGCTTCCGCTTGGGCAAGTATGCGCTGGTCGTAACCTGGGACGACAGCGGACTCCATTATCGCTATGATCCGGCCAGGCCCGAGAGTGTCTTGGCACGCACGCAAGTGGATGATGCGCTACAGACCGCGTCGGGCCGCAACAACCCGCTAAAGACCGAGACCACACAATCGAGCGAACCGGGCGCACGCTACATTGACTTCCTGGTTCCTGGGTTGCTTGGCATGAACCTGATGAACTCAGGCATGTGGGGCATCGGCTTCGCCGTAGTGGAGATGCGCCAGCGCAAATTGCTGAAGCGCTTTGTTGCGTCGCCCATGCGCCGCACGGATTTCCTTCTGGCAATGGGGAGCAGCCGTCTGGTGCTCATGCTGATCGAGGTGGCATTGCTGCTCGGGTTCGGAGCGCTGGTCTTTCATATGCGGGTCGAAGGCTCGCTGCTGGCGATTCTCCTCGTCGGAGCACTCGGTGCGGTTTCGTTCGGTGGCATTGGACTGCTGACTGCGAGCCGCGCCCAGAAGATCGAGACCGTGAGCGGGCTTATCAACCTGGTGATGATGCCGATGTGGATCTTCTCGGGAGTGTTCTTCTCCTACGAACGCTTTCCGCAGATCGTACAGCCGGCGATCAAAGCTCTACCACTCACGGCACTCAACGATGCCCTGCGCGCCATCATTCTGCAGGGCGCGACCTTTAGCTCGCAAGCCAGCAGAATCATCATCTTGGCGATCTGGGGTGGGGTGTCCTTCTTGCTCGCACTACGTTGGTTCCGCTGGACCTAAAGCGGTTTCGGAATCCGAATTCAATCGACGATGGCGGCGTCCGCCCGCTCTTCCGCCGGAGCGAAGCTGGGAACGATGGTCAGGACATCGGTTTGCACCTTGTCCCACTGCTGAATGAGCAGACCCTTGGCTTCGAACAGATTGCGAATCGAATGCGAGTCCCAGCCCACTACCTCTTCCAGGATGGGAACGAGGATGGCCAGTGCGCTGTCGCTGATCACGGAACGCTTGGCAATGGGCGCCAGGTACTTGTTCTCGGAAACGGCAATGGTGAAACCATCGCGCCGATTCACGTGCAACATGACATGGATGTCGGAGCTGCCATCGCCCACATAGACAATGCGATCGGCCCCGGTCCTGAGGTTTTCGAGCAACTGGTCGATAACGGCGACCTTGCCGTAACCGGCCGTCACCTGAAGGATCCGTTCGATTTCGCCGTGCTTGTTGTATTCAAACTCGGTGCCATAGATATGATCGGCGGGGATGACGCCCTCAAGGGCCGAGCGAATCACTTCCACAGGACCGGCCGAAATCACGTAGAAATCGAAGTGGTAGCCCTCGACTTCCTCGGAAAGGAAGCGGTAGAGCAAGTCAATATTCGGCTTCAGGCGTACCTGCTTGCCCGCTTTGTAGAGATGCTCGGGACGGACTTTGGAGCGAAACTCAGGATCGTGCAGCAGAAGATAGGCGAGCTCGCCTCCCTGCTGGACGAGGTTCAACTTCGCCATTCCGGTGGCTTTGCGCTCGAACTCAGCCTCGGAAATGCCCAATAGCTCGGCCAAAACGTACCCCGAGTCGTTAAAGCTGAGGGTCTGGTCAAAATCGCTGGCAAATATATATCGCTTTTTAGGATGTATTTTCTCTATCATGCTTTCTGGTTCGGGTTGATGGTTCTGCTGGTATAAATTCAAACCCAGCTCCTCTCTTAGGGATGTATGTATGGGGATGCGTATTAGATTCCCCGGTCGGGTTGATAGTTGATGAAATTGCGGTAGATTCTGTCGATTGTGGCTATCGTGCGTGTTTGTAGTAAGATACATGGCTCGGTAGAGCGAAGAATTGGCGGAAATAACACTACAAGAAGGGAAATCATGAAGATTTTGTGGTTTCTAGCGGCGTGCCTGGTTTTGGCAGCGAGCGGCTGGGCGCAGTCAGCGGGCGGGCCCCCACTTTCTGCGCAGGTCGATTCGGTTTACCCGCAGGTGAAGACGCTGTATATGGACCTGCACGAGCATCCCGAGCTATCGGGGCATGAGGTCGACACCGCCGCCAAGGTTGCCGCTAAACTGCGCGCGCTGGGTTACGAGGTGACTGAGCACGTGGGCGGGACCGGCGTGGTGGCAGTTCTTCGCAATGGCGCCGGACCGACGGTCATGCTGCGCACCGAGCTGGACGCGCTTCCGGTTGAGGAGAAGACGGGTTTGCCGTACGCCAGTACGGTCCGCACCAAGGACAATGCAGGTCATGACGTCGCCGTGATGCACGCCTGTGGACACGACATCCACATGGCGGCGCTGGTGGGTACGGCAGAAATTATGGCGAAGACCAAAGATCAATGGCACGGCACGCTGGTGCTGATCGGCCAACCCGCTGAGGAAACAGTTGGCGGCGCCACCGGCATGATTGCTGATGGCCTGTTCACGCGCTTTCCCAAGCCTGATGTTGGGGTGGCCTTGCACACGACCAACACCCTGCCGGCCGGCGAGGTGGGCTTCACTCCGGAATACGCGGCATCGAATGCTGATACCGTTAACATCACGATTTACGGCAAAGGCGGCCACGGAGCCAGCCCTGAATCCACCGTCGATCCTATCGTCATCGCCGCCCGCCTGGTCCTGACGTTGCAGACCATTGTGTCGCGCGAAATCAAGCCGGGCGATCCCGCCGTCATCACTGTCGGCTACATTCAGGGAGGCACCAAGAACAACATCATTCCCGATGAGGTCCACCTTGGCCTGACTGTCCGCTCGTACAAACCAGAGGTGCGCAAGCATCTGCTGGCGGCAATCGAGCGCGTCGCCAAGGCAGAAGCGCAGGCGGCGGAGGCTCCGAAAGCGCCGCTGGTGCAAGTCGTGGAATCCACGGACGCGCTCTACAACGACCCTAAGCTGGCTGAGCGGCTTAGCCAGGCGCTGACTCAGGCGCTGGGAGCCGGACGGGTGAAGAAAGAGCCGCCCATCATGGCTTCGGAAGACTATTCCTATTTCGTCGAGGCCGGAGTGCCCTCGTTCTATTTCTGGCTTGGCGTTGCCGATCCCGAAAAGTTCAAAGAAGCGAAGGCCAGCGGAACTCACCTGCCGTCGAATCATTCGCCGTTCTTTGCGCCCGACATGGAGCCCAGCCTGAAGACGGCCATCGAGTCGGAGGTCGCGGTGCTGCGGAACTTAATGGCCCGCAGCAATAACGCGGGTGCAGGGCTGCACTAGAACCATCAGAAATTGCGCTGCCAACCTTCGTTTGTTTTGATATCCTCCGCAAGGACGATTTCAGGACTGGCAGGGAAGACCCGCGATGAAAATTCTTATCCTCACTACGGACCAGGAGTTGGCGCTCTTGCGCCAGCGGGCCCTGGAAACCGCCGGCCACGAAGTGGTTGCCATCATGACGGAAAAAGAGGCGCTGGAGGCGCCGGACAATCCAGACCGCGTCGATGTGATTGTGATCTGTCACCGGCTGCCCGACGCTACCGCAAGAAAAGTGATCCGGCTCTTCCACGAGCGCCATCCGGAGGGCAAAGTCGTATACATCGTCCATCTTTATGGCGAGTGGCCCGAGGTGGAGGCCGACCGATACGTGGTGGGGGCCGACGGACCGGACGCGCTCTTGCGCGTGATCAGCGAAGTCGGTCCGCAAGCAGGGGCTTGATTAGGTGGCCGAGCCGTCAGCGCTGAAAGTTCAGCAAGGGGCGTTTACCACTAAAGTTAGTCGCTATCCTTGACGATTTGAACTGCAACTCGGGCGAAATTGTGCTACAAACATTGCACAACTTTCGGTGCGCCCCGTCGTCTAAAGGGTTAGCAGGGAAGAATATTCAGAAGACGGGGTTCATAGGGCCAAGGGGCCGAACCGGGGTGAGGTGCCACATGGACGTAGTTACGATTACGGTGGTCGGCGTGATTTTGATCAGTTACCTGATCGGTACGTTGACCAGCTCGGTGGACACCGAGCGCGAGCTGCCGCACCGCTATTAGAACGGCAGGAACTAGAGGCGGGAAGCGATTTGCTTGAATTTTGCCGCGCCTCTTCCTTTTGCTTCGGCGACTCCCACTAAAGCCGCGGCTTCTTGAGCAGCGTATAATAAATGTAGTGGGGTTATCTTACGCGGATTCCCCCTCCAGCGCCTTCCGTTACCGATGAAGGCGTACTCTTCAGCCCTCCTTACAAGCGTACTTGCAAGACAGCTACGACCTTCTTTTGCCGGGGGACCGCGCAGGGAATCGCAGGAGGAGCGCGATGATAACGGCATCGAATCTCGTCGATAAGACCATTCAGCTTAAGAAATGCGTTCTTCTCATGGACACAAATGCCGAACGGCGGGCGCTCCGCAAGAAAATCATGGCCTTGCACGGCGTGGAAATGATCGGCGCCTGCGACCTCGAGGAGGCCGGGTTGGTTTGGCATCCCGACCGCTATGACATGGTGCTGATTGACATCCGTCGGAACTATGCCGGCGCGCTGGCCTTTCGCGATGAGATCAAAAGGGACAGCCCAGAGCAGATTGTCGCCTTCCTGGTCGGTCGGCCAGACTTTGTCGCGCTTCAGCCCGCCCCCGGTTCCTATGTTCCCGAAGCACACGGAATGGAATGGGGAGAGTCGTTGCGTAACGCGATGAGAGAAAGCTGCGAGCTATTGCCGCAGAGGAACGGATTTGTGGAAGCCAGTTGGCGCATCGCTGCGGCTAAGACACGCAATGGCCCGCAGGAACATACCGATTCCGTGGCACAGCCTTTGAGCGCCCCGGCTGACCCTGTGTTGGAAGAAAAAGCCGGATAGAGAAGCTCGTCACCTAACGATTTAGTAATTCACGGAGGACACGATGACTACGACACCGCAATCTCTGCCTGCGCAGAACGTCCAGCTCAGCCAAATTCTGGAAAGCGCTGTGATTGTGAACTGGAGTGACCTGGTGCAAGTAGCAACCGGGGGCTTGCTACAGGTGGAATACCATGTCGGCGGCGAGCGTTCCGTGGACAGTCTGAAAATGTGGTGTAACACCGCGCGCGGATACTGGAGCCTGATCTGCGACTACTCCGTAAATCCCGGCTGGTCGAGTGGTCCACGCTTCAGCAACGGCTTTCATTCACGAGATCTCGGGCGGTTTTTGGAGTCGATCATGATGAATCAGAACCTGTTCCAGCATGGCTCCGAGGTCAACAGCAACGTCGTGATCCAGATCAGTCCACCCACGCAGGAAGAAATCGCAGCCGCCAAGCTGCAAATGGAGGAGGCTTTCCCCGCGCCAGTCCCCACCTTGCGTAAAGCGGCGCCCCGCCTCCGGGTTCAGGTTCCATCCCCAGCGCTACTCTAAACGCGACGAGGTTCCTCTGTGGTGGAAGCAGGGAACTCGTTGTGCTAGCATTCTAAGTTTATTCAGTTTCACCATGCGCAAGCTGGCATGGTGCCCCGCCTTTTTGCCTCGCCGGCAACCTCGGGGTTGTGCAAGCGCGCAAATTGCGTGCTACTGGGGAGCAATGCCTCTGAGCGCCAGGTGGAGCGGATCACTCGAAGGAGTCCATAGGTGAAGAATTACGAAGGCGCAAACATCCGCAACGTCGCCCTGATCGGGCATTCCCATTCGGGCAAGACTTCCCTGGCCTCGGCGATGCTCTTCACTGCCGGCGCCACCCAGCGCTTTGGCCGGGTCGATGAAGGCACCACCGTCACCGATTACGACGAAGAAGAGGTCTCGCGGGCGATGTCTATCTCCGCCGCGACTGCCATCGTCGAGTGGGGCAAGACCAAGATCAACCTGATCGACACGCCCGGTTTCAACATGTTCATCCATGAAGCCGAGATGGTAATGCCTGCGGTGGAAGCCGCCCTGGTCGTCGTGGACGCAGTCAGTGGCGTGGAAGTTGTGACTGAGCGCATTTGGCATTACTACGACCGGGTCGCGTTGCCGCGGGTCATCGTGTGTACGCGGACGGACCGCGAGCGCGCCGACTTCAATCGCGTCATGGAATCGCTCACTACAGCCTTCGGTCGCACGGTTGTGCCGGTGCAATTGCCTATCGGCTCGGAGAAGAGTTTCACCGGCGTCGTGGACCTGGTGAAGATGCAGGCGTACAGCTACGAGATGGGCGGAAACGGCAAGTCAACCATCGGCCCAATTCCTTCCCACATGGAAGAGCAGGCCAAGGCCGCGCACGAGCGGCTGGTGGAGCTGGTCGCCGAAGGCGATGACGCGTTGATGGAAGAGTTCTTCGACAAAGGTACGATCGCCGAAGAGCACATCATCGCCGGGCTGCATAATGCCATTCGCGAAGACAAGATCTTCCCCGTGCTCTTCGCCTCGGGTCTGGGCAACATCGGCACCGACGAAGTACTCGACTTCATCGTGGATTACATGCCGACAGCGGTCGAGCGTGGCGAAGTGAAAGCCGCCGCCACCGCCAATAATGGCGAGCCGGCAGTCCGCAAGATAAGCGACAATGAACCGCTCTCGCTATTCGTTTTCAAAACCATCAGCGATCCGTTCTCGGGACGCATCTCCTTCTTCAAGGTTTATTCCGGCGTGCTGAAGAACGACGCCAGCCTGCAAAACTTCAACCGCGGCGGCTCCGAGAAGTTCGCTCACCTTTCGATCATGCAGGGCAAGACGGCGGTCCCGGTCAACGAACTCCATGCCGGCGACATCGGCGCAGTTGCCAAGTTGAAGGACACCCTGACCGGCGATACCTTGGGCGACAAGGGCGCTCCAATCCAGTATCCGCAGGTCACCTTCGCCGAACCGGCGATCACGTTCGCCATCGAGCCCAAGACCCGTGCCGACGAAGACAAGCTGAGTAATGGCATCCACAAGCTGATGGAAGAGGATGCCATGCTGCGCTTCTTCCGCGATGCCCAGACCAAGGAGTTCCTCATCGCGGGCACCGGCCAACAGCACATCGAAGTTGTTGTTTCAAAGCTGAAAAATCGCTATCACACCGAAGTGAATCTGAAGGCCCCCAAGGTCCCCTACCGCGAGACCATTCGCGGCAAGGCTGACGTGCAGGGCCGCCACAAAAAACAGAGTGGCGGACACGGCCAATTTGGCGATTGCAAGATCAAGATGGAACCCATGCCGCGCGGAGGCAACTTCGAGTTCGTCAATGAGATTTTCGGCGGCGCGATTCCCAAGAACTACATTCCCGCCGTCGAGAAGGGCATCGTCGAAGCCGCACAACGCGGCTTTCTCGCTGGCTTCCCGGTGGTTGACTTCAGGGTCATCCTTTACGACGGCTCCTATCACGACGTGGACTCGAACGAATTGTCGTTCAAGACCGCGGGCCGCATCGCCTTTCGCAAAGCCATGGAGCAAGCCAAGCCCACGCTGCTGGAGCCGATCATGAATGTCGAGATCACCATTCCCGACGAGTTTGCCGGCGCCATCATGGGCGACCTGAACAGCCGTCGCGGGCGTATCCAGGGCATGGACAACAAGGCCGGCAAGACCGTCGTCAAGGCCGAAGTGCCCATGGCCGAGATGCTGACCTACGGCACCGACCTGACCTCGATGACCCAGGGTCGCGGCAGCTTCTCGATGGAAATGAACCACTACGACTTCGTCCCCGCACTGCAGCAGGAGAAGATCATCGCAGCCGCCAAGGCCGAGCGCGGCGAAGAGGACGAGGTGGAAGAGTAGCCTTCAGCCGTCAGCCATCAGCTGTCAGTTTGTCATTCCGACCCGAGCCCGCCGTGGCGAGCGAGCGAGCGGACCTGCTTCTTGTGCCCCAAAAGCTTCGGAACTTTCTTCGACTGCTCCCCGTATTTCAAGCTGTAAGCGATCTTTAGGACGCGCGGGCAGCGCGACAAGAAATGAGGCAGGCTATGGATGGAGACATCATCGGCTTGGTGGCAGTGATTATGGTCTTTGGGATTCCCATCGCGGCGATGTACACCTATTACCGGGTGCGCAAGCTGCGCACCGAAGAACGCCTGGCGGCGTTGGCGCGCGGGCTCAGCGTTCCCATGGAGCCCGAGCTTTCGCAGACCGCTCGTTCTCGCCGGGCAGGCATCCTGCTGGTTAGCGCGTCGATCGGCTACACCGTCGCATTTGCGCTGATTGGACGCGTCGAACCCGACGCGTGGGTCGCTGCGGCCTTCGGTGTAATTCCGTTCGCGGTCGGGCTCGGATTCTTCCTCGATTCAACCCTCGTACGCCGGGACCTGCGGGCCTCCTGAAGGGAGGCCACGCAGGTGGCCTGAGCGGGGTTGCTAACAAAGTCGCTTAAAAGTTCCCTGTTGCCATCTTCGGTCGCAGCCGGTCTTCAATCCCCAGCGAGCAGTCGGGATTAACGTTCTGGATGTAGATATCGTTCTCGCCGTTACGGTCGTCCTCCCACGTCAGCGCAGACAAGCCGGAGGAAGCAAGGCTGGTCGCCAGACGCGACTTATCCGACGAAGCCGACGACACTGGGAACTGCGCGCACACCGTACTGCCGGTTCCGTCCAGTTTGATTGCCTGGATGGTTCCCGACCCGAATCCCGGCTGATCGAACCAGAAGACCAGCGCGCCCGTGCCGATCTGCACGTTCTCCACGAAGATCTGCGAATCCGGCCCCAGCGGTACGATCGTCAATCCACTGTCGGTCCACTGGCGGGCTCCCGCCGAATTGAACTTCTGCCCCGAGACCCCGTTGGTGAACTGGTTGGAATCCTCTTCCGTCCAGAACAGGAACGTCTCCTGCGTCGCTGGATTGTAGGAGGCCGACGGCGAGACCCTCACGTTGAACGCGTTGGTCGATCCCACCGAACCGTTATGCCCGAAGGCCTCGGTGCCATTCGACAGAATGTGCTGCGCGTAAACCTGCAGGCTGGGATTATTGCTGTACCACGAAAACACCGCGCCACCAGCGCCGTCGGGAGTGAAGTAAGGGAACTCGCCGAACTGTAGCGAGCCGCCATCAAAGACCTTCACGTGTCCCGGGCCCCACAGCAGGTGGCCGCTGGAAGAGACCTTGTTGGCGTAGAGGTAGGCATTGCTGCCGAAACCGTGATTGCGCACCCAGGATACGATGACCGATCCGTCGTCCGAAGCGTGCAAATCGGCCAGCGAGTAGAAGTAGCCAGGTTCGCGCAGCAAAATGCCGCCAGCGAGGGCAGAGACTCCAGCCCACAACGGATGGCCGTTGGCGTCGAGCTTCTGGAGCACTACGTGATCGTCGGTGGTCCAGGCAACCACAATGTTGCCGTCGCTAGTGACGGCGATCTTCGGCGCTGCGTGAAATCCGGGATCAATCGTCAAAGCCACGCCCGAAGGTCCCCAGAGCGCCTGCCCCGTGGAACTCATCTTCGCGGCGGTGACCTGCGGGATGTCAGGGTTCAAGCGGTCGTCGAGGAAGGCCAGCAAGGCATTCCCGTTCGCGTCGAGCGCGAGGCCGTAGTCCTCAGTTGAGCTCAAAGTCAGTTTGGCGACCTGGATGCCATCATGCGGAAATTGCTCCACCCCATTCGCACTGAGCATCTGGTAATAGACGTCGTAGCCGTTCGGCGGTGGGTCGTTTGGGTTGTTATTGAACCAGCTCACGTACCAACTGTTGTTGGGCAGAGGAAGCAGCTTCGGCTGCACTTGGTCGGCGCCAGAGATGTTCGACAGGTCAAGATTCTGGTTAGGGTCGGATGACCACTGGGCCCACGCGCCCGTAGCCAGTGTGAGTCCAAACGCAATCACCGCAAAAATACGGACAAAGTATTTCATTGACGCTCCTCTGCCCTCGAAAGGGGCGTCTTGCATTTTACCTAAGGACTTCGCTGGACGTCGCGAATGGAAGGGAGCGTCACGAAGGGTTCTGTTCGACAACTGATCCCTAGTCCCTGACCCCTAGTCCCTGATCCCTAGTTCCTGACTACTCTTCCCCGCTTGGCTTCATCCGGCCGCTGCGCAAATAGCGATTGTGCCAGCCCAGGGCTTCGCTCAACAGGTGCGGAGTGTGGCGACCATAGGAGAGCCGCTCGGCGCGGCTGAGGTAATCCAGCAGCAGCGGCTTGTAGTCGGGCGAGGCGCACTTCTCGATGATGAGGTGCGCGCGCTGTCGCGGCGAGAGTCCGCGCAGATCGGCGAGTCCCTGTTCGGTCACGACCACCTGGACATCGTGCTCGGTGTGGTCCACATGTGAGGCCATGGGCACAATGGTCGAGATGGTCCCCTTCTGCGCCGTCGATGGCGCCATGAAGATGGACAGGTACCCGTTGCGCGCGAAGTCACCGCTGCCGCCGATGCCGTTCTGGATGCGCGATCCCATCACGTGAGTCGAGTTCACGTTGCCGTACATGTCGGCCTCGATCATGCCGTTCATGGCGATCACGCCCAGCCGCCGGATGATCTCGGGGTGGTTGGAGATCTCCTGCGGTCGCAGAACGATCTGCTTGCGATAACTGGCCATGTCGGCATTGACCTCGGTCAGCACCTCCGGGCTGAGCGAGAATGCGGTCGCCGACGCCGCCGTCAGCTTACCCGACTTCAACAGGCGAATCATGCCGTCCTGGATGACTTCGGTGTACGAGGTGAGCCCTTCAAACGGGCCTTCCTCAAGACCGAAGAGCACTGCGTTAGCGATGTTGCCGACGCCTGATTGCAGTGGCAGCAGCGTCTCAGGCATGCGGCCTTTCTGTACTTCCCAGCTCAGAAATTCGAGAATGTGTCCGGCGATGCGGCGCGAGGCCTCGTCGGGCGCTTTGAACGCGCTGTTGCGGTCGGGCGAGTCGGTGAGCACGACCGCGACAACCTTCTCCGGCGGCACGTGGAGATAAGGGCTGCCGATGCGCTGACCGGTATGGGTCAAGGGAATCGGTCCCCGGTTGGGCAGCGGCTTTAGCCCGTAGTAGATGTCGTGCATGCCTTCCAGCGCCGCAGGCTGCCACGAGTTGACCTCGATGATCACGTGCTCGGCCTGCTCGATCCACGTCTTGTTGTTGCCGAGCGAGGAACTCGGCAGCAGGCGGCCGTCCTCGAGCACGGCGGTGACTTCGATCAGCGCGAGATCAAGCTTGCCAAGAAAGCCATACTCCACGAACTGAGCTACGTGGCTGAGGTGGATGTCCATATACTCCATCTCGCCGGCGTTGATGCGCTTGCGCGTCTCGGGGTCGGACTGATACGGAAGCCGCAGGTGAATGCCCCCCGCCATGGCGAGTGCGCCGTCGAGCTCGGGCCCGGTGGAGGCGCCGGTAAAAATGCTGACCTGGAACTTCTGTCCGCGCAGGTTGGCATCGGAGATGCGGCGTGCCAGCGCCATGGGTACTGCCTTGGGATAGCCGGAGCCGGTGAATCCGCTCACGCCAATTTGGTCGCCCGAGTGGATGAGGGCGGCAGCTTCTTCAGCGCTCATAATGCGACTGGCCAGTGCGGGGTTGAGGACGCGGGAACTCGCGGAAACGGTGGCAGTAGACATATTTTAAGAGTGCCTCTCAGTCGTAGGAAGTCGAGGGTCTACCTATAACGATAGAAGGATGGGTGACCGGGGGTCTGTGAGGTGGGTCACAGGGGAAGGCAGCAGAAAGGGGTATCGGAAACGACAGCACGTGGTACTCTGCTTTCGAGCAGGACTGGGCCCTCATGATCCGACGCGTTTTCGTCATACTTACCGTCTTTCTCACAGTGTGCCTTTCGTTCGGCGTGTTGGCGCAGAATGCCAAACCGATTCCCGACAATCCCGACCTGATGGCGGCTGATCAGCTTTATAAGGCCGGCAAATTCGCCGAAGCGGCAGAAAAATATCAAGCGCTGCTGAAGATCGACGCCAAACTGGCGCCGGCACAGGCCGGTCTCATCGAGGCATTACTGCACGAGCAGAAGATTGATGAAGCTTCCGCCGAGGCGGCCAAGGCGCTGGGCGCTCAACCCAATTCGGCGGCGCTCTTGGCGGCCATGGGTGACGTGCAGTTCCGCCTCGCCAAAATGGCTGAAGCCGAGATGTCGTATTTCAAGGCGCTGCAAATCGATAAGCGGGAACTACGCGCCTATCTTGGTCTGGTTCGTCTCTACCGCGCCTATTCGCTTTATCGCAAAGCCTATGACGCGCTAAAGGTGGCGCATCAGATTGCTCCCGACGATCCGGAAGTTCAGCGCCGGTGGTTTAATACACTTTCGCGCCGCGAACGATTGGCAGCCATCGAGGCGTATCTCGCCGGCCCCCATCCCGACGATCCGGAGGATACTGAGCATCTGCAGCACTACCTCGAATTCCTCAAGGCCACCGTTGATAAACCCGTACACGCCTGCCGGCTGGTCAGCAAGGTAGAGCAAACTGATACCAAGCTGCAACGGATGTCTCACACTCCGAAGCGCATCGACGGTTATGGTTTGGCCGTCAAGGTGAACGACCGCAACACTCACCTGCTGCTGGATACAGGAGCCAGCGGGATCCTCATCGGTCGCAAGAGCGCGGAAAAGGCTGGTCTGACGCGCATCTCTGACATCCGCTATCGGGGAATTGGCGATAAGGGCCCGCAGGGCGGATACCTGGCGGTGGCGGATCACATTCGCATCGGGGAACTGGAGTTCGCAGACTGTGTGGTCACCGTCAGCGATAGGATGCCCCTCAGCGACGAAGACGGCCTGGTCGGCGCCAATGTTTTCAGCTCCTACTTGATCGACATCGATTTCCCGGCGGAGAAGGTGAAATTGTCGCCCCTTCCCAAGCGGCCGGATGAGACGGTCGCACCCACAGCCCTCAATACCGAAGGCGAATCGAGCTCCAATCCCGACGATGATACCGACGAAGCGGCGGCCAATCAGAAGGCGGAATCAACCGGCGATGCCAGCAAGACCAAGAAGGCCGCCGCTGCGCCGGCCCTTCCCAAAGATCGCTACATCGCTCCAGAGATGAAAACCTGGTCTCCCGTCTTTCACTTCGGTCATGAACTCCTGATTCCAACCGAGGTCAACAACTCCAAGCCGGTGCTCTTCCTAATCGATACCGGCGCCTGGACCACCTTTCTTTCCACCAGGACGGCGCGGGAGGTTACTAAGATCAACTCCGACTCCTATATGCACGTGAAGGGAATGAACGGGAGTGTGGCCGAGGTTTATCGCGCCGACAGAGCCACGCTTCGATTTAGCAATATCTCCCAGAAAGCCTGGGATGTCGTGGCCTTCGATCTGTCCAACATCAGCAAGGGCACCGGCGCCGAGGTCTCGGGCATTCTAGGGTTTCAACTTCTGGGGAAGTTGCAAGTCAAGATCGACTATCGCGACGGGCTGGTTGACTTTTCTTACGACCCGAGCCGGTTGCCGATCACGCATTGAAGAAAGGCCGCCGCAAAGCCCAGGGCGCGTACCCACTGGGTTGGGACGTTTCGCCCAGCGGGCTTCGACAGCCGGAAATCTATCGCCGACTTAAGCGGGTTCCAGGTTGAGCGCTCGCCGGAACGAGCCGCGCTCGTTCTTGATCTTCTCTTGCAGCAGCATGATGGCGTAAATCAACTGCTCCGGACGCGGAGGGCATCCGGGCACGTAAACATCCACTGGAATCCACTGATTCACGCCCTGCACCAGAGCGTAGTTGTTGAAGACGCCTCCCGAAGTCGCACACGCTCCCATCGAGATGACCCATTTGGGTTCCGGCATCTGCATGTAGAGTTCGCGGATAACCGGCGCCATCTTCTGCGAGACCCGGCCGGCAATGATCATCAGGTCCGACTGCCGCGGCGACGGGCGAAAGACCTCGGCGCCAAAGCGGGCGATATCGAAACGCGAGGCGCCCATCGACATCATCTCGATGGCGCAGCAGGCCAGGCCAAAGGTCATCGGCCAAATGGAATTCTTCCGCACCCAGTTCACCACCGCGTCCATCGACGCCATCAGAACGCCTTCGTGCTGCTGCTGACCAAAGGTGGCCCGCAGAATCTGGCCGCGGCTCTGGTCCGATCCGACAAGGTTGTCGAAGCGCTCTGTGCCAGGCTCGGGATTTTCGAAGTGCGGAGGGCGGTACTCGGTCGTCATTTCGGTTTAATTATACCTACTCTTTTTCGATGCGCTGTCTGCGACCAGGGACGCAACTCTGTCATTGCGCCGTTACGGCGTGACCACCACCTTGCCGAACTGCTCGCTCCTGGAAAGGTACTGATGCGCCGCGCGAGTTTCACTCAGCGGGAAGGTGCGGTCCACCACCGGCTTCAGCCTGCCCGCGAAAACATGCTTGAGGACCTCGTCCAATTCACCCATTGCGCCCATATACGAGCCCATCAGCGAGAGTTGCCGCGAGAACAGGAAGCGAAGATCGAGATCGCCCTGAAAGCCCGTGGTGGCGCCGCAGGTCACCACCGTCCCGCCGTTTTTCAGCGATTTCACGCTCTCTTTCCACGTGGCCTGGCCAACGTGCTCGAAGACGATGTCCACACCGCGGCGATTGGTGATGCGCTTCACCTCGTCGGCGATCTTCTGCTTGTAATGATCGATGGTGTGGTCGGCGCCAAGTTCGCGGGCTCTTGCCAGCTTCTGCTCATCGCCGGCGGTAGTGATCACCTCGGCAGACAGCATCTTGCAAATCTGGATTGCGGCCGAACCTACTCCTGAACCCGCGCCCAAAACCAGCACGGTTTGCCCTGCCCGCAAGTGGGCGCGACCGACCAACATGTGCCACGCAGTCAGGAAGACCAGCGGGACACTCGCCGCCTCCACGAAGCCCAGCGAATCGGGGATCGGGATAACATTCACGCGCGGCACGGCGATCAGTTCGCAATTGCCTCCGTCCACGCCGTTGCCCAGCACGTTGAACTGCGGGCAGAAATTGTGGCGTCCGTTGTTGCACTGCTCGCAGTGATTACAGAACACCATCGGAGCCAGCAGGACGCGCGTGCCAGGCTTGAGGTCACTGATGTACTCGCCGCACTCCACAACCTCGCCCGCGATGTCGCTGCCCAGGATGTGCGGCAGCTTCACGCCCGGCAGGCCCATGCGGACCCAGAGATCGAGGTGGTTCAGCGCGCAGGCGCGCACCCGGACCAGCACCTGGTCTTTGCGCAACTCCGGATCAGGAATTTCTTCGTACTTGAGAACTTCCGGACCGCCGAACTCATGAATGCGAACGGCCTTCATCATCGGCTCCGATCTTCGCGCACCATTTCTTCGGTCGAGGGAAATGGACCTGAAGATGGAGAGGGAATCGACCGCAGATGTTCCAATCTGCGCAGGCACTCTCGCCGCTTTCTGAGCTCACTGGCGGTGGGGACGTTCTGCTCAAGCAGCGAGACGACCTCTGCAGCGATGGATCTTCGGTTCTGCCGGGCCCGTTTGCGCAGCGCCTCATACAACTCGTCGGGAACGTTTCTCACGTATAGGGTGGCCATATCGCATCCAAAACAAGTCTAGCATCCGATTGCGGCGTCATTCTGTGCTGAAGGCGACAACGAGCCAGCGACCGGCGCGCTTTTCCACGTCGAAGCGATATGTGGGTTCGTAGCCCAGTTCAACGTGCTCTTTCCCGGTTCCGTTAGGAGTCACCCGAAGATCATCGGCGAAGATAAAGGGCGGAACGTTGCGTACCAACCTAAGCGCAACCTGGCCGGAAGCACAGTAACCGAGCACAGCGGGGTAGTCTCGCTGCTCAGCATACTCAATAGTCTTGGCAATTGGCAAAAGGTCGGGCCGATTGTAAACGCGGGCGCGGAACCTAACGTTGTCGCCAGAGATGTCGTAGGTGTCGACCGCACACAGACTCGGATTGTCCCAGGTGTCTATTGGCGAAAACCAGCAATATGGCAGAGTGATAAGCGAGCCTTCGGCTCGGAGCTTACCGATTTGCGCGAATCCGGGTACCTTATCATCCAGCCCAAAAGCACCACCCTGCTTGATGATCTGCTCACAATCTCCAGTACCCTTCGGATTCCATTCGTGGGCATCGTACTCAACGCCGATGCTGCCGGCGCAACCGCCGGAGATGAACTTCGCGAGGAATCTCGCGTTTCCAGAAGGACCTCGGTGTAGGGGATTAGAGATCGAGCGAGGATTGCGGCACTTCGTTCTCAACATACTCCTCATCAGAACCAACCATGTGCCAAAGCCGATTGGGCTTTCGAGAATCTTCCTCTGGGATACCAAAGACAAAGAACCTTCCATGCGTGCGAAGTGTCATTTTCACGACTAAAGCAGGCGGGAGGTCGAGTATCTGAAAATGGAAACGATTCTCCTCGGGCCAAGCCGCATTGATCTCTGCGCTCATCCGCTCCAGACTCTTCAGTGCCTCTGCGGCGCGGTCCCGCGGCGACCCCGGACTGGCGGGCGTCGCGTTTAGTCCCTGAGTGACAATGTCTGCCGCCTGCTCGAAAATGGGGGACTCAACATCTGCGGAATGCCAGTTCTTCTCTTCTCCGTAGGGAGGACCGCATGGGTCCGGGGAGAAGTCTGCAAGCTTCTGCAGAAGTTGCCGGAAATCCGGGGGTGAATGAGGCTGCTGCACCGGCGCGCAAAGGCATTGTTCCGCTCCGGAAATGACGAATAGGACGGAGGCAAAAAGCGCAGCTGAAATTGAGCAGAGAGTCATAGCGTGATCGCCGATATAGTTGAGCATAGTACGTGGTGGTCTGGGCAAACAAGAGACTTCAGATTTCAGGAAACCTCCTTCGGCCCTTTGACTTTGCCGCCAAGCATCTAAATAATTGAACTCGCCCCGCCATGGACATCTACGAGCAGATCGTTGAGCTTCGCCGTCAGGGACGGCGGGGTGCAGTCGCCACCATCACCAACGTTCGCGGTTCCATCCCGTCGTTCCAGACCGCGAAGATGCTGGTGCGCGACGATGGCTCCATCGTGGGCACGATCGGCGGCGGCTGCGTGGAAGCCGAGGTTTGGCAGGCCGCGCGTGAGGTGATGGAAGAGGAGAAACCGCGCTCGCTCACCTTCAACCTCAACAACAATCCCAAGTACGACACCGGCCTGGTCTGCGGCGGCACGCTGGAAATTTTCATCGAGCCCGTGCTTCCGCCTGCGCTGCTTTACATCTTTGGCGCCGGCCACGTCGCCTATAACCTGTACAAAGTCGCGTACATTGCCGGTTTCGACGTAGTCGTGATGGACGACCGCGAGGCTTACGCCAACCGCGAGCGCTTTCCAGACGCCCGCGAGGTGATTGCCCGCGATTTCGAGCTGGCCACAGCGCAACTCAATCCGCCCGAATCGTCGTACATTGTGATCGTTACTCGCGGACACCACGACGACATGCGTGTACTGCGCTGGGCCATCAATACCCGCGCGCGCTATCTCGGCATGATTGGCTCACGCCGCAAGACCATCTCGATCTACAAGGAACTGGAGAAAGAAGGGATTTCCGCCGAGAAATTCAAGGACGTGCATGCCCCCGTGGGTCTCGAGATCGGAGCGGTCACGCCCGAAGAGATCGCGGTTGCCATCGTGGCCGAGATGATTGCCGTACGCCGCCGCGCGCCCACAAACGTTACCAGCAAGATGTATTCCTACCCTATCAGCGACGCTGCGGCGCATGATGAGCAGGATGCCGCCATCGAAGAAGGTCCCACCCACATTCCGTGAGCTTCTATCGCCGATTGTCCGTCTGCGGCTCGGGATGGATGAGCACGCGGAACAACTCCGGCAGTTCCTGGCGAAATCGGCTTTCCATCGTGGTCTGTATGTCGTGCACGCGCGCCAGTGGCAGATCGTCGTTCATGGTGCAATGCAGTGACAGGTAGAGCCGTCCGCCAACCCGTTTGAACATGAGGTCGTGCATGTCCACGACTTCGGGAAATGCCTCCCTCACCTGTTGTAGCCGGTGTTCCAAGCCCGGCGCGAGCACCGGGCCATCGCTGGTTTCGATGGTCGCCGGCTCGCTCTCGATGTGGGTGAGAATGCTGGCGATCCCGCCTAGCTCCTCTTTCATCTCGCTTTCCAGGCGGGTGACGCGATCGTGGGCCTCCTTCAGGCTGAGCTTTTCGTCGAGTTCAACATGCTGCTCCACATGCAAACTGCCGCCGAGATCCTGCACGCTGATGTCATGCACGTTGAGGTTGTTGCGCGTGGCCACCGCACGAATCCGGTCGAAGAGGCTCTCCTGCCGGCTGGCCCGCGAAACCGTGTTCACCACCACGTCGGCATCGGGCAGAACCGCGCGGATGCGGGCGGCAACTTCGTTAGAGACCTGCTCCGACTTCTGGAACGTCACATTGCGCGACATGGCAACCGAGACGTCGGCAAAATAGTGGCTGCCGACCCGCCTGATCCGCACCCGATCCACTTCCAGCACGCCGTTGACCCGGTACACCTCTTCGATAATCCGGTTGCGCACGCCGGCGGGAGCGGCGTCCAGCAACGCGTCGATGGTCTGCCGTGCCAGGCGCCAACTGACGTACACCACAATGCCAGCCACGCACAGGGCGGCGATCGCATCGGCCTTCGCCAACCCCGGTTGCGCGTACCGTCGTCCCGCCAGCACCAGGGCCAATCCCAGAATAACGACGGCGCTGGACCAGATGTCGGTGCTGAAGTGCAGGGCATCGGCGTGCAGCGCCTGGCTGTCATACTTGTCAGCTATGCGCCGCAAGCGGCGTGAACGCCAGTAGTCCACCACGATCGAAGTGCCCATAACTGCAAATGCCCAGATGCTGGGTTCAATATGGACGAAATGAAAGAAGAGACGCTTCACCGCCTCATATACGATCCAGACGCAGGTCAGCAGCAGCAAGCCGGTTTCGAGAAAGGCGGAGAAACTTTCGATTTTTCCGTGGCCATACTGGTGATCGGCGTCGGCGGGTTTGTCGGAGACCCGGACCGAAAAATACGTGATGGCCGCCGCCACCAGATCGAGGCCGGAGTGCGCCGCCTCGGAGAGGATGCCCAGACTGCCGGTGGTCACGCCGACCATGGCCTTCAGTAACGTAATGGCGACGGCAGCGTAGATGGAATTGAGGGCGACCGCCTTCTTCTCCTGCCTCATACCCGCAGTCGCCAGCGATTCCGCCATAGGTTCGATTATTCACCTTCCGCTTAAATCCGCAAACTGTGAACTACCCGCCAGAGGCTTGCTTCTGACGACAGTTAGCCGGAATGTGGTACATTTTTCGTATCCATCTGCTCCGCTTTAGGGCGGTATTTACTCTGGAGGAACACCACTACATGTCACGCTCTACTTTTCTCGTTCTTGCGCTTTCGTGTGCTCTTAGCTATGCCGCCTATGGCCAGAATCCGAGTTCGAACCAACCCCCTGCGGCACCTGCGGCGTCGCCTGCGACGACGCAAAGCTCACCGCCGCCTTCTGCTACTGGCGCCCCTGCAGCTCCCGCAGCCGACACGGCCAAGGTTCCCATGGATGAGGCGGTCATCACTCTGAAAAATGTCTGCAAGCCCAAGGCCGGGGCCACAACACCGCCCCACGGTTGCGTAAGCGGCATGACGCGCGAGCAGTTTGAGAAGTTGATCGCAGCGCTCCAGCAACCCGACAAGCCCCCCATGCCGGTTGAAGTGAGGCGCAACTTCGCCTCGCAATACGCCAAGATGCTGATCTTTGCCGACGCTGCCCGCGAGTTGAATCTGGAGAACGATCCCCGCTATGTGCAGATTTTCCAGTTCGTCAGAAATCAGATTCTGACCGACGCCTTGAATCAGCACATCGTCAAGGAGTATGCGCATCTTCCCGATCAGCAAATCGAAGACTATTACAAGCAGAACCCCAAGAAGTACGTGGAAGCCACGCTGCAGCGCATCATGGTGCCGAGGACTGCCGCCACCGCCGATAAGCCCAAGCCCAGCGAGGCCGAGGAAAACGCTTACGCTGACAAAATCAGGGAACGCTGGGTCGCGGGTGAGGACCCGGCTAAGTTGGCAAAAGAGGCCATGGAGCACGCCGGTCTCACCAATTCCCCGCCTGATGTCAATCTCGGCGCCCGCCGTCCCGGTACCTTGCCTGAGGCCCATGAGTCCGTCTTCGAGTTGAAGCCCGCGGAGGTTTCCCCGGTGTTTTCTGATCCTGGATCGCTTTACATTTACAAGGTGGTTTCCACTCGCCAAGTTCCGCTCAGCGACGTTAAGGCCAACATCTCGTCCACTTTGCAGCGGCAAATGATCACCGAGAAGATTGAAAAAATCCAGAAGTCGGCGACCATAGTTCTTAACGATGCTTACTTTGGGCCGGAGACGCCGCAGACCGTCCGTCAAACCATCATCACACCCCAGGGAGCGGCTGGGGCCAGGCCGAACTCAGGATCGGCTCCGCCGAATCCCAATGCGACACCGGCGCCGGCGCCGAAATCGGAGACGCCTCCAAAATAGTCATGCCGGCGGAACCAACTGTCCTGGTCACCGGGATCTCGGGGAATCTGGGCGTCCGCTTATTGCCATTACTTTCCGATTTTCAGGTGGTGGGCGTGGACACGCGCCCACCCGACAGTTCCGGCCTGGCGAGGTTCGAGCAAACGGACCTGGGCCGTGAGCCGTCTTGCTGGCAGCTCATTGAGTTGCTGCGGGCAACTGGAGCACGGTCCGTAATTCATCTTGCATTCGTTTTAGATCCCCAACGCTCGGGCGTTCTCGATCTGGAACGGATGTGGCAGATCAATGTCGCCGGAACGGCCCGGGTCATGGAAGCGGTAAGCGTCGTCAATCGCACCGGCGGCCAAATCCGGCAGTTCATTTTTCCCAGCAGCGTCGCCGTATACGGCCCGGAGACCGTCGGGCCGGTGAAAGAGGAAGCTCCGCTGCGCGCCCACACGTTGCCCTATGCCATTCACAAACGTGAGTGCGACGAGGTGGTCCGCTATCGGGCCGAGAGCCTCGGCGACTGTCACACTTACGTTGTGCGTCCTCACATTCTTGCTGGCGCCAGCGTGCAGAACTACATGATGGGAGCGTTGCGCGGAACTCCGCTGGGCAGCAGCAAACGTGCCGCCCGCATGCGGGCCGCGGGCAAGCGGTTGCCCTGGTTGCTGCCTCGCGGCGCGAAATATCTGGAGAAGCGCTTCCAGTTTGTACACGTGGACGACATGGCAAGGTTGCTGGTGCATCTCTTGAACCGGCCGGCAAGCGATCCGTCACTTACAATTTTGAATGTCGCCGGGCGCGGAGAACCTATCACCGTTCAGCGCTGCGCTGAGATCGCCCAAGCCAAGATCAAACGAGTTCCTACACGAGCCGCATGCCACGCCGTCCTCCGCCTGTTGTGGAAGCTGGGGATTTCTTCCCCCGATACAGCCCCGCGATCCCAAACGTATAGGGCGTCCATGTGGCTTCACGGAAACCGGCGGCGCGCATTCGCTGCAACATCTCCTCCGGAGACGGAAAACGCAGCACGGACGCGGGCAGATACGCATACGGACCGCGCACGCCGGAAATGAGCGTGCCGATGGCTGGCAGCACCCGCCGAAAGTACACTCGATACAGTTTGCCAATTAAGCCCTTGGGCTCGCCGAAATCGAGAATGCCCACCTCGCCCTGGGGCGCAAGCACGCGGTAAATTTCCGCGAGTCCCCGATCGTAGTTGGCGAGATTGCGAAAGCCGAAGGCGGCAGTCACCAGTTGAAACTGGCCCGTGGCAAACGGTAAGTTCAACGCGTCAGCCTCGACCCAGCGGATGTTCCTGCCTGCGGACTTCTGCTCCGCGCGCACCAGCATGGCGTGCGAGAAGTCGGCCCCAAAGATTTGCGTCTGCACCCCATTTAGTCGCCGATGCAGCGCAAAGGTCATGTCACCGGTCCCGCAGCAGAGGTCGAGGACCTGCGCGTCAGGGCGTTGCAGCACCTCGCTGAAGACGCGGGCGGTGCGGTTCCACCACACCCGGTCGATGTTCAGCGAGAGCACGTGGTTCAGCAAGT
This sequence comes from Candidatus Korobacteraceae bacterium, assembly GCA_049520555.1. Taxonomy (GTDB): domain Bacteria; phylum Acidobacteriota; class Terriglobia; order Terriglobales; family Acidobacteriaceae; genus Bog-257. Next base: position 119,354 of record JBEKPR010000010.1, read on the forward strand.
CATAGCGAGGCGCGATCGACGTGAACATATCGCGCACCGCCGCGGCGGCCGATGCTTCGTCTCGCGCTCCGGCCGGGGCGGCGCCAACGATGCGCTGGTCCGTCTGGCGATCCGACGTTCCGAGCGGCGACTTGTCGTCCTGGGCCAACGCTATGCCTCTGATAACTTCTTGATTTCTTCGACCGCGTGGATGACCGCTCGTTCCGGCACGGTGTTGACCACTTCGACTTTGCCGATCTCCGTCGGCAGAACGAAGTGCGGCACACCGCCAACCGTTTTCTTGTCGGAGAGAAGCCGCTTCGCGATGCCTTCGCTGTTTACCTCCACCCTTGGCAACGGCGCGTAAGCGCGCACCAGCCCGATGATCCGTTGCGCGGTGAGCGAGTCGGTCACCTGCATTTCGGCCCCAATCAGCGTAGCGGCAATCATTCCCCAGCCCACCGCCTCGCCATGAAGGAACTGCTTATAATCCGTCTCCGCCTCCAGCGCATGCCCGATGGTGTGTCCAAAATTCAGGATGCGGCGTTCGCCGCTCTCCCGTTCGTCAGCGCTCACCACTTCAGCCTTGACGCGAATGCATTCCGTGATCAGCGTCTCCAAGAGCGCGCCGTCACGGCGCACGAAAGCGTCGCGGTTCGAGTCCATCAACTCGAAGATCGCGGGGTTGCGAATCACGCCATACTTCATAGCCTCGAACAAGCCGGAGCGATACTCACGCTCGGGCAGCGTCGCCAGCAGATCCGGGTCGGCAAGCACCGCGAGCGGCTGATAAAAAGTGCCAAGTAGATTCTTGCCCGACTTCAGGTTCACTCCGGTTTTGCCACCGATCGCCGAATCAACCTGCGCCAGCAGAGTCGTCGGTATTTGCACGACAGGAATTCCGCGCATGAAGACGGATGCCAGAAATCCCGCGACATCGCCCACCACGCCACCGCCCAGCGCCAGAATCACCGACCGGCGGTCGGCGCCGCGACTCACCAGTTTCGAGGCGAGTTTTTCCAGTTGCGAGAGAGTCTTGGAGCGCTCGCCATCTGGCATCTGGATGATTTCGACCTTGCGCCCGGCTTTGCTGAAACTCTTGCGCAGTACGCCGCCCCAGTGCTTGCGCACGGGCGCCTGCGTCACCACAAAGACGCGCCAATCCAGAGGCATAGTAGGGCCCAGTGCGGCGGCCGCCGAGCGCAACAAGCCTCGCTCGACCAGCACTTCGTAGGACCGTGACGGGGTGTGAACTGGGATGCGAGTCAAACTCTTAGTGTAATGGATGAGCCTTGCTGTCGCACTCGCTCTTGTGCGATTCCCCATTTGGTTTTACCGTTTCATATACCGAATCCCGCGCCCTGCCTGCGTGCTACCATGAAGCCGTTAAGAGCAAGTTAGCGGCCATGAAAGCTCTTCCTTCTGAAACCGATTTCATCGTGGTGGGTGCGGGCATCGCAGGTCTGCGGGCCTCGGTGGAACTGGCGTCCGCGGGACGCGTCCTGTGCCTGGCGAAACGCGAGGTCACGGAATCCAACACCCAGTACGCGCAGGGTGGCATCGCTGCCGCGCTTAGCGATGACGATGAAGTCCGCCTCCACCTGGAGGACACGCTCAAGGCTGGCGACGGCCTGTGCAACGAAGAGGCTGCACGCATCCTGGTGGAAGAAGGCCCGCCCCGTATCGAGGAACTCATCGCGTGGGGTACGGAGTTCGATCGCGCCGGCACGAAGATCGCATTCACCCGCGAAGGCGCGCATAGCCGCAACCGCGTGCTGCACGCTCACGGCGACTCCACCGGGCGGGAAATTGGCCGGGCGCTCTTTCTCAAGGCCGCGGCTTTGAAGGAGATCACCTTCCGGGAATTCGAATTTACCACCGACTTGCTGGTGCGCGACGGCCGCGTGGTTGGCGTCCGCGTTCTCGACCAGTCTGGCCAATCGCACGAGATCATTGCCAGCTCCACATTGCTCGCCACCGGCGGCTTGGGCCACGTTTACAGCGACACCACCAATCCCTCGGTTGCAACCGGGGACGGCGTTGCCATGGCGCATCGTGCCGGCGCCGAGATCAGCGACATGGAGTTCGTGCAGTTCCATCCCACCGCGTTGTACCTGAAGAACGCTCCGCGGTTCCTTTTGTCGGAGGCACTGCGCGGGGAAGGCGCATATCTGCGGAACATTGAGCTGAAACGCTTCATGCCCAAGTACCACGAGTTGGCGGAACTGGCCCCGCGTGACGTGGTGGCCCGCGCAATCGCACATGAGCTGGAGCTGGTAAAGCGTCCCGATGCCGCGGTGTATCTCGACCTCACCCACTTGCATGCCGACCGTGTGCGCAAACGTTTCCCCACCATTTACTCCACCTGCATGGAGTACAACATCGACATTGCCACCGAACTGGTGCCCATTCGTCCAGCCGCGCACTATGCCATGGGCGGCGTGCGCACCGATCTCCGCGGACAGACTTCCCTCCCTGGCCTCTATGCCGCTGGAGAGGTGGCGTGTACCGGCGTGCATGGAGCGAACCGGCTGGCCAGCAATTCGCTTCTCGAAGGTTTGGTGTATGGAGCACGCGCTGCTCAGAACATGCGTGAGCATCTTCGGTCACGTCGTCACAAGCCAGCGGTCGCAGGAGCTGAGAATACCGCCGCATCTACCAATGGGCAGGCGGTACAGATTGAGGCGTTCATCAAGAAAGTGCAATCGCTGATGTGGCAATACGTGGGTGTGGTGCGCGACGGAAAAGGCCTGCGGCAGGTGGTTTCGGAGTTGAGCGAGTTGCAGAAGCAACAGCTGGCCTCGGGTGGTCGTCGTGCGCACGAGGCGGCGAACATACTACAGGCCGGGCTGCTGATCGCCCGCTCGGCGCTGGCCCGGGAGGAAAGCCGCGGGGCCCATTACCGGCTTGACTTTCCTCTGAAGAATGACGCGAAATTCCACAAGCATTCCGTGGTTAGCGGCGACAAGATTCGCTTCGAATAAATCTGCTACGCGGCTTTCTGTTTTTTCTTGGGAAACAGCAGCGACAAGAGAATCGAGATCAGCAAAACACCGGCGACCACGCCGAGTGCAACGCCAATGGGAATCTGGATGTAACTCGACGCCACCATCTTCACGCCGATAAAGATCAGAATCAGCGATAGGCCGTAATGCAGGAAGTGGAAGACTTCGATCATTCCCGCCAGGGCAAAATAAAGAGAGCGCAATCCGAGAATCGCAAATACGTTGGACGTATAGACGATGAACGGCTCGCGCGTTACGGCCAGTACGGCTGGAATGGAGTCGGTCGCAAACAGCAAGTCGGTCGTCTCCACCACGATGAGCACCACCGCCAGCGGGGTCGCATACCGCACCAGCCCGCGTCGCACGAAAAACTTGCTGCCCTCAAAATCTTTCGTGACGGGGAATAGCTTGCGAAAGCCGCGCAGCACCAGGTTCGTCTCGGGTTGGATCTCCTGGTCTTTTTGGCGAAACAGTTTGAACCCGCTATAGATGAGGATCGCGCCGAAGATGTAGATGAACCAGTGGAAGCGGTTCAGCAGCGTGATTCCCGCGATGATGAAGATGGCGCGCATGACCAGCGCGCCCAGGATGCCCCAGAACAGCACGTCGTGCTGCAAATGCCGCGGAACCTGAAAGTAGCGGAAGATGAGCAGAAAAACGAACAGGTTATCGACGCTGAGGGACTGCTCGATGAGGTAGCCGCCGATGAACTCCAGCGACAACTGAGAGTTGGGCCGGGCATGGCTGCCCACCATCGTGTGTCCGAAAAAGTAAATCAGGACAGCGAAGCCCGCCGCCAGAGAAATCCAGACCAGCGTCCAGCCCATGGCCTCGCGAAAGCCCACCACGTGCTTGCTGCGGTGGAAGACGCCCAAGTCGAGCGCCAGCATCGCTAACACGAACAGGTTGAATAGAATCCAGAAGAGCCAGTTCGAAGGCATGGGCAGAGTCTCAGAACAGCCATTCTATCTGGCGGGCTGAATCCGCAACGGTCTTTTCGACGGGCCCGCGATTTCCACCTACAATAGAGGGAGCGGCCTCGTCCGCCTTATACCGGCTCCCCACCTGGAGCTGTCATCACTTCAGCAATTAACGAAAGGAATCATCATGGCCCGGCAACCCGGCGTTTATGCCACCCTGGACACCAGCGAAGGAACCATTGTCTGCCGCCTCTTCGAGCAGGAAGCGCCCCTCACGGTAAAAAACTTCATCGAGCTAGCGGAAGGCTCGCGCGAATGGACCCATCCGCACACCAAGAACAAGAGCAAAGCTCGTCTGTACGATGGCACCATCTTCCATCGGGTGATTCCCGATTTCATGGTCCAAGGAGGAGACCCGACCGGCACCGGCATGGGCGGCCCCGGCTACCAGTTTGAGGACGAGACCAAGGGCTCGCCGCACAAATTCGACAAGCCGGGCAAGCTGGCCATGGCCAACTCCGGGCCGGGCACCAACGGCTCGCAATTCTTCATCACCGTCGTGCCAACGCAGTGGCTAACGGGTAATCACACCATCTTTGGCGAAGTCGTGGAAGGTCAGGACGTGGTGGATAAAATCACCAAGCTACCGCGCAATCGCCAAGACAAGCCCAACAAGGATGTGGTGCTGAACTCGGTAAAGATTGAGCGGGTGTGAAGGCAGTTTCGAGTTTCAAGTTTCGAGTTTCGAGTGAATCGGGTTCCTGGGCACCCAGCGGCAGCTTTGCGCCAGGAAAGGTCACGGTCGCGCTTTCAGCATTCGGCGTATATTTCGTTTGCCGTGGACCACAGCGACAACCTGAAGCGGGGACGTCTCTGGCCGGTAAACGATGGTGTGGTTAGGATAGCGCGTCAGTGTCCAGAAACGCAGCGGACGGGCTGTGAGATCTGGACGGGAATGGCCGCACATCGGACCGTCGGCGAGAAACGCGCAAGCATTGTAAATCGCCTGTTCCACGCGGGCGGCGGCGTCTTCGCTTTCCTTCGCGATGTAAGACCAAATGTCGAAGATATCGGCTTTCGCGAGAGGCGTGAGAGCATATTCGCTCATCGCTTGGAGGAATGTTCCCGGCGCCAGCCGTCCTTCATAGCCTGGATTTCACGGCCGGCCTGTGCGCCGTCGATAAGCTCCCCACGTTCGGCCTGCAAATAGCCCTCCTCAATGTGGGCCGATAACGCCCGCCGCTCATCAGCCGTCCAGCTTTCTTCGGCATCCTGGGCTTCAAGAGCACGGCGCAATACGTCTTCAACACTCGTGTAGCCGCCACTGGAGAGGCGCCTTTTGATGAGCTTCTCAAGATCGGGCGAAATCCTTAATTGCATAGCCGTTCTCCCTATTCTTGCAATCATTGTAGCCTTTTGCCTGGCAGCCGTTCATTTCCTGCTCTTGATGAGTCCATCGAACAGCTTCTCGTACTTCTCTGCAATCACATCCCAGCGATACAGCGCGTCGGCGCGCTGTTTGGCACGCGCGGCCAACTGTTGGCGAGCCTCAGGATCGTCGAGCAACGACTGCAACTTCGCTGTAAGGTCCTCTTCCGACTTCTCATACTTCATCCCGGCGTCGCCCGCGGTCTCGGCGTTCTCCGGGGTATCGAGATAGAGCACCGCATTGTTCGCAGCCATCGCTTCGATCAGCGCGGGATGGACTCCGCCAATTTCGCAAGCGAAGACGAAGACGCCGGCGTGCTTCTGCAACGCCCAATATCCATCGCCATAGATCGCGCCAGTGAAGCGCACGCGCTCATCGCCCAGGGATTTCATGCGCTCGAGGTAGCCGCGATCGTAGGGATTGTCGCCCACCACGACCAGGGGCCAGTCGCTGCGCACGTTGCGCCAACTGCGCAACACGAGATCAGGATTGTTCTCCGGCTCAAGCCGGCTGACATACAGCACGTAGCGGCCTGACTCCAGATTGAAGCCATTCAGGCTGTCGTCGCCCGTCGGCATCTCGGAGCCGTAACCGATGACGGTGGACTCGCTGCCATATTTCGCGAGGTAGTAATCGTGAATCGCCCGCGCGTCGGTCACCAGGCGGGTCGGACTGAACGACGACATCCATTCGCAGAAGTGCAGCACCTGCGCACCCAGGCCCTTCCACTTCTCGCGCTTGCGGTCCAGGCCGTCCACGTTGAGCACCACCGGCTTGCCGAAGAGCCGCGGAATGTAGGCGAACGGACTATTGGCCACGTTGCACAGCAGCACGACATCGGCGTCGCTGAAGGCGACGCGCACGGCTGCGAAAAAAGTGCTGACCCAGGTGTCGAGGTGCTTTTGATGAAGGCTGGGAACGATCACCCGGCGCACGCGCCGGTCGTACACATCATCCGGCCGGACGAAGGCCCTGCGGCAGTACACGGTGACCTCGTGTCCCTGGTCGGCAAAGCGCGAACTGATCTGCTCGGCAAAGCGCTCGAAGCCGCCATAGCGGTTGGGAATGCCGCGAGTACCGACGATGGCGATTTTCATGAGGCCGCTTTTCGCTATTCGCTATTCGCTTTTCGCAAACCACGCTTGAACCGAAGCGCCCAGCCGGTTACCTCTCGAAGTTCGAGGTACTGGGTACTGGCCACTGCCTACTGCCCGTTGCCTTCTCCGCATCCACTGCCCGGGGTGTATTGCAAAACCACCATAGCAAATCGCGGTCAGAGACCCGGCGGCGCGACTGAATGATCGCGCGCTTGCGGCGAACGCTCGCACGCACGCGCCAGGGATAGGCCAGTGCCGAAAGCATTCGCTGATCGCGAAGCAGCGCGTAACCGAAAGTCATCATATCGCGCCACGCCACCGGCAGAAACAGCCGCCAGCACAGCCATCCCGAAGCGTTCTTGCCGCGCATAAGAAACCGGTTCTTCACCGAATGCCAGTTGATGACCAGCGGCAAGTCCTTTCGCCGCTCAGGCGTGACCCGGCGCACATGCCAAGCCACCGCTGCCGGCGTGTACAGGCACTTCCATCCCATCACTTGCGCGCGCCAGGCCAGGTCCCCGTCTTCACGAAAGGCGAAGAAGTCCTCATCGAAGAACTCGCCGTCGACCGAAACATCGGCGATGAAGTCCCGCCGGAAGAATGCCGCCGCGCCGCTGGCGCCGAAGACGTACTGCGGGCGATCATACTGGCCGCGGTCAGCTTCTTCAGCTCCGCGGTCAAGATGGCGCATGTTGCGGGTGAAGTAAATTCCTGTGGAATCGAGGATGCTGCTGCGATGTTGTTCCGCGACTGGGTCCCAGCGCAATAATTTTCCGCAGACTGAGCCTGCCTCGGGATGCGCTTCTCCTCCAGCCACTATCTGTGTGATGAAATCAGTGCTGAGCACAACGTCAGGGTTAAGACAGAGCACCCAATCTCCGCTTGCCGCGCGGATGGCCTGGTTCTGTCCGGCGGCAAATCCAACATTGCGCTCGTTGTAGATCACTCGCCATCGTGACTCGACCTGACGCAGTAGCTCTCGCGTGCCATCGGTCGAGGCATTGTCCACAATGATCACCTCGAGTTCGCGGTAGTCCGACTGCTCGATCGAGGCGAAGCACGCATCGAGATATTCCGCCGAGTTCCAAGTGACGATTGTGACGGAGACCATTGGTAGTGCGCGCGGGTGTGCGCGAGCTTCAGTTTAGGCGAGTTACTTACGAAATGGCGATTTATCGCCAACTGGGGGTTTCAGCGATGCATCTCTTGCGGGACTATACTCGTTGTCACCACATTCAGGTATGCAGAGTACAAGGGATTCAATGATGCCGTACAGCGTCGCTCAGCGCTTCCTGACGTTAGCTGTTGCAGTACTCATTATCTGCATAGTCCCCTGTTTCGCGACGGAGACATGGTTCAATCAGCGGGTAACTTGGAAGTACGGCAAAGAGGGCTTGGAATGGAAAACCGTACTTAGGAATCCTCGTGGTCAAGGCGAGTATCAGCTCGTTCTGACTCCCCTGTGGGCTGTGGAGGGCGGGGTTGTCGCGGTCGAGATTGTCATCGCACGCCCGGCGCAGCCGAATATCAATCTGCTGGGTGAGAGGCAAAATGGCGTCGAATATCCGTTCGTGATAACCGTCGAGGAACTTCAAAAGGGAGTGGCGAAATCGAAGTTCGGTGCGGTGCGCAATTTCCAAGTCGAGAGCATTGTTCTGCGAGTCAACATTGAGAGCTTTCGTCTTGGACAAGGGGTCGGGAGTGGCAGCACGTTCTGCGAGGAGTGCAAGAATATTCAAGAGCTTTCAATGGATATATCTGTCGAGAGTAAAACTCCCTGATGGCTGTTGAGAACGGGCATTGTCGCAACTTTCCCTCTGCCAGCTTAGTATGCGCCCCGTCCGGAAAGGACGATGGGAATGGTGCGCAGGAAAATCTTGAAATCGAGCCACAGCGACCAGTTATCGATGTAGCTGAGGTCGAGTTGCATCCAGCGATTGAAGTCCACGTGGTTGCGGCCTTCCAGCACCCACGTGCAAGTCAGGCCGGGGCGCATGCGCAAACGCCGCCGCTGCCAGTCTTCATACTGCTCCACCTCTTCGGGAACAGCGGGACGCGGTCCGACGAACGACATGTCGCCCCGCAGGATGTTCCAAAGTTGCGGCAACTCGTCCAGGCTGAAGCGGCGCAGCCAGCGTCCCACGGTGGTGATGCGGGGGTCGTCGCTGATCTTGAACACCGGGCCGTCAAGCTCGTTCAACTGGTGAAGCTCGGCGCGCATCTGTTCGGCGTTGTTGATCATGGAACGGAACTTGTACAGCATGAAGCGCCGGCCGCCCAACCCGCAGCGGGTCTGGCGAAAAAGCACCGGACCGGGCGAAGTCACCCTGATTATGGCCGCGATACAGAGCAACAAGGGCGAGAACACAATCAATACTGCGAAGGAGAGCGCCGCATCGAAGACCCGCTTGAAAAATAGCCGTAACTCGCTGTCGGGCGCGCTCGACAGGCTGAGCAGTTGCACATCGCGGAACTTTTCGATATAGATCCGCGAGTAGGCGGCCGGCAAAAATTCCAGTTGCACTCGCGTCCTCATCCCGACATCGGCGCAGTGCTGCATCACCGGTTCCAGCCGGGCCAACTCCTGCATGTTCACAGCAAAAACAATCTCGTCCACCACTTCCTGTTGCAGAATACCGCCCAGTTCCTCGATGCGATGAACTCTGTAACCGCCCAGGCTTTGCAGCGACGCATCGCTTGAGTTGGGATCGACAAATCCGATCAGCCGCAGCCCCATGCCCCGGCTCTCCTCAATCAGGGCCGCCATCTCCCGGGCGCGCGGACCGCAACCCACGATCAGCAAGTAGTGGTAACGCTTGAGCCGATCGCGCATCCAGGAAACGCCCGAGTACGTCACCGCCCGGCCTATCACCAGCAGGACGAAATCCACCGCGCCGATCAGCAGGACATAGGTCCGGCTCACGTCCACGCGGCGAAATAGATACAAACCGGCATAAATCACCACCAGCACCACCCCGAGCTGACTGACGATATTCAACATGAGCTGGACGGGATTGCTGAGTTCGAGATCGCGGTAGAAGCTGGAAAGATATCCGACCACCGCCCAGGTAATCAGAAAGGCGGCCAGCAGCGGCAGATAATGGCTGAAGGGATAAATGCCCGGCAATCGCCGGCTGAAAAAGTCGAAGTGCACCAGCAGCGTGCGCAGCAGATACGCGACCACGAAGGCGACGCAAGTCACCCCCAGGTCGTGCATCATTGTGATCGAGCTTAAAAGCTTGGAACGACGATCAAACACAGTAACTGCCGTTGCTTACAGTTGGACGTTATCACCTGGGAATCCGGTGCGTACTGCACCATGACGTCAGCGAAATTGGCGCAGAAACCAAATAGAACCCTGACGCGAGGACAAGTGCCCTTCCTACTCTAGCAGCATTTCTAAGCTTTATACCATTGGTGTAGGCTACTTGATTAACCTGGAAAGCCTCTTCGATGGCGCCTGGACAGCAGACTTCTATGACCGAAGCCGCACGCCGGCCGGATGGTCCCGTCCCATCCTCCGATGTGGCGCGTTGGGCGCGGTGGCTGGAAGGCCTCATATTTTTCTTCCTGATTCTGTTCGCCATCCTTCTGCCGCACTCCATCAAAGGAGCGCGGTACGCCTGGATGGTTGCGGGCTTGCTGTGGCTCGCCAAGCTGGCGATCGAGCGCAAGCGACCCTTCCCGCAGGCCCTTTCTGCGCCGCTTCTGGCCTACATCGTTTTGAGCGGAATTTCAACCGCGCTCTCGCTTGATCCATACCTGAGCTGGCCGCGCATGAGAGTCGTGTGCCTGGTGCTGGCTGGCGTCGTGGTCGCACAGAACCTGCAACGGCTCTCGCAGGTACGCATCCTGGTGTTCTTGCTGCTGCTTTCAGGGCTCGCGGCAGCAGGCTTTACAGCTTGGCAATACACCTACGGCGTGGGAGTGCAGGTGAGGTACCTCGTGCCGACCGCAGACTTGTATCGCGCGAGGATTCACCCCGGTGACATCATTACCCATATCAACGACCGCTCTGTGCATACTCCGGAGCAATTGAGCAAGGTGGTGGTGCAAAGTCCACCCGGAAGCATGCTCCGCGTCAAGTATCTGCAAGGGGAGCCGTTCAACAAGCGAGAAACGTTTCTCACGCGCGAACAATTTGTGAAGAGCGGATTGGGTACACCGTACCTGCAATTGGCCCGTGGCAAGCCCGGACGTGCGCAAGGCACTCTGCGACACTACATTGTCTTCGCGGAGATGCTCATGCAACTTGGCTGTCTGGCATGGGCCATGTTGCTGGGTGCGCAACCGCAGAAATGGGGCATCCGGACGTTCTGCGCCATCGTGTTCCTGGCGCTGACGGCAGCGCTCATGGCTACGCAAACGCGGGCCGACATTGCGGGGTTGGCCGCTGGTTGCGTCATCGCGCTCTGGCTGCTGGGACGAAAGCGGACACGAATCTGGGCTTTCGCCGGCATGGTTTTGCTCTTGCTCCTGGCGACGTTGTGGATCCACCACACCCGAGGGTTGAACTGGGTCAGTACGAGCGACACGGGGACGCATTTCCGGGTATTGATGTGGGAAGACGGACTGCGCCTGGTCCGGCAACATCCATGGTTCGGGGTCGGGTTGGATGCGATCTACAATCACTGGCAGGAGTGGGGCATCCGCGGCTTCTCGCTGTATCACGTGATCTATCACTTCCACTCTGACTACATCCAGATCGCGGTGGAGCGCGGCCTGCTCACCCTGGCAGCGTGGATGTGGTTCGTGGTGGCGTACGTTGTTTTTCTGGTCCGACTGCTGCGGCGGACACGCGAGCATAGCCGCTTTGCGACCGGCGTCGTGGCGGGCGTGCTTGCCGCCTTTGCCGGCTATCTGGTTCCCTCAACCGTGCAGTATTGCCTGGGCGACGATCCGCTGGTGATGATCATGTTCTTCTACTTCGGACTGGCCGTCGCGATCGATCGCATGCTCAAGACGCCAGGAGCGGTGGATGTTCCGTAGCGCTGGATACTAGCATGCCGCCGTCAACCCCTACTTCTTCGCCCCGATAGTTTTCCATTGCCATTCGATCACGTCGCCGAAGTGGCGTACTACGAACTGGGGGCTGTGTCCCCCGGGATAGATATGAAACTCGTGAGGAACGCCCCGCGACTTCAGCAGTTGGTCCAACTGCTGTGCTCCCTGTTCGAAACCATAGTCGTCGTTGTTGCCGACATTGAAATAGATCTTCATGCGTTTCAGACTGGCGGCGCTATCGCTTCGGGCGAAGGCGAAGACATTGTTGCGCTCGAAGTAGGCGCGACTAAAGGGCGAGCCGAAGACATCGCCCATCAGCGACCCCGGAGAGCCCGGCCCGCCAGCGGTAAAGTCCTTTGGCAGATCGGCAATCAGCGCCGGCATCTGCGCACTCACGGCGGCAAACTCGTCCGGATACTTGAAGGCCAGACGCAACGCTCCATACCCACCCATCGAAACTCCGGTAATACCACGGGTGGCGCGGGTACCTTCGGCGCGATACTTCTTCTCCATCTGCGGTATGAACTCCCGCATGAAGAAGTCTTCGTACTTCGCTTTACCGTCAGCGGAATTCAGATAGAACGTGTGGCCGCCGCTGGGGGCGAGCACGATGAAGTCGCCGATCTTGCCTTGGCGCCGGAGTTCCGCGATCACGTCCCAGCCGCCGAAGTTTAGCAACGACTGCTCGTTGTCGCCGAGCCCGTGCAGGTAATAGAGCACCGGATACTGGCGCGTTTTGTCCTGATCGAAGCTGTCCGGTAGAAACGCGCAGTAGCGCACTGGCCGGTCGAGGATGCTTGATTTGATGACCGAGCACTCGGCGCGGCCCTGGGCGTGGAGCAGAGGGGCAAGGCTGAGGGCGAGCAGCAGAATCGCTACGCGAACCAAGAAACCAAGTTGCTTCGATTTCAGGGCCGAGCCGCGGCGCAATAACAGTTTCATTTCTTGATTCTCGGGTCGAAAGGATACTTAACGACAGATTTGATGCGCAGCCGCGAGGCATCGACGTGAAGCGGGTTGAGCATGACGTTGAAAGTTGCAGGAACAAGAGCACTGGGAATGCGCAACAAGCAGGACCGTTGTTCACGAAGCCACGCGGTCCCTATCTCACGAGTGACTTCCGGACGCTTGATCCAGTCCGCAGGGAGAGTACTCATGTCCAAATGTTCCAGCGAAACCCGAGCGTCAGCTTCCACGCCCAGCAAGGTGTAGTTGGGAGGAACGTCGTTGGCGCTGGTGTGGACGCAGGCCTCCAGCAAAGCCCCCGCTGGGCTTTCTGCCAGATAGACGATCGGCATGCCGCGTTCGTGCCAGCGACCGGGAGCGCGCAATCCACCGGCGCCGGCCAAGTCACGATGCTGGCTAACGCGCCAGAGCATCATCAAACGAACATACCTTCATCGATCTGGACGAGCAGTTCTTCCACCAGGCGACTGCCAGTGTCGGTCTTTAACGTTTCCAGAGGCGTGCGACCGCGGAGGCGAGGATGGGGCCGCCGAAGCCAGGCCAGTGCCCGCTCACGCGATCCGTACACCGATTTCGCCTGCGATAGCAGCCGGGCGACTCGTAGCAGGCGATCGGACTCCTCCACGGTTAGCTTCTGGCGACGCGACCGGCGGTGTTGTAGAGTCCGCAACGGAATCACCAGACTGTCAATCTCCGGTCGGGTGATACCCAGCGCGACCAGGCGCTTGATGGCGGAGGTTGGGAGCTGACGCTCGACGATCTCCAGCATCTGCTGGTCCGTCTTAGGAACAGGAACGCCCAGCCATTCGCCAATTTGCTGATGGAGAACTAACATGGATCACCTCGTCTACATTATGCCATAGATTTGCTGGCAAATTGTAGCCCTTACCCCCAATCTCTATTCATACTTCAGCGTCTGCACCGGATCGAGTTTGGCGGCACGGCTGGCCGGATACAAGCCTGCGAGCAGGCTCACCACAATCGAGAACGCGATGGCTGCGCCGATCAACCACGGCGGCAGAATCCACACGGCCTCCGCCGGCAGTTGATGCCGATGCAGGTAGATTCCTGTGCCCACATTGATGGCTTTGCCAATGGCAAATCCCAGTGCGATGCCTAGCACACCGCCAAAGAAACCCATGGCCCCAGCTTCAGCGAAGAACAGACGCTTCACATCCCGGTCGCTCGCGCCGATTGCCTTCATCACGCCAATCTCGCGCCGCCGTTCCAGCACCGCCATTACCAGCGTGTTGATGATCGCCAGCGTTGCCACGGCCAGCGCCAGTGAGCCAAAGATACCGAGGAAGAGATCGAGCACGGTGAAGAATCGGCGCAAGCTCTTAGTCGCGTCGAGCACCGAGAACGTGCGAAAGCCCAGCTTGTTAATGGCTTCCTGCACCTGCGCCACTTTGCCGGGATCTTTGACGCGCACCGTCAGCGTCATGTAGGTCTTGCCGCCCCCGCCGCGCAACGAGCTGCGCATGTCGCTGAACTGCGCCATGTTCAGCTTCTCGGTGAGATCGACCGGCAGGAAAATACGCCCACGGGAAACCGTCCTCATGCCGCCATAGGGCTCTTCTTCGATGATGCCTACCACTTTCAGCTTCTGGGTTTTGCGCACCACGGAGAAGCCGAAGTCATCGCCTGATGTTGCATTGCTTCCACCGGCCGGACCGCCCGAAAGCTGCGGCCGGCCAGCCGATTCTGAATCTGGCGCAAGCGCTTGGCGTTCTCCATAGCGCAGGGTCACTTCCTGCCCGATGAGCCCCTTGGGATTCTTCGGATCAACCTCCTTGGCAAAATCGTTCAGCAGGATGACTTCCTCTGCTGCGGGCCCGGAGAAAAACTTGCCCTGAACATTGTCGAACGCTTCGTTCTCGCGCGCCGACATGGGCAAGCCCGTCACGAACCCGAAGTGCGTCTGCCCACCCGAGACAATCTCACCCATCACGCGAATCTCAGGCTCGACTTCGGTGACGTACTGCAAGTGCGTCATTTTGGCGCGCGCCGGTTCGTCCAGCACGGGCGCGTCTTCCGGATGCTCGGTCTTCTGGTCGTCTTCACGATCGAAGCCGCGGAAGTCCTGCTTGGAAGTCACGAACACGGTGTCAAACATTCCTGAGCCAGCCAGACGCCGGGTCGCCAGTTGCTGCAAGCCCACGCCCAGCGACAGCATGGCCACGAGTGAAGCTACTCCGACGGAAATTCCGACGGTGGTTAACCCGTTGCGTAATTTGGATTGCCGCAGGTTGCGCACGGCGAGTTCGAACAGATCGTAGCCCTTCACGCCAGAGCCTCCTGCGATAGCAGCTTGCCGTCAGCGAGAAAAACCAGCCGCTGCGCAAAGCGCTCGGCCAGTGCGCGTTCGTGCGTAACCATGACCACCGTCATTCCCAGCGAGAGGCTCAGATCGCGAATCAGGTTCAGGATGTCCTCGCCGGTGCGGCTGTCGAGATTTCCGGTAGGCTCGTCGGCCAGCAGGAGCGACGGACGATTGGCCAGCGCCCGCGCCAGCGAAACCCGCTGCTGCTCGCCACCCGAGAGCTCCGACGGCCGGTGCTCCAGGCGTTTACCCAGCCCGACCTGCTCCAGCGATTCGCGCACGCGCTGGCCCCGTTCAGCCCGGTCCACCTCTGCAAAACGCATGGGCAGCTCAACATTTTCGGTAATGGTCATGGACGGGATGAGGTGAAACGCCTGGAAGACCATGCCCACATCATTGCGGCGATAGGCGGCCAACTCTTCCGACGACATCTTGGCCAAGTCACGGCCTTGCACAAGCACCGAGCCGGAACTGGGGCGGTCAAGTCCCGCCAGCAAGTTCAGCAGGGTCGATTTGCCTGAGCCTGATTGCCCAAGCAAGGCTACAAACTCGCCGCTTTCGATGGTGAGGGAAATGCCGTCCACCGCGCGAATAATGCCGCCGCCCATCGGGTAATAGCGACAGACGTTGGAGGTCCGTACCGCTGGCGCTGTCTGAAGGGCTGGAGAGGAATTCATCTGTATTCGATTCGATGCTACTAGGGCGCGCCCCGGCGCAAAGCACGCGAACGCACTCACTCGCGAGACACGAAAAAGGAAGCGCGTTGGCTCCGTGATTTCTGTAACGATTTGTAAACCCCCGCCAGATGGCTAACGCTGATTGTCGTGCTGCTGTTTGCCTCGTTCAACGGTATCCGTGGCTGCATCGCCCGGCCGATCGCGGCGGTGGATGGCGTTGCTCTCGGCTGCCATCTTCCGTGCGTCGCGCGGCCATCAAGGCGTCTTTACGCCCTTGCTCATCGAAAATTTTCAATTATTCTTTGGGCTCCTGCCGTGGCGGCAAAAACGCCGTTGTCGGAGAATGATGGTGCACACCGGACCCGATACGTTCGGCTGCGAAATTTTTCGGATGCTGTAATAGCCAGTGTTCATGCACCTTTCACGCATACACGACGTTGACGACGCCAGCGCGAAGGAGCCGGTGTTAGAGTCGCCGGGGGAATCGGAGCCGGTCAGCGCCTTCCCGCGCGGCCGAGTTCGGCACTTGGCTGCGCGTTTTTTGCTTGACTATTTTTTTCATTAACTCTATACAACTAACAAATTGCGATGAATTTTTTGTCGCAATGTTTCCATGACAAATGGAAGGGAGAATAGAAAACCATGGCAACAAAAAAGGCTGCAAAGAAGAAGGCCGCAAAGAAGAAGAAGCACTAACTCTTCTTGGACCTTAACCGGGGGGCGCGCAAGCGTCCCCTTCGTTTTTGCGCTGCACCGCCGACCCGCCCGTCGTTTCCACATCCTGCTGTAGACGGAGAATTGCTGGTTCCGGCCCAGCCGGCACGCGTACGCTCTTACGCCTGTTGGGACGGCTTACTCAACCGCGACCTTCGTGCCCTTCTGGCCCTGGCTCGACAAGTGCTCAATACGCTCATTGAGGACTTCCCGGATGGCTTTGAGGAACTCGACGCGCGAGTTCGCCAAGTGCTGCCGGACAGCAGGCGAAACCCCCAGGAATTGCCGTACGGTGTCCACGAGCTCGCGGCAGGGGCAGTTCTCGTAAACGGCTTGTTCACTGGTCTGTGACTGGTTTTTCTGTGGCTGTTTCATACTGTCTCCTTCATCTCGACCGTGAGGACTTTGCTTTCCAGCTTTGCCCGGGATGGCAACAGGGCTGCCATCGATCGCGGCAGCCCGATGTGACGGCGAAACGTGCCGATCTGCACGACGAGTTCGTCGCCCTTCTTAAACAGTTCGACTTCGCCCTTGGTGGCGAAAGGCAGAAGAACACGAATCTCATAAACGCCGTTCTGCTTCCCGAAAGTATAGGGTTTCTCCGTTCGGGTCACGGCTGACGGATCTTCGCCCTCAGCATACAGCACGCGCGCCAGATCCTCCAGGCGCTGCTTGCCCAGGACCTCATGCGCGAACAGCGGTACTTTCTTGACCGGCACGGGCGCAAAATATTCCTCGATTTCGTGCACCATCGTGGTCTGCGAGGTGTGCCACTCATTGAACCAGGTATCCATCACTTCGGTTGGCAGCACCCGGTTCACAATGACTGCGTCCACCGTGAGCCCGTGCAGTGAGAAGTACACGAATGCCCGTTGTGTCTCCCGCAGCACCATCTTCTCCGGGTTGGTGACCAGCCGCACGCTGGTAATCTGCGGGTCTTCCATGATTTCGTCCACGCCCTCCAGCTTGCCGAACAGGTCCCGGATGTTGCCAAAGTAGGCGTCGGGCGGCAGCTCGAACGGCGCCACTCGGTTGGCAATCGGCCGCACCGCCTTGAGGAGATTACGCTGAAAGGGGAAGATGTGCTTCATGTACCAGTCGAGGGTTGTCGGCATGCTGATGAAGCGCATGGATTCCGCGGTGGGCGCGGCGTCGAGCACGATGACGTCGTAACGCTTCTCCCGCCGGTACTGATTGATGTACATCATCGCGCTCAGCTCTTCCATGCCCGGCAGAATGGCGAGTTCCTCCGCCTCTACACCGCTGATGCCCGTGGTGCGCAGCACGGAGCTTACATAGGACGAGATTTCCTGCCAGTGGCGCTTGATCTCCCGCTGGATGTTCAGCTCCTGGATCGAAAGCCGATCATTGATCGGCATGGGATCCGCGGTTTGAACATGGAAGAGGTCCGTGTCGAGATCGAAAGCATCTGCCAAGCTGTGCGCCGGATCGATACTCATCACCAGGGTGCGGTACTTCAGTTGCGCCAGTTTTAGGCCCGTGGCGGCAGCCAGGCTGGTCTTGCCCACGCCGCCTTTTCCGCTAAACAACAGGATTCTCATAAGACAATTCTAGTGTAGTGAGTCGTTGATTTCCTCCCGAACGAAAACACCCACTCAAGCAAAGGCGGCTTGTGTTGATTGGATAAGAGAGAAGGCTCGCTTCGAACCCGGTAGTCTTGGTTAGAGGACTAAGACGCTGGGGAAGGAAGGAGCCTTCCATGCTTATTGTAGGGTGTGATTACCATCCGCGGTGGCAG
>JBEKPR010000011.1:0-133732 GCA_049520555.1 Candidatus Korobacteraceae bacterium
AAACCATCAGCGAACTGCGGACCTCCGCCACCAAGCATGACTAAAGGGGCTGGATGTCAAAGAACTATCCCTGCTTCCAGCGAAAGGAGAAGTGTTTTCTCTTGACATCCCCTTTTATAGAACCCGCCCGGCGTTCAGTTTTGATGAACCACAGTTTAGTTCTGATGAACCGCAACTCCAAGTGATTCGTACTACGGATGCCCCTGAACTACTTGAGCATGCCCGGATTCGTGAAGCAGAAGGCTCTTTGGATCTTCGTTATTCGGGGTCTTTGGTCTGGGCAGCTCTCGGGCCGTAACGTCCGACACTGACTCGATCACTAGCCGGTATTTGTACAGCGGGGTAGGGTGGCCAAAGCCAGCCTTCCCCACTATCTTCCCAGCTTCGTCGCGAAGGAAGCCGAGTTGGTCGCGCTTAGCCCCCTCCGGAATGAGCGCGATGTCCAGTTGGCCCGTCAAACTCGCCTCCACTTCGTACCTAGAGCACTGGAGGCAGATATCCTTGCCCGTGCTCTTGTACGTGGCTTCTGTGTACTTCTTGAAGCGCTCTAGATTCTGATCTTGCCGGAGTCTCTCGGCTGGCACGTTGGTTTCCGAATCTCCGGCGTACACGAGTACTGCCGATTGCTCGCAGTTCGACACCACCAAGAGCATGTCATGCGCTCCGGTGGTGATCTTGCCCCTCACAGTCAGCTTTTGGCCATTAGCACCGGATGCTAGAGGGCAAGCACCATGATCGGCGTGCTGCCCGAACGCGATAGCTGAAGAGAGGAGAGTTAGAACCATTACCCAGCATAGCTTCTGCCGCATATCTACCTCCTCAGTTCGGCCACGGGTTATGGAATTGCGTTTCAGGATGGTCCTTGTCCTCGACCTGATTTGTAATTCCGTAATCTCTCATGACTTCACGATCAGCTGCACTCCAACTAGGATTCCAGAGTACGTTCCCCTCAGCCGTCGTCATCGTCGGCACTCCAAGTCCCTGGGCCACCCATGAGGACGTTTGGTATCCCCTATACTCCAACTGGAAGGGTTCTAAGGTCCCCGCACCTGCATACCAGGGATTGTCGATATCCGAAACATGTGTACCCTCATGCCCAATATCCACGGGAGCAGCGTTCCCCACCTTGGAAGGGTCGAACGTGACGTTAAAGCTAAGGTTGCCCTGTTCATCGGCAGAGAGTGTTGCCCGTGCGGCGGTGCTCCCCGGCAATGCGCCAAACCCCACAGTGACGTTGTTGCCGTCATTCTCCGTCCCATAGGCTTTCAAGGAAGCATCCAGTCGGTTGTATTCCTTCGAACCCTTCTTGTAGGAGTCCCTCGCATCCTTGAGCTCTTTCAGCCCCTGCCGAAACTTTTTCTGGTCGTTCTGGTACTGCTTGTTGCACCTTTTGTCGCTGGCTGCACAGGTGTTAGGAGCCCAGTCCCATAGTCCGGTTGGATCTGTGAACTTCAGTGGATTGCCAAGGACGTAGGCGTACCGATTCCAGTTCTGAGGATTGCCAGGACGCCCGCTGTTCAAGAGTGGATCCGGCGAATAGAAGCGCGCCATCGAGTGGCTGTAGAATCGTGCCCCGAAATAGTCAACCCCCATATCGGGGTCACGCTCCTTGCCTGTGAATTTATAATTCTGCTGGCAAGTAGGCACGTACACATTTTGCTCCCCTCCCCACGGAAAGTAATCGGCATCGTAGCACGTGGTCCCGCCGCCATTGGTGATCAGGCGCGCCGTTCCCAAATGGTCTCCATAGTAGTAGTAAATGGATCCCAGGTTAGCCACCCGCGCGACCCGCTGGCCGCCCACATATAGATATTCGTTGAGGATGCTACCGTCCTGCCTGGACTCCATAATGACCTGGCCTGACTCATCGTACCAGTAGATTCTGCTCCCCGAAGCCCCTCCGGAAGATTTCACCCTTCGTCCGTCTCCGTCATAGAGATAAGAGATGTTGAAGCTGGACTGATGGGTCCACTGGTTTTCCGCATTGAAGGTGTTAAGTGTAATGCCATTGACGCTGGTTAGGTTTCCGCCGCCATCGTAACCCCAGCCAATCAGCGGACATCATTGTATTTGCACCCATCCTGTCGCCAAAAGGAGGGCGACAAGGGTGGGGCACCTGTGATCTTTCAACAGGTTGTTCCGTTTTTCGCTCCTCGTGAAGACAGCAGCAGCCGGCTCGGTGCGAAAGTGCAAATCAGCCGTATCGATTTGCAAGGCACGGACTTATCGCGCCGTCTTTTGCACCGAGTTCCACCGCATGATCCGTTTGATTGCTAGGTTCGAGTGGGAACAACGTCTTGATCATCTACAGGCACCCCAAGTAAGGACTCCCGCCGAAAGGCTGGGCCACCCGCCGAAGGGAGAAGTGTTTTCTGCTTGACATCCCCTTTTATAGAACCCGCCCCGTTCTTAGTTCTGGCGAGGCACAACCCTTGATCTCACTGGTTCTTGAGGGGGGAGAAGGTCAGTTTACCGACGTGACCGTCTGAGCTGACCTCGAGCTGCGCTCGCAGGGGAGTGCCGCCGCAATTGCCTTTTGTGGCGGAGGACAGGACAATCCACTCTACGAGATAGCCGCTGCCGTGAGGTCTTGCCGTCTGCCGGAACGGGATCTGTCCGTATAGGCGCTTCGCGCGCCTCCACCATGCATCGAACGCTTTTTCACCGACCTCGAACGAACTCGTCTCACACTCCCGCTCTGCGGCTTGCTTGAGTTCCATCGGCCTTAAGATTGGAGTTAAGCTTTCGTAATTCTCAGGGTTCACCATTCGGTAGAAGTCTGCGAGGGATTCGGCCTGGTCTGGGCTGGCCACATGCACTTTCAGCGTCGTCATCAGCCTTTGAAACTCGGCCAAAGACTCGGCGTGGCCAAAGCCATGTATGCGAAAGATACTTCCATCTGCTGAACTAACCGCGACGATATACATGAAATCGGCATCCGTCGCGAGGTGGTTAACGATCGCGTTTTCTTTAATCTCTAGGCCTGTCGGGCTAACTCTATAGATAAACTCTGGACCGGCTCGCCAGCCAATGGTGGCAGTCGCTAGGGACTGCTCTAGCTCCTCGTCCCGGTGGATCCCAAGGAATTGATCAGCTTTGAAATTCACTGTGGAATGCAATTCTGAGCGGACGATATCGCGAGCCTGCTCGCGTGCAACGTGCTCAGTGATCTGTGCTTTTGCCAACCCTACGAGCATGGATATAACTGCCATTCCGAAGATTGTCGAGAACGGTTTTCGGATACTCATTAGTTCCCCTTTCCGTCGAAGCAATTCTTGCTAAACGCATTGAGGGCAAGATTCCGCCTTCTTCTTTCGATCGTTCTCGATCTGCTTCATTCTCTTCTTGATCTCGCCTGTGTAGGCCTTTCGTGCGGCAATCGCGCGTTTTTCTTGTGGCCTTCGATCGTGAGGCATGGACTTCTCTGCTGCGGCATCCTTCGAGAACTTAGCTGGATCTGCTTTTGCTTCTCCCGCGTGAACGCTTTCGTGAACCATCACACCCGGAGTGTCTCCCTTACTGGTGCGATTGTCGATGGTTATAGTTGCGCCGGTGAGCGTCGTCTCCGGTGCGCTGGTAGTGGTGACACCGTTGATGTCAGTGGATGAAATCGTGTTCGTTTGGATGTCCGGCAATGTTTGACCCTGAACAATCGCCGTCGTCGCCCCGTTGGGCGACTTCTCGTCCTGGTTACTGAGATCGCCGCTCTGGATGGTGAGGTCTGGATTGCCTGCCCCGACGTACCCAGCCAGATTGGCGCTCGTGTTCGGGTCGGCAAGAATAGCTTGTACGCTATCCATTACCACTTGAGCGTTCTTCAGACCCGGAGCAGGGATGATATCGTGTCCGTCATTGTCGATAGACGATAGAGGATTGTTTAAGACGTAACTGTAGAGATTGAGGCTCTGCGGATTGTCGAGTTTGGCGTACGGTACCGGCTCAACCGTGGCAGACCAGTCTGGCGAAAAGAAGCGCGACATGTCGTAGCGATACCAGCGCGCGCCGAAATAGTCGGAGCCGGTGTCGGGATCGCGCTCTTTGCCGGTAAACTTGTAATTTTGTGGACAGCTATTTGCGTAAACATGTTGCTCCAGACCCCATGGGAAATAGTCGGCATCGTAACACTTATTTCCGACGCCGTCGGTAATCACCCGCGCTGTCCCCAAATGATCACCGTAGTAGTAGTAAACAGGGCCGCCCTCAGTAGATACGCGCGCAATGCGGCTGTCGCCGAGATACAGGTACTCGTTCAGCGTCGTGCCATTTTGGTCGACTTCCATGATCGCGTGTCCCGCTGGGTCCTGGACGTAAATCCTTTGTCCCGAAGCCCCGCCCCAATCCTTTACCTTCTTGCCGTCCCCATCGTACATATAGTTAACGTGATACAGTGACTGACTGGTCCACTGGTTCTCCGCGTTATATAAGTTGTAAACATGCCCACTTACGCTATTCTGGTTGCCAACCGGGTCATATCCCCAAGCCGAGATATGATTCTTCCCGTCCGCAGGTTGAGACCAGGTCTCGGCGCTTCCCGCCGTAACCGTTTTCAACAAGAGATTTCCCCAAGCATCAATGCTATAGGAATTTCCCCAGCAATAGGTGCCCACCCTGTCGCCAAAGGCGGGCGAGAGGGATGGGGTACCCGAAGTTTGGATGGGGTCGTCTAAGGGCCCGGCCACCCGCCCCACGCGCCCTGCTCTATCGTGCAGGCTTCACTGCGATGATTTCGTCCAACGGAAGAGAATATCCCCTGGTCTGTTGTGAATCTGGCTTTTCTGGCTCGGACGTGACATCCCAAAAAAATATGTTCGGGTCAGACTCTTCATCAAAGACGGAGATCACTTTTATCAGCAGATGCTCCCCGCTTCGAGTGTCGATTTTGACACGCTGGTCTATGTGCGATTTAAGATATTCGAGGTCGGACTGAGTCACTTACCACCTCACATGAAGATTGCCGCCGGTGAGTCTGTTCACGAGGTTGATATACCCCTTTGTGTCGGCACTGTTGAATCGAGCCACTTTGGTCCCATCCGCACTGATCTCGCCGATTACTTTGCCAGTGGCTCGATCCGTGAGTTCTCTGCCTCCTTCGCCGACCCATTCCTTTGCAGCCTGTTCGGCAACCTCTCGACTCGCTACTTTCGCACCCTGGTTTCCAACAGCCGAAGTGGCCCTGGAAAGCACACCTTCGAGGTTTTCGGTGAGAATGGAACTTAGCTCGGCCGCGCCGCTTGTAACACCAGTAGCGTAGAAGCCCACGCCTTGCAAAGCGCTGCCTTCCAAGCAAAGGGCCGCCTGCCCCGAAGATCGGCGACGTTTAGTTTTGATGATCCACAGCAATCAGTTCAGCGAGAATGAGTTTTTGTTAGGTACAACCCGCCGTCCCTCAGCGGGATTTCTTGGCGCGGATCCAGAAGATCACATTGACAACACAGTAAAGGGCCGCACCCACGATCAGCAGAGCCGCCTTTGAAGCGCCTCGTACGGCTTCGAACCCGAGTCCGATCGCGATGCCAAGGTTAACCAGGACAACTTGATTACGTAATTTCATTTCCACTCCGGAAATCTCCTCGCCGAAATCCAAGCAATTAGGTTGATCAAGCCAAGCGCCACCGCGAAACTCACGATCGAGATGGTGTCCCAGCTTAAGTGACCAGAAACAATCATATAGAGCGTGGTACCCACATTGAAAAGAAGAAACCACATCTTCTTCGAGATGACTTTATGAAACTGATTCATTTGCTACACGCTCCGGATACAGTTCGGCGGCGGCTTCGGCCCGCGCGGAGGCGAGGAGCTTGCCTGGTTCGGCCAGTTCCGGCTGTTGCTGGTTCGTCATGAGCATCTGCTCTTCATCTACTACGCCTTCTTTTACATCGCTTGCTTTTAAATTACGCTCAGGGGGTTGTTTATGAAATACCCCAAGAAAAGCTCACATGCTCACGGTTGGACCGGTAGCTTATTGGACAATGCTGGCGGCGCGGAAAGTGCAAAGAGCTAGCGTCATTGTTATCGAGCACAGCCGCAATCGGATTCCCGATCCTACCAAAGAGCCAAGCTGCTAAACGCATTGAGGACAACTTTCTTTTTTACCTGTGGGCGGCGGAGGCGGCTTCGGAGCAGGTGGAGACGGGGGGGTCGAAAACCAATTCTTAACAGTGCTTATGACGTTTTGTACGAGGCCAGTTGTCTCCTTGACTGTTTGAGCTGCATCGGCAGCCGTTGCTGCATTCTTGACTGCCTCCTTCGGGGCGGCCGCTAAAGTCGCTGCATTTGTGATTGTTGAAACTGTTGCCGCAGCCTTCAGATTACCTCCTGCGGCTGCCGTGGCAAGTCCTGGAAGGGTCGACGTTGCGCTTATTGTCTCGCGAGCCTTTGAGGTGTCCGTGTGAGTGGCGGCTCCGATGATCTGTGTAGTTCCGTTCACGGCAGTGGCGGTGCCTCCGATGGCAGCATTGGTAATCAATAGGGCTCCGACTACGCCACCCGGCACATCGCCTGCAGCGGCAGTAGCAACAAGCCCCACCCCGACCACAACTTGGGTTCCACCCTGGACATACTGATTCCTTGCCAGGCTCTGCATAGCATTCATAAGCGCCCGTTGGTCAAGCACGTCGTGTCCGTCTGGATCACTCTTGCCCAGCGGATTGTTGAGTACATAGCTGTACAGGTTGAGGCTTTGGGGATTCCCGAAGTCCGCGTAGGGAACGGCGACGGGCTTCACGGCCCAGTCTGGCGAAAAGAAGCGCGACATGTCGTAACGGTACCAGCGCGCGCCGAAATAGTCGGAGCCGGTGTCGGGGTCGCGTTCTTTGCCGGTGAACTTGTAATTCTGCGGACAGCTATTTGTGTAAACATGTTGCTCAAGGCCCCACGGGAAGTAGTCGGCATCGTAACACTTGTTTCCGACGCCGTCGGTAATCACCCGCGCCGTTCCCAAATGGTCACCGTAGTAGTAATAAACAGGCCCGCCCTCAGTAGATACGCGTGCAATGCGGCTATCGCCGAAATACAGGTACTCATTCAGCGTCGTGCCATTTTGGTCGACTTCCATAATCGCGTGTCCCGCTGGGTCCTGGACGTAAATCCTTTGTCCTGATGCCCCTCCCCAATCCTTTACCTTCTTGCCATCCCCATCATATACATAGTTGACATGGTAGGTTGACTGGCTGGTCCACTGGTTCTCTGCATTATATAAATTGTAAACATGTCCACTCACGCTGTTCTGGTTGCCAGCTAAGTCATATCCCCAAGCCGATATTTGATTCTTTCCGGTCGCAGGCTGAGACCAGGTCTCGGCGCTTCCCGCCGTAACCGTCTTCAACAAAAGATTTCCCCAAGCATCAATGCTATAGGAATTCCCCCAGCAATAGGCGCATGTCGTGCTCACGGTGCCAGCGGTGTTGAGCCGGTTCAGTGAATCATACCTGAAGGTTTGCGACCGGCCAGAAGCTAGGTTATTCGTGATCCCAGATACATTGCCATTGTCCCCGTGTCCAGAACTGAAATCGTACGTGAGCTTGAAAATATCGGTGCCACCCGCATTTGTAGCCTTTAGCACCCAGGGCTGTAGGCGATTATTGTAGGTGTCACTAACGGTTATACCTGCTCCGTTCACATAGCTGGCGATTGCGCCTGCGGGCGTGTAATAGATGTTTGTGGCAATAGGCCACCCGTCGACAAGGGTGGGGCACCCCAAGTAAAGGTTCCCGCCGAAAGGGTGGGCCACCCGCCATAGGATCTCTGATTTTCAAAACGTGGCTGCGCTAATCGCCAGCCAAGCGACGAACATCAGCACCATAAGTGCGGTGTCTAAGATCAACCCTCTGCCTTTTGCTGCTTCTGTTCGCCTCAGCACGTATTCAGTTGCCACCAACAACAGAAGAGCCAACGCGGAGACCCTGAGAATCCAGAACACCGTTATTCCCATTGACCGAGAGTGCAAGAGGAGTGCTCCGGCAATAAGCGTTATGTTCGCGGCGACTAGGCACCGGATGATCCAGGAGACGACCTTCCATTTTTCCATCGCAGAACGCTCCTCTACGGACCTACCTCGTCGTAGGGCGGGTCACTTGTTTTGCCTAATACTTTTCGATCGATCCCTTCTTCGATAAAGTCACCAGTGTGCTGTGCAAATCCGCCGGCTGATCCGAATGGGAATGCCCAGTCAAAGTGCATCGATTGGGCGTCACGGTTCTTGAGATAACTAATGTGAATGTCCGGTCCATCCTTGTTGCCACCCCGGTACTGATCGCCCTCGTGCCCCGAAAATACATCCAACTTTTCGTTTGGTCCCCTAAGGGTTTTTAGCAGGTCGCCGACCGAATGACCTGGCAGTGCACTGATCGTCCCGGCGGCTTCGCAGTGGCCTAAACAGTTTCTGTTAAACGTTGCCTGAAATCCTGACAGGTTTCCCGTTCCGTTTACGACCGTAGCAGCTGTGCCCGAAGCGAACACACCCTGGTACTTGCCGTCGATCTTGACTCCTGCTGTTGTCATCATTACGGTGTGATCCTTGAAATTGCCGTTCTTGTCTGATTGGATCGTGGTCGGTGTGAAGTTCTTGTGCTCTTTGTCCCAAGTTCCAACGTAGTTTTTGTGGCAAGTTGCGGTGTCTTTTCCGCAGCCGTACAACCAGAGATCCATTCCAGTCGGATCGGTCAGATTCACGGGATTGTTGCGTACGTAGATGTACTTATTAAGCGTCTGCGGGTCCATCAAATGCCCGCCCATCGGGTCCGGCGAAAAGAAGCGCGACATATCGTAGCGGTACCAGCGCGCGCCGAAATAATCGGAGCCGGTGTCGGGGTCGCGTTCTTTGCCGGTGAACTTGTAGTTCTGCGGACAGCTATTTGCGTAAACATGTTGCTCCAGACCCCATGGGAAATAGTCGGCATCGTAACACTTATTTCCGACGCCGTCGGTAATCACCCGCGCTGTCCCCAAATGATCACCGTAGTAGTAGTAAACAGGGCCGCCCTCAGTAGATACGCGCGCAATGCGGCTGTCGCCGAGATACAGGTACTCGTTCAGCGTCGTGCCATTTTGGTCGAGTTCCATGATCGCGTGTCCCGCTGGGTCATGGACGTAAATCCTTTGTCCTGAAGCCCCACCCCAATCCTTTACCTTCTCGCCATCCCCATCATATACATAGTTGACATGGTAGGTTGACTGGCTAGTCCACTGGTTCTCTGCATTATATAAGTTGTAAACATGCCCACTCACGCTATTCTGGTTCCCGGCCAAGTCATATCCCCAGGCCGATATATGATTCTTCCCGTCCGCAGGTTGAGACCAGGTCTCGGCGCTTCCCGCCGTAACCGTCTTCAACAAAAGATTTCCCCAAGCATCAATGCTATAGGAATTCCCCCAGCAATAGGCGCATGTCGTGCTCACGGTGCCTGCGGTGTTGAGCCGGTTGAGTGAGTCGTAGCCGAAAGTTTGTGAGCGATTAGAATCAAGGTTGTTGGTGATGCCGTACACATTGCCGTTATCACTGCTTCCCAGGTTGAAGTTGTATGTGAGATTCAAGACAGTACCTTGGGATGTGGTTGCGGACATATTTAGCGGCTGCAAGCGGTTGTTGTAGGAGTTAGTCACCGTGGGGTCCGAACCACCAAATCCATCACTCTGATAGCTTGCAAGTGCGCCTGAAGCGGTATAGGTTGCGGACTTAACATAGTCAAAGGACCAAAATAGGTAAGGATCGTCATAGGTGGCCGTGATGGGCCGCCCCGCGGCGCTGTATTGATAGGTGATAGTGTCAAAACTATAGCCAGGATACACCAGTTGCCAGAGGCTGCCGTCGAGATAGTACGCATAGTTTGTCGGCGTGGACACTCCCCCGACGGACTTGGTGATTGCCAGCGGTCGCCCCATGACATCGTAGGACCAGGCAGTGCTCCCTGAAGAGTCGAGCATTCCGGTTCGACGGCCAATACCATTGGAGACCGAAGCCGTGCCGCAGGCCGTCTGTTGGTTGTCGTAACAATACTTGATCGTAAATTCCCCATTGGAATAAGATTTCTGGGTGATCCGATGCAACGCGTCAGGTGTGTAGGTGATCGTGATTGGGCGGGGATCAGTTTTACTTATTAGGTTGCTGGCCGCATCATACGCGTATGAAGTTGTGCCATTCTCCGGATTCTTAGCGCTTAATAGACGCGACAACTGATCATAGGTGAAGCGACGCACCCGCCATAAGCTGGTCGCATCCTGGCTAGGGTCGGCAGCGCATCCCGTACTCGCCACCCCGCCGTGCTGCTCGACGCATAGCAAATTATCAAGCGCATCATATTGGTAAACGGTTTGGTAATTCAACCCGCTTGGATCTTCTGTGACACTGGTTAATCGGCCCAGGCCGTCCATCTGGGTTGTTCGTTTCTTCCCGGCTTCATCCGTAGTGGTCACAGTATTCCCGCTGTAGCTGTACCCAATAGTGCTGCCGTCCTGCTCCAATATACTGGAAGGTCGATCCAGCACGTCATAAGAATACTGAATTGTGCCGTCGGGGCTTGCGCCCCGATAGGGGTTGCTGACCGAGGCCTTTCGCCCAAGCCCGTCGTAGCTCGTGTTCGTCTTGTCGATACCTTCGGGATCGGAAGTCAATTGGGCCTGGATCTCGCGGCCGAAGCCATCCAGAACTGAAGTTTGCACTTTTTGCAAAAGGGGACTTGACGTTATTGTCGTAGTCTCGGTCACACTTGGGTTTGGAGGCGAATCAATGTAGCTGTAGGTGGTGGCGCCGGTATCTGGATAACTGATCTCCGTCAAACGGTTGAGGGAATCGCTGTATTGGTACGAGGTCGTTTTGCCGTTCTGGTCCGTAGAGCTTGCCAATTTGCCAGTTGGGCAGTCATAGGAAAAGCTCTCAGTGTGGGCCACACCGGTAAATGGATATGTGATCGTGGTGAGATATGCGTTGGATGAACTGATTGGTGGGCTGCAAGGCACAGCGAAATTGTCAGTGTAGGAGTAGTTGGTAGTGTTATTGGCTGGATCAGTGGTCGAGAGGGCATTCCCGTATCCGTCATAGGAATGTGAGGTTGTTAGGTATTGGCTGCCGGTCGGATTGAGCCATTGCTGGTATTGGAGCAGATTCGCCTTCGGATCGTATTGATGGCTGACACCGGCGGCGACGACTCCGGCCCCATTGAGCACTTGAACGGTCGCTGGTTTGTCAAGGATGTGTGCCGCTACCAGATATTGCTGGTTTGGCCAACCGGAAGTATCCCAGACATAACTGGTCAGGGTCTTTCTGAGCAACGCTCCGCGGCCGCCAGAGCCGTAGTCGTATTCATCCTTCTCAATGACCTGTTCGGTGAGCTCTCCGCTAGAGGGCCCTGGCGTCTGATCGTAGCTCCAGTCGCTTTCGGCGACCTGGTTGTTTTCAAGGGTCGTTTTTTGCTGCGTCAATAGACGCTCATTTTGCCAACTCTTGTTTACAGTGCGCAGCACAATGCCACTTGGGTTCTTATAGACAACGGTCTGTTCTACCGGGATCTGTACCGGCCGAGCTGAGGTGTTCGGCTGGTACCCGGCAGCAACCCAATTATAAGTGTAAACCGTGTTATACGCCGTGCCGCGAACTAGGTCGGTTGTCGTGACTGTCGTGCTTTTGGTTAGCCACGAAGAGAGGTCACTTGGGTTCCAGTTCGTAGAGTACGAGAAGTCTTGTTGCAGGACCTCGGTTACCCCATCGAAGCTGACATAACGATGCAGAATGGCTGGGGTATCGTACTGGTAACTGCAGTGTCCGTTCGGATCTTCAGGGGTTGTAGCCGGCCATTGTCCATATTCCGCCAGGGGGTTCAAGGTCCACACGTGCGCACATAACCACCGGTGGGGTAGGTTATTTTGCTCACTGTTCCGTATGTCGGGTCGTATTGGAAGGAATACTGCTGCCCGTTGGGAAGAACGATCGCCGAGACAGGAGAGATGTTTTGCTGGCTTCCCTGCATGGTGCACATTCTCTGGCCGCCGATGTAGTTCATGTGTACCGTGTAATTGGGCGTAACGCTTGTCCAGTACACCTGGTATGGATTGCTACCAGAGACGCTGACCGATCCTAAACCAGAAATATTGAGCGCGGTCCGACCGATCGAATCCCCATAGGTCACGGGGAAGGAACCGTTGCTGCCGGTTGTGATCGACAGGCCATTGCCGTTGCGGTCGGTGATAGTACTCGGCAGCCAAGTTGCAGGCTGGCAACCACCGCTACAGATGCCCGCCTCGGGCTGCGGAAAATGAGACGGGAACTGGTAAACCGTTCCGTCCGCATCGGTGACAGTGACGGCATTAACACTTCCGGTCCAGGTACTCGAAGTGGTGGCCAAGATTGGACCTTCACCCGCAGTCGTCACGCGTTCTTCATCTTGGGCAGAGTTACATGCGGAGTTCTGTCCCCCAGTGCCCCCAAAGTAAGATAGTCCAAGGTTATGCCGGTTTCCGGCGGCATCTTGAAACACGTAGTCAGTCAGTGCGTCGCAAGTAACATATTGTTGTTGATCATTCAGTTCGTAGAATAGCGTTTTCTGGACGCTCATCATTGGACTGCTGAAACTCCATCCGCCCCGCGACAAGGTCGCTCCGCCCAGTCCCAATACCGCCTGAGTTGTCGCCCACCCGAGGTAGGTACCCGATCCGGTCTTACTGTAAATATAGGAGACGCCGTTCGAATCGTATGCGAAGTGGAATGGCAAGGTGAAACCCCGGCTGGGCGGTATCGGCACACCAATTCGAATGCTGAGCGACCCGTTCGCGGGATTGACGGTTTCAACGGGTGCATGAATGTAGTCGTGTCCGACATCAGGTACGGGGGTGGAGGTAACGTCAGTACGCGACGGTAACTGGGCGAAGGTCGTGCCGGTGAACATGAGAACAAGGGAAATTGTGGCGATAAGGCTTTTCATTGCGCCTCCATATCGGTCTGTTGGACTTTTGACCTGCGGAGCCCGGCAGGGGTGGGCCGAAAGAGGGACTAAATGCGAGTCGACCAGTTCCTGCTTTGAGTCAGCCTTCGAATGCGCCAGATGCTAACGATCCAGAACGCGCATGTCAGTGATGCCTCTCACGCTTGTGCGTGATGGGATGTGGCCCGGCGCATCCCATCTCATTCCATAGTTTAATAGTTGCGAAACTATGAAACTATGTCCTTGGGGACTGTTCGTCGAAAACAGCAGATCCCTCGCGGGAAGCCCGCTCGTGATGACAAACACTTAAAGAGCGGATCGTTCCTCCACCTGGGCTGCAATTGCCGTCGTCTTCCAGTCGCCGAGTGTCGTATGCTGCAAGGTTGCACCATGGAGACTGTGCGCATCGCCGAGTTGCTGGCGCCGTTTACCGGCGGAGAGACGCTGGCACCGCGGCTGCTGGAGGCGCTGCAGCGCTATCTCGATTTGTTGCTGCGCTGGAATGCGCGAGTGAACCTGACGGCGGTCCGCGATCCGGAGAAGATCGTGACCCGGCACTTCGGCGAGTCGCTGTTTGCGGCGCGGGTCCTGCTGCGCGGAGGCTGCCGGGGCGAGGTGGCGGCGACACTGGTGGATGTCGGGTCGGGGGCGGGCTTCCCTGGACTTCCCATGAAGCTGTTCGCGCCCCAGTTGGAGCTGACGCTGATTGAAGCGCACAACAAGAAGGCGATTTTTCTGCGGGAGGTGGTGCGGAGTCTCGAACTCGACCGCGTGGAGGTGTTCTGCGGGCGCGCCGAGCAGTGGGCGAAAACCGCTGACCTGGTGACGCTGCGCGCCGTCGAGCAGTTCGAGCGGGCCTTGCCGGTGGCGGCTAGACTGGTCGCCGAAGATGGCAGGCTGGGTTTGCTCATTGGTGCGGGGCAGGTTTCGATCGCGCAGGAAGCGCTGGGCTCGCAATGGCGTTGGCAGGAGCCGGCAGCGGTGCCGCTCAGCGAGGTGCGAGTGGTTTTGGCGGCAGAACGGGATGGCTCGCAGGTTGGCTGACGCTATGATGGCTTGACCGCTAAGTGGTAACCAGTACACATGTACAGCTAAATTTGTTGCAATGAGTGGGAATATGTTTTGAATTATCATGCTAAATTTTGCCATAAATGGGACTACAGCCAAGATTGCGACCCAGAAGGACATCGAGATTGTGACCACATTTGGCTGACCAGTCTGATGGCCAGAAGTCCTGGAACCAGTCCGCGGCTCTTGGAAAATGGCTAGTGTGCCGAAGACTTTTGGCTTAGAACGTTTGCACCACAACCGCCCGCTAAAGGTCTAAGCCTCCCGCCGGATTGGAAGTTTGGGTTTGGCTCGCGGAAAAATGTTCCGCGTGGAACATTTTGCAAGCTTCGAGCTGAAAATCGACGCATCGCCCTTCGTGCTGTTCGAACGAATGTTCCACGTGGAACATTTTCCTCCCGCGCCTACTACACTTACCCACAACCCCTCACCCTGCCTACCCTCCACTTAATCAGCACCTTCCGCCGACCCATCCGAGTCTTGCACAGCTTTTCCAACGAAAATTTCCCTTCCGCCGCGCCACGTCATTGCCGACCACCCTCGCCGCGTTCTAAGCTTCTTGAGTCAGCTTCACCTGCACAATCATGGGACGCATCATCGCAGTCACCAACCAGAAGGGCGGAGTCGGCAAGACCACCACCGCCATCAACCTTGCTGCGTCGTTCGCCTCCCTCGGCGCGCGCACGCTGCTGGTCGATTGCGACCCGCAGTCCAACGCCTCCAGCGGCCTCGGCTTCCTCCGCGATCCCGAGCGCCACAGCACCTACCAGGTCATCATGGGCGAGGTCCCGGCCGAGCAGGCGACGCTCCCCACCGAGCTCGACCACCTCCTCATGATCCCCGCGCACAAGAACCTGCTCGGCGCCAACATCGAGCTGGTGCCCCTCGAGCTCCGCGAGTACCGCCTGCGCAACGCCTTGCAACCGCTGCGCGACGAGTTCCAATTCATCGTGATCGACTGTCCGCCAGCGCTCGACCTGCTCACCCTGAACGCGCTGGTGGCCGCCGACACTGTGCTCATTCCCATGCAGGCCGAGTACTTCGCCCTCGAGGGCGTCACCGAACTGCTCGACACCATCGACCGCATCCGCGTCGAGCTCAATCCCACCCTGGCGGTCGAGGGCGTGGTGCTGACCATGTTCGACGAGCGCACCAACCTGGCGCAGTCGGTGGCCGCCGAGCTGCGCGGCTTCTTCGGCGACCTGATGTGCGAGACCGCCATCCCGCGCAACATTCGACTCGCCGAGGCGCCCAGCCACGGCAAGCCCGCGCTGCTGTACGATCCCCACGCCCGCGGGACCGAGGCCTACCTGAAGTTGGCGGAAGAGATCATCGAGCGCGTCACTCATCCCAACCCGCCGTCTCCCGAGGCTGGGCAGGAAGCCAGCAGTTAGCCCGAGCGACGAGCCGCGAGCAACTAGCTCTTGGTCTTTACTGACTACTGGCTACCGGCTACTGACTCTTGTCATCACGAGCGAAGCGAGGGATCTGCTTCTTGACGGGCAGCGATTAAATTGTCTATGTCCCACAGTGTGGGATATACCACATTGTGGGATAACAGGCGCATCCTTACCCTTCCTGGTTTTTGGACTGTCATCCTGAGCGACGAGGTCGCCGCGGCGACCGAGGAGTCGAAGGACCCCTATACTGCCCACCCACTCTCGCCTGGCGTGATTCTCGACGGAGTAAGCTGGGGAAAATTAGGAAGCCCGTCAGGGACGGCACAGCCTCCCATCCAGCCCGCAGGGCGGCACAAGAATAGCCCAGCACGTAAGTCCTGGGCAAGCTGGGAAAAATTAGGGAGTCCCTTGAGGGACGGCACATGCTAAGTTCGCTCTTGTCGAAAGCCAGCGGAGAGCGTCACAAACAAACCGCAGGTCCCTTGACTCCGCCGCCAAAACGTAGGGTGGGAAACGGAGGTAAGCCCGGAGGGCGAAACAACCATAGCCCAGGACGTAAGTCCTGGGTAAGCGTTCATAAAACAACCCGAGTCCCGCAGGGACGGCACCAGACAACCCACGCCGAAAGCTCACAATTTCCTTCGCCAATCCGCCCCATCGCACGTACCCTATAACCTGAACCATGCAGCCACTCAACCTGAAGCCCTCGCACAAGCTCGTCAAAAGCTACTACGAGACGCTGGGCAATTACGGACAACTCAGCATTGACCACGAGATGGCCGTGCGCAGCGCATTCCAGAACCTGCTCGCCGGCTGCGGCCAGAAGTTCCACTGGACGCTGGTCCCTGAGTACTCGTTCAGCCGGCCCAAGCTAAGTCCCATCCGCATTGACGGCGCCCTGCTCGACACCTTCAAGCTACCGCGCGGCTATTGGGAGGCCAAGGACGAGCACGACGACCTCGACAAAGAAATTCGCGCCAAGCTCGACAAGGGCTATCCCCGCAACAACATCTTCCGGGCGCCCGGACGCGCGGTGCTCTAAGCTCTGACCAAGGGAGACAGTTCTCGCTCTTCCGGTAATCTGTGTAAAAATCATGCCCCCATTCGTGTTAGCATCACCGCAGCCAAATGTCACAAGCCGATGTCGTCATACCCGGCCCAAACGTCCAGACAGGTAGAGACAACAATAAACTCCGGCCTGAAGACTGCTGCGTTCACGACTGGTATCGATTTGTCCTGTCCTTCCCCCCTCATCTGGTGCGCGATTACGTGGAGCGTCTCGATGTTGGAGCCGGGCATTTAGTTCTAGACCCTTTCTGCGGAACTGGCACAACTCTGGTGGAGTGCAAGAAGCTCGGTATTCCCAGCATTGGGATTGAACCCAATCCCATGCCATGCTTTGCTAGCCAGGTTAAGGTGGATTGGAGCGTCCATCCAAGCGACCTCCTGGATCACGCGGAACAAGTGGCGGAGACCGCAACGTCCAGATTGGAAGCGGACGGGCTTGCCGAAAACTCCGATCTGCCCCTTTTCGATGTGGATGATGGGAAGATTAAGATATTAACTGCGACTCGACCGGCCCAGTTCCGGTGGTTCGCGCTGGGGTGGTGAGCAGATATGAATAGAAATGCTTTGACAGTTACGAACCAGCTCCCCAGCCTTGAGTGCAAGGCGTGTGGGAACAAAGATCGATTCATAGAGATTATGCTCTCCGAGGCTCATTTGGTTGACGGCAACCTCAACTATCTCCATCTCGTGTACGCTGAAGCCGATTCTTACAGGTGCTTTGACTGTGGCAAGGAGGTTGCTGTTACAGAGTTTCAGAGAATCTAAATGAACGCACCTATCATTATCGAGGAGCTGACTGCTGCCCTGTCGCGCCGATACGGGAAGTCCGAAATGTTCGGACGCAGCAGAATGTTCAGATTTGGGTCGTCGGTCTCCTGTTCGCTCAATTACTCCAAATTACTCGCCGGGCATAAATATTTCTTCGGACTCTCCAGCGAAGCAGTCGACGCTAATTACAAATTCCCAGAAACGAGCCTTGGCGAGTTCGTCCTCCTCGTTTGCGGGGCAGCCGATAATGTCCTCGTTCTACCTCGTGCTCTCGTTCTCCAGATGATACGAGGCGTTTCGAGCCGCCGGGTGGACATTTTCCGGGAGGGTCGAGCCTATATTCTGCAAACCACCAAGCACCCGAAACTCGACGTTACGGAATTCTTGAATGCATGGCCCAAACCACAAATAGGCAACGCTGGTACCGAGGAAATCGACCGCGCGCGAAAAACCGACTACGCACACTTGAGGATTCAGTGGGAACTAGTCCAGCTTGGCCGTGCGGAAGGTTGTTCCGTCTGGGTACCCGTAGGCGACCGTAATCTGGCCTATCAAAAACAGCCCCTCCGCGACGATACCATTGAGAAACTTCCGAATTTTGGATTCGAAGAAAACGCACGGCGTATCGTTTGCAACATCGACGTCCTTTGGCTGAACAAGAACGTGATTCGCAAGGCCTTCGAAGTTGAATCCACGACATTGATATATAGCGGATTGCTGCGACTAAACGATCTAGTGTTGTCGCAACCCAACAACCAAATCGATTTGTACATCGTCGCCGCTCGGGCGAGGAGAGGCAAGGTCCAGAACCAGCTTCTTAGGCCGTCTTTTCAGTCACTAGTGGAACGCTGCGAGTTTCTTTCGTTCGAGGATGTCGATGAGCAAATGAAACGATTGGGAACAATCCCTATGCGTGCGGGGACGCGGATCAGCGGGTTGCTTCAAGGGGAGCGTTTTGAAGTTCCAGACCATTGCGTCTACCCGTCAGGCATGTGAGCGGGCCTGTGCCAGAACCGGTTGGTCGACATCTTCACTGGAGTGGCCTGCTATTCGTTGCAGAACCACCTCCGCACCACCGCGCCGAACATGGGTCAGGTCGAGACCGACGAGGTGTACATTGGCGTGGATAAGAAAGGCGCACAGTACGTTTTTCCCATTCAGGCGAAAGGTGGAACTGACAAGCTGAGCATCGTACAGATCGAGCAGGACGTAAGCTGTTTGCGCGACAAAGTTTCCCGCTTTGATATGCCGCCCGATTGGGGCGCAGTTCATGACGGAAGGGGTAATTGCGCTTTTCGAGTTCGAGGAATCCGAAGATGGCATGGTGATCTCGGCCGAGAAACACTACAAACTCGTTCCTCCAGAAGAGGTAACAGATTCGGATCTCGCAACATACCGAGAGCGCAGCGATTAAAGGACCCTCGACTTATGCCGCGAACCGCTCCGCGCTGGAGTGGGTCATCGACCAATATCAGGTCTCGACCGACAAGCGCAGTGGCATCACAAACGATCCCAATCGCGCCGACGATCCGGAATACATCGTGCGCCTCATCGGCTAGGTCATCACCGTCAGCCTGGGAACGATGAAGATCGTCAAAGCCCTGCCAAAGTTAGAAGTTGCTGTGTTGTCAGCAGCGGTAATTCAGGAGGCGAATGATGGCGGGTGGCCCAGCCTTTCGGCGTGAGTCTTTACTTGGGGTGCCCCACCCTTGTCGCCCTCGTTTGGCGACAGGGTGGGAGCCAATCACCCACTTCACCTGATGCATCTCATGATCGAACCGCCAGCGCTCCAGTACCGCTTGCGGGGCGAAAGAGCGCGTCACCGCCGGGTAACGCTAGTTGCTAATTGCTAATTGCTAGTTGCTAATTGCCGCGCGCCCATCACCCGCGCCGTGCCACGGGCGTTCCATGGTTCGGGTTGTTGGACTACCGGGACTGGCCCCATTGCGGGCTCCACAGTACGCGCGCCGAGAGGATGAGAGAGAACATCCCAGTCACGCCCAGCGCGTGCAGCGTCCAGACGAACAAGAAGGCTGGGCTGGACCTGGCGATCGCGCCGCGAAAAACGCCTCCCGCTCCCATCACGTGGGCGACAGGCATGAGAAGCGCAAGCAGCGACCCGACCAGCATGATGATGTGCCCCGATCGCCGTTCGGAGAGCACCAACGTTCCGTACAACCAGATGACCAGGATGGGCACCGCAACCAGGGTTGAGCCCCCCGCCTCGGGCGTCCCGACCTTAGCGTGCACGGTATCGCTGGTCAGGTGAAGCGTCACGAGGAGGATCGAGAGCAGAGACGTGATGCTTAACATGACGTTGTGTTTCATTGGATATTCTCCTGGTTAACCGGAATTTCCTTTTTGATCTCGGAAAGCGCACCATAATACATCCGTCTGACCTGTTCGCGACACCGTTAAACGATTTTTCATCGGGAAACACTCCCGCCGGTTTGCCGGGTGCCCCCCAAGCCGGTTTTGCTTGAGTGGGGATTTTCCTCACCCATCACCTACTCTCTAACCAGCGTAGGTGTATGAGCCAATTGCTAATTGCTAATTGCTAATTGCTAGTTGCTAGTTGCTCATTGCTAATTGCCAGTTGCTAATTGCCACCCGCTCCTTGATAGTTGCTTCGTAGTCCCATGTCACACCAGCGCAAAGTTCCTGGTCGCGGCCTGGAGACCCTGCTTGCGTCGCGGCAAGCGCCTCCGGCCCCGGCTCCGGCCGCTTCCCCGGCGTCCACCCCAGCGCCGGACCTTCTCCCCGGCGAGTCGATCCAGCACATCCCGCTCAACAGCCTCGACCGCAATCCTTATCAGACGCGCAGCGTGTCGTTCGGCGGGCTCGACGACCTGGCGGCTTCCATCCAGGCGGTGGGCCTGTTGCAGCCCATCGTGGTGCGTCCGGTAGAGGGCGGACGCTATCAGGTCATGGCTGGCGAGCGCCGCTGGGAGGCGGTGCGCCAGCTCCGCCATCAGACCATTGCCGCCATAGTGCGCCCGGTTTCCAACCAGCAGGCCCTGGAGATGACCATCATCGAGAACCTGCAGCGGCTGGAGCTGACCTGCATGGAGCAAGCCCGCAGCTACCAGCGGTTGGCGCGCGAGTTCGCCCTCACGCAGGAGCAGATGGCGGAGCGCACCGGCAAGCCGCGCGCCTCGGTGGCCAACTTCCTGCGGCTGCTGACGCTGCCGCCTAGCGTGCGGGCCATGCTCGACCGGGGCCGGCTCAGCTTTGGCCACGCTAAGGCGCTGATGGCGCTGGATTCGCCGGCAGACATCGAGAACCTGGCCCAGCGCATTGCCACACGTTCGCTATCGGTGCGCCAGACCGAGAAGGCAGTTGCTAATCTGGTCCACGCTCGGAGGAGGGCCGAGAGGATCCACCTGGTGTACCCAAACCTCAGAGAGGGCGGGCAGCAGTTGCAACGGAGGCTGGGCGTGCCCGTCACCGTCACTTACCGCAACCGCAAAGGCAAGATCGTGATCGAGTACTCCTCTCTGGAGGAGCTCGACCGCATCCTCGCGGTGATGAGGACAGATACACTGCGCACTGGCAACTGACTACTGGCTACTGACTACTGACTACAGTAGAATCAGTGTTGCATCCCGGATTCCCCAAGGCCTGTTTCTTCGCGCAGCCTAAGTCAGCCTAAGTCAGCAACGAACCTGCGGGAACTATGCGTCAACTGAGCCGCCTTCTTCGCTACTTCAAACCGTATTGGTTCCAAATGCTGGCGGCGGTGGTGTCGATGGCCCTGGTCGGATTGCTCGACGCCTTCCGCCTGCTGCTGATCGGGCCCATCTTCGATCGCGTCCTGAATCCTTCCTCCCAATCGCACGTTCTGCCCTTGTTCAAAATGCCGATCACCGGCAAGCCCATCGAGTTGAACTGGTTCGTTCCCGAACACTTTCACAACGTGTGGACGATGGTCGCCTTTGCGCTGGTCGCCTCCACCGTACTGAAGGGCATCTTCGACTACGGCGGAAGCTACCTGGCGAACTACGCCGGCTACGGCATGGTCACCGACCTGCGCAACGAACTCTACTCGGCCACGCTGCGCCGCTCGGTGGCGTTCTTCCAGAAATATTCCACCGGCACGCTGCTGTCGGCGATTGTGAACGACATCGAGCGCGTGCAGTTTGCGCTCTCGTCGGTGCTGGCGGAATTTCTCCAGCAGTTTTTCACCTTCCTGTTCACCGCCTGCGTGGTGGTCCTGCTGGGCGGACGGCTGACCTGGGTGCTCATCATCTTCGTGCCGGTGGTGGTCATGGCGGCCCGAAGGATTGGCCAGCGCGTGCGCACCACGACCCGCCGCGGCCAGGACAAGCTGGCCGAGATCCAGAACATCCTGCAGGAAACCATCACCGGCGTGCGCATCGTGAAGGCCTTTTCGATGGAAGCCTGGGAGACGCGCCGCTTCCGCGACGCAGCGCGGCGGCTGTTCAAAGCCAACCTGCGCTCGGTGAGCGCCTACGCGCTGAGTTCGCCGATGATGGACATCTTCGGCGCCGTCGCCATCGCCCTGCTGATCCTGCTTGGCCGCGAGTACATTAAACACGGCTTTTTCACCGAAGGCGTCTTCCTGGCGTTCATCATCGCGGTGTTCAAGTTGTACGAGCCGGTGCGCAAGTTTGGCATCTTCAACAACAACTTTCAGCAGGCGCTGGGCGCCTCCTCGGCGATCTTCGAGTTCCTTGACGCGCGTGACGATGTGCGCGAGAAACCAGGCGCGCAGAAGCTCGCGCCGTTCCACGAGGGCATCCGTTTCGAGCATGTTTACTTCAGTTATGGGCAGCTAAACGACGATCGTGATGTGCTGCACGACATCAACCTCGAAGTGTCGCCGGGAGAGCTGGTGGCGGTGGTCGGCTCCAGCGGTTCCGGCAAGACCACCCTGGTGCATCTGCTGCCGCGTTTCTTCGATGTCACTCGCGGGCGGCTGCTTATCGACGGCCGCGACGTGCGCGACCTGACCATCGCTTCCCTGCGCTCGCAAATCGCCATCGTCACCCAGGACACCATCCTGTTCAACGATACGGTGCGCAACAATATCGCCTATGGCCAGCCGGAAGTTTCCGCAGAAACGGTCGAAGAAGCGGCGCGCGCGGCGTTGGCCCACGACTTCATCATGGCCCTGCCTGAGGGCTATGACTCGGTGATTGGCGAACGCGGCCTGCGCCTGAGCGGTGGCGAACGGCAGCGCATTTCGATTGCGCGCGCCATCCTGAAGAACGCGCCTATCCTGATTCTCGACGAAGCTACTTCCGCGCTCGACACCGAGAGCGAGTCGCTGGTGCAAGTGGCGCTGCAAAATCTGATTACCGGCCGCACCGTGTTTGTCATCGCGCACCGGCTGTCCACGGTGCGCCGCGCCGATCGCATTCTGGTGCTGGAAAATGGAATGATCACCGACGAAGGCACGCACGAGTGTCTTCTGGACCACCCCGGCACCTACCGCCGGTTGTATGATTTGCAGTTCGTCGATGTTGAGACCGCCACCGGGGCGGAGTGAGCGCCACTATGAACATCCGCTCCATGACCGGCTACTCGCAAGTGAAGATGAATGCGGACGACCAGCTCGCCTTCACCCTCAGCCTGAAGGCGGTGAACCATCGCTTTCTCGATCTGCATCTGCGTCTTCCTGCCGAAATGGACCCCATCGAGATGAAGGTCCGCCGGGTGCTGAAGGAGCGCCTGCACCGTGGTCACATCGAAGTGACCCTCAGCCTGGAGCGCAGCGGCGGGGTCGCGTTTTCCGTGAACCGCGACCTGGTCGGCGGCTACCTGCGTACCTTCCGCGAAGTTGCCGAAGAGTTCGGCGTGAGCGCCGAGCCCGACCTGAACGCGGTGCTTAAAATACCGGGCGCGTTGAATGCCGCCGAAAGTGGCGATGCCATGGCCGCGATGGAGAAGCAGGTAACCACGGCGCTGGAGCAATGTATCGAGCGGCTGAATGTCATGCGCGAGGAGGAGGGCCGGGGCGCGGCCATAGAGTTGCGCGAGCGCATGACGCATCTGTCTTCGGCCACCCATGAAGTGGACCAACTGCGCGGCAAGGTGCTGAAGGCCTACCATGAGAAGGTGCATGGGCGCATGCAGGAGTTGCTCGGCGCGCACGCCGATCCGGACCGCATCCTGCAGGAGGCGGCCATGCTCGCCGAGCGCAGCGATATTCAGGAAGAGATCGTGCGCATGAAAAATCACATCCAGCATTTCCTGGGGCTGCTGGATGCCGGCGGCGAGGTGGGAAAGAAGCTCGACTTCCTGCTGCAGGAGATGAACCGCGAAGCCAACACCCTGATGTCGAAGACCACGGGCGTGGCTGGGGAAGCGCTGCGCATCACCGGCCTGGGATTGGCCATGAAGTCGGAGATCGAAAAGGCGCGCGAACAGGTGCAGAACCTAGAATGAGCGGCGGCAACATCTTCATCATCTCGGCGCCCTCGGGCTCGGGGAAATCCACGCTCACCAACGAGGTCCGCCGCGTGGTCCCCAACCTCGAATTCTCCATCAGCTACACCACCCGGCCGCCGCGCGGCAGCGAGCAGTCGGGGCGCGAATATTTCTTCGTCTCCCGCGAAGAGTTCGAACGCATGCTCGCCGAGGACGAATTCCTGGAGTACGCCGAGGTCTTCGGCAACTACTATGGAACGGCGAAGCGCTTTCTGCGCGAAGCTACGGCGCGCGGTCACGACTTGCTGCTCGACATTGACGTGCAGGGCGCCGCCCAGGTGAAGCAGAAGGTGCCGGAAGCGGTGAGCGTCTTCATCCTGCCGCCCTCGCGCGAAGAGCTGGAACGGCGCTTGCGCCGCCGCGCCGAGGCCGACGACGATCTGCAACGCAAGCTGCTGGGGGATAGCGCGCGCCCCTTCAATACGGAAGAAATTATCCAGCGCCGCCTGCAGACCGCGTCCCGCGAAATTGAGAATTTCTCCCAGTACGACTATATTTTGATCAATGATCGGCTGGAGCAGTCGATCGACGTTCTCAAGTCGATCGTGGAAGCCGCGCGACTGAAGCGTTCGGCTGCGGCTGTGACGGCAAAGGACGAAGCCGTGCTGGGCATTGCTCATGGCGCCCTGCGCACGCAGATGCTCGACCAGGTCCAAGCCATCCTGGCAACGTTCGATCTTTCCCGCTTACCCATCGTCACGGAGTGACCTATGAAACTGGTTGAAGGGTTCGACAGC
This sequence comes from Candidatus Korobacteraceae bacterium, assembly GCA_049520555.1. GTDB lineage: Bacteria > Acidobacteriota > Terriglobia > Terriglobales > Acidobacteriaceae > Bog-257. Next base: position 24,406 of record JBEKPR010000011.1, read on the forward strand.
AATTATCGCTACGTCCTGGTGGCTGCGCGCCGCGCGCGGCAGTTGCAGAATGGCGCCCGCCCCGTAGTCGAGTCGCACTCACGCAAGCCCTGCCGCATCGCTGAGGAAGAGCTCCAGGCCGGCAAAGTGAAATGGGAGATTCCGCCGGTTGTAAAAACTCCGGTGGAGTCGGCCGCCGAGGTTCTGGATCATTCCGCCGCTGGCGACGGCGACGACTAGGGGCCGATTCAAACACACATGAAAATCGCACTCGGTGTGAGCGGCGGCATCGCAGCCTATAAGGCCGCCGAAATCGTTCGCCTGTTGCAGGACCGCGGCGTGCGCGTGCAGGTCATCATGACGGCCGCGGCGCAGGAGTTCGTTCGCCCGCTCACCTTTGCCGCGCTGTCCGGCGAGAAGGTCATTACCGGCATGTTCGGCTCGGCGGCCGAGCAGCCCAATCTCGACTCCGCGGTCGAACACATCTCGGTTGCGCAATCTATCGACGCGCTCCTGGTCGCTCCCGCTACCGCCGACACCATCGCCAAGTTCGCGCAGGGCATCGCCAACGATTTCCTCAGCACGCTCTATCTGGCGACCACGGCGCCGGTCATCGTCGCGCCTGCCATGAACGTCAACATGTGGGAGCATCCGGCCACGCAGGCGAATCTGGAAATCCTGCGCCGCCGTGGTGTAACCATCGTCGAGCCAGACAGTGGTTATCTGGCCTGCGGGATGATCGGCGCCGGACGTCTGGCGGAGCCGGAGCAAATCGTCGCGGCCACGTTGCAGCGTCTCGGCGTCGCACAAGACCTGGTGGGTGAGACTGTGCTCATCACCGCCGGACCCACGCACGAGCCGATTGATCCGGTGCGTTATCTCAGCAATCGTTCTAGCGGCAGGATGGGATATGCACTCGCCGAAGCCGCACTGCGGCGGGGAGCGAAGGTCGTCCTGGTGAGCGGGCCGACTGCACTGCAACCGCCCGCGGCGGCAGAGACACTCTTCGTTGAGACCGCGCAGCAAATGCGCACAGCGGTGCTTGATCGTTGGGAACAGGCCAGCTTCATCATCATGGCCGCTGCGGTCGCCGACTATCACGTCAAGAATGTTTCGCCGGAAAAGATCAAGCGCAAAGCTGCGTTGGAGCTGCAACTCGAACCTAATCCGGACATTCTCGCGGACCTTGGCAGTCTGCGGCACGCTACCGGCAAGCGCTCTCCGATACTGATCGGCTTCGCCGCCGAAACCGGGGACCTGCTGGATAACGCGCGCAGCAAGCTGGCCAGGAAACGGGTTGACGCCATCGTGGCGAACGACGTTGCTCGCGCCGGTATCGGCTTCGACAGCGACCGCAACGAAGTGACAATCATTACTCCGACAGACATCATCGCCGTGCCTGAGGCCGGCAAACTGGACATCGCGCAGAAAATTCTGGAGGCCGCGATCCGCATCCGCCAGCAGCAGGTCGCACCCGTGCCGGCGTCAACGAGTAGCGCGGATCTTTAGGCTTGCATCCCCTCCTTTTATTGTTGTGATCCCGACCGACGAGTTTTCATGTTTGTCATCCTGAGCGACGAGCGTAGCGAGGAGTCGAAGGACCCCTATCGCCGCAAGAAATGCTTAGGCTGCTTTTCCCACTTTTTGCGGCATGTCCCCGACTGCCGTAGAATCGCACCATCAACTCCATCCCATGACTCTCGACGCCAACACCAAATCCGCACTGCGCGAGCGCCTCAACTTCTATCGCGAGTTGGGGGTTGGCCCGCTATATCGCCGGGGCGCTAGTCCTGTGAGAGAGCTGCTCGAGATCACCCCCGAAGAAGCCGCCACAGTCGAGGCCGCACTCGAAGCTGTGGACGAATCTGCTTTTGTCGCCACCTCCGACACCAGCCTCGATCGCGCCGCGCTGCTGCAAGTCATCGCCGACGACATCGGACCCGCCTGCCAGCGCTGCAAGCTGGCGAAGCTGGGGCGCAAGCAGATTGTCTTCGGCACTGGCGATCCCCATGCCGAGCTGATGTTCATCGGCGAAGGGCCGGGCGCGGACGAAGACGCGCAAGGGCTGCCGTTCGTTGGACGCGCCGGCCAACTGCTCAACAACATGATTGCCGCCATGGGCCTGAAGCGCGAGCAGGTGTACATCGCCAACATCGTGAAGTGCCGCCCGCCGGGCAATCGCACCCCCGAACGCGATGAGTGTGAAACCTGCTCGCCGTTTCTGATGCGGCAGATTGGTGTCGTCCGGCCAAAGGTCATCGTGGCGCTGGGCGCGACGGCGGCCAAGAACCTGCTCAGCGTCAACGACTCCATGGCGTCGCTGCGCGGACGGTTCTACGATTATTCGCCGCCCGGCATCGCCGGCGAGTCCGATGGACCGTTGCAATGCAAGCTGGCGGTCACCTACCATCCGGCATTTCTGTTGCGCGACCCGCGGCAGAAGAAAGAAGCCTGGAAGGATTTGCAGATGGTCATGCGCTGCCTGGACTTGCCGACCAAGAATAGCCAACAAAAGGATGACTAAGAACCGCGATTCCTCAAAATCGAGCTCCGGATTGACGTGGGCCGTGGTTGTTCCCAGTGTCGTTGCTGCGATCATCGCCAATCATTTCTATCCCAGCTGGGGCAGAGTTGTCCTCACATCCGCGGTGCTTCTCGGAGGTTTTATCGGGATCTTCCGGCGATTCTGGAAGTATTGGTGGTTCTGGACAACCATTCTCTTAGCAACGATTGCACATTGTATCCTTGCCGCTCACTTCCGAGGATTCCTTAATGATCTAAATATCTTTTCCCTGTTTGGCCTCGTGATGCTGGAGGTGGTCGGTTTCGCTTTAGTATTGAGCGTCCCAGTCTCTTTGTTTGCGAAGGATGAAGCAGCTCAATGAGACCGTAGCCCAACAAACCATGCACTGCAGACTTGATGAACCAATCACCTCAGCAGCTAAAGCCTTACCTCTGTGGCACGCCCTTTGATATAGGCCAAAAGGTCTGCACCACCCAGTCTCGCGTGCGGAGGGCGTTCTAAGCTCATGCCGCAATTCTGCGATGTGGCCGTGCCGGTCCCGCTCGACGCCGTCTTCACCTATCGCATCGCCGACATCGAGCCCTGCGTCGGCGGGCGCGTCATTGTGCCGTTTCGCGAGAAGCGCATGTGCGGCATCGTCACCGACCTTCACGATCGCGAGCCGAAATTCCAAACCCGGCGCGTGAGCCAGGTCCTCGACTCAGCGCCCGCGCTTACGCCTGAACTCATGCAACTGGGCCGCTGGATCGCGCAGTACTACATTGCGCCCATTGGCGAAGTGTTTCGCACCATGCTGCCGCTGTCGGCGGAGTTCCGGCGCGTCGTCGGCTACCACATTACTGACAAAGGAATTGCTGCACTTCATGCTGCATCCACCATCGGATCTTCGTTGCGGTCGCACAAAGAGCCAGAGCATCAGATGCTGGAATATGCGGTGCTAAACCGGCTCGCCGATGGCGAAGTGGTGCGCGAAGCCGCTCTGCGTTCGGCAACCGGAGTGTCGCGCACTTTGCTGCAAGCTTTGCTGCGCAAGAAGTGGATCGCTCGCGACGACCTCAGCGACGTCCGCGATGCCAGCCGCACCGTGCAGATCGCCTCGTTGAAGGACGTGACCGGCAAGCTCAACGCCAACCAGCAGAAGATCGTGGCCTACCTGCACAGCCAGGAGAACCAGCGCGCTCCAGTCGCAGCGATTCGTGAGTTGGTCGTCCCAAGGACCACGCTGCAAACCCTGGTGAAACGTGGGATCGTCGCGCTCAGCCAGGAGGCTGCCGCCTTTCGCATGTCGGGGATGAAGCCGCGCAAGCTGGAGTTCCTGTTTACGCCCGCGCAGAAAGCCGCGCTCAACACCATCATCACCGCCACCGAGGAGCGCCAGTTCCTGCCCATGCTGCTGCATGGCATCACCGGCTCGGGCAAGACCGCCGTGTATCTGTCGGCGATGCAGGCGGTGCTGGCCAAAGGACGCTCCGCCATTTTGCTGGTCCCGGAAATCGGCCTCACCCCTGCGGTCGCCGCCGACCTGCACCAGATCTTCGGGGACGAGGTCGCGATCCTCCATTCCGGGCTCAGCGACGACGAACGGGCCGAGCAGTGGAAGCACATCCGCAACGGCGAGTCCCACATTGTGGTAGGTACGCGTTCCGCCATCTTTGCGCCGGTGCCCGACCTGGCGCTCATCGTGGTGGATGAGGAGCACGACCACTCCTACAAGCAGGAGGAAATGCCGCGCTACCACGCCCGCGACGTGGCGGTGATGCGCGCCAAAATGTGCAATGCGGCCGTGGTGCTGGGTTCGGCCACTCCGTCGCTGGAGACCTACTACAACGCCGTCAATGGCAAGTACCGGCTGCTGGAGTTGCCCGAGCGCATCGAGAAGCGGCCGCTGCCCGAGGTCCAAATCCTCGACATGCGCGAGGAGTTCCAGCGCACCCGCAAAGACGAACCGCTCTCGCGCAAGCTGGTGGAAGAGATTGGCGAGCGCCTGGCGCGCCACGAGCAGGTGATGGTGCTGCTGAACCGGCGCGGCTACTCCGCCTTCGTCCTCTGCCGGGAGTGTGGCGAGAGCGTGCAGTGCAAGAACTGCGCCATCTCCATGACGTACCACAAGCGCGAACACCGCCTGATGTGCCATTACTGCGGCTACACGCGGCCCGCGCCCCGCACCTGCCCCAAATGCGGCAGCGAATATGTGCAGTATCTGGGCACGGGATCGGAGAAGCTGGAGCACATCCTGCACGGCATGTTTCCGCAGGCGCGCATTGCGCGGCTGGACCGCGACACCGTCCACGGCCGCGACGATTTCGAGCGCATGTTAAGCGCGTTGCAGGCGGGCGAAATCGATCTGCTGGTGGGCACGCAGATGATCGCCAAGGGACACGACGTCGCCAACGTCACGCTGGTGGGCGTCGTCGGCTCCGACGCCGCGCTCAGCTTTCCCGACTTCCGTGCCGCCGAGCGCACCTTCCAGTTGCTGACTCAGGTTGCGGGACGCGCCGGGCGAGGCGACACTCCCGGCAAAGTTGTGCTGCAAACATTTTTTCCCGACCACTACGCCATCCAGTTCGCCGCCGCGCACGATTACCATGGCTTCTACGAAAAAGAAATACGCTTCCGCAGCTGGATGCATTACCCGCCGTTTAACGCCGTCAGCAACGTGCTGGTGCGCAGCAGCAAACTCGACGAGGCGCTGGCCTGGTCGGGCATCCTGGGCAAATGGTTCGAAGCGAGCCGGCTGGCAGGCATACGGGTCATGGGCCCCGCCGCCGCGGTGATCGTGCGGCTCAAAACCGAGTACCGCTATCATTTCCTGTTGAAGTCGGCTAGCCGCGAACGCATGAATGCCGCGTTGCGTTCCATGCTCGCCTACGCGGACACGCAGAAAATTCCCCGCAACAATGTGGTGGTGGATGTGGACGCGCTGTCGTTGATCTAGCTCTCAGCTTTCAGCCGTCAGCTATCAGCCAAACCTCTCTCCAACGTATTTCGGAGGCAGAGACGCCTTAGCCTATCCCGGCCACGCTCCCAATGCCCTGCGCACCACCACCAACTGTCCCAGGTGATAGGCGCCATGGTCGGCGGCCAGCAGCACCTCGCGCAACAGCGTCTGGCCGTCGCCATGAGGGAACGGCTTGAACAGATCCTGCGCGGGGTCGTTGACCAGCTTGCGGAACTCCTCCTGCAATTTCAGGATGGCCTTCACGCTCTCGTCCCACGCTTTGCCGCTGGGCGGCGCCGCGCTCTTCGGCCAGTAGCCCTCGGGCCATTTTGGCGACTTGTGTTTGGCGTCGCGGCTGAACTCCAGGATGTCCCACAACGCCAGGCGCATGTGTTCGAGCAGTTGCCACGCCGAATACGGCATTCCCGCAGGTACCTGACCGCGCAGCTTGGCGGGGAAGTCCTTCACCGCCGCGCTCAAGTCGGCATGGGCTTCATTCCAGTCGATCGTCTTGGCAAGTTGTTGACGCAGGAGTTTGTCGTGTTCCATGAGACCTCACAGAAAAGAAATCGTCACTCGTGTGTGATGTGATTCGCGGCCCGGCGGATGATAATTTCGGCGGACGATCGCTTGATGGGGGTTCGCTGCTAGAAGAGGCAGACTCGAGCACCACCACCACTAGCCGCTCACCACTAATCCCTAGCCCCTGAATTTTCTTCGGCGCTGGTGCAGGACTTCGGTGGCGCCGGGGTTCACCAGTACGGTGAATCCGTTGTGAACAGGATTGCGGTCACCGTCCACCAGCGCGGCGCGATCGCCCTCAATGCAGCCGCCGAGCAGGCGTCCCAGGCTCAGCAGGGAGCGGCTGCCGCAAATCTCGCAGGCGTCGCCCGCGCTGTTGCTAATGATCTCGCAGTCGGCGCATAGCACCGCTTCCCCCAGAGGCACGGAACTCAGTTCCAGCCCCCACTTGTAGCCGTTGTCCATACAAGTCTCTGCTCTAACCCTAGCCGCCCCCGGACAACTGGGGAAGTACCTTTGTAGTGCAGAGAAGCAGAAGAGTAACGGGTCCGAAAGTGGGACTAGAGAGCGGTTTGAGTGCGATGGACATTCACCCGGCAGGGCGAAGCTCGTTTGGATTGCGATGTTGCACAACTATGCAACCGTCCAGCTATCTCGACACATCCGTCGTGGACGTGGGCGGCAGCAGATTATGGTTCAGCGCAAACAGCGCCAGCTCCAGGCGGTTCCCCACTCCCAGCTTGTTGAAGATGTTGGTCAGGTGGCGCTTCACGGTTTCTTCGCTGATACCGAAAGTCACCGCAATGTGCTTGTTGGTGGAACCCTCGGTAATCAACGTGACGACCTCGAGTTCGCGGCCGGTGAGACCGAAGGTCTTGCGCGACGGCGGGGCGGTCTGCGCCGCCAGATCGTGCAGCACCTGCACCAGGTTCTGCACCGGACGTCCGTCCAGCCAGTACTGGCCCTGCATGACGGCGCGAATGCAGGCCGAAAGATGTTCCACGACGGCGTCTTTCAACACCACACCGCGGGCGCCCAGTTGCAGCGCCTCCAGGATCTGCCGCTTGTCCACCAGTCCGGTCAAGACGATGGTGCGCGTGGTGGTGCTCTCGCTGGTGAGCTCGCGTAACGCGTCCATGCCCGGCATCCTGGGCATGGCCAAGTCCAGTAGCAGAATGTCGGGCCGGAGGGTGCGCACCATGTTGAGCGCCTCGGCGCCATCCTTGGCTTCTGCCACGATCCGCATCTGGTTGTCGGCCTGCAGCATGTTGCGCAGACCGATGCGTACCACCGGATGGTCGTCGGCAATCAGGACCTTGATGGGAGTTACCGCCACCTTTGCCATAGTCATAGGGTTTGCCGATGATCGCCTAGGCGTCCGGTCACTTGCCCGGAAGCACGCCCGCACCGAGTATCTTCACGTATTCCCGCTCCACCGCCTGGAGCGCGACGGAAAGCTGATCGAGCATTGCTTCCGCTTCACTCCAATCGCCGGTTTTCCCCATCGCTTCCAGGCTGGCGCAACATTGCGTCACGCTGACGGCGCCCACGATCAGGCTGCTGCCCTTCAAATAGTGGGCCCGGTTGCGCAGCTCCTCGGCCTGTTTCAGTGTAAATGCATTGCGCAACTGTGCAAGTGTTTTACCGGCCTCAGTCAAAAATTCGCGGCAAATCTCCACCAACTCCGCCGGCCGGGAAGCTGTCATCTGTCGTAACCGCTCGAATGCATCGGAGGCTATCAGCTTGTCAGTCACGAGCTTTGCGACGCTTCCCACACAGCGCCATGTTGCTCCATAGTTAATCCTTTCCGCGCCGTCCGCGTCAAGGAGGGAATGTCGGAACGAATGATTCTTGTGATTTTCGTGAAGGTCAGTCAGCAATGCAGTGCCATAACCGGCCGGCGTTACTTCTCGCGGCTGTACACAACCTTCAGCTTGTCGGCTTGGAGAATGCGAGCGACCTGGTTGCGGGCATGCACCGCCCACGGGCCGGCGGCATCCAGCTTCAGGTAAGTCTGCCAGTGGGGAAGCGCCTGGCGTGGCTGCAGCAGGCGTTCGTAGGCGAGCGCCAGGTTGTAATGCGCATCGGCGTAGGTGGGAGCCAGTCGAATCGCGGTGGTGTAGGCGGCAACCGCCTCGGCGATGCGGCCGGTCTCGTCCAGAACGTTGCCCAGATCGAAGTAAGCCAGCGCATAACACGGATCGGCTTCGACGGCCAGGCGGTAATGCTTTTCGGCCGAGACAAAATCCCGGCGATTGTAATACAGCGTGCCCAGATTGATGTGGGCCGGAGCGTGGTCGGGTTCAACCTCAATCACCTGCAGATAGGTCTGGATGGCTTCGTCGTGGGTGCTGGGATGTTCTTCCAGGGTCACACCCCGCGCGAACAGGTCGCCCGCAGTATCGAACTTGGCGATGGGCCGCACTTTAACCGAGGACACCACCATTCCGGTGTGCGCAAAGTCCATGACGAACTGGCCGGCAATGGGTTCGACCGAGTGCCCCTGATGGCGGTAGGCCACGCGCGAGCCAACGCTGAAGGCGCTAGCCTCGAGGAACGGGTTCTCCATGCCAGCCACCTGCTTCTGCATGGCCTGCAGGGATTCGCGGATGGCTGCCGGACGCACTCGTTTGGCGCGCAGGTCGCGCACTTTCGTAAGCTGAAGCAGATCGAAGAAGGTAAAGGTTTCGGAAATGGAGACGAGCCCTGCTTTCTGCCAGCCAGCCAGTTGGTTGGCCGAGATGTGCAGGATGCGCAGGACGTCCGCTCGACAGAAGTGGTTCATGTAGGCCCCGCCAGAAATACCGCAGGGCTTGCTACGATTATCGGTGGAAGTAACCGCTGGCGCAAGTGGAAAACAGCGCAAAGCAGTGGAAAACCGGGGCTTGCATCCCTTTACCGTTCTGGTTACCGGCAGTTACAATCGAGGTACAGCCGACGTAGCTCAGTTGGTAGAGCAGTCGATTCGTAATCGACAGGTCATCGGTTCAAGTCCGATCGTCGGCTCCAGCAACTTCTCTTGTTTTCACCAACTGCCCCCGTGACTGGTGGGCATTGTTTTTGATTGTTGGGGAATCTTGTGGGGACTCTCACATCACCCTCGGGTTATTTACGCTGATCTATAGCATCCCGAATCACGCCCAATTCAGGATGCTGGTAGATCCGCCTTGTCTTCAGGTCCCCATGGCCCATGGCGTCGGCCACGGCGAACACGTTTCCGGTAGCCTCAACGCCGTACGTCGCAAACGCGTGGCGCTGCACTAATCGTCAACGTGATCGCCTGGACGCAGGGTCTATCTCCCGCGATTCTATTTCGCTTTGGGCGGGTATCCCTTGAACAGCTTGGCGACCGCTTTGTCGAGGTTGTTTATATTTTTATTGGAATTGTCGGTAACCGTGTCAGTAGCCGAGCCGCGCCAGAGATCTTGCTTATTTTTCGCGTCTGCCAGCTCGACCACCAGCGTAGCCTCCCTGGTCACATAAGTGTTGTACGTGACTGGTCCACCGCCGCCCCAAGGACCCCAATACCAGCCCGGCCCGTAGCCATATCCGGTTCCCACCAGCGTCTTCTGGTCCTTGATACTCTTGCTGTACGTCACCCAAACATCGGGATTGGAATTGGCATCGACTTTTTGCAACCCCTTCGCCTGCAGTTGCTTGTCAACCGCGTCGGTGATGCGCTGGTCCCACAGGCCACTCGCCGGGTGAGGACTCTTCTCCCAGGCGTAGGTATGGTATTGGGAAAAGTTCGCTTGACGGTCCCAATCGATGTTGGTTTTTTGCGCAACGGCTGTAACGCAAGCTAGACAACTGAGGACAACCAGGGCAAGAATTCGGCTCTTCATCATGGCATCTCCGTTCAACAAGCTTGACGTTCTGCACAATGAGAATGAAGCATAAATGCCCTCTCATTGCATGGCTCAAAGATACTATCCCGACATCATGGCCGTCCAGGGCTCTGAGCAGGCAACCACCCCGGGGGTTTTCGGGGAACCTTACTCTTGCAGGCGAGCGGAATGTCGATCTGTGGCTATCTGTGGACTGTTTTTGACCGTTGTCTGGTTGGTTGCGGCTATTTCCAGCCCGCGCGGGGTGCCAGAAGCGATACCATATTGCGGGCCCCGTCACCTGTCCCGGTGATAGCGGTCACGGCGGGGCTGCCCCGCTTGGGTTGAAATAGAACAGGCCTCAAACTAGTCGTTCGATTCCAGTCGAATAACGAGCGATTCCAGTTCTTATTATCGGCCACAGAAATAAGCTACAAGGTTCGAGGAGGACCTCTATGAGTCTCGTAACTACATCCCAGCCTGGAATCAAAACTCCGGGCAACTACATCAACGATGTTATGACGCTGGTGAAGACGAAGAACCCAGCCGAGCCTGAATTTCATCAGGCAGTCCAGGAAGTACTCGATTCTCTGCGCCTCGTGCTGGAGCGCCACCCGGAATACATCTCGGCGCGCATCCTTGAGCGCATCACAGAACCCGAGCGCCTCATCATGTTCCGCGTGCCGTGGTTCGACGACCAGGGCAATGTCCAGGTCAATCGCGGCTTCCGCATCGAGATGAACAGCGCCATCGGCCCCTACAAGGGCGGGCTGCGCTTCCATCCCTCGGTCAATCTCGGCATCCTGAAGTTCCTGGCTTTCGAGCAGGTCTTCAAGAACTCGCTGACCACGCTGCCCATGGGCGGCGGCAAGGGCGGGTCCGATTTCGATCCCAAGGGCAAGAGTGACAACGAAGTCATGCGCTTCTGCCAGAGCTTCATGACCGAACTCTGCCGCCACATTGGACCGGACACCGACGTTCCGGCCGGCGACATCGGCGTGGGCGGACGCGAGATCGGTTTCATGTTCGGCCAGTACAAACGCATCCGCAATGAATTCACCGGGGTGCTGACTGGCAAGGGCCTGAACTGGGGCGGTTCGTTGATTCGTCCCGAAGCCACCGGCTACGGCTGCGTGTACTTCGCGGAGGAGATGCTGAAGACCCGCAAGGAAACGCTCGAGGGCAAGCTCTGCCTGGTCTCGGGCAGCGGCAACGTTTCTCAGTACACCATCGAGAAGCTGCTCCAACTGGGAGCCAAGCCGGTCACGGTTTCCGACTCCGACGGCGCGGTGTACGACCCCGACGGCATCACCCACGAGAAGCTTAGCTGGATCATGGAACTGAAGAACGCCAAACGTGGCCGCATTCGTGAGTACACGGACCAGTTCAAGAAAGCGATCTTCATGCCCACCGACCTCAAGCTGGGCTACAACCCGCTGTGGAACATCAAGGCTGATTGCGCCTTCCCCAGCGCCACCCAGAACGAAATCAACGCCAAGGACGCGACCAACCTCATCAACAACGGGGTCAAGGTCGTTGCCGAAGGCGCGAACATGCCCAGCACGCTCGAAGCCACCAAGCTGTTCCTCGAGGCGAAGGTCCTCTACGGGCCGGCCAAGGCGGCGAACGCGGGCGGTGTGGCCACCTCCGGCCTCGAGATGTCGCAGAACAGCGCACGGCTGAACTGGACCCGCGAGGAAGTGGACGACCGGCTGCACAAAATCATGATCGCCATCCACAAGACCTGCTTCGAGACTGCCGAAACCTACGGCACCCCGGGCAATCTGGTGAACGGCGCCAACATCGGCGGCTTCCTGAAAGTCGCCAATGCCATGCTGGACCAGGGACTGGTGTAGTCCTCAGCCGCAGCCTTTGAGTGACAAGCGGGGTGGAGAAATCCACCCCGCGTTTTTTGTCTGCAAGAAGGGCCATCCGTAACCGCTGGCGCGAAAGGACGCAGTTGCCATGTGCTGCGTTACCTGCACGTTGTGGCACATTCACATTCAGCAGCCAGGCAGGTGTGCTCCGTGCTGAGTTTCACAGCGGCAGCCACACCAGGCGGTTTTCCCACTTCGATGCTTCTTTGGGTAGCGCACAAGAATCCGGATGGCATATACTATTGTATATGCCATCCGCGCGACCGCATGGGAGAATGCGAGAGAGGGGTCAAACATGCGACGAACAGCCAAAGTCTTCCTGAATAACCGCAGCCAAGCCGTGCGCCTGCCTAAGGACTTTCAGTTCAGCACCTCTGAAGTTTTCATACGTAAAGAAGGCAGCGATGTAGTGCTGTCGCCTCGGCCGGCGGACTGGTCGTCGTATCTGGATGAGGGCCCGGTCGCCTCCGCAGAGTTCATGCAAGAAGTGGAAGAACTGCCGGTACAGGAGCGCGAGCCCTGATGCCGCGCTTCATGCTCGACACTGACACTTGTTCTTACATCATGAGGCGCTCAAACAATGCCCTCCTCAAACGCCTAAGAAAAATTCCCGTCAATGACGTGTGCATCTCCGTGATCACGAAGTCGGAGCTGCTGTACGGCGTCGAGGTCTCTCCGCGACGGCAGCAAGACGAGGCGGCCCTGAACGCATTGCTGCAGTATGTGGAGGTATTGGACTTCCCCGACGAAGCAGCCCCTCACTATGCGGAGATTCGCGCCCATTTGAAATCGGGCGGGACGATGATCGGGGCGAACGATTTGTTCATCGCCGCCCATGCTCGCAGTCTTGGCCTTACGCTGGTCACCAACAACACACGCGAGTTCCGACGCGTTCCGAAATTGCTAATCGAAAACTGGACACTGCCATAAGTGACAACACTGCGGGTCGCTGAATCCTGCAGGGTGGATAAACTGGAGGGGGAATGAGCGCCACCGAGTGAAAGTAGCCAGTGCCATGCTGGACCAGGGACTGGTGTAGTCCTCAGTTTCAGCGTTTAAGTGACAAGCGGGGTGGAGAGATTCACCCCGCGTTTTTTCTGTGATACAACTCGGCCTTTGATCCTTTTAAGGAGGGGAACATGAGCGAAAGTATCGGGGCCCTGTTTGGGACATTGTTCACAGTAGCCTTTGTCGTTGGATTGCTGGTCTTTTGCCTGGAGGTCATCAAGAGGCTCGGACGGATAGCAATCGCTTTGGGAAAACTCGCTGGGATTTCATCGGCCGATCTCTCCAAACCAAACGTCGGATGAGTTCTGGCAAAGCTGCAGGGACTATAATTCACGCCAGTAATGGGACTTGCGACGGGAACAAAACTCGGCCCGTATGACATCCAATCCCCCCTCGGCGCCGGCGGCATGGGCGAGGTGTATCAGGCGCGCGACACACGAATAGACCGCACCGTTGCGATCAAGATATTGCCGACTCAGGTCTCTCAGGATTCCGATGCTAAGCAGCGCTTCGACCGCGAGGCCCGCGCTATTTCATCGCTAAACCATCCCAACATTTGCACTCTCTATGACGTCGGCACACAAGACGGCATTAGCTACATCGTCATGGAGTACTTGCAAGGCCAGACGCTGGCCAACAGATTGGACAAAGGCCCGCTACCCTTCGGCCAACTACTTAAATACGCAATCGACATTTGTGAGGGATTGGATAGAGCTCACCGAAGTGGAGTCATTCATCGCGACTTGAAGCCCGGCAATATCATGCTGACGAAGACCGGGGCGAAGCTGATGGACTTCGGACTGGCCAAATCGGTGGCGATTGCCGCGTCTCCGGTCTCGAACGTCACAGCCACTTCCTTCACCCCTGCCAGCCATCCTTTGACCATGCAAGGAACAGTAGTGGGTACCGTTCAGTACATGTCGCCGGAGCAGGTAGAGGGAAAAGAAGCGGATGCCCGCAGCGACATTTTCAGCCTGGGATGCGTGTTGTACGAAATGGCTACGGGCAAGCGGGCGTTCGAGGGCAAGAGCATGGCCAGCATAATGGCGGCCGTTCTGGAACGGAATCCTGTTCCGATCGCCGCTGTCGAGCCTGGGTTGCCGCCAGCGCTGGATCGACTGGTAAAGGCTTGCCTGGCAAAAGATCCCGACGAACGAATACAGACCGTTCAAGATGTGAAGCTGCAATTGAAGTGGCTGGCGGAAGAGAGTGAAGCGAGCGGACCTCAGGAAGAGGCGCCGGTGTCGTGGACCGGCCATCTCAAACGGCGCGAGCGCGTCGTGTGGGCGGTGGCCACTTTATGCGCGCTGTTGGCGGGTGGGCTGGCGTTTGCGCATCTTGCCGGCCAAAAGCCGCAGCCGGTGGTGCGAACCAGCATCGGAAGCGCAGATAAACTCCGCTTCAACTTCGCAGGTGACATAGCGGGACCGCCTGTCCTCTCGCCTGACGGTCTCCACATCGTTTTCTCGGCAACGAATGAAGGGAAAGCCCAGCTCTATCTTCGGACCTTGAGCGATCTCTCGATTCGACCGCTGCTTGGCACCGACAACGGCTGGTTCCCTTTCTGGTCGCCCGACAGCCATTCGGTGGCCTTCTTCGCCGACGGTAAGTTGAAGCGGCTCGACATTTCCGGTGGCATTCCCGTGGCGATCTGCGACGCCATCACCGGCCGCGGAGGCAGTTGGGGCAGCACGGGGACCATCGTGTTCACCCCCAACTTCAACTCGTCCATCTGGCAGGTGTCAGCCGGAGGAGGAACTCCGACCGAGGTCTTCAAACTCGATTCACCAAAATACAGTACCTACCGGTGGCCATGGTTCTTGCCTGACGGGAAGCACTTCCTCTATTTTGCAGCCAATCACTTGACTCCTAACAACTCGAACACCGGAGGCGTTTTTTTCGCTTCCCTGGAAGGCAAGGAAAATCGATTGCTGTTTCCGTCGGCATCGAATGCCATCTACGCTTCCGGATATCTGCTTTATCTTGCCGGCAATGTCCTGCGCGCACAGCCTTTCGATCCGGGTTCGGGCCAAACCAGGGGCGACTCTACGGTGCTCGCCGACGGTGTGCAGAATGACAGCGAAGTGTGGCGGGGAATCGTGACCGCTTCGGAAAATGGTCTCCTGCTTTATCAGCCGGCCATGGCGACGACAGGGATGAAGCTGGTCTGGTTTGATCGTAGTGGGAAACAGGTAGAAGAAATCGGTGATGGGGATGCCTACTATCAGGTCAGACTTTCCCCGGACGAAAAGAAGCTCGCGCTTGCGATTGGTCAAGTGAATCGGAACATCTGGGTTTACGATTTGGCCCGCGACACCAAGAGCCGTTTCACCTTCGACAATGAATCCCACTCCGATCCCGTTTGGTCTCCCGACGGCAGCCAGCTCGCCTATGCAGTCGCTGAGGGCGGACTTCAACAAGCTGTGGTGTTCAGCAAATCATCCAATGGGGCGGGCGAGGCAAAACAGATATTGGCGAGTGCGCCCGGTGATGAGGTCCAGCAGTCGCCGAGTGACTGGTCACCGGATGGCCGCTGGATGATTTACACTCGCGGCGCACTCGGAGCGGGTACCCAGGGAACCGACTTATGGGTATTCTCACTCGACGGACGCCAGAAACCGTTTCCTTACATAGCGGGTCCCGGCGACCAACGGGAAGCCCAGTTCTCACCCGACGGCCATTTTGTGGCCTATCAGTCAAACGAAGGCGGTAATACCCAGGTCTACGTGGCTGCCTTCCCGTGGACCGGGGCAAAGTGGCAGGTTTCAACCAACGAAGGCACCGGACCACGATGGCGGCACGATGGACAGGAACTCTTCTTCGTCGATGGCGACCAAATCATGTCGGCCAAAGTGAACAAAGCCGGTTCAGGTTTGGAAATAAGTCAGCCGCGCCCCTTGTTCCGCCTCAACTTGGTTGGCGAGTATCCCTTTCGCTACGCAGTCGCCCGAGATGGTCAGCGCTTTGTGGCAATTGTCAGCGGCCAAGATAGCTCGCAGCCTCTGGTCTTGGTGCAGAACTGGACCGCGGAACTCAAACCCTGATAGCTGATTGTCGATCGCATGCTTCGGACTCCGGTGTGTGCCGCTCTCACATTCGAAGGTGACGGGTCCCCTCGAAACTTAGCTAGACTGCAAGTAGGATCGTTAGGTAAGGTCCGGTGCTTCCACCCGGGAATGTCTCATGGCAACTGGCCCAACGCCCGACCCTGTCCCTCACGCGGAGCTCCAATTCGAGAGCTTCGAGAACCTGATGCCGTTCCGCGTAAACGACATTCTGCTGGTCTCCAGCCTGTACGACTCCTTCATTCTGCGTGAGGACGGGCGCCTCAACGAGCTGCTGATGGGCGAGTCGCTGGAGTTGGACATCCATCAGGTCCCCGGCATCACGCATGTTCCGAGCGGAGCCAAAGCGCTGGAGCTGGCGCGCTCCCAGCCGCGCTTCAACCTGATCGTGACCAACCTGCAAGTCGGCGACATGGATGCCGCGCAATTGGCGCGCGAAGTTAAGGCCGCCGGTCTCGATGTTCCGGTCATCGTTCTGGCCTACGATTACCGCGAGATCAAGAACTTTATCGCGCGCAACCCACAGACCGATATCGAACGCATATTTCTGTGGCAAGGCAATGCCCGCATCCTGATCTCGATCGTCAAGTACATCGAAGACAAGCGCAACGTCCTGCATGACACTCATGCCATGAGCGTTCCCGTAATGCTGGTGGTCGAGGACGATATCCGCTATTACTCCCTCTTCCTGCCGGTGATTTACACCGAGCTCATCAGCCAGTCGCGCCGCCTGCTCAGCGAGGGCCTCAATGTAGCGCACAAGCTGGTGCGCATGCGGGCCCGGCCCAAGATCCTCCTCTGTTCCAATTACGAGGACGCGGAGAAGCAGGTCATGAAGTATCGCGACTACCTGCTGGGGGTGGTGTCGGATGTGGAGTTTCCGCGCAATCAAACGCTCACGCCGGAAGCCGGCTTCCAGTTGGCGCGCATGATTCGCGGCATCGTGCCGGATGTGCCTATCGTGCTGCAGTCCAGCCGCACCGAGTTCATGCCGCGCGCCTTCGACGAGGGCTTTGGCTTCCTGCAAAAGCGCTCGCCCACCCTGCTGGGCGATTTGCGGCGCATGCTGGTGGACGAGGCGGGCTTTGGCGACTTCGTCTTCCGCCTCTCCGACGGCAAAACCGAGGTCGGGCGCGCCAGTAACCTGAACGAACTGGAGACCCAACTGGCGAGGGTCCCGGCCGAAAGCATTGAACACCACGCCCAACGCAACCACTTCTCGCACTGGCTGATGACCCGCACCGAGTTCGCCCTGGCCCAAAAGCTGCGGCCACGCAAAGTTTCCGACTTCGACGACACCGAGCACCTGCGCCGCGACCTCATTGCGTCCATCGCCGAGTATCGCCGCGAGCAAACCCAGACGCTCATCGGCGAATTCAATCCCGCAACGTTTCAGCCGGCAGATGCTTTCTTCCTGCAGATCGGCGGCGGCTCGCTGGGCGGCAAGGCGCGCGGCCTGGCTTTCATACGCCACCTGCTGCACCAGCGCAGCGTGACCCGAAGGTTTCCCGGCATCCGCATTGCGGTACCGCCTACGCTGGTGTTGACCACCGACCTGTTCGACAATTTCCTGCGCGAAAACGATCTGCTGCAACTCGCCATTCACAGCACCGACGACCAGGAGATCGTGCAGCGCTTTCTGGCTGCGCCCCTGCCTATCGCCGTGATCGATAAGCTCCTGGACTTCTTGCAGGAGGTGCGCTATCCGCTGGCGGTCCGCTCTTCCAGCCTGCTGGAGGATTCGCAATACCAGCCGTTCTCCGGCGTGTACGAAACTTTTATGCTGGGGAACCATCGGGCCGACATTCAATTGCGGCTGGAGCAGCTTCTGGAGGCGATCAAGCGGGTGTACGCCTCCACCTTCAGCCAGCATGCCAAGTCCTACGTGCGCGCCACACCGTATCGTCTGGAAGAAGAAAAAATGGCGGTGCTGGTCCAGCAGGTCGCAGGCGCGACCCATGGCAACCGTTTCTATCCGGATTTCTCCGGCGTGGTGCGATCGCGCAACTTTTATCCGGTTGCGCCCGTCAAGGTGGAGGACGGATTCGCTGCTGTCGCCTTGGGCTTGGGATGCGCCGTTGTGGGTGGTGGAAAATCGCTGACGTTCAGCCCCCGTCACCCTCGGCACCTGGTGCAGTTTTCTTCCGTGGAGGACATTCTGGCGAACTCGCAGACGAGATTCTGGGCGCTCAATCTGGACCATGCGGCGGACCCGACCGATCCGGTCACCGAGTTGCGCGAAGTGCCGTTTGGACTCGACGCGGCCGAGGCCGATGGCACGTTGCAGATGCTGGGCTCCACTTACTCGCGCGACAATCACGCGGTCTATGACGGCCTGAGCCGGCCCGGTCCGCGCATTGTCAGTTTCGCGCCCATCCTCAAGCATGGGCTGTTTCCCCTGCCCGCCATCCTCGATCAGCTTATGACAATCGGCGAAGACGCCATGGGACGTCCCGTGGAAATCGAGTTTGCCGTTCGTCTCCCCCGGCAAGCTGACGAAGCTGCTGAGTTCAGCTTCCTTCAGTTGCGTCCCCTGGTGTTGGCCCGCGGCGGCGAAGAGATTCGCCTGGAGAGCGTGGAACCGGAACGCCTGGTATGCCAAAGCTCGCAGGTGCTGGGACACGGTCGTTTGCAGGACCTGCGCGACGTGATCGTGGTGGACTTCCAGCGCTTTGAACGCGCCCGCAGCCACGACGTAGCCCAAAGCGTCGCCCATTTCAACGCCCAGCTTTCCGACGAAAATACGCCGTATCTCCTGATCGGAGTGGGCCGCTGGGGATCGACCGATCCGTGGCTCGGCATTCCCGTGGCCTGGGACCAGATCTCCGGGGCGCGCGTCATTGTGGAGTCGGGATTCCGCGACCTGCGCGTGATTCCGTCGCAGGGCAGCCATTTTTTCCAGAATCTCACCGCGTTTCAGATCGGCTACTTCACCGTCAACCCCGACGCGGGCGAGGGCTTCGTCGATTGGCCGTGGCTGGCGGCACAACCAGCGGTCGCGGAACATGGCTGCGTCCGCCACCTGCGCTTCGCGTCGCCCCTGGTGGTGCTGATGAATGGCAAAACCAGCCAGGGCATGATCTTCAAACCCGACCCCACCGCCTGAAGAACTACCCGGTCCCGTTGCAGTCAACTCTACCTGTCGCAGGCCTGTAGCCGCGCCATCAATAGATCAGCACTAAATCGTATATCTTTTTCGTTTCTATTCGTATTTATACGCTGATATACTCTCTGGCTACTAAATTAAGGAGCCCATCAGCTTGAAAATCCGATGCCTCGTTGTGCTTGTCCTGCTGTCGATGGCTGCGACCTTGCCATTGTGCGCGCAATCGTTTCTCGATGACTATTTTGCCCGGGTCGCCCGCAATCAGGCCGAGCAGCCGCACTGGGTGACTCCGGTGGCGACGGTCACGCCCCGCCTGGAGCAGGAGTTTCGCTACGACATGTTCTGGCAGGGGCACGCCGACGGCACCACTACCGAGAACTACGATGGCGGCAAGGGGCTGGAACTGATTCCGGCCAACAACGTGGAGGTGATCGTCAATCTCCCGCCCTACATCGTGCATAACAATCCCAAACAAGTGGATGGCTGGGGCGACGAATCCTTCCTCGTCAAGTATCGTTTCCTGTCGCGGAACGAGGAAAGCGGCAATTACATTCTCACGGCGTTTTTGGGCTGGTCCATTCCCACCGGCACCTACAAGAACGGCTCGACTCATGCGGCGATTACGCCGACGCTGGCATTTGGAAAAGGCTGGGGGCCCTTCGATATCCAGACCACGGCCGGAATCGGCCTGCCGACTGGAGACGCCCAGAAACTCGGCCAGCCGGTCACCTGGAACTTGACGGCGCAATATCGCGTGCTGCGCAAGATATGGCCTGAGGTGGAAATGAATTCGACCTTCTATCACAACGGCCCGAACGATGGGAAGCAGCAGGTATTTCTCACCCCGGGTGTGGTCTTCGGGAAGATTCCCCTCTGGCGCCGGCTGGGCTTGACCGTGGGGACCGGCGTTCAAATCGCCGCAACTCATTTTCACAGCTACAATCACGGCTGGATTCTCAGCACTCGTTTGCCGTTCTGATGCGGATAGGGTTACGGTGTGCGGTGAGCGTGGATAGAGCGGTGCTTTTGCTGGATTATTCATGAGCGCAGCTCTTGTGGCCCGGAGGCGCGCGCCTGAATCCCTGCTCCCAAAAATCCATCCAATCCTTGGTTGATCAATTTTGCATTGGCTGCCCGTAACGGCCTTCGGTAGAACGCGACTCGGCGCACGGACGAAATCCTTTCACTATGAAAATCGGAATCACGTGCTATCCAACCTACGGCGGCAGCGGTGTGGTCGCGACGGAGTTGGGACTGGAGCTGGCTGATCGCGGCCACGAGGTGCATTTCATCTCGTATTCGCAGCCCATCCGGCTTCCCAAAACTTACCCCAACATCCACTATCACGAGGTAGAGGTTTCGCGCTATCCGCTGTTTGAATATCCGCCGTACGATCTGGCGCTGGCCACGCGCATGGCCGAGGTCGCCGAAATTTACGAGCTCGACCTGTTGCATGTGCACTACGCAATTCCGCATTCCGTCAGCGCGATGCTGGCCCGCCAGATGCTGAACTGCGATCACGCGCGCCCTCGTCGCAGGCTGCCTTACGTCACCACCTTGCACGGAACCGACATCACACTGGTTGGATCCGATCCGTCGTATTTGCCCATCACGCGCTTTTCCATCGATCAGAGCGACGGCGTCACCTCCATCTCCGAGTATCTGAAGCGGCGGACCTTGGAAGTGTTTGCGGTGCAGACGCCGATCCAGGTGATTCCCAACTTCGTGAATTGCGACCTCTACCACCGCACGCCGGAATTGCTGGAGCACCGCTCCGAGTACGCCGGCGCTGACGAGAAAATTCTGGTGCACCTGTCGAACTTCCGGCCGGTGAAGCGGCTGGGGGACGTCATCGAGATCTTCGATCGGGTGCAGAAGAAAATCCCCGCGCGATTGCTGATGATCGGCGATGGTCCGGAGCGTTCCAGCGCCGAATGGCTGGCGGTGAAGAAGGGAATTCACAAGAAGGTGGACTTCCTCGGCAAACAGGACCGCATCAGCGAGAAGCTGGCCGTGGCCGACGTAATGCTGCTGCCGAGCCAGTTGGAGTCGTTCGGACTGGCGGCCCTGGAGGCGATGGCCTGCGAAGTCGTGCCGATCACGACCAACGAAGGCGGCCTTCCGGAAGTTGTCGATCACGGGAAAACCGGATTCCTCGCGCCTGTGGGCGATGTGGAAACGATGGCGAATTATGCCATCGAAATCTTGTCGGACGAAAACAAGCTGAGGAAAATGGGTGAAGCGGCGCGCGCCAGCGCACAAGCGCGATTCTGCGCCAGCAAAATCATCCCCATGTACGAAAGGTTCTATCGCGGCGTACTGGACCGCTCTTCGTAAATCGCGCCCGCCACCGAACCGCCCATCTCTTCGGCCTGCAGCATCGGAAGCACCATCCGCACCAGGGTGCCGCGGCCGGGCTGGCTCTCAATCGTAATCTCGGCGGCGTCGCCGTACACCACCTGAAGGCGCTCGGTAACGTTCACCATTCCAATGCCGGTCCCCGTGCTGGCGCTGGTGACGGACATTCCCACTCCGTCGTCTTCCACCTCGATGACCACGCGCTGTTCGGCACAGCGGCTGCGAATGTAGATGCTTCCTCCGTCAACCGTGGAGGAAAAGCCATGCTTGACCGCGTTCTCCACCAGCGGTTGCAGGATCATGCTGGGCACCAGATGTTCCAGCGAGGCCGGCTCCAGTTCCTTGACTACCTTCAGCTTGTCACGGCCGAAGCGCGCCACTTCAATATCGAGATAATCATCCAGAAATTCCAACTCCTCGCGCAGCGGGACGAAGGAGTCTCCCTTGCGCAGCAAGCGGCGCAGAATGTTGCCCAGCTTCACGATCATCTCGCGGGCCGAATCCGGATCGCGGCGCACCAGCGAAGCCACCGAATTCAGGGTGTTGAACAGGAAGTGGGGATTGATCTGGCTTTGCAGCGCTTCCATGCGCGCCTGCAACAACAATCTCTCCTGCTGTTCCAGCTTCATCTCGATGCGCACGTTGTTCAGCACCTTCAACGCGATGGCGACTGCCATGACCGTGCCGGCGTAGATGGCCAGGTTGATCGGCCAGTTCTTGGCATCGAGCGCGAAAATGCGCGTGGGAAAGACGCGATGCAGTTGTATGCGGATGAATTCCAGGCCCAGGATGAGGAAGAAGAACGAAGTCTGCCAATCGATGAAAGACTTGCGAATGCTGCGTCGAATCCAGCGATAGATGCTGAGATCGAACAGCGGAGAGAACGACCAGATGGCTTCGCGATCGGGGCCCAGATGGCGCAGCACACCCGCCAACCCTCCCGCCAGAACGTACATGGGCAAGGTAAGCCACTCGCCGAAAAGCACCGCCGGCAGCGCAACCAGCGCCCCGCCCGCGATTCCCGCCAGGCGTCCGGCGATCACGCCCATCAGGATCGCGCCCTCGAAGGAAATGTCGGCCGCGTAGAAATTGTGCACCCAGTGGCGCACCAATACGCCCAGGGCGATGGGCGTGCCCACGATGAAAACAATCTCGATCTTCTCGCTGAGGGTGCGCTCCTCGCGAAACAGCAAAACGCGAAAACGGCGCGCCCGCACCAGCACGCTGCTGATGGCCGCGGCCACGCCGAGGCGGATCAGCACGGTAACGAGAATGAGGCGATGGTCCATGCAGTGGCTAGTGGATAGTGGCTAGTGGATAGAAAAAAGGCCTGCTGGTTGTGTGGAAAACATTTAGCATTTCAGCGCCTAATCAAATAGCCGACCGAGAACTAACCATATCCACTATCCACTATAGCGCCCCAGCGGCCTGAAGCAGGGCCTGTTCGGCGCTGGCGCGGTCGGGCGCGCCGCCCTGCGCCATGTCGCGATTGCCACCGCCGCGCGTGCCAAGCTGCTGCGCGGTTTGCTTCATCAAAGCGCCCATGTCATTTCCCAGCCCCGGTGTTTGCCCGAAGACCAGCGACGGTTGCGGACCTCCACAACCCAGCAACGCAACCGCGTTACCGTTCCGGGTGAGTTTCTGCGCCAGCATCTTGATGTAGGCGAGATCGCGATCGGCAAAGAACTGCACCACCAGTTTGTGCTCGCCACGGTTCTGTGCCGCCTGCAACAGCTGTTCAGCTTGCAGTTCCGCGACCTCTTCCAGCAGATGATGCTGCGCCTTTTGCGCTGACTTGATCTCATCGAGCGACTTGCGCACCTGCTGCGGGACCTCCCAGATATGAGTCGAAAACACCGCGGCCGCCTCGGTGAGAGTCTCAAAATCACGACGGGCGATGCCAACGGCCCGTAAGCCGCAAACGAACTCCACGCGAACGCCCTGCTTCACCTTCTCAGTTTTGCGCAGCAGGATCGCGCCAATCTGTCCCGTGCTGCGGACGTGAGTTCCACCGCAGGC
Source organism: Candidatus Korobacteraceae bacterium (assembly GCA_049520555.1). Taxonomy (GTDB): domain Bacteria; phylum Acidobacteriota; class Terriglobia; order Terriglobales; family Acidobacteriaceae; genus Bog-257. The sequence goes on from JBEKPR010000011.1 coordinate 47,629, forward strand.
ATTCAAGTCGAAGTCGCCGATGTCAATTAGCCGGAGCTGGTCGCGTTCTGTTGCGGGTATCTTGCGGACGCCCAGGGCGCGCGCTTCATCCGGGGTGGCAAAGCGAATCTCGACCGGACGATCGTCGGCGATCACTTCGTTGGCCAGCTTCTCGACCGATTGCAATTGCTTCGCGCTGACCGCGTCGCCGGCAAGATCGATGGTGCAGCTCTCGTCGCCCATGTGGAACGAAACGGTAGCGAATCCGTAAAGCTTCTCGAACGCGACGGAGAGCACGTGCTGCCCAGAGTGCTGCTGCATGTGATCGCGCCGGCGCTCGGCGTCGATTGTGCCGCGCACGATTGCGCCGGGTTGGAGATCCTGCGCGACACCTTCGACGATATGGAGCACGTCTCCGGTCTGCTCATTTTCGACGACGTCCTTCACGCGAATCCGCGGCAGGCCGCTCGCGCCTGGCAGTTCCAGCCAACCGGTGTCGAACACCTGTCCACCACTGGTGGGATAGAACGCCGAGCGGTCGAGCGTGACCGCGGTGTCTCCAGCTTCACGGCTGACAGCCACCACGCGAGCCTCGAACTCGGTGAGAAAGGAGTCAGTGTAGTAGAGGCGCTCGGTCAAGGTGATCACTCCGATGAAATCTGGCACAAGAACGACTGAGGCTCAAGTCTGTTGCGAAACTCCCCTTATCGTATAAGATTCTTGCCGCACGAAACTTCCATAAGAGGAGATGCCATGAAGACCATTCTACGGGTAACGATGTTGTTGGTACTGGGCGGACTGTGCTGGATGCCGCTGGCGGCGCAGGACTCGGCAATGTCGGCAAAGCCCAAGGCAGCCAAACCGGCAGCCAAGGCGAAAGAGCAGGGCATGCCGATGCCCAAGCCCGCGCCGGAGATGACGAAGATGATCAAGATGATGGGCGGGAATTGGACGGTAACCGAGAAGCACGATCCCAATCCCTGGATGCCCACCAGCGGCACCAGCAAGGGCACCGCCGTACTGACGCCGGGTCCGGGCGGGATGTCGTTGATGGAAAAGTATCACTCCAACGGAGCCATGGGTAGCTTCGACGGATTCGGAACCTCCTGGTGGGACCCCAAGGCGCAAGTGTACCGGGGTGCCTGGTGCGACAACATGTCGCCGAATGGCTGCGACGACAGTGGCAGCAGCAAATGGGAAGGCGACAAACTGGTCGGCACCATGGAAGGCGAAGTGAACGGTCAAAAAATGATGACCCGGTTCACCTATTCCGATTTCAAGCCCAATTCCTTCGTCATGACCATGGAAATGGGCCCCGATGCCAGCAAGTTGCAGAAGGCCATGACCGTCACCTACACGAAGGCCGGCGCCATGGCAGAAAAGAAGAAGATGGAGTAGCTAACAGACAAGAATCAAGCCCGCAGACCGAACGTTCTGCGGGCCTTGAATACAAGTGAGCGTGCTCTCTAGCGGTTCGGCGCGGGCGCAGAGGGTTTCTGCTGCAGCGGGGCCGACTTCGCAGGCGCAGGTCGTGAGCCTTCTAATACCGACCCGGTACGGTTGGCATGACGGGTGGCGAACACCGAAAGCGTGATGGACGTGACCATGAACATGATGGCTGCCCAGGTGGTGGCTTTCGAGAGCACGGTCGCGGCCGTGCGAGTACCGAAGGCAGTCTGGCTGCCCATGCCTCCAAAGGCGGCGGCAATGTCGGCACTTTGTCCGCTTTGCAGCAGCACCACAATGATCAGGAACAAACAAACGACGATGTGAATAACGGTAACCAGGACAACCATGTAGTTCTCAATCCTTGCATCTGGCGGCCGCGTTTATGCGGAACCGCGCCAGTATCGGCAATATGGTAACTCTTTACGTTGCTTACAACTTGGGTGAGGCATGGTGCGGAAGGGGGGACTTGAACCCCCATGCCTTTCGGCGCCACCCCCTCAAGATGGTGTGTCTGCCAATTTCACCACTTCCGCACACCCGACCGGATGCGGCGAGCATCACGGGCTCCAAGCAGAAACGTAGAGACAATTAAGTATAGCAAAACATGCGGCGGGGACGAACCCGTGCTGGGGTTCTAACTTACGGTCTCCTACGACCCCGATACAATACAGCTGAGCCATGATCATCACGCGGTCCCCCTCGCGGGTTTCGTTCGACGCCACTATGGGCGACTCTCTGCCGTCCCGACCGCTGCGCCGTGCCGTTTTTCTGGACCGCGACGGCGTGTTGAACGAGGCCATGATTCGGAATGGCAAGCCCCACGCTCCTACCGAACTCGCGGACCTGCGGATACCCCCCGGAACTGCGGAGGCGCTGGCCCGGCTCAAAGCACGTGGCTTCCTTCTGCTGGTGGTTACCAATCAGCCGGACGTCGCCCGTGGAGTCCTGAAGCGTGACACCGTAGAACAGATGGACCGCCGACTGCGGGCCGAGTTGCCACTGGACGACGTGCTAACGTGCTTCCACGACGATCAGGATGACTGCGATTGCCGTAAGCCGCGCCCCGGCCTGATTATGCGCGCCGCCCAGCAGTACGGAATTGATTTGGGCCGCAGCTATCTGATCGGCGATCGCTGGCGAGACATGGATGCCGGAGCCAATGCGGGATGCAAGACCATCTGGATTGACCGCGGCTACAGCGAACAGGCTCCGGCGTCGGCTCCCGATGCCCGCGTGGGCTCTCTGCCCGAGGCGGTTGACTGGATCCTGAACAACGGGGAGGCGTCGTGAGAAGCATCTCCGAGTTGAAGATCAAGCTGTTCGCCGACGGGGCTGGTCGGGCGCAGATCGTGGCAGCAAGCCGATCCGCTGATCAGCAGTTTTACCACCAATCCAGGCGGCCTAGGGGCATTCGCCGCTCCTGATCGCTGGCACTGGGTTTGGTTGTCGGTTGGGGCGGACATTGATAATTACAGAAGCGACCGCCTTAGCAAAAACCTCGTCGCTCAGCTCGTTGATGACGCGCAGCAGCGCATTGGTGCGAAGCCGTTCCCAAAGATTTGCGTCCTGATACAAACGGCAGCACTCTCCCGCGAAAGCGATGGGAGCCTCGGCCATAAGGCATTCGTTCCCATGCTGCCATCCCAGTTGCTCTCCAATCAGGTTGGATACTACAAGAGGCACGCCAAATGAGGCCGCTTCGTGCGCTTTGATAGGAATTCCCGCCGCATATCGGGTGGGCGCCACAAATACGCGCGCTTGGTTATAGAGTGAGGTCAAGTCATCCTGCCGGCCAAGAATGCGAACTCCGTCGGCCTGGCAATCGCTCAACACAGCGTCGGCCCCGTACCCGGCGATAATCAACTGGGCGCCCGTCACTTGGCGGACTGTTGGCCAGACTGAACTGCAAAAATACCGCATGGAATCAGCATTTGGACTGTCCGTACGGTGCATAGCTCCGACGAACAGGAACGTGCGCCGCTCGTCAAATGCCGCGGCTGTCGGGTTAGCGCATGCTCGATTGCCGATTATCGATACATGATTTACTCCCCTCGAAACCATAGTCGCGCGATCTCGTTGCGATACGACCACGACGGCGTCAGCGGCCTTTGCCAAAACTAACTCGTGGTCCAGCCATGCCGCCTTCACGGTGGATGGAATCTCGCTGCCAAGCATCTCCGCCTGACGCCAATCGCGTTCCGCAAAAATCGCTTCCGCGTCGTAAATCACGCGCGCGTTGCTGGGACCGCCTTTGTCAGCCCTGCCCTTCAGGAAGGCCTCCATATTGTGCGGCCGGCTCACCCATACGATATCGCTATTCGGCACGTACTCTCGAAACAGCCGTTCGCGTTGCGAAACCCCGTCCAACAACTCAACCTCTCGTGGAATATCGCCGTACTCGTTCTCCTCAAGGCGAGAGGTGAATGACGCGCAGGTGACCCGATGGCCCTGCTTCACAAGATAGTGCAGGATTTCATTACTCCGAGGAAAGCCCGAACCCAGGTGGCGATGGGGTATTCGATCCTCTATATATAGAATGTTGAGCGCGTCGGAACTTGCCGAGATGCGAGCGCGTTGTATGTTGGCTGTCGAATAGGGCAGATGCTTAAGAAGCCGGTCATTCCATTTTGCCCGGAATTTCTGCTGATTGGCTGCCATGGCCGGTTTGGCGGCTTCGTTCCCATCCGACGAAGCCGATTCGTAATGCCGAATAACGGCTGTAGGCTCGTATAGGACACTATAGCCGGCTTCCCAAACAGTCATGCAATAATCGGAGTCTTCATAGTAAGCGGGACTAAACATCCGCTTAAAGCCATCCAACTGATGGAAAAGGGAACGTGGCGTGATTAAGAATGCTCCGGAACAATAATCTACCGGGCGTCGAAACTCATATTGCGGCAGGCTAGGATCATCGCCACGCCCATATCCTAATGCGCTTCCATCCGACCAGATCATGCTTCCGGCCTCTTGCAGGTCGCCATTCGCCAGGAGGATCTTACCGCCAACTACTCCGACCTTAGAACCTTCGCGAAAGCTTTCCACAGCTGACGAAAGCGCATGGGGTTGCAATAAGGCATCATTATTTAAGAAGCAAAGATATTCGCCCCGCGCCTGCTCTGCTCCTTGCATACAGGCATCGCCAAACCCAAGGTTAGCTGCATTATTAATGATGGTTGCCCCATCAATTCGCTCTAATAAGCTATTAGTCTCATCGCTCGAGCAGTTATTCACAATCACGACTTCATAGGGAACGTCAGCATTTTCGATTATGGAATCGAGGCACAGCAGCGAAAGGTGAGCTTTGTTATAAAAAACTAGAATAATGGAAATCGAGGGGTTTTCGGTTGCTGCAAATGCTACTCGGTCTTCGCTGTGCAGAAGTTGCTGAAGCCGGCTTCGGCCTAAGTCGTCCCACTTCTTTTGCGCCTCAGCCAAACTTTGCTTAGGCCTTGCAGGTCCGCCAACCGGAAAGGGTCTGCGACCTTCGGTGGCCCCAAAGCGCAGATAGTGGACCAAGGGATTGAACCCACCCGCCCGCACGTCAGGATTCTGTTCAAGGTACCATTGGCTGCTGAAAGTCCGGCTAGGATCTCGCCCTTCCAAGGCCCCCTGCTGAAGATAGTGGGCAATTGGGTCTGCACCGTGCGTCGCAACATCCGGGTTTTGCGACAGATACCAGTCAACGTCAAAGAGACCGGACTGCGCAATTAGCTGCGCGTCCATCTTCATTTGACGCGCTTCAAGGCGGGAGCGTGGCCGGAGTCTGGCAACGGCGCGCAACGGAGCGGTCAATCGCCACGCTCGTGACTGGAGGACACTGTTCAATTGCTGAGTGCGTTGGGCCAACTCCACGCTTAACAGGCTGCTACGTCCCTTCACTTGCTCAAGCTCGGCCTCTCGTTCGCCTAACGTGGTCCGGAGATTGGCGACATCTACCTGGCGCGCGGCAACCGTCTGCTGCAGGCTGCTGACCGTTTGCTTTAAGCTGGAGATCTCGCTTACGAAAGGCCGCAGTCCGCGAAACGTTCTTCCCGTGGTCAGCGGTTCGCAGGGATAACCAACAACGAGTTTCTGGAACTCCGCTTCCTGGCCGAGCCAGGTTTCCAGGTCCGCCTCCGAAACCGCTAGATGAAAGCTGCCGCAGAGTGCCTCGATTAGCTCCAGAATCGATGGCGCGAGATTGCCCGCGGCCAACCCGGCAGGCATTGACCATAAAACACCCCGGGTTACCACCCACCCTAAACTAACGTCGTTTTTGCTTTGCCACTCATCATCAATGGGCACCAGTTCGCCATCAATCTTGAGAAGGTTGAAGGGAGTGCAGTCCAGGAGGTCGCCAGCTAGCACGTAGGACGATAGTCTTGGCAGTTCCTCGGAAGCACCCACGACTTGCGGCGGCGACACACGAGCATGTTGGAGGAGAAATTCCATCCACGGTCGAAGCGCTTGAACGATGGATTCCACATCTCCACCAGCAGCTCGCGCTCGCAGCAGGTCCCACAACAATTGCCGGCCGGGCCGGTACACGGATTCAGGCACCTGATGCGTGATGGTCAGGCTCTCATCTACCGTACGACGATCAACAACCGACGCCGTCAGCGGCTTCTTCAGCACTCGTATTTCAGAACCATCCCGCACAAAGGTCGTTTGCGTACAAAATTCAGGCACGCGATTTACCGACCATGCAAAGGCAAGTTCCGTAGCCATTGCTTGCGGTCCCTTGTCCGGGGTCGCGACGATAAGGAATGAGTTGCTCAGGTCGGCGACCAGGCCATTGGTATGCAACACGGAGAAAGCGAGCGCTTCGTCGAAGCCGCGGTAGGGCGAACCCGTATAGTCCCGAGCATGGCAGCGGGCCAGCAAATCGACCGTGTCAAACCCAGGATCGGTCAAGGCGTTCTCAGAGAGAACCACCGTGGGCAGCTTATAGTCTGGAAAAGGATAATAGACGCGGACCTGGGATAGTCCCGATGCAGATAGCAGTGAAATTAATTCCTGTCTACCGAAGGTACGCGCGGTTTTACTCCCGTAGAGATCTTGAACTCCGAAGAATGGGACACCAACGTGGTCTTCGCCACAGCCATTGAAATACTTCAGGCCCAACTTGTTCTCGATAGCGATAATCACCCTGCCGCCGGGCGCGAGGAAACGGCTTACCGCCTGCAGATAGTGCTCAAACGGCTTCTCTCTTTCTGAGAACAAGGCCGCGTATTCCAGCACTCCGATCAAAAGGACGCAATCAAATCGCTCATCGGTTTCAAAACGCAGAAGGTCATCTGCCACGACTCGCACATTAGTGAGCTCCCGGCAGCGCTCCGCGGCGACGCGCGCCCGGGCCAAGCTTCCCTCGACGGCGACTACCTGCGCGCCAATCTCCCCAAGAAATCGGGTGATCGCGCCGCAACCGCACCCAAGCTCGAGAACTTTATCGCCCGAATGCAACTCCAGCGGCCGCACCAGGCAGTGACGAGACCGGCTGAAGTAGTACTCAGTAGGCCAGTCGCAAATGTGCTGCGCTAATTCTTGCGAGAAAGTACTGCGGTCTGTGGCGTTCGCGACAATGCTAAGCAGGCGCTCTTCCACTTCTACGCCGTCGGAATAGGAGAACTCGCCCGGATTCTTAGTTCGATAAAGATGAAACTGATCATCCCAGAAGTAATTCATTGGAACTCATAGACAGTCCAAGCCGTAGCGTCGCGCGAGGGTTTTGTCCTGATCGCGAGTAACCGGCCGGCTTCCGCAACCGAGGCTGTTGAAACCGATATTCTAGCAGCGCGGTCGCCGCGTTGGCGAACCGGCCCGGAAGTCGCCTCTTAAGTACAGCCCTTAGTGTGGGTTTTCCGCTTTCGTTCCCACGCCGAATGACGACACGCGGCCCGGCTTCAGGAGGCCGATTCTACAGGTGCGCCAAATCCGTAAATGGAGCGCCAATTAAGAATCGGCTCGGGATTCAACTCCGAGCGCCCATCGTCATAATGAAGCTGCTCGGGCGCGATCTCCAGACGATGCATATTCAGCCTCATATTGTCGTAATGGTAGTTGCTGTCGCCGCGGCGCAAACCCGCACGATCGCGCAGGATGCGGGCCAGCATTTGCTCACGCGATCGCATGGGGTAATGACGAAGGTTGAAGCGCGCGGGCCAGGGATCGCCCAGCGGCGGATTATGGTTGAAGACCCGGAGGTTGGTCGCCGAGGCGCGCCAGGAGCGAATGCGCGGAGCACAATCTGGAAAGAGCGCATAATGCCGGATGCGCAGCGGCGGCGACTGGATTTCCGGATCGTCCGCGCTGGTCAGCCAATAGTTAAAGTTATGGAATTGTATCCAGCTATAGGGCGAAGCGTGCACTTCTTCGACGCTTTCCCGGTACGGCTTTGCGCGAGACGGCCCCTCCAGAAACTCGTCCTGGTCCGGCCATGAAATCCAGTCGTACGTCGATACATAGCTTTCCAGAAGATGTCTCGACATGGCTGCATACAACTCATAAAAGTCGAACTCTCTCGGGATGTGGCGGCTTTCCAGTAGCTCGCTTTGGTAGCGATGGATGATTTCCGGAGTTTCGTCCGTAGATCCGTGGTCCCACACAATTACATGATGGCCTTGGTCAAGAAGATAGCGCAGGGAATCCTCGAGAAGATCGCCGTCGTTGTAACACAGAAGAACTCCGAGTAGTTGAATGCGTGCCAGAACCTAGACTCCCTTTCCCGTCGAGTGTCTCTCCGGAATTGGATTATAGCGGTTCAGGATTGATACATCCGTTTGTACGGGTAGTGCAGGCCATCGGGGTGGTGGCCGCGATACTTGGTGTAGTTCCAGCCCCAGGCCGGCGGTCATCCCTTCCAGAACGCAAACCCTCGTTTCGGGGCCGTTGCATCCTGAACCGCCGGCCCCGCCAGGCTGGTGGCCCACTTCCGCAGTTGCTTGGCGAACTCGGAACGCGATTCCGGCGTTATCGGCTTGCCAGTATTCATTGCGTTAATCAATTCCGTGGAATTATTCGGGATGGTTAGTGCCACCGGCAGCCTCACCGCTTCGGCAATTCCGTCAAGCGTCACTTCTCCCTGGGAGCGGAAGCGGTTAATGATCACACTTACTTTGCCCGGGGGAAAGTTGTACTGCAGTAAGTTGTCCACGTAGCGGGAAAGGTCGCGCAACGCCGGCACGTCGGGAGTAGCAACCAGGTAAAGCTGGTCGCATTCTGCGATGGTGGCCTCATTGGCATTGCCTACGCCCTGGCAACAATCGACGACTACGTACTCATAGCTGCCGCGGAGATAGCGAATGGTCTGCTGAATGGAGCTAAGCGGCACGTCGGTGAATCCAAACAGCCCCTCCGGGCCCGGCAGCACATCGACCCCATGCACGTCGTGCACGACAAAGCCGCTCAAAAGGCTGGCATCGACCCGCTCGATGTTGCGGGCCAAATCGTAAAAGTGATAGTCGGCTGCGGGCAGGCCAAGATAGAGTCCCACATGGCCTAACTGGCGATGCTGGTCTACCACCAGGACCTTCTTGCCGCACAACTGCGCCAGGAACGTGGCCAGATGAACCACCAGAGTGGTGGCTCCCGCCCCTCCCCGTACTCCCAGAAAGGCCAGCACGTGGCCAGACTTGGCAGAGCGAGCTACCGCCCAACGGCGCTGCAAGCGCACCAGCGAATCGTGGAGCTGGTCCGCATTCAGCGGACTCGCGAGATACTCCGCGAAGCCCGCCCGCATGGCATCCAGAACCAGATCGGCATCCGACTTGGCGGACAGCGCTATCAGCAGGATGCGTTCCCCCAACAACTGGTGCAGAGACATAGCCGTCTCCATCGCCAGCTGCCGGTCGTGGTCGGCGTTGATCACGCACAAGCACCCCTCCGACTTCTGCATCGCTTTCAGCAGATCGACATCCCGATTACGGGGTAAGTAGTCGGGCATATTGCCGGTGAAGGATGCTCCCAGCAGTTGTGCCGCCACTCGCGAGACGGCGCTAACGGTTGCCGGGTCCAGGCATACCGTGACCAGAGAGATCCCGGATTCGGATGGTGTGACTGGTGTGCTCACCATATTGCTCACGCCCTAGGGCGCGCCCCCTGCTTGGGTTCCTGAGCCATCCCTCCGCCTGCAATGACGAGGGGGCCTAGGCTGTTTTTTTCCTACGCCAAATCAGGACCGCCAGAACCAACACGAAAAGCATTCCTGAAACCACGCGAATGATCGTTGTGCCGTCCATCTCGCCTCCTTTCTGGTTGAGAGTGCGGATTCGCCGCTTACCGGACGAAGACCTTGCGCTTCCCGGCGCCTTGCAACCCATGGGTTCTGCCCATTCCTACTTGCCTCCAAGCGCCCCCAGGTTCCGCGACATCAGCAGCGCCGCCGGACCCAGCAGAACAATGAACATGCTGGGAAAGATGAACAGGACCAGGGGAAACATCAGCTTGATGGTGCTCTTGGCGGCCATTTCCTCCGATTGTTGGCTGCGCTGTTTGCGCAAGCCGTCGGCGAAGATACTGAGCCCTTTCGAAATCGGAGTACCAAACCGGTCGGACTGGGCCAGCATGTTCGCAAAACCCTTTACGGCCTCCAACTGAGTTCTATCGGCCATATCGCGCCAGGCATCAATGCGCGGTTTGCCGGCCCGCTGCTCCAGATTGAGCTGCAGTAATTCTTCCGCCAGCACGGGATGACTGGTCGCCAACTCCTCTCCGGTGCGCAGCAGTGCCTGGTCGAGGCCGAGGCCGGCGTCCACGCAGACCACCATCAGATCCACAGCGTCAGGCAGCCCGAAGCGGATGCGCTCCCGGCGCTTCTTGGTCACGGCCTTCAACCACATGTCCGGGCCAAGATAGGCGGCCCCGAGCATTACGGTGATCCAAAGAAACGCGATCTGGTGAAAAAAGCTCCAAATCACAAGCACCGCGATGGGCGCCAGCAGGCGGGCCGCGACATAGGCATCGATGCTGCTCTGATTGCGCAGTCCGGCAGCCAGGAAACGCTTGCGCAGCTTTTCCCCACCCGCGATTCCCAGCCGCGCACCCAGGAAGTGGGCCGCGCGCAGCAGTTGACCTTGAACCTTACGCGGACCCGCCCGCCTGGCCTCAGCGGAGGCCGGCAGTAAGCGGACCATCCCTAAGACACGCTTGGCGGCGGAGGTCGGTCGCGTCATGAACCAGACGACTACCAGCGCGGTAGCGAAGAAGGCGGTCAACTGCAGGCCGAGAATCTGTACAACTGTCATGGCTCACACCTTGATCCTGACGATTTTGCGGATCAGCAATCCGCCCAACGCCATCATGCCGATCCCGGCATAGGTCAGCTTTCTTCCCACCGGATCGTGCACCAGCACGTCGGCGTAACCGGGATTGGCGGCATTGATGAGAAAGAACATGACCACCGGCAGCAGGCACAGGATCCAGCCGGTCAGCCGGCCTTGCGCCGTACGCACCCGCAACTCGCCCTGGATGCGCATGCGATCGCGCAGCACGGCCGTGGTCCGCTCCAGAATATCCACCAGGTTCCCTCCGGTCTCTTTCTGCACCAGCATGGCCGTGATTACGATCTGCAAGTCGGCAGACGGCACCCGGCGCCCCAGTTGCAGCAAGGCGTCCCGCTGCGGCAGCCCAAAGCTTTGTTGTTTGTAGACTTCCTTGAATTCCGAACGCAGGGGCTCGCCACCCTCCTGCGCGACAATCTCGATGGCCGCCCCGACGGAGTGCCCGGCGCGTAAAGCGCGGGCCATCAGGTCGAGAGCGTCGGGCAGCTTCTGGTTGAACTTATTCAGCCGGCGGGCTCCCTTGGCCCGCAGAACCAGAATAGGAAGCGTGGCGGCCAGGGTCCCGGCTATCAGTCCGGGGATAAGATCGACGAGCCAAAAACGAGCGATGAAGAACCCCATCGCTCCCAAAATTCCGGAGGCGAGCAGGACCGTACTTACACTCCAGGAACTCTCGGCCTGAGTCAGCAGCACCGATAGTTTGTGCGCCAAAGTCCAGCGCTCCAGCAGCTGGTTCAGCCATTTGACTTCGCTCAGGATGGTCTGCTTAAGGAATTCCGCGGGCCCGCCTCCACCCAGGGCACCGGAGTTGCCCGGCATCCGCACTCCCGCCAAACGGCGCTCCACCAGGCGGGCGGTGGCCGAGGGGCGGGTCAAGAAGACGACGACCGCAAACGTCACCACGGCAAAGAAGATAAATAGCGATACCGTCACCACCATCAGCCCACTCCCTATACCTCTTGCGACACCTCGAGCAAGCTCATCTCCAGCGGAATGCCCGCGTCTTTCAGTTTCTCGGCAAACTTGGGAACGATTCCCGTGGAATGGAAGCGGCCCAGAACTTTTCCGTTCGGTCCCAATCCTTTTTTTTCGAAAAGGAAGATGTCCTGCAAACTGATGACGTCGCCGCTGGTGCCCGTCACCTCGGTAATGTGGGTCACGCGCCGGCTGCCATCGCTCATGCGCGACACCTGCACAATAATCTGGATGGCAGAGGAAATCTGCTGCCGCAAGGCCTTCTCGGGGAGGCTGAGGTTGGCCATCAGCGCCATGGTCTCGATGCGCGCCAGAGCGTCGCGCGGGCTGTTGGCGTGGATGGTGGTCACCGATCCGTCGTGCCCGGTGTTCATGGCCTGCAGCATGTCAAGCGCTTCCCCCCCCCGCACTTCGCCGATGACGATGCGGTCCGGACGCATCCGCAGTGCGTTCATCACCAGCTCGCGCTGATGGACCGCGCCCTTGCCTTCCACGTTGGGCGGGCGGCACTCCAGGCGGACGACATGTCTCTGCTTCAATTGCAGTTCGGCCGAGTCCTCGATGGTGACGATGCGTTCGCGCTCCGAGATGAAGCCGGAAAGAACATTCAGCAAGGTAGTTTTGCCGGCGCCCGTTCCCCCCGAAACCACGATGTTCAGCCGGGCCTGCACCGCCTTCTTCAGGACCTCGAGCATCTCCACGGTATAGGCGCCTTTGGCCAGCAGGTCTTCTGCGGTGAGCGGCGAGGAACCGAAGCGGCGTATGGAGAGAATGGGGCCATCGACGGCCAGCGGCGGTATGATCACGTTGACGCGCGAGCCATCGGGCAGACGGGCGTCCACCATGGGAGAGGATTCATCGACCCGGCGCCCCACCCCGGAGACGATCTTGTCAATAATGTGCATCAGGTGGACATTGTCCTTGAACACGACCTTAGTCTCCTCCAGCACGCCATTGCGTTCGACATAGACCGTCTGATAGGTGTTCACCAAAATGTCGTTAACCGTGGGATCCTGCAAAAGAGGTTCCAGCGGACCAAAGCCGAAGACCTCATCCATCACTTCGCGGGCCAGAGCATCGCATTCCAGGGCGCTGAGCGGGACCTCCTGTTGGCCGATGAGCTCATGAATGACACCCAGGAGTTGCTGCCGGCTGCGTCCATCCGGCAGCCGCATCAATTTATCCAGGTCCAGCCGCTTAATTAATTCGCGATGAATACTGGACTTCAGTTCCTGCGCTCCCTTGGAGAGTATCTGGGACGCCCGGTCCTTCCGCTCCATCAGCGAACGGGGCGGCAGCGCGAGGTTCAAAACGGATTCGGCCATAGCATCGTTCCTCAAAGCTCTTCTTTCCATGCCCAGTTAATTCCAAAACGCGAATCGGCGTTTGCTTTCCGTGGGGGCAGCCTCGGCCGGGACCAGGGTGGACGCCCAGTTCTTGATTTGGCTGGCGAATTCCGACCTCTTCTCCGGTGAGATCGGCTCGCCTCTCTCCACCGCCCGCTTCAGGTCCCCTGAGCTGATGGGTAGAGCGATGGCCACCGGATGCCGGATGGCCTTCTCGATCTGCTCCAGGGTTACGCTGCAATCGGACTCATGCTGATTGATGACCACTTTCAGTTTCTCCGGCTGCACATACCATTCCAGCAGGCGGTCCACGTAGCGGGCCAGGTCCCGCAAGGCCGGCACCTCGGGCGTCGCCACCAGGAAAAGTTGGTTGCAGCCGGCGATGGCGGTTTGGTTCAACTCGCCCAGGCCGCTGGGGCAGTCGATCAGAACATAGGGATAAACCTTGGCGAGAAACCGGATCGCTTGCCCCAGCGCATCCGCAGAAATGAGATCGGTTTCGCTCAACGAGTCGGGCGACAGCAGCACATCCACGCCACTGGAATGATGGGCAACATAGCCGTTCAGCAGGCTGAGGTCGAGCCGCGTGACGTTGCGCAGCAGCTCGTGAAAGTTGTAGCGGTGCGAGCCCATGCCCAGCAGCAGGGCCACGTGTCCGAGGTGGGGATGCAGGTCCAGAATGAGCACCTTCTGGGCGTGCCGCCGGGCCAGAAACGTCCCCAGGTGAATCGCCGCGGTAGTGCTCCCCGCGCCTCCTCTTACGCTGAGAAAGGCCAGAACCTGGCCCACAGCCTGGCCTGGGCGAAGCGGAGACGACAGCCAGCGGGCCCGCAATTTTTGTAGGCAGGTTGACAGTTGACCGGTCTGCAAGGGTTTGGTGAGATACTCGCTGCAGCCGGCCCGCATCGCCTGCAGGATAAGGCCGGGATTCTCATCTCCGGAGAGGGCGATCAGCGCCGTCCTGCCGTTGAGCATGGGCTGGAGGTTGGTGGCAGCCTGCACCGCCAGGTCCTTGCCCTTGTCGAAGTCGATCATGCAAATCAAAGCCTCAGCCCCCTCCAGTTGTTGCTCCAGTTGTGCATGCGACAGGTTTTGCGGGTAATCGGGAAACGCACTGAGAAACTTGACGCTTTCCTGCATGGCCGCTCGTTTTGCGGTCTCAGTCGCTTCCGGGTCCAGTCCAACCGTAATCAGGCATAGACTTCCACCCTCGGTATGGGGAGTCACCGAGATCACGCCACACTCCTTCACTAATGCATATCGGCAGACGGCCCTCGGGGCGTTATTTTCGTTCCGCCCGTAGTCCCTGGTACTGTCATTGGAACGTCGTCGTGGAGCGTTTATCGCCGGTGATGGTTTCCACCTCATAAGGGTGGGTCGCGGCCACATGGGCGCGCGCCACCGCTGGAGCCGGGGAGCGTGCCTCGCTCGAGATCTCACCCACCCGCACCGGCACCGCTGCGATCCGCCCGCGGTCGGCCCCATTGCGCAGCACGAAATGGATGGAGCCCTGGGTGCTCGCCAGCACCAGCTTCTGGGTGTCCTCTGGCTTCAGCAGCAAGGTCACGACGCTGACGTTTTCCGCCTTCCCCCCAGGTTCTGGCTCGGCTCTTTGACCCACCGTGAGAACTTCGACATCCTGCAGAACGATTTGCGTACCCGGACTGGAAATCGCCTCATTGTGGAAGGTGACCAGCACATCCACATGACAACCGGGGAACAGGAATCCGGCCACCCCGATAACTTCATCGGAGCGCACCGAAGCGGCCCGCATGCCATCCGGGATTTTGACCGTAAGGCCTATGCCGGAGCCCGCGGCCGCCAAATATCCCTCCAGCACCGGTTGCCGCGCGGCCATCGGGTAGACCAGGGCCCGGCCAGAGATGTCTTCAATCTTGTTAAACGCGCCTGGCAGAGGCACTTTTACCGGCCATTCCACCAAGGTGAGGTTCTCCGGCTTAAGCAGCTCGCCGGCCGGCAAAGGCCGTGACACAGCGACATATTGCTGGGTAGCTTGGGCAGCGGGGCGCCCATTTTTTCCATTGATCCGGCGGGTAAGAAAATAGGTGAGGGCGCCGGAAAGCAACAACGCAGATAAGAGGGCGACAAGCAGTCGGCGGGGGTTCATTTCATTGACTCAGCGGGGCCCGGAATAAAGTCCTGGCGATGCCCGCCCCTTCCGCAGTCCGGGGGGTGCGGTGGCGAACCAATCCACCCCCGCACAACCCAGCCTGGTGAGGGCCATAACCTGTCTGCTTTCGCGTTCCCGTCTCTATGGCCCGGCTTAGACGGGAGGGTTGATGATTTGGACCTCGCTTGCCGCAGACCCACTGCCCATCGAGTCTGCGGCCGCTTTCATGCTGACTAGGCCGCACCCAGTGCGGTACTTATCGACGTAAACAGGGTCCCAATTGCGGTTGAGACGGCCTTCATGCTGGTCACGGCGCCAAGGGCAATCAAAGCAGCGACCAGAGCGTACTCGATCAGATCCTGACCGGACTCGTCCTTATTCAGGTTCCTGAGAAGTTTCCACATAATGCAACCTCCAATGCGGGCATGTACCCGGCTCGATTAACTTCCTAGGCCACGTGCCAGTCATGCCGATACGGAGCCCAGCAGCGCCCCGCAAGCGCGCGGCTGGGACCGGTTGCACAGGAGCGGAATGCATTGGCAACGACGGTACGACAGCAGTAGCGCCTTACGGTGCTGTTATGTTCATCGGCCTGGGGGCAGGAAACTTGAGGCGGGTTGGGGCGCCCATGACGCCCCGAGAGGACTCTCTCGTTCACCATTTCAACCCAAGGCCGGAGAGGAGCGCCCCGGGGTCTGCCCAGTCAGGTGAGGTTTTCCGGGAACCGATGCGCTGGTAGATTGTCCGCATGGCCGGTTCTGCCGGGCGCTCCACCCGAGCTTGCTTGGCTTGGATGGGTTGTTGCAACCCCTTGCTCGTGCTTAGCTTGGTTTTGGATTCAAGGTCTGGTTCACGCGGTCGGGATCGCGGGCAATGAGGGTTAGATACGCCCGCGTTGGCTGATCTGGCTGCGCCCGACCCTGTTCCCAATCCCGTAGCGTACCCAGAGGAATGTGATAGCGGGCCGCAAATTCCTCTTGGGTCAGATCCAAAGCCCGGCGGATAATTTTCGCCTGTGGGGTTCGCTTCATCCGCTTTAGGTCGATTGCCGTGAGCGGCTGGGCGTCGCGATCGGCGCGCGCCGCGCGCTCAATGGCCTCAGCGGTCATCGGCCGTGGAAGCTTAGCTGTTTTGCCGGAAGTAGTCGTCTTGCTCACGTTGCGTTGCTCTCCGAGCTGAAATAATGCGAATGCGGTCCTCGCGTTCTGTGTAGGCTACAAACAACAGCACATGACCTTCCGCCATGCCGATGATGACAAAACGCTGCTCGCCATAGTCTTCACGCTCGTCGCGGCGCTCGACGGCGAACGGGTCTTTGAATACCGTCGTCGCTAAATCGAAGCTCACTCCGTGGGCTTCGAAGTTGGCCTCGGCTTTGGCCTCGTGCCATTCAAATTGCAATTTCATAATACTACGGGATACCAGTAGTCCTGTCGACTATTAGGAAAAACCTCGAGCAGCTTGATCGTGGGCGCCTGTTCTTCGTAACTGGATTTCTAGTTCTCCAGGCTGGAGAACTTTTTCTCTTCCGCCGCCATGTGCAGCCGCATCCTGCGCGTGAGGTCTTTGCCGTCTCTCTTCAACTGGTTGACGGCATTCTCCAGGTCGCTGGTCTGGCTCAGATGCTCGATGGTATCGCGGAAACTCTCCAGTCGCACCCGCATTTCGCTGTGCTGGCGCTTCATCTCGCGGGCGAACGAAGCCAGCTCCGGACTCATCTTCGCGATGGTTGCCAGCACCGTGGTTTCTTCATGCTGGTAGTGCTTAGGAAGCCACTCCGCCATCCATTTGCCGCGACTTATCGCCTGGTTGGCGGTGGCAAGATCGGTGAAAACCTCGGCATAGCAGGCCATCTGTTCCAGGGCGGCATCCATCTGGTCCAACTGCGCCACCAGTTCCTGGTGTTCTTGATGAATGCTGAGGGTCTCTTCGTGGAACTTCGGATCCAGGCTTGCCATGGTGCACCTCGCCAGCTCGATGGTCGTCCTGCGGCGCCACCTCGGCAGTGACCGAAATCACTTGCCGGCGTGATGTTCGGCGGTCGCCTCCCGCGCACAAAGAAAACCGGAGCTGCCAGGGCCCGGCCCTGGGTGCGTTTCGTGCGCCTCGGCTTACTTCTTGCCTTGCACCGCCGCCAGGCATTGCCCAAACAGGTCCAGTAAATGCTGGGCATAGTCCTCGGCTTTGGAAACGGTGCCGCCCTTGAACCCGGCCTCCGGCGAACCGGTCTTCCCATAGCCGGTGGTGACGGCGATGAATTTCATCATGTCAAGGGCAATGTCTTCGTTACGCCGCATGATCGCGTTACCGATCCCGTGTTCCTCCATAAGTGCTGGCCTCCTGCTGCGCCGGCTTTTAGCGCCGACGGGCAAGAATCATAGCAGAGAGTCGGACCTCATACCTCGAACCCAACGTGGCACACTCGGCCCACGATGTAATCGTGATAACTCCGGCCGCGTTCGATGCGCACCAGTTCCACGGGGTGCTGCGGATTCTGCGGACGCAACACCAGGTGATCACCGGAAACTGAGGCGTAGCCGATGAGACTGCGGGCCTCGGCATGCACCGCGTAGATGTTGGGTCGAAACCGGCGGTACGGTTGCAAGGAATTGTAGTGGCGATCCACCAACAGGGTCGCGCCGGCAGGGATGTGGGGAAACATGCCCGCCGCCGCCCTGGCGTCGAGTCTAAGCAGCACGAAGCGCAGCCACTCGCTGCGATTGCTGGCATCGTTGGGCTTCAGCCGGCGCAAAAATGACCTGCTGAAACTGCGGCTGTCGTGCACCTGCTCGGGCGTGAAGCGAGGCAGGCGGGCGGCTTGCTCCCCACTCACCACGGCCACGTTCTCCAATCCCCCGGCCGGGAAGGCCACCTGCTGCTGGAGGTCTTTGAGATCGGCCAAGTCCAGCACCCCGATGTTCAGGGTCTCCAGCAGCCGGTCCATGGATTCCAGGCTGAGACCGCGGCGGGCGTTGAGGAAGTTGGAAAGATGGCCTTGCTGAAACCCGGCCTCGCGGGACAAGCCGCTTCCGGTCATCTCCCTGCGGTCGATGCGGGCCCGGATATGCGCACGCAGTTTGTCTTGCAGGTCTTGGAGTCGCATGCAAGCCTTGGAGTCTCAGGGCCAATTGTATTTTCTAAAAGCTATATATGTACTTTAGTAATATTCCCAGAGCAATAAACTGTTGACTGCGCAGGTTCCCTATGCCACAGTCGAAATGTCACCAGGTCCTGTGGTTCTGGCCGAGGTAAATGGACCATGATGGAGACCGAAGCAAAAGATGAGGAAAGAATATTCGCCGAGTTGCGGCGCAAAATCAGGCAGGCCGAGCTGCTTTCAGCGGCCACGGAGAAGCTCCTGCGCAATCTGCGCTTCTCGGGAAGACTCAGTGTCGTCGTGAAAAACGGTTGCATTCTGAAGTCCGGATATGAAGAGGGTTATTTCAGCCGCCGGCAAGATGAGCGGATGATACCTTGAAATCCAATGGCAGATGCGCGGCGAGGATCATGCTTGCGTTCGCGCTTAGTGATGTCAATTGTCCGCGTCCCTGCCCGCATCGCGTTTTGCACGTAACCAAATAACCACTAACAGGTCATCGTAACTGAAACGAGCCCTGTGCGCAGGCCCTGATCGTAACCCGGCCTGTCGCCAGGGCTCCTCGTTTTATGACGAGAGGAAGTTAGGAACACCCCATGCAACTCTCTACGTACGAACTGAAATACTGTGAACGGTGCGGCTCGCTGAGACTGCGCCCGGCCGCGTCTGCCGAAACCTATTGCGAACCGTGCGAACAAATGCTGGCCAACTACTCGCTTCCCAACCATGCGCAGCGGGCGAGTCTGCTGCTGTGCAAGTCGCGGCCGAAATCCGTCGCAGCGCCGATGGTATCCGGCGATACACCATCCGGGGTGCCGTTTGGGAGGCTGCAATGAAGGACCTTCAGTTAGCGCCTTCGCAGTTACGGCTGTTCCACCCCGCCCACCCGGCTGTCGAAGAGGGCGACGAGATCGATCCCCGCCCGGAAATTTCATGCTACCGGGGACAGACCTTCGCCATCGTGCGGCATTTCTTCGAGATCTCCTCGCAAGTGGGAAGGCTTCCCTCGTTGCTGGGGCGGGAGTTTTTCCGCGCCCGCGTCACTCACCACGCCATTCCCAGCTTCGAAGACCAGGCGGTCTTCGTGCGCGATGTCGAACTCTGTTTTGCCCGGCTCAGCGAGCCGCACGCCGAGATGATTACCCTGGTCGCACTGTATTCTTTCTCCCGCGACGAAGTAGCGGAGATGCTGCGCGCCAGCAAAACCTGGGTAAACCATCGGGTCGCCGAAGCCCTGGACGCTCTCGGTGAAATCTTTTTGCAGGCCCGCCTGCTGCGCGCGGACCATCCTGATCGCCGGCAGTGCCAGGTGACAAACCGCTCCATACCGCGTGACGTCGCTGCCCCATACGGGAGTCACTCGGGCGCGGCCGTCAGGGGCGGCCCTGCGCGCAAGCCAGTCGTGCAGGCACAGCAGCCGCCAGCGGATCGGTGTCAGGCGAGGCCGGCCTGAGGCGAGGCCGGAAAGATCACCGGGAGGGGTTTTGTTGGTTGGTGAATGCCGATTGCGGAATACCAGCAGGCGCCGGCGCACTCGAACCGGGGGCCCCTTTGCGAGGCGCATCAGCGTCAACGAAAACCCAGGTTCTTCCGTCGTCAGTGCGTCCGGTGGTCGAGCGTCCGTAAGCGCACCATGCCCGGAACGCGTTCGAGAAATAAGGAGCGGGCCACTTCAAACCGTTGAACTGCTCGGCGACGGCGGCAGGTTCAACTGACAACGGATCATGCGGCACGGCGGCAGCATCTACGTCGGGATTGAATGCGGTCATCTTCGCTGGATCGTAATCCGCAGGCCGGTCCGCTCGCTTCACCGCCCTCCGACGCACAATGCTTCTTTCAGCCTCAATCACAATTTCGGCCGCCTGAAAGCTCACCCTGGCCCGGTACACGACTTCACCGTTCAATTGGTCGGGGCGAAACCATAAGTACGGGCCGTCTAACCTGGTCCAGTCGTGTTCGTACTTCCGTGCAACCAGGGTCGTGTCGCTGATTACGTCCGCCAGCTCAATCCATGACGGGTTCCATTCCTTCTGGTCCGCGGCCAGATAGACAGGGAACTGCTCGACCTCGAAGGTTGCACCGCTCCTCTTAATTACGACCACGTCGGCTCTTTCCTCAAACTCACCTCTGGCCAGGGGTTCGTCAATGTTGGCGGGGAGATATAGAAGAAGGGTCGCCGTTTCACTGTCGGAAATCCGCCGCGGCAACTGGTGCCTGAGGCGGTTGGTGAAGTCCACCATGTCCGGTGGCGGAGAATCCGTTTTGTCGGCCCATTTCGTCTCCATCCGAACCAAGGCAAGGGTCATGGCATACAACTGCAATGCCTGCTTAAACGACAATCGTCTCTTCGGCGTCCGATACTTCACTCCTTTTCGTGTGGCCGTGGCGTCCGTCAACTTGTCCAGGGCTTTGCGCAGCTCATCCAGCTTCCAACTGGAATAATCCTCCAGCGCCATGGCTGGCTCTAATTCGTTGTGCAGGTTCTTCAGCGGACCGGAGAGTTGAGATTCAGGAAGCGACCCAATCATGCACAGTAACGGCATGGGGCTGAAAGAGGGATCTTCGTTGGCAAAGCTGGCAAAGAATCGCCGATCGGCGGGATCGTCAGGGTGGACTCTCTTTTCGGGCCCCTCCAGACTGGTACCCAGACTTGGGTAGTACTTATGAATCAGTTCCCAGCCCGTTTGGTTCACCGTTATGAGAGCTTCGCTGACTCGGGCCACCGGCTCGGCTTTGCTGTCGTATGCGTCGATGTCCTCGCGATGAAGCCCTAGCATGCTATAGGGAAGCGTTGGCCTGTCGGGATTTTGTCTCTTCTGGGCCGCAACTCCCCAAACCGAGCCAGGCAACAAACCCGCAATAAGCATCCCGGCGATACGAACTTCTATCCAGCCAACCATTCCGGCGACCTTTATTCGCTTGTCAGCGGAAGACCCTTCTCTCGCCATTCGCGAATGCCGCCGTCCATGGAGGCGACATTGGTATATCCCATTCTTTGCAGGGCGTCAGCCGCCAGCGCCGAGCGAAACCCGCCACCGCAGTACAAAACCAAGGGGGTACCCAGGTCAGGCACGCGCTGCTCCACGTCGCGTTCGATGATTCCTTTGCCCAGATGCACGGCCGCCGGCAGGTGGTCCTTCGCCCATTCGTTGTCTTCGCGGACATCGATGAGGAGAAAATCTGCCTTGTCGTCCAGCATTTGCTTAACGTCGTCCACGGTTACTTCGCGGACACGCTGCCTGGCGGTGTTGACGATGTCGAGAAATCGCGGCGAGTGATGAGGTGCCATGCGCAACATGATAGCGCGAAAGAATAGCGGCCGCGGCGGAGTTTTCTATCCGGCGTGGACCTCGCGCCTGGGGCACAAGCTCTGCAGGGCATCACACCTGATTAATGAAGGTGCATACCCAGGAACTTCGCATCATTAAGATCTCTTGAGTCCCCGCAGCGCGGCGGACCGCCCAGCGGGTTGTAGTCGAAAAAGTTGTGCGGCACCATTTCGAAGCCAAGCCAGTGGACCAGGGTGATACCGGTTCGGTCACCGCTGCCCATCTGGTTGTCGGCATCGGTGGGCTCATGGTGCGTCGATCCGAAATACCACAGCACGATACCGTCGCCCGTCCCACCTAGCGGCTGGTTGTTCAGGTACTGCAGCAGATAACTGTTAGGGTTGTACCACGTGTAGAGCCAGTCGTTGTAGCCGGAGCCAGTACCGTCTTCGCCTGGATTATCGTTGGTGAGATCCTGGTCGTGCTGCGTGAAGGTTTCCTGGAAGTGGCCGGTGCCCTGGGCATTGTAAGGGTAGAATTGGTAACCCACCAGATGCCCGTAGTCGTTGGCTTGGGTTTGACTCTGGACGATGGGGCTGCTGAATTGCAGCGGATTCCAATCCGTGGTCTCTTCGTTGGGAATCGGCTGGAAGGAATCGGTAGCGATATAGCCGTTCGCATCCTCGACGTGAACGAACTCTACTGCTTCGTTGTCGTCCCGTCCTAAGAGCTTAGTACTCACCCGCCAAAATCCGTTGTGAACATGGGCCTTCGAGGTACCTCCGGGAAGGTTGAAGCCGGTAGCGCCACTGCGGAAGGTAATGCGGCCGTCCTCGTGGAAGGTGTACTCGATGATGTAGTCGTAGTTGAAGGCGTCGAAAACCGACCACACCACAACCTCCTGGATACGCCGCCGCACGCGGTTGCCAGACTCTTTGCACAACCATCCGATTCCCTCGTCACGGCATTCGACCCCGACTTTGGGTACGCTATCGCGCACGTAGCCACTTCCCATCTGCGACCGAAAGTAAACCAGCGCGGCATTTTGCGCCGGCAGATCGGCGGGATCCATCTGGTCCATGCGGTCGTTGCCGAACGACATGTCGTAGTAGGTCTCGCTGCGATCGTCGTAGGGAACGAACATCTCCGCCATGCCCGCGCGCTTGATGATGTATTGTGGCGAGGCGTACTGCGCCCCTTGGATGGAAACATCGAGCGCCTGAGTGCCCTTCAGACCCATGTTGCGCAAGCCGAAGCGCCAATGCGTATTAGGGTAGTCGATGCGCAGGTAAAGATCTTGGTGCAAGAATACGCCACCATCGGAATAGTCCTCTTCCGTTACCTGACAGCCATTGCCGTTGATGATGATGCGGTCAGTGGCGCGCACAGAAGGGATTGTCAGGAAGAAGATCGCCAGCGCGGTGCAGCCCGCAAGCAGAAAACGTGCGCTTCGCTGTCGCCACAGGAGCCCGGTCGCCATTACGATTGTCGCGGCACAAACAGTTAAGCTAAGCGTTAACGGCGTGGGAGGAAGGGGAATCGCTGGAAGGTTCATATTCAATCGCCTCGTCAGGAAATGCGGTTCCTTTGCAGTGAAGAAAAGTCGCAGTCGCAGTGGATGCCGGACCGCACCCCAAATTCCGGTGAAGGAATGGTAGTACGTTTCTTGGTTTTGGCAAGGGAATTCGTGGTCGTGAGGGCTTGCAGCGCAGTGTCTCCATCGGGGTCCGACCGCTTGTTTTCCCCCGTGGGTACGCGCACTTGGTTGCGCCACCAACACTAAGGAACTGTCCCGCCCCTAGCTAAAACCGGGCTAGAGCGGGGCACAAAGATGTTGATCTTCGGGAAGAATCAAACGTCCTCGTCGTCCTCCTCCTCCAGTTCTTCGCCGGGATATTGGGCCTCGTAGTAGAACTCCAGGTCCTTATCCAGCTTGGCCCAAAATGCGGCATCCCGAACCGAAGGCGAGTCGTCGCGCAAGGCATGCTCGCGCGACGTAGCCCGCAGGGTGAGCATCTGGTTCAGCGCATCCAGCAGGCCCCAATCGTCGGCGCGCCAGCTGGCCACCGGCTTGTTCTTGTAGGCCAGCATTTTCCGGGCAAGTTCGCCGGTCTTGATGTTGCGAAGTACGGGATATAGCTCGGCCCACAGCCGTGGGGTGTACTCGTCGTCCACGAAACGCAGTGGCATTTCCATGGTGCCATTTTGATTGCCCTTCGCGAGTAGGGCAAGCTTTATGTTTATAAAGCGCCTCCCGCGACACCTGCGGGGCGGAAATGCTTGCGGGATAGGACCGGACTACGAAGTCCGATCAGAACAGGTAGATCAGGTTGATGGCCGACGTGAACTGCCGACCAACGAGGGTGTCCCGCCGCTGGAACACGTCTTGGTTTGACAGGTCCTGACGAAATTCCCCGCGGATGACAAACTTGCCGTCCAGCTTCTTCAGCCGGGTGTTGATGTCTGAGAACTTTGCCGCCATGTCGTATTCGGGGGTCAACGTATATCCCTGAAGAGTCTGCGGCACTCCAGTACGGGTGCCCCCACCGTCGTTGAAGACCTCGCCCCGGAAGGCGAGCGAGAATGGCTTGGTCAGGTTGTACTTGGCGTATCCGGCAAGGCCTTTCCAGATTGCGTCATGGCCCAGCGATACTCCGTTCTCTTCGTGAGCGTAAAGCGCATCGAAGCCAAGGTTCAGCTTCGCAGTCGTTTTCCAGCTTCCCACCACTTCGTAGGCGCTGCGCCGGTCGTAATCGTCCTTGGGACGTTCCGGGCCATGAATAAAATTGAAGTACAGCGCGGTGCTTTTGGTTGGAGTGATCGTGATTTGCCCGCCCACCGAGTAGCCATGATTGAACCTTTGAAACTCATCCCATCCATTGGTCACTAGCAGCACTCCGGAGATCTTGCTGGTGAAGGCGTAGGTGGCCTTCACGCCGGTGTGGGTAAACGGCACACCGAAGCCGAAGATAAATCCCCGGCTAAATTCGTCGTTGTAACCGTCGTACCCTCCGATGACCTCCGATCCCATGTGCGTGGCAAACTTCCCGGCATCGAATCGCAGACCTTTCCCCAGCGGCACGTTGTAGCTGAGGTACAACTCGGGAATATCGACGTGGTGCGCAATCCCGGTCTCGCAGCTTCGGAACAAACCGTAAGCCGCAGTGACCTCGGGAACACCAGAGCCGGCGAGCAGGTTGAAGCGGAAGCCAAACTGGTTGGGCTTTTCAATGGCCCGCTGGATCACCAACTGGGCCACGTCGAGCTGGGGCTCGTTATCGTTGAAGTCGAAAACGCGGAATTGGTTCAGGCGGGAATCAGGCTGGTTGATGTTGTAGCTGTACGATAGCGACAGGAAACCGTCGGTGGTGATGCCGCGCCACCAGGGGCGGGTTTCCGGAGTGCCGGCCGGATTAGCCGAGGCCAGACCTGCGGCGACGGGATTCTCCTGCGCACCCAAAAACAGGGGTGAGATGATCATCACCCCTGCCAAGGCGATACTTCCCAAGAACCGGCCAAACGCGTTGAGCGGCTCGGCCATCGCTACTTTCTGCTGCCGACCAGTTCTCCCTTTTCGTCCACCTGTTCGATCAGATTGTGCGGTTCGCCTTGGAACAACTCCTCCACTTCCAGGGTCTCGTAGGCGTGCTCGCCGTGAATCGATTCATCCAGACCGAGCTCTTCGCTCATCTCGGTCACCTTGACGGGAGTGAACAGGTTAATGACCCACAACATGCCGTAGGTGAAAGCGAATGCCCATACGGACGAGAAGATCACCGCAACCAGTTGTTTCACGAAGAACGACGGATTGCCATACAGCAAACCGTTCGTCCCGGCGGCGGGGTTGAACGCCTTGTTGGCGAACAGTCCCAGCATAACGATGCCGAGGAAACCACCGACTCCGTGCACACCCCAAACATCGAGGGCGTCGTCCCAGTGCAGACTGTTTTTCATTTCGACCGCGAAGTAGCAAACCACGCCTGACACCAGTCCAATGATGACGGCCGTGGTGGGCGAGACATAGCCTGCCGCGGGAGTGATGGTCGCCAGTCCTGCGACCGCGCCGGTGAGCAGTCCGAGGAACTTGGGCTTTCTCTCCCGGAACCAGGCCACCGCCAACCAAGCCACGGCGGCGAACGAAGCGGCGATATCGGTGTTCAGGAATGCACTGGCCGTCACCGAGTCAACTCGCATTTCGCTGCCCGCGTTGAAGCCGTACCAGCCAAACCACAACAGTCCCGTGCCCAGGGCAACCAGGGGAATGCTGTGCGGGCCGCGATCGACTATCCGGCGCTTGCCGACGTAGAGGACCGACGCCAGTGCCGCCAATCCGGCAATGTTGTGCACCACAATGCCACCGGCAAAGTCGAGCACGCCCCAGCGCTGCAGAATTCCGCCGCCCCAAACCATGTGCACGAAGGGGAAATAGACGAAGGTGAGCCACCCCGTCAGAAACAGGCAGTAGGCCTTGAAACTCACGCGGTTGGTGAAGGCGCCTGAAATGAGCGCCGGGGTGATGATGGCAAACATCATCTGATAGGCGATGAAGACCATCATGGGGATGGTGTTGTTGGGCGATGGTGTCGTGAGGTCGATGCCGCGCAGGCAAACATTATGGAAGTTGCCGATGATGCCGTGCCAGTCACCGCTGAAGCACAGCGAATATCCGTAGAGATACCAGATGACAGTCGTCCAGCCCATCGAGACGAAGCTCTGGATCATGATGGCAAGGACATTCTTCCGTCCTACCAGCCCGCCGTAAAAGAAGGCGAGGCCCGGGGTCATGAGCATGACCAGGCTGGTGCATAAAATCATGAAACCGGTATTACCGGTGTCGAGGTGAAGCATGAAAGCCTCCAGAAGATGAAGTGCGACAGAAGGTCAGCTTATTGCCCCGACGGGAGCGGGGCTCGGTGGACGCGCCAGCATCGTAACTGCCGGAAGATCGGAAACTGACGAGGGAATCGGCAACCCTTTGATTAGGCAATCCCCTCTTCACGTTCGAGACGAGCAGGCTATGGAATGCAATCGCGTATAAGGGCGAGGGGAGCGTACTTTGCCTCGTAGCAATGTCCACAAAGCAGCATCAAGCTGCCGCCCAATAAGTTTCTCCTTCTGGCGTACTGGAATCTGTGTGGCACATCACAAGGTGGGGTGATGAAGGAGGACAGACCCTGTGATATTGCGGACCCTAAGAATTCTTCGCCTCGGTCGCCGCGGGACCGCGCTCAGGATGACACCGGCTACTTCTGTCCCTTCGGCACCGCCAACTCCGCCAGCTTGCCGATATCCGGCACTTCCAGATCAGGATGGGCTTCGACCAGTTTGGTGGCTGCCGCCTCTTTGCCCTGCCTGCGATTGACCCACACGGTAGCGATCTCCAGTGAATGCGCAGGTACCACATCGTGGTACAAGCTCTCGGCGACATGCAGCAGGCGCTCGCGCGGAATTTGGTAACGGCGCAATAGCGCCTCGAAATTATTGAACGACGGTTTGTAACTGTGCACCTGTTGCGCGGTTACGACGGCGTCGAAGTCCACCTCCAGCTTCGGCGCGGTGTAGGCGAAGAGGTCGTCGTCAATATTGGAGAGCACCGCGAGTTTGTAGCGCGACTGCAAACGGCGCAGCGCGGGAACCGTGTCAGCAAAGGGTTGCCAGTTGCGGATCGATTCCGCCAATCCGTTGGCATCGGCGGCGCTGACCGAGAAGCGCAACTGGCGCGCGAAGTCGCCAACCACCTGCGCCAGCACATCGCGATAGCAGCGGTAGGGGCCGCTCTGGGCGCGCGGCTCAAACTCCGAATACAGGTCGAGGATCTGTGCATCGCTGAGCGCGTGGCCCTTGCTCGCCAGCAACGGGCGCAGATAGCCGAGCAGACCGGTTTCCCAGTCAATCAGCGTGCCGTAACAGTCGAACGACAGCCATTCAGAGCATGTGAAGTCGAGCATGTAGGTTCCTGGCAGCCGCCGTCAGGACGACGATTTTCCGGTGCCGGCCGGCGTTACCTTGTGCGAAGCAAACTTACGCTCCAGCGCTTCCAAGGGAGATACCGCCAGCCCTTTTTCGGCGGGTTGGGTGGGCGCGGTTTCCGGTTGGGCTTCGACGTGCTGCACGACCGCCGGGGGCGGTGCGGCACTCTGATCGCCAGCAACTGCCGCCGACTTTCGCGACTCCGCCTCGCGCGACGCCGCCAAGCCTTTCTCCAGAAACTTCTTGCTATTCAGCAGCGGACGCCCGAGCGATGGATTGTAGTTGGTCCACGGACTGTCGAACTCCGCCTCGCGTTCAAACTGCGCGCGCATGCTTTCCATCTTGGAGTCGAGATCGTCGAGATAGTGCAGCATCAGCGCCTCGGGAAACATGGGCAATTTCGGCGAACCGAATTCATACTGCCCGTGATGGCTGATGATCATGTGCTCGATCAGGATCTTCAGCTCGGCCGGAAAGCCAGGCAAATGAGTGAGCTTCTGGTGCAGCATTTCCAGTTCGATAATCATGTGCCCCAGCAACTGGCCCTCAGTGGTGTAAGAAATCGAGCGCTGATACGCGAGTTCGTGCAGCTTGCCAATGTCGTGCAGGAAGGCGCCGGTCAGCAGCAGGTCGCGATTCACCTGAGGATAGTTGCGGGCGGCCAGGTCGCAAACCGTGAACAGCGAGACCACGTGATCGAGCAGGCCGCCGACGAAGGCGTGGTGCAGGGTCTTGGCCGCAGGGGCGCTCTTATACGCGGTGACGATGGCCTCGTCGGCCATAAATTCCTGGAGCAACGATTTCAGCCAGCGATTCTCGATGCTGTCGACGAAGTCAGTCAACGTGCGCCATAGTTGATCAATGTCCTTCGAGGTCTTGGGAAGGTAGTCGGAGTAGTCGATCTCCGCATCTTCCAGCTTGCGCAACTTGTGGATGGTGAGCTGCCAGCGGCCGTTGTACTTGTGGACCACGCCCTTCACTTTGACGAAGTCGTCCTGCTCGAAGGAGTCCAGAGTGTCGGCGACGTTGTCCCACATGTTGGCTTGCAGTTGCCCGCTGCGGTCGGCCAGGACAACGGAAAGGTAGAGGTCACCACTCTTTTTCGATTTCACCTGCTTGGCGGCTACCACGAACAGCGAGGTGATGGTCTGGTTCTCCAGACGGGCGCAATCGCAAATGTAGAATTCCTTCATAGCGGGAACCGTGGGCACATCGCGGGCCAGACAATGCGACCAGGGCTTCATGGTATCGCACTTGGCTGGGGATGGCGCCAGAGAAACGCAGGGCGAGAGCCTCTGTTCACCTATCTGGTTGCTACAGATTCTTGCGGGTGCCCCACGACGGCACACTACCCAATTACGGCAACTTGACCTCTAGAACAGACCGAACTTCTTCTTTTTCTTTGTCTTCGACGAGCCTTCAGTCGCGGTGGTGGTGTAGATCGGCTTGGTTTCGTTGGGGCTGGCGCCGGTGTCCGTGTAGCCGGCCTTGATGTCGATGTAGGCATCCTCGCGCAGCTTAGTCAGGTAATCGCGCAGCGCGGGCTGCATCTTGGTCATGTAAATCTGTTCCTGGATCCGGCCCTCCACTTCTTTCAGAGGAGGAATGCCGGCGGTCTGGTGCTCGGTGACCTTCAAGATGACCCAGCCCTGATTGGTGCGCACCGGCTCGCTGTAAGCACCCGCGTTCATGGCAAACACCCGTTCCTCGAGGTCTTTGGAAAGGGTACCGCGCTTGAAGTATTCCAGGTCGCCGCCCAAATCGGCCGTCGGGCCGTCCGAGTACTGCTTGGCCAAGTCCTCGAACTTGCCACCCTTCTTCAGCAGGTCGTAAACCTTGTCCGCCTTGGCCTCGGCGGCGGCAACCACTTCCGGGCTCGGAGTCTCCGGCAGCGCCTCCTGCCCTTTCCCGGTTTTGACCGCCGCTTTGTTCTGGGTCGAAATCAGAATTTCGCTCATGCGCACCCGTTCCGGGCGCTCCATCTCGCTCTTGTGCTGGTCGTAAAACTGCTGGATCTCCTGCTGCGACACGTTGATGTGCCCGCCCACCTCCTGACCGATCACTTTCTGCGTGATAATGCTGTTCTTCAGGTTCTGTTTGAATTCTTCCCACGAGACGCCTTGCGCCTGGGCCGCCTTCTCCAGGTCCTCCATAGCCTCGGCGTGCATCTGTTTGCGCAACTCGTCCAGCCGCTTGACCAGGTCGGTGTCGGCGGAGATCGTCAGCTCTTCGCCCTTTTGCAGCAGCAGTTGCTGGTCAATCAGATCGCGCAGCAAGTCCTGCTCGCGCTCTTTGGGGTCTGGCGAACCACCGGAGGGGTCCGGCTGACGGGAATCGGCCTGCAACTGCTCCTGGCTGCGACGCAGATCGGCCCGGGTGATGATGTTGTTGTTGATGCGGACGATAATTTCTTCGACGACGGTGTCGTTCTGGCCAGCCGATGGGCTGGTTTGGGCCATCAGCCAGGGTGCACCGACGAATGTGGCAAGCAGAAGGACAGCAAATCTCTTCATCAAATACCTGATCAGGCGGGCCTCTGCACACGCACAGTCTCACCCGGAACCAAAATCGCTTTCGTTCCAGTTATTCTACCGCGTCTGGGCATGTTTTGCTGGCACGGGGCGACAGCGAAGAATACGGCAGCCGCCGGCTGGCGCGCCTGAAGCTGATGAAGTGGGAAGTCTGGGGTTTGCGTGATTCGGTTCGGCTCGCAGTTTACGGCGCCATGCCGTCGTCCATCCACTGCTTGAACTTTGCGATTTGCGCTTTGGGCCAGGGTTCGTCGCACGGCATGCTGCCATCGTCAAGGCGGGAGTAGATCGCCTCAGCGTGGGTTTTGACGTCCTCGTAGGCCGACAGATCCATGCCGAACTGTTTCATGGTGTCCACATCAGGAGTGTCACGGAACAACGGGCGAATGTCGTTGGCGAAGCTGAGAGCCATGCAGCACCTCTGGAGAAGAATTTTGTCACAAAGCGCTGGAAAGTGCTGCCGTCCCCCCTCAACGTGATCCGTTGCAGCTTGAGGAGAGCAGGCCTGCTAACCCGGAGCGGAAACGAGCCCGTCAGGGCGAAAGAAAATTAGCCCAGGACGTAAGAGTGTGCGTGAGAACTCACTTTTCGAAAATGCGGTGGGAGAAGCAAACCTAGAATGGCCAACAATAGAGTCCCGAAGGGACGGAATATCTTAGCCCAGCGCTTCAGCGCTGGGTAAGGTGGGATATGTGACCCGAGTCCCGTAGGGACGGCAGAGGTTCTCACGCACACTCGTAGCCCTGGGTAAACCCCACACCAGAGCCCGAGCCGGCTTCAGCCGGCGACACCGTTGTATGGGCGTGATTACCAGCAGGGCTCATCGTCCGCTCCCATCCTGTCCGCAAAAGCAGCGGACAAGGATGGGGCATCCCCGGCGCCGGACGCAACTGGCACAACCCCAGCGCCTCGGGCGCGAAAGATGATAGCCCACCGTTTCAACGGTGGGTAGGCGTGAAAAAGTGGGTTGAGTCCCCCGGGGACGGCACAGAATTTTGTCTTTGAATTTGCCCCACCCTACCCAAAGCCGGGCTACGAGCAGGAACCAGCCCGTCAGGGCGGAACAAAATTAGCCCAGGACGGAAGTCCTGGGTAAACGCCACAACAGACCCCGAGCCGGCTTCAGCCGGCGACACTATTCCGTTGCTCCCATCCTGTCCGCGAAAGCAGCGGACAAGGATGGGGCACCCGGCATCATCGGAAACTTTCACTGGGTCAGCGTCAAGCACCTGAACCGCTATCTTGGCGAGTTCGAGTTTCGATTCAACCGCCGTCACGACCCGAACCTGTTCACGGATACGGTGACGGCTGTCGCCAAGAAGAAAGCGATGCCGTTTGCCGAGCTAACAAAAAACTGACTCGCGAAGTGTTCTAAGAGTTACACTCTACAGCGAACCGGAACTCCGGTTACGGAGGTGAACTCATGCGTAAGCTAATCACTTACCTCATGAGGTAGTCCCGGTGCCAGCAGTGCGGACAGCAAGGGTTACTCCGGCAACGTGGGGTTTTTACTGTCCTGCCGCCGCTTTCTAGAAGCGGCGCATCTTGGTGGGCTAGGCTATAACCGATGCACACCCGACGATGAGTCGCTGTAAAGCGATTTAGACCTGCTGCGCGAGTCGTTTGCCGTGGGCGTATTGCCCGCGTCAGGGGGTTGGTGCGGATTTCACCAACCCTCAAAAGTGTTGCTTCACTCCTAAGGCAGCATTCCGAACGCGGAGAGAAGAATCAATGAAAATGCTCGCAATAGTAGTGTTGTTAGCCGCTAGCGCGGCTTCGGCACAAGAACAAACATACTGTACAAACGTTGGTGGTAACATCGCGTGTACGAGCTACAACAATGCGGCATCATCGCAGACCTATTGCTCTCGGATCGCTGACAGTCTCAGTTGCACAACCTACGATAGCGACAATACAACTCAGGTACGAATTCAGCGGAACTACGAAGCCGGACAGATTATCGGAACATCTCTTGGCGCGATCATAGTGGCGGCAATTCAGAACCACCAAGCAAAGAAGCAAGCGCAAAAAGACTGGGATCAGTTTGTGCAAGATCAGTTCTCACAGAGTGAACTAGCTTGCGAAACCAACCCTGAGATGGGCGGAGCAACAGCTTGCCGCACCTTCTACTTTGCCATCAACTCGTTTATTCACAAACACCGAAAGGATTTTTTTCCGTGTAAAGAGAATTTCGAGTTGTTTGCCGAGGCGGCTGATAGGATATTTCCAGCCGACTTTACGCTTCAACAGACTACAGAACAGACAGTCGAGGCAATGTTTCAATCGGTAGATAAGAAACAACTCAGGAAACGGTAAATACGGGTATCCGCTTCACCCACCAGACCTCGGACTGTTAAGCGCAAACGCTAATTCCCCGAGGTGCCTTTTCGCTTCTTCATCGGCAACGGTCTCGCCTTAAGCATTACCCGAAGATCGTCCTCGAACTTCTTCTCGTCTGTCTCGGTGTCCAAAGGATCGTCTTCTGATTTTGGCTTCGCGGGTTTTTCTGGCGTCTTTTCGTTGGGCATGAGAGCATTCTAACGTGTTTACAAAGTGGGCGTCTTGCTTGATGCTGGTATTCGTTCTCTGGCTACCAACCCGGCCAGTGTGGGGGGAGCAACAGAAACACACCACAAAGGAAGCAAACGAAACCGAACCGAACCCAGCGACCGCTAGCTCGGTCGCGGTGGTAAACAATCAACCCTTCGAAGATCATCAACAGACAGCCGCCGACAAACCACAGCGGAGGCCACCACTCTGGGATATTTATTGGCCCAATCTTGCGCTCGCTATCTTGGCCGTCATCGCCGCTGGCATTGGTTTGGAAACTCTCTGGATAATTAAACGCCAAACGGACATCACGGAACAAACCCTGCTGTTGACTCACAGACCGAAGATCACCATTCGGAACATAGTCATTCCTGAATTGACCAAACTTAACAGGCAGTCTCCAATGAATCAGTGGTCTGCCGCGCTTGTTGGCTACTACACCCTCGCCAACGTTGGCGGGTTCTCGGCTACGATTCAAAATGTTGTCGATGGAATTTGGGCTGAAAAGGGACTTCCGATGGAGCGACCTGATAGGGGTCGTCCGGAGCGAGGCATAGGAGTGATACTCGCCCCCGGAGAATCCACAGAAATTTCCTTCAATGTCGTGCTTGGTGCGGATGACGCCTGCCGGATCATAGACGGCGATTTCGCTGTCTATATTCTGGTTCAAGTCATCTATGTCGACAACTCTAAGGTCGTCCGCAAGACCAGCGCTTGTCGCAAGTTTGACCTCACCGAACAGCGTTTCACAAGAGTGGATGATCCCGATTACGAGTATGCTGACTAACAGGAGCGGTACGTGTTTTTTATAGACATGCCGGGTGCCCCGCCCAAGCGGAGATACATGCAAATCCCAAATCTGGGGTGCCCTGTTCTAGCCCGGTTTTGGCTAGGGCGGGGCAAATTCCAGGACAAAATCCTGTGCCGTCCCCGGGGGACTCGACTCTCTTTTTAATCCCACCCACCGTTGAAACGGTGGGCTATCATCTTTCGCGCCCGAGGCGCTGGGGTCGTGCGATCGCGTCCAGATCGCATCCCTCCCGTTCCGGGAGGGGAAGCAAAATAGGCGCGCCAATTGCTACTTTCGTAACTTGACTGCGTTGCCGACCAGACACATACTCTGCTTGTAGGGCAGGATCCGCCGCGCCCGGCGCTCCTGCCCATTTGTGTTTATGGAGGAGCAGTTGTCAGTCGTCAGTAGCCAGTAGCCAGTAGCCGGTAGTCAGTAGCCAGTAGCCGCGCCTGATCGGGAGACTGAATTATGCAAGTCCTTATTCCGCAATACTTTGCCTGCAAGTTACCGGGAATCAATACTTTACATGGGTCCACTCAAAGTATTCAAAACAGGCAACTTATGGATGGCAATAACCGCAATGCAATCAATACTTTGCAGCCAAAGTATTCATACTAAATACTTTACTGGAGGGGGAGGGGGGGTGGAAGGCAGTGGTCAGTGGATAGTTGTTAGTGGCTAGAAAAGGGGCTCGAGGTTAGTGACCAAAGCGAAAGGCGAGAGCGAGAAGCGAAGAGCGAATAGCAAAGAGCAAAAGGCGGAAGTGATGCCTACTTGTGAACACATAAAGTCGAATCGCGAGTCAATCAGTCAGAGATCGATGCTGCGCATGGCAACCCCCAACTGCGAGGAAATTTTTCCAGGGAGTCGAGGGAGTTGATGTGAACAAGCACGGCCGAGACCTCATCGCATCGAGGCTTGCCCCTGCCCTACTTAGCGCGGTACGGGGTTACGGAAAAGCTCGGGCATTCGCGATCGTCGCCAACCCTGCGTCTTGTCCCAAAACACAGCTCATCCCAACGGCGCCGCTCGACTTCGGTTTCCCGCGTGAACAAGTCGTAGCCGTCGTCTTCCGGAAGGTCGCACTCGTCTTGGACATTCAACATGGCAGTCATCCTCGCGGCATCCGCTGCTATTATTGTCGGCCTTGCCGGCGGACGTGCGCTGTGACACAGCGCACCTTAGCGAGGGTTGGCCTTCCCGAAGCTGCACTGTTGCGATTCGCAATAGCTAGCTCACGGGATGCGATTCCACGGCCAGCTAAAGTGGACCAAATCTGTGAAAAAGATGCCAATATCTGTCTGACGAAAACAGTTTTTCGCGTCTCATGGAGGGTAAAGTGGGAGAAATAGATGTTCCTAGCGGAACAACCAGCTTTCCCTCCCTTTTGCGCAGCCTGCTAGGGATGCGGCTTGACCGGTGGAACTTGGCGCTCTGCCGCCGACGGCGTCTTTTTGCCGGTGCGGCGCCGCTCCTCACGATCGATCTGCAGGCGCAGGTCGCGAATCAGGATCGTCCACATGCGGGCGTTGCTGTTGAGCAGGATTTGCAGGTTCTGGTCCCGCAGGAAGGTGATCTCGCTGCTCATGTTGTTGAGCAGACTTTCCATGTGGTTCAGATCGGTTCGCATTTGCGCCAGATCGTCACCCGCTTCGCCAGGCGATGGCTGCGCCGTAGCTTGCCCCGCCGTGTCTGCCTGACTTTGCCTGCCCTGAGCCGACGGACTGAGGTGCCCGCCAGCGCTTTGCGCCCATAATGTCGAACTCAACAGAAGGAGAAAACTCATTTGCCGCATCATCGCGCACCCCCTCCAAAGTGTAATCGCTCGAACCGTCCTTGGAGAGGGCCGCTTTCAGCGCGAGCTGAATTCAATCTCCGGAGTGGCTGCCAGCAGACTGCGCGTGTAGGGATGCTGCGGCGCAGTGGTGATCTGCTCGGTAGCGCCAACCTCGACCAGTTCTCCGTGTTGCATGACCGCGATGCGGTTGGCGAGATAGCGCACGATGGGCATCGAATGCGAGATGAAGAGGTAAGTCAACGAGAAATCGCGTTGCAGTTGCTTCAGCAGATTGACAATCTGCGAACCGACGCTGACATCGAGCGCGGAAACCGGTTCGTCGGCGACGATGAATCGCGGCCGCAACACCAGGGCGCGCGCGATTCCGACGCGTTGGCGCTGTCCCCCGCTGAATTCATGCGGGTAGCGCCCGAGAGCAGAGGCATCCATTCCCACGGCACGCATCGCCTCGGCTGCGCGTTGGCGGCGGTCGGCACGGCCGTCGGTTCCATGGATGGCCATGGGCTCGCAGACAATCTGCTCGACTGTCATGCGGGGATCGAGAGAGCCGAACGGATCCTGGAAGATGATCTGCATGTCACGACGCAAGCGACGGAGTTGGGCTCCGCCGGCGCGCAATACGTCATGACCATCGAAGAACACCTCGCCCGAATCCGGTTCGATGAGCCGCAGCAGCATTCGCCCCAGCGTGCTCTTGCCGGAGCCGGATTCGCCGACCAGCCCCAGCGTCTCTCCGGACTCGATTGCCAGCGACACGTCGTCGACGGCACGCAGCTGCCCGGTAGTCCCGGTCCCAAACATGGTCTGACCGGAGCTGAAGGTCTTGGTGAGGTGGCGGGCTTCCAGCAGAGGCATGACTGGCGATGGTAACAAATGGCGGCGAAAGTGGTGTCATGCTACCGGTTGATCGGTCCAGTCACTTGAGTGAAAAATCCAGATTGCGCGAATGCCGCGCGGGACATGGTTCTTGCCAGATTTTCACAATTGCGCGCGCGGTCACCGTGACCATGAGCCAACCTTTCCATTTGGCGAAGCCAGCGAAATTAGCGTCCCGAAGACACTTCGCCAATCTTGGTTTTCAGGATTGCACAAAAATTCGGCATGCCGCTGTGGACGAGCTGCACTCGATTGAAAACACAAGAGATAAAATTGCGAAAAATTTATTGACATTCGCCGTGGCAGGAGTAAAAACACACTCGTTCCTTGACAGTTTTGCAGTTGTTCCAAGTCGGCAGAGACTAAAGTCTGAAGCGAGTTCACTGCGCCTGCTTCTTCGGGAGCGGACGTAGAAGAACCACTACGGTAGGCAGCGACTGTCGGCTGACGAAAATGCGAGACCGGTCGAGGGCAAGACGGAATCCCGAGGCGTTGAGCGGTCATTCCGGCTGGTGACGAGCCCAAAATTCAAGCTGAACATGCCCTGTGTACGCCAGTACCAGTCGCACAGTCCAGCAGGAACTGAATGCAAGTCGCTGGTCGAGAACCACGGCCCAACATAGCCCTCGGGATTCTTTTTTGATTCACAGTCCTCCCCCGTCTGTGGATTACGTCCCGCAACTCCCAACTGCATCTGAAATCAACCTGCAGGCCGGAATGTTCATTCCGGCCTACATCACTTTGTCCGCCGCCCCTGCGCCCGAACGCGAGATGGGAACCAGCCGGAGTAAAATCTTGACAAGTCATGGCCGACCTCTTTACGCCCGCCCAGCCTCCCGCGCAACAGCGCAACTGGATGCCTATCGCTATGGGCCTGATCGCCGTGGTGGTGGTAATTGCGATCATCATCGCGCTCACGCGCAGCCACGCACCAACCGGCCCGCAGACCAATCCTTATGCGGCCAAGCTGCAGCTCTCGAATCCCAAGCTGAGCGCTGCGGAAAACTATGTCGGAGGCACGGTTACCTATCTCGATGTAAGTATCACGAACACGGGTGACAGAGCGTTGGTGGGCGCCGACATGAAGGCGGTGTTCAAGAACACCTTGGACCAGGTGGTGCAGACCGAGACCCTGCCGCTGCACGTGCTGGCGGAAAACCAGATGGGCGGATATCCCGACCTGGTGGACCTGGGCCGCTCGCCGATTGCTCCCGGCCAGACCAAGACGGTCCGTGTGACCCTGGAGCACATCTCCGCCGACTGGAACCGGAACTACCCGGAGATCGAGCTGGTGAATTTAAAGCTGAAGTAGGGCTGTTAGCAGTTGGCCGTTGGCACTTAGCGCTTGGCATTTGGCGTTTCGTTCGGCGGCTTCACTAAGTGCTAAGTGCCAAATGCTAACGGCCAACCGCGGCGCGGTTGTTAGAATGAACCTGCATGACCGACGTCAAGACAACGCGCCTCACGGAGATGGTGAAAGCTGCGGGTTGAGCCAGCAAGCTAAGTCCGGCGGTGCTGGACTCGGTGCTTGGGAAATTAGCCCGGCAACACGATCCCAACGTGCTCATCGGCTTCGAAACAGCCGACGACGCCGGCGTGTATCAACTCACGCCTGGGCTGGCGCTCGTTCAAACTGTCGATTTTTTTACCCCCATCGTTGACGATCCCTACGTCTTCGGACAGATCGCGGCCACCAATGCGCTCAGCGACGTTTACGCCATGGGCGGGCACGCTATCAGCGCGCTGGCACTGGTCTGTTTCCCCGACAGCGGCGACCTCAAAGTACTGGAAGAGATGCTGGCCGGCGGACTATCGAAGATGATCGAGGCGCACTGTACGGTGATCGGCGGCCACAGCATTCGCGACGAAGAGATCAAGCTCGGCTACGCCGTGACCGGGACGATTCATCCGCAGAAAGTGCTGGCCAACAGTGGCGCGAAGGCCGGCGACCGGCTCGTCTTCACCAAGGCGATCGGCACGGGCGTGATCTCGACGGCGATCAAACGCGGCAAAGCCGAGGCCGCATGGGTCCGCGACGCGGTTCGCTCCATGACCGCCCTGAACAAAACCGCGGCAGAAATCGTGACTTCGTCACCCGGGTTCGAGGTGCACGGCATGACCGACGTCACCGGCTTCGGGCTGATCGGTCATGCGCGCGAGATGGCCATCGGTTCGGGCGTTAGCCTGCGAATTCATGCCTCGCGTGTGTCCCTGCTGGAAGGCGCTCTGGAATGCGTTCGCGCCGGGTACGTTCCCGGCGGCCTGAAGGCGAACCGCGACTTCGCCGAAAGTTGTGTCGAGTTTGAGGAAGCCGTGCCCGAGGAGATTCGCACCCTGCTGTTCGATCCGCAGACGGCGGGAGGATTGCTGATCTCGGTCGCGGAAAAAGATGCCGAGCGCTTGGTGGCAGCCTTGCGCAACTCAGCAATCGACGCCGTCGAAATCGGCGAAGTCGTCGCCAAGCAAAAGCCGCTCATTGGGGTGGCAGCGTAACCAACACAGCTGACAGACTGTGATGTCAGGCCGGGATTTGAATGTGAACGGCCACCCTGAGACTGGATCCTACTCTTCTGACTGTGATCTTCAGGTCGTCCTGAGTGATGGAGTCCAGTGCATCCCAGAGTGACATTTGAATTGCTGAAAAACCTTTTGCTTTCACCTTCTGGAAAGCCAATTTTCCAAAAATTGTTTTATCGATCTTCAGGTGGAGGTCCCACATCTCCACAGCTCTGTCCAGTCGCGCAGGCCGCATCAGCGAGGAACCGTTCAGATAACTATGAAACGCTTGGCGACTCACGCCAAGTTGCTTGGCGGCTGCATCGACGGTCAAGCCGCGGTCACGGATTGCCCGACGAAGCTCGTCACCTACAGCGTTCTTAACGTCTTTCATCTGAACGAAGCACCTCTGGACAAGTTTTGCTTGACAGAGCCTTCTATGTCAAGTAATACTTGACTATCGATTTCTGTAAAGTTTTTCTTTACAGAGGCAACTTGAGATACTATACGGAGTTCAAAACATTACGGTGAAAGGAGGGGCTTTGCAAACACAACAGAATCCGCGATATCTGGCTTTCGCTCTCAAGATCCGAAAGCTGACTGATTCGCTGATCACATTGGTCGAAGAAGAGAGGAAAAGCCCGCTTCTTGAAGCTTCGTTGAAGGAAGTTTTGGCGTCGCTGGAAAATGTCGGCGAAAGCACATCCGTAAAATCTCTAAGAGACCGCGGCGAATTCGGTCGATATGAAAATGTGGTAACAATCAATGAGGTCGTTCAGGCCGATGATCGACGAGTTCTGGTTCAAAAGCTTCATGACGCGCTCGGCGCCAACACAAAGCAGAAACGGGATGAAGGTGCACTCGACGCGATCCAGTTCTTCGACGCCCTTGAAAGAAGAGCTTTGTATCACTACAACTATCCGCCTGTCATAAGGCGGGCTAGCGCGAGTTAGTTGGAACCGCTAACAGATACAGTACGCAAAGAAGCCACCGATCTTTATCGGTTTATCGACCCGCTGATCCGCATGTGCGCGGATATTCGTGATCGCGAGTATCCGGTTTACCCGGAGCCAACGCTCAAATTTCTTCGTCACATCGAGTGCCTTGGGCGGGAAACTCAAGAGTTTCTGTCCAACTTTCCCGTTGAGGTTTCAAAGGACCCTCGAACCGCGTATTCAAAGCGCCAAAAGCTACTCTCATTAAGAGCCGGATGGGAGATCCTCCACGAATACTTGCGCCCCGCTTTGGCGGCGGACACCCTGCACCTTCCGACTCCCCTGATCCTCGCTCTGCAGGACAAGATCAATGCAACAGATGATCTACAGGATGTAAAGTTCACTCTGTTTCACACTGATCGGGCGAACTACCTGCAAGTGCCGTCCGGGCTCGCCAGAGAATTCGCCAATGATATTGCGGATCTCGTCTCTGGGACGCATTTTCCGCCCCGATTGGGGCTTGTCGGTATCCCGTATTCGCAAGGTGATGGATTTTTCCTGAATTGCCTTCTTCCGCATGAAATGGGACATTTCATCTACCAAGAGGATGCAGTTGTTGACATCGAGAATGAGATTGATCACGCTCTTGAACGAATGGAGCACGATACTGGGCCTCTTAATGATCAAGATCTCTCGTTGTGCCGCGATACGCTTGGGAGATGGGTCGAAGAGACATTTTGCGATCTTTTCGCCATCTGCTTGATCGGTCCGGCATACTCTTTTGCTCTGATCGAGCTCACAGGCGCTTCGCTCTTGGTTGGCGGACCATCGAGCAGGATCGACGACTTCTATTTCTTTGTACAAGACCACCCCGCCGAAATCGCGCGTTTCCATTCTCATTACAATCTGCTGAACGACTTGGGCTGGTGGCGGGACATCGAAAACTGGGCTTCATCTTCGGTAGACGTATTGAAGTTGTGTAAGGACAAGAGTACTGACTTGCACGTTACCTCGACTGTCCCAGACCAAGTAGGTGAAGTACGACTGTTGCAATGTTACTGGGAAGTTTGCGACTGGCTGCGGCCGTTTGTATCCAGCATTCTGCCGCCATGCAGTGAAGATCTGACACAGTTCGAAACTCAAGCTGACACAGTCTCGGAGTATCTTCGCCGCGCTGTTGTTCCCTCTAGCATCATCGTAGGTAAGTTGATGGTGCATCCTACTCCGGTGGTCTTGATCAACGCCGCCTTCCGGTTTTTCTTAACGAGTCTTTCCACGTTAATTGACAATATCGATGGCAAAGATAAAGATTCCGTCGCTGACCGCAGCAAATACAGTGAGCGTTTGGAGCTCTGGATGTTGAAAGCTTTGGAAGATCACCGTCTACTTACACGGCAGGCTACCTAAATGTCAGTCATTCGAAAAAAGGAAATCGCTCGAAGATTGAATTTGCCGATCACAGAGGCTGAGTCGCTGGTAATTACTCCTTTGCTGCAGCTTTCGTCATTGTTTCGGTCGAACGCGGACGACGATTCGATTGACTTGCGGCTCGGTACCAACTTCTTGCTGCCCCGTGTGCCTCCACAGCCATTCACATACCCGTCAAAGAATTTTGCTAAGCAGTCGCACCTACGAGTGCATGTGCCCCTCGGGAGTTTCTTGGTGATTCCGGCTCACCAAACTGTCCTAGGATCTACCCTGGAATTCCTAAAGCTACCGTCGGATCTGTCCGGCCAGATTCTCACTAAGTCATCGATAGCGCGAACATTCATCGTGATTGAGACGGCGCCTTGGATTCATCCGTCGTATCGCGGCTGTCTCACGCTTGAAATTGCAAACGTTTCGAATACTCCGTTAATCCTGTATCCCGGTCGGACAATAGCGCAATTGATCTTGCTCGAGCTGATCGGAGCAGAAAAACTGGATCGAAAACTTTCTGGGACTTACTTGGGGCCGATATATCCTGAGGCCCCTGTCTTTAATGATCCCGAGGAAGATTTGCAGCAGATTGGTGTTCCGCCGGACGACATCATCTCCCCCATTCGACCACGCAAATAGGGGTCCTTCATTCCCCCACAGAGATCAGTCCCCAAAAGGTGAGGGCGGCCATTTTGGCCGCCCATTCATCTTTGGCTAATTGCTACCTGTGCTCGTTGCTGCTTACGCCTGTGCCGGGCGCTCCGGGGCCACGTTGGGTTGCTGGCCGGGGGCCGGCTTCAGCACCTGCTGCACATCGTCCTTGGGCGGTTGAGCGTTGGGATCGACGCGCTCCGGAAGTTCCTTGCCTTCGATGAGCATCTCGATCTCGCCGGCGTCGATCACCTCGCGCACCAGCAGCGTTGCGGCAATCTTTTCCAGGATCGGTCCATTGTTCTTCAGGATGTTGGTCGCCGATTGGTAACCTTCGTCCACGAAGCGACGAACTTCCTGGTCGATCTTCCGCGCCGTCTCCTCGCTGAAGTCGCGGTGCTGGCTGATCTCGCGGCCCAGGAAGATCTGCTCTTCCTTTTTGCCGAAGGTCATCGGCCCCAGCGTGGACATGCCGAACTCGCAGACCATCTTGCGCGCCAGGTCCGACGCCTGTTCGATGTCGTTGCCAGCGCCGGTGGTCATGGTATGCAGGAATAGCTCCTCGGCCACGCGGCCGCCCATCATGATGGCCAGTCGCGTTTCCAGATAGTCGCGCGTGTAGGTGTGCTTGTCGTCCACCGGTAGCTGCATGGTGACGCCCAGCGCCATGCCGCGCGGGATGATGGTCACCTTGTGCAGCGGGTCGGAGTGCTCGCGCAGGGCCGCAACTAGCGCGTGGCCGGCCTCGTGATACGCGGTCACCTTCTTTTCTTCATCCGAGAGCAACATGGATTTGCGCTCGGCGCCCATCAGCACTTTGTCCTTGGCCTGCTCGAAGTCCCACATCAGCACCGTCTTGCGGTTCTGACGGGCGGCAACCAAGGCGGCCTCATTCACCATGTTGGCCAGGTCAGCGCCGGAGAATCCCGGTGTGCCGCGGGCCAGCACAGCAAGATTCACGTCGTCATTGAGGGGAATCTTGCGGGTATGCACGCGCAGGATCTCTTCGCGGCCACGGACATCGGGACGCGAGACCACGACGCGGCGATCGAAGCGGCCCGGACGCAGCAGAGCCGGATCAAGCACGTCAGGACGGTTGGTAGCTGCGATCAGGATGACGCCGTCGTTGGACTCGAAGCCGTCCATCTCGACCAGCAACTGGTTCAGGGTCTGCTCGCGCTCGTCGTGTCCACCGCCCAGGCCGGCGCCACGATGGCGGCCCACGGCGTCAATTTCGTCGATGAAGATGATGCAGGGTGCGTTTTTCTTGCCCTGCTCGAAGAGGTCGCGGACGCGGCTTGCGCCAACGCCGACGAACATCTCCACGAAGTCCGAGCCCGAGATGCTGAAGAAGGGCACGTTGGCTTCACCCGCCACCGCGCGCGCCAGCAAAGTCTTGCCGGTTCCCGGAGGCCCAACCAGCAGCACACCCTTGGGAATGCGTCCGCCGAGCTTCTGGAACTTCTGCGCCTCGCGCAGGAACTCGATAATTTCTTTCAGCTCTTCCTTGGCTTCATCCACGCCGGCAACGTCTTTGAAGGTCACCTTCTTTTGCTGCATGGAGAGCAATCGCGCCTTGCTCTTGCCAAACGACAGCGCCTTGTTGCCGCCGCTCTGCATCTGGCGGATCATGATGAACCACAGCGCGCCCAGCAGCACAAACGGCGCCAGGTTGAGCAGCCAGGAGGGCCAGCCTCCCGATGCCGGGTCCTTCACCGTGATGTTGACCTTCTTGTCCTGAAGGATCTTGTACATGTCCGGATAGTTCCCCGGAACCGTGACATGGAACCCAGCCTTGTCGTTCTTGAATTTGCCACTAACCTCCTGGCCATTCATCGTCACCTCGGTGACGTTGCTCTGGTCCACTTGAGAGAGAAACTCGGAGAGGTTAATTTCGCGTGGCTTGGCGCCCGAGCTGCCAGCCTTGACGACCTGCCATAGCAGGACGCCCGACAACACGATTACCAGCCAGAACACGACTGTCTTGACCGTCGAATTCACTAAAAACTCCTGTGTAACGGGACAGACACAAAGTGCGCCCTACACTTTAGATGCTACGCTTACACGCCGGATGTACAAATTCGGCGTTCTCTAGATTGTAACTCGTGCCTAAACGGAACGACACGAAAGAGTTAAAGAAAATTAGCAGTTCGCAATTGGCAGTTAGCAATTGGCAAAACCGCCGCTTAAAGCGAACCATGTCAGTGCAGGACCGCCGGGATTCGGCGATACGGCAGCCGAACTGTTCGGCCAAAATACCAAGTGCTAAATGCTAAGTGCTAACCAGCGGCTCGATTTTCACCGCATCGCCCTTGGTCCAGGCGAAAGCGCGCGCTACCGGAAGTCCGCGCACCCAGACGATTTGCTCGCCCTTGAGTACGACTGGCCAGTGCGGCCTCTGCCCGGCCGGAATGTGCTTCTCGGAGAACAACCGCTTCAGCTTTTCTTCCGACTTGCTGTGTACAGGCCAGAAGCGGTCGCCCGGACGCCAGTTGCGGACCGTCAGCTCCGGACCGAGCAGCTCGGCGCTAAGCAGACTGTCAGGCGACTCCTCCTTCGCAAATGCCTGTGGCACTGGGATGCATCGCACGGTCAACCCGATTTCCGCGATGCGGACCTCGCCGGGAACCGGCAAGGTGTACTGGTAGCCGCAGCATGCCAGTTCCGACTGCGGCGCCAGCAATTTCAGGCACCCACCCTGGCGCACCGCCAGCCATCCGCCGGGAAGCTCTGCCTTCGGCAATTTGCCGAGGGCGCAATGCAGCAGCTTCTCCACATG
This sequence comes from Candidatus Korobacteraceae bacterium, assembly GCA_049520555.1. Taxonomy (GTDB): domain Bacteria; phylum Acidobacteriota; class Terriglobia; order Terriglobales; family Acidobacteriaceae; genus Bog-257. Next base: position 91,930 of record JBEKPR010000011.1, read on the forward strand.
CTCAAAGTCCAATGTGAGATTCGCGGTCTCGACAAATCGCCGCAGCAGCCTGCGCTGCAATGCGAGCGGAAGAGTCCGGAAGTTCATCAATCTGAGGCACTGCGCTGCCACGCCGTTTTGAAGGGGCACGGCTTCAGCCGTGCCGTTATCAGCTACCCCAGTGCCCGGCTTTAGCCCCTGAGGGATTTCCGCCTTGCTGCGTCGGCGGGCGGCCAGTTCCCGTTCCACCAGCGCCCGCCAGTACTCCTCTTCTGCGCGCGCCAGCTCCGCCGCGTCGCTCAGCACCCGCCGCAGATTCGGATTGTACTCACGCTCCAGCAGCGGCAGCAGTTCGTGTCGCACTCGGTTGCGCGCGAAACGATGGTCAAGGTTGCTCTCGTCTTCACGCCAAGTCTGCCCGAGAGCGGCGAGGCATAGCTCGACCTCCTCGCGCGTCACTCCCAGCAGCGGGCGAATGATGCGGACGCTAGGTGTGCCGTCCCTACGGGACTCGGATCTATTCCCCGAGTTACCCAGCACTCCGCCTGCGGCTCCGTGCTGGGCTAAGCTCTTTCGCCCCATTCGGGGCTGCTTTTTGTCCGATTCCTCCGGTCGAGGCAAACCGAAAGTCTCAGACCCGCGTTCCGCGGATTGAAAAGAATTAGGGGCTTTAGCCCTGCTAGCGATCTCGGGGTAAATTCCCGCCAGCCCTCGCGTACCTGCGCCGCGCAGAAATTTCAGCAGAACGGTTTCGGCTTGATCGTCAAGCGTGTGTCCGGTCGCAACCTCATTCAGATTGTGCGACTCGAACAGTGAAGCCAGCCAGCGATAGCGCAGCTCCCGCGCTGCCGCCTCCAGGCTCAACTTGCTGGTGAGGGCGTGGTCGCGCACGTCGCCGCGGCTGAAGAAGAATTCCAGGTCGTGCTGTTTCGCTAACTCTGCGACAAAGGCTTCGTCGGCATCCGAGGCTTCGCCCCGCAGTCTGTGATGGAAGTGCGCGACCGAGACGACGATGCCCAGCTCGGCTCGAAGCTCGAGCAACACGCGCAGCAAGGCGACCGAATCCGCGCCGCCGGACACAGCCACAGCCACGCGATCGCCCGCGCGCATCAGCTTGCGTTCCAGAATGTAGCGAAGCACCTTTTCGCGCACGGAATGATGGTAATGCAGCCCTCAGCTTTCAGCTATCAGCCCCTTCAAACCCGGCGATTGCAACTATCCACTAGCCCCTGCCCTCACGGCCTGGTGTCCGGCACGGTGATGGCGCGGAACATGTACGGCAGCGCCTCGGCCACGATCATGGCCACCACAATCAGCGCGCCACCGAGCGCCTGACGCGGCGACATGGACTCCTTCAGCCAGACCACGCTGAGCATGGCCGCCACCACTGGCTCCAGACTGAACAGCACCGCCGACTCCGTCGGGCCGAGCCGCGTCTGCGCCGTCGCCTGTCCCCAGAAAGCGAAGACCGTGGAGCCGAGCGCCAGGAAGAGCGCCGCGCCCGCAACCGGCCAATGCGCCAGCGCCGCGAAGGCGTTCTGAAAGCCATAGGGCGAGGGCAGAAACGCGGTGGCCCCGACGGACACGACGCCGCAGATCATCACCTGCGAGCCCGCCAGCAGCCACGCTTCGGAACGACGGGTAAATGCGCCCATCATCACGATGTGGACGCCGCACAGAATGGCGCACAGCAGAATCTCGATGTCGCCCCGGTTCCAGCCCGTCCACCACGCGCCCCGCAGGTGGACCAGCAGATACATTCCATAGGCCGCGATCAGCGCGCCCAGCGCTGAGGCCAGCTTCACGCGCTGGCCGATGGCCACGGCAATCAGCGGCGTAAACAGCACGTAAAGGCCGGTGATAAAGCCCGCCTTGGCGGTGGTGGTGAAGCGCATGCCGTCGGTCTGTAGCCAGAAGACGACAACCAGGACGAGTCCGAGCCAGATGCCATCCAGCACGCCGCGCCGGGTGATGGGAATTCCCTTGGTGCGGATGATGACGAACATCACCAGACCGGCGAGAGGAAAGCGCAGCCCCATCAGCGCGCCCACGGAGAGGCCGCCGTCGAGCACGATGCGCGTCGCCGGGAAGCCGAACCCCCATATCGTCGCCACCAGCGCGATGATGAGCACGGCAGCGCCGTGGGAGACAGACGTCGATTGGGCCGCGAATTCATTGGGCAGGCACAAGGAAGCGGCTGCCTTTGCGGGCGGTCGCCGGAAGGTCACACCAGGTTATAGGGGTCCTTCGACTCCACTCGGTTACGCCTCGTTGCGCTGAGGATGACAGTAAGAAGGTGCAAGGAGTCCCACAGAGGAGGAGTCCTACAGAGTAGGACTCTTGCTCTCAATTAGCCCCTTCACCCGCTCCACGAAGGCCTCCGCCTTGACCGAGCCTTCGGCGCGCTCTTGGCCGCGGACGCGCACATTGACCTCGCCGGCCTCCATCTCCTTGTCGCCGACGACGAGTTGGAATGGCACCTTCTGCATGGCATGCTCGCGGATCTTTGCATTCATTTTTTCGTTGCGCACGTCAACGTGCACCCGAACGCCGGCGGCCTTCAACTTGTCGCCGACTTCGTTCGCGTAGGCGTGATGCTTCTCGCCAATCGGGATGACGACGACCTGCACCGGTGACAGCCACACCGGAAACGCTCCCGCATAGTGTTCGATGAGCACGCCGAAGAAGCGCTCGACTGAGCCATAGAGCGCGCGGTGCACCATGAGCGGCTGATGGCGCTTGCCGTCTTCGCCGACGTACTCCAGCCCGAAGCGCTCCGGCAGAGTGAAGTCGAACTGCACGGTTGAGAGCTGCCATAGGCGGCCGATCGCGTCCACCAGCTTGATGTCGATCTTGGGGCCGTAGAATGCGGCCTCGCCGGGAATCAGCTTGTACTCGATGTTGCGCCGCTTCAGCGCCTGCTCCAGCGAGCGCTGCCCCAGCTCCCACTGGTCGTCACGGCCGGCGTAGGGCGAACGATCGTTCGGGTCCCAGGTGGAAAGTTCCACGTGGAACTTTTCAAAGCCGTAGGTCCTCAGCACGGCGAGGGCGAAATCAATGCAGCCCACCACTTCATCTTCAATTTGTTCAGGCGTGCAGAAGATGTGCGCGTCGTCCTGCGTGAAGCCGCGCACGCGCAGCAGGCCATGCATCACGCCGGAACGTTCGTAGCGATAGACGGTGCCGAGCTCGCCCAGACGCACCGGCAAATCACGATACGACTTCAGGCTGTCGCGATAGATCAGAATGTGGAACGGACAATTCATCGGCTTCATGCGATAGTTGGCGTCGTCCAGTTCCATCGGGGTGAACATGTTCTGCGCGTAGTAGCCTTCGTGGCCGCTGGTCTTCCACAGGTCCACGCGTGCGACGTGCGGCGTGAACACCAGCGAGTAGCCGCGCTTCAGATACTCGTCGCGCATCCAGTCCTCCATCTCCTTGCGCATGATGCCGCCCTTGGGATGCCAGAAGATCAGTCCCGGCCCCGCCAGTTCCTGGATGGAAAACAGGTCGAGCTGCTTGCCCAGCACGCGATGGTCGCGCTTCTTCGCCTCCTCGATCTTGCGCAGATATTCGTCGAGGTCCTTGCGGGAGAAGAACGACGTGCCGTAGATGCGCTGCAGTTGCGGGTTTTTCTCGTCGCCCAGCCAATACGCGCCCGCGATGTTGAGCAGCTTGAACGCCTTGATGCGCCCGGTTGACGGGATGTGCGGCCCGCGACAGAAGTCGGTGAACTTGCCGGTCTTGTAGATGGAGATCATCTCGTCGGGCGCGGTGAATTGCTCGATGAAGTGGCACTTCATGAAGTCGCCTTCCGACTTGAAGCGCTCCAGGCCTTCCTGGCGCGGCAGAAACTCGCGCGCGTACGGCAGGTCCTGCTTCACCAGTTCTTGCATCTTCTTCTCGATGGCCTCCAGGTCCTCGGGCGTGAACGCTTTCTCGCGATGGAAGTCGTAGAAGAAGCCGCTCTCGGTCGCGGGGCCGTGACCAAGCTTGGTTTCGGGAAACAGTTCCAGCACCGCTGCGGCCATCAGGTGCGCAGAGGAGTGGCGGTAAACTTCCAGCGCTTCGGGATCGCGGTCGGTGAGCAGGCGCAGCTCGACGTCCTGCTCCAGCGGGCGCGTGAGGTCAATCAGTTGCGCGTTATTTTTCGCGGGTCCGGCCGCGGGCGCTGCTGCAGCTTCGGCAGCCGGATGGTGTCCGTTGCCGCCGCTGCCATTGCCGTTCGAATCCAGCGGCTTGATTTGCGCGGCCAGCGCGGCGTCCGCCAGTCGCGGGCTGATGCCCTTGGCAATATCGAGCGCGGAGGTCCCGCGCGGTACGTCTTTGACGCTGCCGTCGGGTAGTTTCACATGAATATTTTCGGCCATGATGATCGCACCTGTATGCAGCGTTCACGCTGCGGGTAGCAAACTTTTGAGTTTATCGGAGCGTAGAGGGCAGGGCAATCGCGCGCAACTTACAGAGATGTTCGTTGGCGGTGAGCGCGCACTTCCAGCACCACCGCGCCAATGAGGGCGGCCGAGCCGATGACGATGGCGGCGGGAATGGCGACGTGCTTGTAGGCGTTGGTCATATCAACCTGTGTACCTCTTATCATGCCATAAAACACGGTGCCAACGATACCGCAAAACAGTCCCGCTCCCATGCCCGCGGCGGTGAACAGCAGCGTGGTAAACAGCACCCGCACCGTCGAAGTGAAGACGATGGAGATGGTGCTGCGTTGCTTGCCGGGCGCCATGGCGGTGCTGTGCATCACTATAGAGATTGTAATAGCAAGAGTTGGGGTGCGTCGGGAGAGGCACAGAAGTAATCTATTGACTTATTCCACGCATCGGAGAGAATCACCTGTACCGGGAGTACGAACATGGCAACGGTTCCGACTGAAAAACAGCTTTACACGCAAGTTCCGGATGGCAAAACCCTAATCACCTTCGAAGAAGCAATGAATGTGTTGTCACGCGACGAACGCTTCAAGGCTACGGTTTACGCGATGAACACCCTGCTGGTGCAGAAGGGCATCTACTCGCCCGACGAATTCGAGTTCCAATTCCGTCAGTGGGCCCAAAAGGTCAAGAAGTAGGCCGCCCCTTCTTCTTCTTGTCGACATCTTGCCATTTGGGCATGTGACACTTCGGGTTGGTGCACCGCTCGTGCGCGCCAATCTCACATTGCGAACATTCGCATTCGCACCAGTGCTGGTGATGTTCCCAATCTTTTTTCTTGTCAGCCATCAGATCCTAAGCTTCCCTTTCACCGCTCAACATCTGCACCGCCTACGTTGCTATAACTAGCACAAAAGAAACTGAGCGCCAGACAATTCTTGCGTTTGAAATTTCATTTTTTCGTGAGTTATTGATTTGGGGAAAGTTACCGGCGAAATTTTTGGGCGAGTGTCGCGCGCGTGGTGCACGCGCAGGGATGAAATCGCTCATGTATTCTTCCTGCAGGGCCCATTCTCGTGTCTGCCCGTGCGTTACAATCAAACCTCCATGTCTTCCACCTCCCAAGCCGTCACTCGAACGCCCGCCGAAGTAGTGCGCATGGCGCCGGTATCACAGGCGGCCAATGGCATCTGCTACTCGGTCATGGGAGAGGTCACGACCGCGGTCGCCGACCTGGAGCGCATGATCAACGCCGTTCCCCGCACCATTGCCGCGGCGCTCAACCGCAAGGCCTACTACTTCGTCCCGCTCACGCTGAACATGGGCGACGACACCATGATCGCCGATCGCTACGATGTGCAGCTCTCCGACAGCGCCGTCTGCCATCGCAACCAGACGCTGGGCGATTCGCAATGCGTCTTCATCTCGACCCGCCTGATGGAAGACAGCTTTGCCATCGCGTTTGAGTTCTTCATCAACGTGGGACACAACTTCGTGGAGCAGGTCGGAGTCTCGCAGGAGTTCGCCGACCTAGTGTGGAAGCAGGTGGACGAGAAAGCGCGCGGCGAGACCTCGCTTGACGCCTACGAGTTGCGCAAAGTCGCAACCACCGCCGGGCCGGAGGCCGAGAAAGCCAAGCACGAGTATCTACTGGCCGCCTTTGCCGATGCCATCGCCGTGTACACGTTGTCGCTGTATCTCGATGTGGACTATCAGGACCTGCGCGAACGCGATTATCCTTTGCTGGCTCCCAACGCCTTGGCCGAGCGTCTGCGCAAAATCAACGAGCTCTTCCCGGCGAACCCCGGATTCGAGTTTGCCGTGTATCACCGGCGGAGACAGTAGGAACCATGCCGACCCCACTGGCCGCTGCTCAGCAGTGGTGGGCATTTTCGCATTCATCGGTCGATCCCAAGGCGTCACCGAAATTCTTCCAGTTTCTCTCGTTGTGGATCGGTTTCAACGCTCTCTACTCGGCCGGCGGGAATGAGAGTGCAGCGGTACGCCGGTTTGCGGACACTGATCTACGAAAGCATCATCTTCAGTTGATGCAGGGCAACGAGGCGTACATGCAGGCAGTCAAGTACCTGAAAGACCGCCCCGTCAGAAATATGAGAACGGGAAAACTGGTCGACTTAACGAACGTAAATGAGGTCGGCCAGGTCGCAGATTGTCTTTACGCGATACGTTGCAACCTGTTTCATGGAGATAAGGAGCCTAACGACTTTCGCGATCAAACAGTGGTCGACTGTGCGTCGACGATTCTGTCTGATCTACTAAATGCGTATTTCGCTGATGAGCACAACCGAGCTTTGACGCCATGAACCGGATGATCCTTGCCAACCTGCTGCACCGCCCGTTTCGCACCATCATCAGCGTGGTCGCGGTGGCGGTCGAGGTCACACTCATTCTCCTGATCGTTGGCATCATGTTGGGGATGCTAAACGACAGCAAGACTCGTCAGGCGGGCATTGGCGCCGACATCATGGTGCAGCCGCCGGGTTCGTCGCTGCTGATGGGCGTGAGCGGCGCGCCCGTCTCCGTGAAAGTCGCCGACAAGCTACGCAAGCTGTCGCATGTGGTTGCTGTGGCGCCCGTCGTGACCCAGCTCACCACCGCAGGCACTGTGGAGGTCCTCGACGGCATCGATCTGCAATCGTTCGACGCGGTGAGCGGAGGCTTTCACTATCTTTCGGGCGGTCCGTTCCAGGAGCCGTACGACATGATCATTGACGATCTCGAGGCCGGGTCAAAACACCGCAAGGTGGGCGACGTGGTTGAGACGCTCAATCATCAGTTCCGCATCTGCGGCATCGTCGAGCACGGCAAGGGCGCGCGCAAGTTTGTCCCCCTCGCGACCCTGCAGGACCTGATCGGCGCGCTGGGCAAGGCCTCCATCTTCTACGTCAAGCTCGACGATCCCAATAATGCCGACGAGGTTGTCCGCGCGATCAAGAGCATCCCCGGAATGCAGCAGTACGGCGTGCACTCGCTGAAGGAATATCTCAGCCTCATGACTTCGGCCAGCATTCCCGGCCTCACCACGGTGATTGATGTCGTCATTGGCATTGCTATGATCATCGGCTTCATCGTCATCTTCCAGGCCATGTACGCCGCGGTGATGGAGCGCACGCGCGAGATCGGCATCCTGAAATCGCTGGGCGCCGGCAAGCTCTATATCGTGAACGTGGTGCTGCGCGAAACCTTGCTGATCGCGATTGGCGGGGTCATTCTCGGGATCACCATCAGTTACGGCGCGAAGGTGGGCTTGCGGGCAAAGTTCCAGACACTGCCCGTGCTCATCACCTACGCCTGGCTGGTGAAGGCTGCGATCATTGCGCTCATCGGCTCGCTGCTGGGCGCGTTTTATCCCGCGATGAAGGCCGCGCAGAAAGACCCCATCGACGCGCTGGCGTACGAATAGATAGGACTTCCGAACCAAGGGTTACGGTGATTTCTCACCGATGAATCTGCGTTCATCTGTGTTGGTCCGTGGCGATACCTTTGACCTGAATGAACGGTTGCCCCGTCGCTGGTCAAATGCGATGGGGCAACACCTGGTGGTCGCTGCTCTTACCTCGAGTTACTTGTCTGCGCATTGGTGTCGGCGACCGGTGCGCTTACAGCAACCGCATTGTCGTTGTTATTGGTGCTCTTCGCTACAGCCTTAGGCGAATGCTTAGCGGAGACCTTCTGCTCCAGCTGCTCGGCGGTGGGCAGGCACTGGTACTCGGGATAGGAAGTGCAACGTTGCGCTTGGTCCATGACCTGGTCGTAGGCTTGCAGTTGGCACGCCCGTAGCGCGTCAAGGCTCGACCAGCAGGCATCGTCGTGCGGGTTGGGCAGCGCGGTTTGTGCCGACAACGTCGCCACCAAAAGTAAAAGTAGAATTCCAACCGGAAGGATTTTTTGTAGTTTCATAATCAAACCTCCTCACTGCCACATGAGATTGCGCAGAGTGTCGCCAGGCACGGACAACTTGCCCTCGTTTTCTGCCAATCTTCCATTCAGCGAATTTTTATGTAGCCATGCACCTGCGCGCGGCATCTGTTCTGTATGGATCCGAGAAGCGAAAATGATGCGCGGTCGCGCTCTAAATTGAGGGAATGGCCAACCCGCCGCATAGCCTTCCTGGTGTTATCAAGCACCCACTTGACGAGCCTGGCTGGCCCGCTTGACGTGTTTGCCCGCGCGTCGGCGCTTGTGACTCGTAGCGGGAAACGACGCTCACCCGCCTATGCGGTGGAATTGCTCACCGCCGATGAGAATCCGCTGATAACTGCATCTGGACTCGGCTTGATCGGCGGCCGCCGCTGGACCGAGATCGACCAGCCGATCGACACTCTGCTTGTCCTGGCAAGCGCCAACTTCGCTCAGGCCCGGATTGATCCCGAATTGCTGGCATGGATGCGCGCTCGCGCAGAGCAGGTTCGCCGCATTGGATCGATTTGCGCTGGGGCTTTCGTTCTAGCTGCGGCCGGGGTCCTCGATGGACGGCAGGCCACCACGCATTGGGAATTGGCCAATGTCTTGGCCGAGCGCTATCCGCGCATTTCCGTCGATGGCGATCGCATCTTTACTCAGGACGGAAATGTCTGGACCAGCGCCGGGGTTTCCACCGGGATTGATCTCGCGCTGGCAATGGTTGAGGAAGACCACGGCCACGCGCTCGCCTTGGAAATCGCGCGCCGCATGGTGTTGTTCATGCGCCGCGGCGGAGGCCAGAGCCAGTTCAGTTCGCAACTCGCAGCCCAGTCCGCCGACCATCAACCCATCCGCGAACTGATCGCATGGATCTCAGAACACCTCGACGCCGATCTTTCCGTTCCGGCGCTGGCGCGTCGCGTCGGCATGAGCGACCGCAATTTCAGCCGGGTCTTTACCCAGCAGGTGAGCACCACACCGGCCCGCTTCGTCGCGCGACTGCGGACGGAAGCCGCGAAGGCAAAGCTCGCCGCCACTCCGGAGAAGTTGGAAGCGATCGCGCAGAGCGCTGGATTTGGCGATAGCGAAACGCTGCGGCGTCACCTCCGCGATGATTTGGGAGTGTCACTTTCCTCAGAGCGGAACCGGGCCGCCCTCAGATCCGCATCGGCATGACCACGTAGCGGTACTGAAGCCGTCATCGTACAGAACGAAGCCCATCAATGCGCTAGCGTACGAATTAGCTCCGGCTGCATCGGAGTGCTTCAAGTGAGGTCTTGCTCGGACAGACCTGCGGCCTTGAGTAGATGCTGCAGTAAGCCGATTTTCAGGGGACGATTGCCATGCACCGGCACTGAGAGGCGAACTATGCTGGAGGGTTTCCCATATATATGGTGACTGCCATGGCGCTCAAGAATTCGATTCAATTCCTTCCCTGATAGCGCCTTCATACCGCGATTTCAAGCACACGGTCTTTCGGGTGCGACTCAGTTCTCGCGACATCCACAGACAGACATCCCTCAATGGCTTCGTGAAGGTTGGTGAGTAGTTCCTCTAAGGTCTCGCCTTGCGTAGCACACCCCGGCAGCGCTGGAACTTCTGCCCAATAGCCACCCTCTTCCGCCTCGTGCACCACCACTTTGATCTTCATCACTACTCCGATCCGAACCAAACAAACACCACCATGGTCAAGCCGCCCTCAGATCCGCATCGGCATGACCACGTAGCGATACTTGAAGCCGTCATCGTTGGCGTCGTCGGGACGCATCTGGCCGGCTGACTGCGCGTCCTTGAACTCGAGGCGGACCTCGCCGCCATTGGAGGCCTTCAGGAAATCGAGCAGGTACTCAGAGTTGAAGCCAATGGTCATCGCATCGGCGGTGTACGCGGTCTCGATCGAGTCTTCCGACTCGCCCGCGTCGGTGGACGACGACGAAATCTTGAGTTCATTCTTATCCAGCTTCAGGCGAATGGCGCGCGAGCGCTCGTCGGCGAACTGCGCCACGCGCTGGATGGCGGTGTTGAGATCGGCGCCGTGGACGGTGACCGATTTGGTGGTCTCACGCGGCAGCACGGCTTCGTAGTTGGGGAACTGTCCGGTCAACTGGCGCGAGGTCAGCAGCCGCTCGCCAATGCGGAAGAAGAGTGTCGACTCGTCCTTGGCGAACTCGATTTCAGCAACATCGGTGTTCTGCAACAGCGAGTGAATCTCGCCCATCGCTTTCTTCGGGATCAGCGTTTTGTTCTCGCCGGTCACATCGAAGTGCTCGCCCTGCTTCTCGATATGGGCGAGGCGGTGCCCATCGGTGGCCACCATGGTTATGGATTCCGCCTTCAGCACCATCAGCCCGCCATTCAGGGTGTAACGCGATTCCTCGCTGGAAATGGCGAAGATAGTTCTGCCAATCATGCTGCGCAGCGTTTGCGCGGGAATCTTCACACTGCCCGCGGCGGGAAAGGTCGGCAATCCCGGGAAGTTCGATCGCGCCATGCCCACCATCTTGGTGTTGGAGCGACCGCATCGAATGTTAACCCAATGGTTCTCCAGTAACTTAATGGAGATGTCGCCATCGGGCAGCAGTTTGACGTAGTCGTAAAGTTTGCGGGCGGGAATGGTGCAGGCGCCCTCGCGCTTCACCTTGGCGGGACAGGAGGTGCGCAGACTGAGGTCGAGATCGGTAGCCGTGATGTTCAACCGGTCATTCGCAGCCTCGAATAAGAAATTGGAGAGGATGGGAATCGTGGTCTTGCGTTCGACCACTCCTTGGGTGGCAGTCAGTTCCTTTAGCAGTTCGAACTTGCTGACACTGATTTCCATCGCTGTACCCTGGACGACTCCGGTTTCAGCAGCCATAACGTTTGCACCTCGGCAGGCCCGTGCCTGACCCTGTATTACTGTTACTCCTTATACCAAATAAAAAACATATAAAACCAGTAGTAACAGTAGGTACCCCGGAAAAGTGGAAATTTTAGGAGAAATCGTAGCAGATAGGGGCCGCAGGCGCTTGTTGCTGTATAAATGACCCCGACTGGCTTGCGGCATCCTATGCCGAACCCGGATGAGCTTAAAGTTTCATCTCGATTCTTCACCGAATCCACAATTAGTCCACAGGGAAAGCCGGGGAAAACGGTCGCACAAAGTGAAAAACCGCGCTGAATGCGCGGTTCAGGCACCCAAAGTCTCGATTAGTTTATTGAGCACCCTGTTCAAATCCTTGTCGGTTTTGCGTTGCTGCTCAATCTTATCGACCGAATGCAGGACCGTGGTGTGGTGCTTGCCGCCAAACTGCCGCCCGATTTCAGGCAACGAGGCGTCGGTGAGGTGCTTGGCCATGTACATGGCGATCTGGCGGGGAAACACGATGACCCGCGAGTTGTTCTTCGCCTTGATCTCCGCTATACGAAGACCGAACTGCTCGGCCACCGCTTTCTGGATCGATTCGATGGAGATCTTGCGGACCTGCGAGTCGATCAGGTTCTTCAGGACCTCCTGTGTGGTCTGAAGGTTGATCTCGCCGCCAGTGAGGGACGAGTACGCCAGGACGCGAATCAGCGCTCCCTCCAACTCACGCACATTGCTGCGAATGTTGGATGCAATGAACAGGGCCACTTCCGTCGGCAGCATCACCCGGTCGGTCTCGGCCTTCTTTTGCAGGATGGCGACTTTGGTTTCCAGGTCGGGCGGCTGGATGTCTGCAATCAATCCCCATTCGAAGCGGCTGCGCAGCCGGTCTTCAATCTCCGCCAGTTCCTTGGGAGGCCGATCGCTGGCGATCACAATCTGGCGCATGCCTTCATGCAAGGCATTAAAAGTGTGGAAGAACTCCTCCTGGGTGCGCTCTTTGTTCACCAAGAACTGGATGTCGTCGACCAGCAGGACATCCATGTTGCGATATTTATCGCGGAAGCCGGTCATCTTGCTGTAGCGCAGCGCGTTGATCATGTCGTTGGTGAAGCGCTCGCTGGACACATAGCAGATGGACTTTTCCGGTTGGCGCTTCTTGATCTCGTGCCCGATCGCCTGCATCAGGTGGGTCTTGCCCATGCCGACGCCGCCGTAGAGGAAGAGCGGATTGTAAGCCTTGGACGGATGCTCGCCGACGGCGCGGGCCGCGGCGTGGGCAAATTGATTGCCGGCCCCGGTGACGAAATCGTCGAACGTGTACTTCGGATTGAGTTGCGCGGCGCCATCCCAATCGAACCTTTGTTGCTGGGCGGGACCAGCCACGGGTCTCTCCAGGGATGCGGGAGCCGGGTTGTGTGCTCCGTCAGCCGGAATGACTTTGGCCTTCTTCTGCGGCTCCTCTTCGGTGACGAACTCGACGTCCAGATACTCTAGGCCGAGGTTTTCCATCGCCTCGCTGATTAAATCGCCGTACCGTTCGCCGATGTGGCAGAACTCGGGATTGGGCACCCGCACGAACAAGACCGCGCCCTGCGCATGGTCGTAGCGCGTAGGCTTGAGCCAGGTCTCGTAGGAATTCCGGTTGACCTTTTTTTCCAGTGCGTCGAGCACGCGCACCCACGGATTAGCGGAGGCTGCACCAAAGGAAGACATAAAAAGTAATCCAGAGGCAGTTGCTGCCTCTTTAGCAAACCGATGTTAGAGGGAAACGAACCGAGTACAGGGCCACAGACTGGCGAACACTTCAGCTGAAAATCTTCAAATTGCAAACCCAACGATTGCGGCGATCAGCAGCCCGCCACGACGGGCACCTGCGTTCGTGCAGTCAGTTTCTCTTGTGGCTGTATGGGATACTAGCACGAAAAAATTTGAGCGCCAGACAATTCTTGCGCTTGAAATTTCATTTTTTCGCGAGTGATTGATTTGGGGAAAGTTACCGGCGAATCTTTTTTTTGCAAGTGCTGCGCTGATGGTGCAGGTGCAAGAATGCTGGCGCCGGAGCCACTGCGAAGCACACCAAGAGGCAGTCCACGGCAGCACTTTAGGGCGCTCTTGCGTGGAAATTCTTGAGACGTAGCCCGTTTTGCGTCGGCCCCAAAGGTCCGCCTGGGTTTGCCAGCGAGGCACACTGGCCGTTATACTTTGAGTTTGCTCTGTTCAATTTTTAGCTAGTGAGGAGCGCAGTTTTCGCATGCCCAAGCGCACGTTCCAACCCAACCGTCGTCACCGCTCAAAGACGCACGGATTTCGTTCTCGCATGAAGACCAGCAGCGGCAGGGCGGTGCTGTCGCGCCGTCGGGCCAAGGGGCGCAAGCGCGTCTCCGTGGGCCCGGGCTTCCGCGATTAAATCCAGAGGACCCGAAATCTGCGTTATCGCGACCTTTCCAGAGGAAGTAACAGGGAGTCGTCGCAAGACTCGGCCGCAGCAAAGACAGAAACCCGGCGGGTCAGCGCCGAGCGCTTAATGTGACCTCCGCCACCAGCAGCAAGTTTCCCAAATCGAGGCATCTGCTGAAGCACGCGGATTTTCAGCGGGTGTACCAGAGTGGCCGGCGGCAGTTCACGGGAAACATGACGGTCTTCTTTCTGCGGCGCAGCGGGGGCCCGGAGGCGATTGGGACGGGCAACACGCCTCGTGTAGGATTCACGGTGGGCAAAGTGCTGGGAGGATCGGTCGAGCGCAACCGCATCAAGCGGCGGATGCGCGAGGCGGTACGGCTGTCGGCCCAGGCCTGTGACGGCCCCATCGATGTGGTGTTTAATCCGCGCAAGAGCGTTGGCAGCGTGCCCTTCGCGGAGTTGGTAAGTGAAGTGACACGCGCTCTGCGCCTGGCCGCACAACGCGCCCGGACAGGGGAACAGAAATGAAGCGGGTGGTGCAATTCGTACTGCGGTGCTATCAGCGGGTGATCTCGCCCATGCTGCCGCATTCCTGCCGCTTCGTTCCCACCTGCTCGCAATATGCGATTGAGGCCGTCGAGTGCCACGGTGTTGTTCGCGGAAGCCTGCTGGCGGCCGCGCGGCTGCTGCGCTGCCATCCCTTCGCGCGCGCGGGATTTGATCCGGTGCCGCCAGCGATCGTGAAAACAGGGTTTCGGGCTCCGGATAGTTTGCCGGGAAATTCGCGTCCCTTGAACGGAACTTAAACTTGGCCGAGTATAAAAATCCACAGCAAGAGCCCGGCGGCGATCGCCGCATGTTGATGGTGTTCGCCGTCACCTTTGCGCTGATCATCATCAGCCAGATTTTTCTCTTCAAAGACAAGTCCAAGCAGCAGCCAAAGCCGAATCCCGTTGAAACCTCACAGTCCAGCGCGCCCGCCCCGCCGTCCCAGCCCGAAGCGGCGAGTGCACCGGCGGAGGCTGTTTCCAAGGGCCACGCTCCTGCCATCGCCAACCCTGGCAAACCCTCCGCAGTTACGAAGGTTGCCAGCAGCGAAGTCGAAACCGTCGTCGAGAACGACGTCGTGCGCATCGTCTTTACCAATCGTGGCGCGCAGGCCAAGTCCTGGGTGTTGAAGAAATACAAGGACGAGGACGGACATCCGCTTGACTTGGTGAACCCGCTGGGGGTGAAGTTCGGGCTCCCACTCAGCCTGTATGCGTATGACGAAAGCCTGCGGAATGAGATCAATTCGGCGCTCTACGTGGGCAGCGCCAGTGGTTCCATCACGGTCCCCGGCACGCTGACCTACGAGTACGCGCAAGGCGATATTACAGTCCGCAAGACCCTGCAATTCGCCGACAGCTACGTAATCTCGATCGAAACCGTCGTCACCCAGAATGGCCAGCCGGTACAGGCGTATCCCATGTGGCCGGCGGCCTTCGGCGATCAGAGTACCGGCCCTTCGTACGCTTCGGCGAAGGTCGAGTACATGGCCAACGACAAGGTGGAGCGCCTGGCCGCCAAGAAGGTGAGCAGCGGCAATACCTTGCGCGGACCCTTTAACTGGGCTGGCGCCCAGGACCAGTATTTCGCAGCCATTTTTCTGCCGGACAATCCCGACGCCGCAGCCATGGTCACGCTGCACAATTCGATCAGCGTACCTAAAGATCCGAAGAACCCAGACCCTAACAGCATGAACCGCTACGACGTGCTGGGCGCTGCCGTAGGCGATGTCAGCGGCACCACGCGCGAACGGATGTTCGTGGGCCCCAAAGCCCTCCCGGTTTTGGAGTCGATACGCTCCAACACCGCACCCGGGCAAATGAACGGTCCCGATCTGCGCAACGTAGTGGATTTCGGCTTCTTCAGCCTGATCGCTCGCCCGCTGTTCCTGTGGCTGCTGTGGACCCACCAGCACATGGCCAGCAATTGGGGTGTGTGCATCATCATCCTGACCGTCATCATCAACCTGGTGTTGCTGCCGTTGCGCATCACCAGCATGAAGTCGGCGCTGAAGATGCAAAAGCTCCAGCCCCAGATGAAGGCCATCCAGGAAAAGTACAAGAAATACCCCTTGCGCGATCCGCGGCGTTCGGAGATGAACACCGAGATCGGCGAGTTGTACAAACGTGAAGGCGCTAATCCGGCGGGCGGATGCGTGCCCCTGATTATCCAGATGCCGTTCCTGTTCGCCTTCTATTCCATGCTGGGAGTCGGCATCGAACTGCGGCAGGCGCCCTTTCTCTGGCTGCACGATCTGTCGTCGCCCGATAAGATATTCATCCTGCCGGTCTTGATCGTGATCACGACTTTCCTGGTGCAAAAGATGACGCCCAACGCCGGCATGGATCCGAAGCAGCAGCAGATGATGACATTGATGATGCCTCTGATGATCGGCTTCTTCAGCTATTCCCTGCCGGCGGGTTTGAGCGTGTACTGGACGGTGGGAAACTTCATCGCCATCGCCCAGCAGTACATCATGAACCGCACCGGCCTGGGCCGGGAGATGCGCGAGGAGATGGAGAAGCGCGCCCGCAAGAAGGCGGGTAAGTAGCATGCCGATACATGACAAAATCGCGGCCGCGAAAAAAATCAGCGAACTGCTGAACGCCACCTTCGCCAACGGCGATTTCCATTTGCGCTACAAGATCACCGTCGATCCTCAGCTCGGCAACGACCGCGACTGGGAGCGCCCCGAAATTCTGGTGGAGATTTCCGGCGCCGACAGCCCGCTGGTGCTGGAGAACGGAGCGGAGTTGCTGCGCGCCTTCGAGCATGTGGCGCTCGAGATGCTTCGGCTGGCGCCCAACGAACACGAGAAGGTCAGCTTCGACTGCCAGAATTTCCGTTCCGCCCGCCTGCAGGAGCTTCGACTGGCTGCCGACGTAGCGGCTGAGCGGGTCCGCAAGACTGGCTTGCCGTACGCCTTCGCACCAATGTCGTCGCGGGAGCGCCGCATCGTTCATCTGGCACTGCGCGATTTCGACGACCTGCGCACCGACAGCGACGGCGAAGCCCTACAGCGCCACGTCGTGGTCTATCCCAAGGACTACAAGGGCAGACCGCCCGCCCCTCCGGTCTCGCGGCGAAGATAACGATCGCTTTTCGCACTTCGCTTCTCGCTCTTCGCGGCTGCGCGACTCTCACATTCGGACGTTTGAATCACGTCGATTTGATGGGAGATCGTCCATTAGGGGATTCTTCAGATTGCTCGCAAAAGGCTGACAGCCGCCGATGACTCGCCTGGGCTAAAGCTGAAGAGCGAAGAGCCTCTGTGTCTCCGTGCCTCGGTGGTGAATAATGTTCTCCATGCATCTCGACGACACCATCGTCGCCATTGCAACGCCCCCCGGACGCGGCGGCATCGGCGTGGTGCGTCTCTCTGGCGCGGCGGCGCGTGATATCGTGCGCCCCATGCTGCGGCTGGCCCACGGCTGCGACTTCGAGCCGGGCCGCGCTCAATTCGGTGAATTGATCGAGCCCGCGAGCGGCGAGCGCATCGACGAGGTCGTCGTCACCTTCTTCGCCAAACCGCATTCTTACACCACCGACGATGTAGTCGAAGTCTCTTGCCACGGTTCGCCCGTGGTCCTACGTCACGTTGTGCAGATGGCGATGGCTCAGGGTGCGCGGCTGGCCGAACCCGGCGAGTTCACCATGCGCGCCTTTCTCAACGGCCGCATCGACCTTACCCAGGCCGAAGCAGTGCGAGATTTGATCGAGTCGCAAACTCTGTATCAGGCGCAGGTTGCCGCCCGTCAACTCGAAGGCGCGTTGTCGAAGCGATTGCAACCCACCAAGCAGAAGCTGATGGAACTGATTGCCATCATGGAAGCGGGCGTGGACTTTGCCGAAGACGATGTCGCGGTGATTCCCGACGCCCAGGTGCTCTCGCGCATTGCCGCGGTTCGCGCGCCATTGGCGGACCTGCTGGCCAGCTTCGCGTTTGGAAAAGTGGTGCACGAAGGCCTGACTTTGGCCATCGTAGGGCGCCCCAATGTCGGCAAGTCGAGCTTGTTCAATCGCCTGGTAGAACGCGAACGCGCCATCGTTACCGCGACGCCTGGCACCACGCGAGACCTGGTGAGCGAGACGGTCGCCATCGGAGGCATTCCCGTGCGGCTGGTGGACACCGCCGGCATTCGCACTGCGCTCGATGAAGCCGAGAGCATTGGCGTGCGCAAGTCGATGGAGGCGCTGGCGGAGGCGGACATGGTGCTGGTGGTGCTGGATGCATCGCATCCTGCCGCCGATGAGGAGGCGCGCGAGCGCGACGCCGAACTGGTCGATCTGGCTGCGCAGCGCCTGACCGTCGTAGCTCAAAACAAAATCGATATCGCGAACAATCCCGCTCCTCTGCCCGTGGCACTCACGTTGCCGGCGGTCCAGACCTCCGCGATCACTGGCCAGGGCATCGCGGAGTTGCGCACGGAAATTCTGCGGTTGCTGGGCGGCGATGCCGGCGTGCAGCAGGAAAGCGGTTTTCTCACTAATGTGCGCCAGCAGAGACTGGTGGAGGACGCAATTGCTGCGCTCGACCAGGCAGCCGGCGCGGTTCCTATGAAAACTCCGCACGAGATGGTGCTGCTGGATCTCTACGGCGCGCTGCGTCCCTTGGACGACATCACCGGTGCCACTACCGCCGACGACATCCTAACCCTGATCTTCAGCTCGTTCTGCATCGGGAAGTAATGTCGTGCCCAATGGCCGTCGTCATGCTGGTGTGGCCTGCAGGCCGCAGATTCGTCCAGCGCGGTGGGACAGCGGGATAAGGTCGAGGCATTCGGAAACGGCCGCTCGCTAGAGCGGATTAGGTTGCTCAGGCATATAATCCGGCCATCATCGGAGGGTCGCCATGGCGCGCTTGAACGTTTACATCTTCCACTGTTCGCGATGCGGCGAGCCCGCCTATGCGCTGCTGAAGGAAAGAACGCCGGGCGGCGTCGAATCGGGTGACACCATCTTTCCCACCATTGACCTCAAGTCCATTCGCGCCCAATGCTCCGCCTGCAAGCACACCCAGTTTCGCGACGCCGGAGAGAACGCCCACTTCGCGCTGCTGGAGTGGAGTTAGGGCCGCACTGCTGCTTGACAAATCCATAGCTAGCTAACTAGATTAGCTAATCATGAAGTATCACACTGTTCACGAAGCCAAAACGAACCTGTCGGAGCTCATCCGCAGGGCCTGCGGCGGGGAACAGGTCATCATCGCACGTGGCCGCAAACCGGTGGTGAAATTGGTGCCGGTCGGTGATGCGGCGCGGGAGAGAATTCCCGGGGGATTTGAGGGGAAAATTTCATGGACTGCGGATGCCTTCGAGCCTCTCACTGACGAAGAGATGCGGGACCTGGGCTTCGAATGAACCTTCTCATCGACAGTCATGCGCTCTTGTGGTGGCTTGGGGCCACGGACAAGCTCTCCGGCATAGCGCTCGATGCGCTGAGAAGTCCGGTCAATCGAGTGTATGTCTCGGCTGCTGTTGCCTGGGAGCTTGCGATTAAGGCCAACCTCGGCAAACTCGACGCGAGCGAGCTGATTTCTGATCTGCCCCGCGTGCTATTTGAGAAGGGCTTCAGACGGCTGGCAATCTCGATGGACCATGCGCTTCGCGCGGGGAGTCTTCCCAAGCACCACCGTGATCCCTTCGATCGCATGCTGATCGCGCAAGCGCAAGCTCTCGGTTTTGCCATAGTGAGTGCGGATGCGGAGTTCGACCGCTACGGCGTCGCAAGAATCTGGTAGTCGTGGCTCCGGGGCAAAGGGCCCCTCAAATTTCCTTGCACCGAAATTTACTTCGACAACGCCCCCAAGGCGGCCCTGAACATGGCGTCGAAGTTCTCCCGTCCGGCCGATTGCGCCGCGCGTTCCACGGCTTTTTCTGCAATCGCGCGCTGGTAGCCGAGATTGGACAGCGCTGAGATCACGTCCTCCTCGACGGCGGAATGGGTCACCGCGGGCTGTGCCGCGCCAAACCCTTCCAGCTTGTCGCGCAGCTCCACGCACATGCGTTCGGCGGTCTTCTTGCCGATGCCCGGAATTCGAGTGAGCCGCGCGAAATCGTTGCCGCGAATCGCGCCTACCATGTCAGCCGCTGCCATGCCGCTGAGGATGGTGATGGCCAGCTTGGGCCCGATGCCGCTCACCGTGATGAGCTTCTCGAAGAGCTGCTTCTCTTCCCGCCGTAAAAAACCGAAGAGCGCGAGGGTGTCTTCGCGCACGTGGGTGTGAATGTGCAGCGCGACCTCGCTGCCCGGCGCGGGCAGTTCGGAAAATGTCGGCACAGTGATGGTGACGTCGTAGCCGACGCCACCCGCCTCGACGATGGCCTGGTTCGGGTGTTTGGCGATGAGCCGTCCGCGAAGATGCGCGATCATGCAGGATGATTGTAAATTGATCGCGGACATTGGATGTTACTTACGATGCCGAATCGTCATACAGCCACGGAGAAGCCCGCGCCGCCAGCCGGCCGCCTCACGGCTGCAGCGCTGAGGCAAGCTCAAATCCTTCCGCGCGAATTCTTCAATCGCGATCCCGTGACCGTGGGACGCCAGTTGCTGGGCAAGCTGCTGATCCGCCGCGCAGGCCGGATGCTCCTGGCCGGGCGTGTCGTCGAAGATGAAGCCTATCTCGGAGCGGACGACCCGGCGGCGCACGCTTACTCGGGGCGCACTCCGCGAAATTCCGTCCTCTTCGGGCCACCGGGGCATGCCTACGTGTACTTCATTTACGGCAATCACTACTGCCTGAATGTTTCTTGCATGCCCGAAGGATATGCCGGCTGCGTCCTACTGCGGGCCATGGAGCCTGTGTTTGGACTGCCAGCGATGGCCCGGGCTCGCGGCCTCGAACTGACGTCCACGCCGCGACCTACCCAACTGCGACTGATTTCCAGCGGCCCAGGGCGCATGTCGCAGGCGCTCGGCATTACCCGTCTCCGCGACAACGACAAGAACCTCACTTCGCCGGCATCGGACCTGTGGTTTGCGGATGACGGCTATCAGCCGGAGCGCATTACGGCCACGCCGCGAGTCGGGATTACCAAAGCCGTCGAGCAGCCGCTGCGATTTGTGATTGCCGGAAGTCCGTTCGTGTCGGCGACGCGTACAGTATGATCTCCAGCCCGCCTATCCCGGATCGTGCCAGCCGCCGATGTCGGCGGCCAATTCGCGCGAGTCGGGTGGACCCCAGGTACCCGGATCGTACATTTCGGTTGGGCAGCACTCGCCAAGGATGGGATCGACGATCGCCCAGGCGGCCTCGACCGCATCCTGCCGCACGAACAGCAACTGGTCACCCTTCATGGCGTCGGTTAGCAGACGCTCGTAGGCATCCATCTCGTCGCTGGTGGTGTACTTCACCGCCGAGAGCTCTACCGGCATGGGCACCATTAGCGGCCCGGGCCGCTTGACGTGTCCGCCCAGACTCAGCTCGATATCGGGGCCCAGGCGGAAGCGATAATAGTTGCGGTCATCCGCGCCCATCTTGCTCAGCGGTGGCTTGCGCAACTTCACAAACACTTCCGTCGCAGTCGTTGGCAGGCGCTTGCCCGCGCGGATCAGAAATGGAACTCCTGCCCAGCGCCACGAATCGATCTCCAGGCGCAACGCAGCAAAAGTTTCCACGTCGGAGTTGGGCGAGACGCCCGGCTCGTCGCGATAGCCGCGAAATTGTCCGCGAACGATGTTGGCCGGGCTGAGCGGCGGAATGGTGCGAAAGATTTTTACCTGCTCATCGCGCACTGAGTCCACGTACATTGTCGTGGGCGGCTCCATGGCCAGGAATGCCACCACCTGCAGCATGTGGTTTTGCACCACGTCGCGGATGGCGCCCGCTTCTTCGTAGAACTTTCCGCGGCCCTCAACGCCGAACGACTCGGCCATGGTGATCTGCACACTGTGCACGTAGTTGCGATTCCAAATCGGCTCAAGGAAGCTGTTGGCGAAGCGAAAAATCAACAGGTTCTCTACCGCCTCCTTGCCCAGGTAATGATCGATGCGGAAGATGCGCTCTTCGGGAAAAGCGGTGTGCAGCGTCTCGTTCAGCTTGCGGGCCGAGACCAGGTCGCGGCCAAAGGGCTTCTCCAGGATTACCCGCGCATTCTGCGCGCATCCGGAATTCGACAATCCCTTAACCACGACCGGAAACATGCTGGGCGGAATCGCCAGGTAATGCGTGGGCGATTGCGCGTTGCCAAGTGTGGAGCGAAGCGTGGTGTAGGTTTTATCGTCGTTGTAATCGCCATCGATGTAGCTCATCAGCTGGCAAAGTTTCTGGAAGGCTTCTTCGTCCACCCCGCCGCCGAACTTCACCAGGCTGTCGCGGGCCCGCTCGCGGAGCTGCTCGACGTTCCAGCCGGACTTGGCCACCCCGATCACCGGCACGTTGAGCGCCCCGTGCTTCACCATGCTCTGCAGGGCGGGAAAGATCTTCTTGTGGGCCAAATCGCCGGTGGCGCCGAAAAAAACGAACGCGTCGGAAGTCAACGGTGCCATAAGGCTCCTCTCCCCAAGTGAACAAAATCAAATGAATCGGGAATACCCTTAAGCTGCAAATTAAGCATGAATCCGCTCGCAACAGTGTATCCGGCCAGCGGCAGGAACGGTAGTTAGGTTATCCGCGGCCAGGTGAATAACTGGTGAATGCGACCATTAGTCGAGGCTGCCTTGCTCGATCACAACGTTTTCGCGGACGATCAGACGATGGGCTGCCATCTCTCGCAGCTTGGGAAGCACGCGAGAGACATGCTCGTCGGTATCGACAAAGGTAATTACGACCGGCAGGTCGCCTCCTGCCTCAACCAGATGGGCTGTATGGACGCCGCTTCGGCCCTGGAAACCCGCAACCGCATGGAAGGCCACGGCGCCGGCGACGTTTTCCGCGCGCAGATAATTCAGCACTTCCAGATGCAGCGGACGATGATGCCAGGAATCGCCCTCCGTGAGATACATGGTTACTTGTACAGCCATAGAAGTTGTCATTTTACAACCCTCGCGCGATTGCTGCGCCCGCCACGACGGCGGCAAGGCAGAGCGCGTTGCTGGCCACAATGTTTATCGCCATCAGCATCCACTGTCCCTGCTCCATGTAGGCGAACGTTTCGAAGGCGTAACTGGAAAATGTTGTGTAGGAACCGCAGAAGCCGATGGCAACCAGCAGCCGCCAGCGAGGATCGACCAGCAGGCGTTCTCCAGCCAGAACGAGGAAGAAGCCCAGCAACAGGCTGCCAGTGACGTTGATGAGGAGCGTGCCGTAGGGAAAGGTGGTTGAGAAAATGCGGGCGAGATACCCACTGAGAAAGTAACGCGCGCTGGCGCCTACAATCGCGCCCAAGGCGATCCACAGATAGTTCACGATGGAGTTCTCCTGCTTACTTGGTAGGAGTTATCAGCCTGCGGGCGGTTAAATGGCGAACTCCATCGCCACGAACTAGTTTAACCGAGGCTTAACCTCACCTCAAGCGAGTACGGTCGCCGCCGCGAGGGCGGCTGATCGCCACTCTGGCTGCTGTACCATAGAAACAGCCCTGATGAGTTCTCCCAGCCCAATCCATCACTCCAGCGAGCGCGTGCTCGAATTCGATCAACTGCTTCAACTGCTGGCCATTTATACCGGCTCGCCACTTGGACAGGAACGCGTGATGCAGCTCACGCCCTCGCGTGACCGCCACTGGATCGAACGTCAGCAGCAACTGGTCGCGGAGGTACGCGGATATCTGCGCGCCGGCGGTCATTTCGATTTTCATGGACTGCTCGATCCCACAACACTGGTGAACAAGTCGCGCATCCGCGGTGCTGCCCTGGAGATTGCCGAGATCCGCGACTTGCTGCTGGTAGCCGACCGTGCCGCCGAGTGGCGGGAGATCGCGCTGCATCCGCCTCTGGAGGTCGAGGGCAAGTGGCAAGCAATCGTGGAGCTCTCCCAAACCCTGGCTGATTTCACGCTCCTGTTGCGTTACTTCCGCAATAAAATTCTGCCCGACGGCACACTCGACGATAAGGCTTCGCCGGAGCTGGCACGAATTCGCCGCGACATGGAAAAGCAGAAACGCGCCATTCAGGAGTCGCTGCGCTCCTATCTGCGGCGGCTTTCCGAGGACGGCGCGGTGCAGGATGAACTGGTCACCATTCGTGGCGAACGCTTCGTCATTCCGGTGAAAGTGGAACAGCGCCGCCGGGTGCAAGGCGTCGCGCACGGCGCCTCCTCCAGCGGACAAACCGTATTTATCGAGCCTCTGGAGACCATCGAACAGAACAACGACCTGGTGCGCCTGCTGGAAGATGAGCAGGCCGAGATTCATCGCATTCTGCTGGAGATGACCTCGCGCCTGGGCGAACATGCCGACGCCCTCAGCAACGCGGTGTACGTACTTTCCGAACTCGAGTTGCAGTTCGCCAAGGCGCGCTTTGCCGAGGACTATGATTGCGTAGCCGTAAAGTTCCTGCCGGATGGCAACATCCGGGCCGAATCGGGAGCGTCACAACCCGGCATATCCGGGACCACCGAATCACCGGTCGACGGGTCAGTAGTTACAGACTCGTGTGATGCGCTTGTGCTGCGCAATGCGCGGCATCCGCTGTTGGAGCGGACCCTGAAGGCCCGGGGCATTGCCGTGGTTCCGCTCACCGTCGAGCTTGACGGCCAGTACCGTCAGCTCGTCATCAGCGGGCCCAACACCGGCGGAAAAACCGTGGCCCTCAAGACCATCGGCCTGTTGGCGCTGATGGCGCAATCGGGGATTCCGCTCCCGGCCGAGCGCGCCGAGTTGCCTATCTTCGATTCGGTGTTCGCCGACATTGGCGACTACCAGTCTATCGAGCAGAACCTCTCGACCTTTTCGGCGCACGTCACCAACATCGATCTCATCTCTCACCAGGCGACCGCGAATTCGCTAGTTCTGCTCGACGAGTTGGGTTCGGCCACCGATCCCGAAGAAGGCGCGGCCCTGGCGGTGGCCATTGCCGACCACTTCCGGCGCGCGGCATGCATCAGCATCGTCTCCACGCATCACACCGCTCTCAAGGTTTACGCGGCGAACACGCCGGGCGTGCTCAATGCGGCCGTTGGCTTCGATGAGCACACATTCGCTCCCACGTTTGAGTTGCGCATTGGAGTGCCAGGCGCCTCGGCGGGCATCAACATCGCGCAAAAGCTGGGTCTGAATCCGGAGATCGTCGGCCAGGCGCGGCAGCGGATGACCTCACAAGCCCAGGACGTCTCACGCTTTCTCGACCGCCTGCACTCGGAGCTGCGGCAAATTGATGTCGAGCGGGCCGAGCTTGGCGCGCGCGAGCAGGAAGTGGCGCGTGAACGCCAGCATCTTGCCGTCGAAGGCCGCAAGGAACAGCGCGAGAAGCTGCGCGAGATGGAGAAGAAACTGGAAAGCGTGCTGCGCGATTTCGAGTATCGCGCCCGCGAGACTGTCAACGCCGTGCAGGACCGCGCGCAGGCGCTGAAGCTTTCGAAGGACGCCGAGCGCCGCATCGCCAAGATGCGCCGCGAATTCCGCGAGCAGTTCGATTCCACCGTGGTGGCGCACACCACCGGCGCCGATACCGGAGATCCGCATGCGCAGCAGCACGTCCTCACGCAGGTCGGCATTGGCGATACGGTGCGGCTGAAGTCGTTGGGCCGCGACGCCAAGGTGCTGCGCTATTTCGACGACGACAGCTTCGAAGTTGCGGTTGGGCCCATGAAAATGAAGGTGGCGCGCGACGATTTTGCCAGCGTGATCGCGCGGGCCGGTATCAACCCGGTGGAATCGGCGCGCGCCCGCGGCATCAACGTTACCCTGGCGCGCGAAGATGACAACGTCGCCACCGAGATCAATGTGATTGGCCAGACCGTGGACGAGGCTACTCGTGCGGTGGAGAAGTTCGTGGACCACGCGTTCCTGGCGGGCGCCGTGCGCGTTCGCGTGGTGCACGGCAGCGGCATGGGGATTCTGCGCAAGGCGCTTCGCCAGTTCCTGCAAAGCCATCCCCACGTTGCGAGCGTGAGCGAGCCTCCGCAGAACGAAGGCGGCGGCGGCGCAACGGTGGTAGAGCTTAGGACGTGAATTGCGCGGTTTGCTTTTCGCTATTCGCCTTTCGCCAGAGGCTCATGTCCGGCGCTCAGGGGTTGTTGTTGCGAACTGCTGCTTGAGGTTGCATCTAAGATCGAAAAAGCGAAGAGCGAATAGCGAGCCGGCGGCTTCTTGCGCTTCGCCTTACGCCTCTCTAGACTAAATGCAGCGATGAGCAAGTTTGGGCAAACGTTGAAAGGCTATTTCTGGTGGACCTCGCCGCGCGGCAGCGTCCATTACGATGTCATGGTCACGCTCATCCTGGCCTTCATCTTCCTGACGCCGCACTGGGTCAACTTCCGCGACAAACCGGTGGAGCGCTCACCGCATCAAACTGAAGTCGTCGTACAGCCAGAAGGGGATGGCTTCCTTTATAAGGTGGATGCCGCGGCGGTCAAGGCGGACAGCGATGCCGATATCAGGGAGTCGCTGGCGCGGGTCATCGAACCGGTGGCTGGCTACGTGACCATCGACCGATACGAAGCCGTGCGCGACAATAAACAAAATGTGGTTGCGTATAAAGTATGGGGACATCGCTGATCCAGATCGGCTGCATCTCAGCGGGAAATTGTGTCCTGAACAATTTGAACGCTCCGTCTTGAATTAAGTCTGCGACAACAACAGTATGAAGACATTGACCAGTACTGCCGTGGTGGTGTGGGTCCTTTGCTGCGCGACGGTTGGTTTGCAGGCCCAGAGCCTGGAAGCGGCCTTGAATGCAATGGACCAGGCAGCGGCCAACTTTCGCACCGCGCAGTGCGATTTCGTCTGGGACCAATATCAGAAGGTGGTTGACGATCACGACTACCAGAAGGGCACGATGTACTTCCGCCGCCAGAGCGATGACGTGCAAATGGCCGCCGACATTACCTCGCCCGACAAAAAGTACGTGCTCTTCACTGGGAGCCTGGTCAGTGTGTATCAGCCCTCCATCGATCAGGTCACCGAGTACAACCCGGGCAAGAACAAGACCGATTTCGAAAGCTTCCTGGTGTTGGGCTTTGGCGGCCGCGGGCACGACCTGGAGAAATCGTTCGACGTGAACTATGCCGGCATGGAGCAGGTGCAGGGCGTTAACGCCGCGAAGCTTGAGCTGACGCCGAAGTCACAAAGAGTGAAGAGCATGTTCCAGACGATCACGCTGTGGATTGACCCAGCGCGTGGCGTCAGTGTGCAACAAAGGTTTTCCGAACCCTCAGGCGACTATCGGGTGGCCAAGTACAGCAATATTCAAATCAACCACAAAATCTCCGGCGACGTTTTCAAGTTGAAGACGACCGGCCACACCAAGGTGATCAAGCCGAACGGGTAGGGGAGACAGGTTCTAAACCTCCGACGGCATGAGCGACGCATCGGCAGCTTTACCGAGCGGGTGCCGGCGGTCGTTGGTCGGATTTCTCCAGTTCACCTGCGGCATGAACAAGGATGGATCGATGCGGTCGCGGTATGCGATCGCAATATTGATCAGCGAATCCAGCAGAGCGTCGGAAAGAAAATGCGCTTGCAGACCAAGATCGATCAGCTTGGAATTCTTCGCATTGTAGTAATGCGCCTCGGCTTCGACGCGAGGATCGGGCAGATGGTCGATCTCAACCTTTAATCCAAGTTTTCCCGCCGCGGTTTGCACCATGCGGGCAAGATCCAGAACGGTGAACTGCTCCGTGAATTGGTTAAAGACACGAAATTCGCCGCGTTCCGCAGGATGCTGGCAGGCGATCTCGATGCAGCGGATAGTGTCACGGATGTCCAGGAATCCGCGCGTCTGTCCTCCCGTGCCGTAAACCGTCAGCGGGTGGCCGACCGCCG
Source organism: Candidatus Korobacteraceae bacterium (assembly GCA_049520555.1). Taxonomy (GTDB): domain Bacteria; phylum Acidobacteriota; class Terriglobia; order Terriglobales; family Acidobacteriaceae; genus Bog-257. The sequence goes on from JBEKPR010000011.1 coordinate 119,376, forward strand.
CTTCCGCGCAGAACCGGTTCAGGGCCGTGCCGAAGACCTCGTCGTAATCGAACCGGTTGATAAGAGCTTCATCGAGAGCGGTTTCGTCCGACACGGTGCCGTAAACCACACCCTGATTCAGGTCGGTCGCCCGCAATCCCCACGTCTTGCAGGTGAACATGATGTTATGGCTGTCATGCACCTTCGAAAGGTGATAGAAGGAGCCAGCCTGCTTGGGATAAGGAAGCACGTCGCGGCGCCCGTTGTGCTCAATGGTTATGTAACCCTCTTCAATGTCGATATTGGGAGTGCCGTACTCTCCCATGGTTCCGAGCTTGATCAGATGGCAATCGGGGCGAAGCTCGCGCAGAGCGAACAGCAAGTTCAAGGTCCCGGCAACGTTGTTGACTTGAGTGAAGACGGCGTGCCGGCGGTCAATCATGGAATAAGGCGCCGACCGCTGCTCGGCAAAGTGGACAACCGCCTCTGGCTCAAATTCCTTGATGGCGAAGGCCAGAGATTCGTAATCGATCATGTCGCCCACGAAGAGTTCGATGGTGTTGCCGGTAAGTTGCTTCCACACCTTCAGCCGTTCCGGCAAAGGGCGGATCGGCGTCAGGGTTTGCACGCCGAGCTCGTAGTCCCATTGTCGGCGCGCAAAGCTATCGAAGATGGCAACCGAGTTCCCCTGCTTGGATAAATAGAGAGCGGTTGCCCAACCGCAATAACCGTCGCCCCCGAGCACAGCAATCCTCATTCGTCCTCCTCAACAGATCTTACTTAAGACTTCGGCCATTACGCCTGGAGTGTTCCAGCAATCGTGCCGATTCCCACTTTCGATGCTCCAAAGCAGCTTCTTGACTCTATCAAAGAATGTGGAAAATCTCCCGGTCTGCTGTTGCTGCATGAACGAAAATCGGAATGACACATTGCCCGCAATCAGCAGAACGGCTAGATCGACATAGTTACGCCCGCGGGCGCCAACAGGTGGGCTGCCGTCGAGGGGGCTGGCACCTGAATCGCCCACTTTTTCATCCACAAGAACAGGACCATTAACCCCCATAAGTGATAGCCGACATTGATTCGTTTTTCCAAATGATCACGTAGATAGTTTTCGATCACATCGGAATTGAAGATCTCTGGATAATCGGAGAGGCCGTTATGCAAGGTGTCTACTACGAGCGAGCGAAGCGGACCACGGACCCATTCGTGCGCCGGGATATCGAAGCCAATTTTTTTTCTCTTCAGGATCGACTGCGGCAGCTTGTCGCGCATGAGTTCCTTCAGCAGAAATTTCTGTTGCGAGCCTCGAATTTTGAGCGAGGCCGGCAAAGTCGCAGCAAATTCGACGATACGGTGATCCAGGAACGGTGGACGCAACTCCACGGCATGGGCCATGCTCATGCGGTCCGATTTGACCAGGATGTCGTCCGGCAAATAATACTTTTGATCGAACCACAGGTAAGCGCCTAAGTCCTGTTTCCTGGCGCTCAGCATTTCTCGCAACTCGCCGAGGATTTGGTCTAGCGCGGGTGGAAGTTTCGCCGAAACCAGGGAGCGCTTCTCCGCCTTGGAAAATGTGCCATTCCAATAAACATGAGCGCGCTCCGCCGGCATCAGGCTGCCTTCCAGTAACCGCTTGAGCTGGTATTCAAAGCTTATTTTCTCGTTCGAAACCGGCCATAAGCGCAACCCAGCCAGCGCCAATGCAATACCGCTGGGCGGAAATTTGCGCAAAGAGCGCGCAAACGCATTTGCTCTGTAGGTTAGATATCCCGCAAACAGTTCGTCGGCGCCCTCGCCGCTCAGCGCGACCGTTGTCCTGGTTTTGCAGAGCTTGGAGAGAAACCAGACCGGCAGCGCGCCGGCATCGGCACTGGGTTCATCCGAGTAATACGCGAATTCCTCGATGGCGCCTTGCAAATCCAGTTCAGGATTGAGGTCAAGTTGCTCGTGCTCGGTTCCGTATTCCTTAACTGCCTGCTGGATGTAACTGGTCTCGTCGAAGCTGCGCCCCCGAAACGAAATCGAGAAAGTCTTCAGCCGCGAGCTTGAGACCTGCGACGCATAGTGCAGGATCGTCGATGAATCAATGCCGCCGCTCAGCCACACCCCCAAAGGGACATCGGAAAGCAGGTGTTCGCGAAGGGAGCGCTGCAGAAGAGAGTCGAGTTCCTCGCAGGCCGACGCTAGGCTGCGCTGCCTGGGTATCTGGTCGGGCAAGCGCCAATACGCTTCACTACATACTTGGCCGTCTCGCCATTCGAGCCAGTGTCCCGGCAGGAGCTTCTCGATTCCGTCTACCAGCGTCCAGGGCGCAGGGACATAGTTCAACGACAAGTAACAATCCAGGCCAGCCAGGCTTAAGCGGCGTTCGACCTCGGGATGGGCGAAGATGGCCTTCAGTTCCGACCCGAAAAATATTTCCTTGCCACGATAGGCGATGTAGAGCGGCTTGATGCCCACACGATCGCGCGCCAACACCAGCCGCCGAGTGGAATTTGTCCACAGCGCCACGGCAAACATGCCGCGCAATCGGCGGAAACACTCGGTGTCCCATTCCAGAAACGCGCGCAGGACCGTCTCCGTATCGCAGTGGGTATGAAAGCGATGGCCCAGCTTGTCCAACTCGGCGCGCACTTCGAGGTGGTTGTAGATCTCTCCGTTGAACACGATGACGGTGTCGCCGTCTTCGGTCGCGATGGGCTGGTCACCGTGCTCGAGATCAAGGATTTTCAGGCGCGTGGCGCCCATCGAGCATATCTGGGATTCATAAACACCAAGCTGGTCTGGTCCGCGGTGGATCAGGGTGGAGGTGGCATTCCGAATGCGGTCCGGAGGTGGAGACCAATCTTTATGAGTAAATCCGACAATGCCGCACAAATCGATCAGTCCCTCGATAGCGAATCATCGGCCGATTGCCCGTTGCCGCCTTGGGCAAAGGTAGCGGCGGTGTGACAATGCGGCCCAGGCAACATTTGTCTCCCCAATTGTGGGAGTTGTTTCGAAAACCGATACCCTAGAATAGCATTTTACGATCTTCAGGATGCCCGCCGCTGGGTGCTCGACTTGCTCCGTCGCAGTCTCCCATCTCGGATGCCTTGGACCGCAGTTGACCGCTGCGAATGCGCATGTGCTTGCTGCCTCTCTTGGTCGCGGGTTGATTGATATACCATATGGATATGCTTCTTCACGGTTGGAGCGACTGATCACAGCCAATGGAATCCCCCAGGCGTCTGCATCTCAAAACCCTTATTTTGATTTTCATCATGGTGCTTGCCGGCCCTTTGGGCAACGTTCTACTCGGCAAAGGCATGAAGCACGTGGGAGCGGTGCAACTTTGGCCCCCCGCGGAACTGCCGCACGTCTTCATTCGCGTTTTCACCGCCGGAACGATATGGCTCGGAGTCGGCTCCCTGCTGGTTTTCTTCGCAGCCTATATGATCGTGCTGTCGTGGGCTGACTATAGCTATGTGCAACCCGCCTCTTCTATTTCTTACGTGGTAGTGGCGCTATTGGCCTCGGCGTGGTTGGGCGAATTCGTCCCTCCCTTGCGCTGGGCCGGCATCGCGGTCATTTGTATCGGCGTGTTTCTCGTCGGCCACACCCATCCCAGTACTACGGAGAATGGCTAGCCGTGTTTGAATTCATTCTCCTGATGTTCTTCATTGTTGTTTTCGGGACCGTGGGCGAAATATTCGTTTCGCGCGCGATGAAGGAGCATGGCGAGGTGAAAAACTTCCGCCCAGTTGCGCTCATCGGGGTGATCCTGCGCGCTTTGCGCGTCAAGTGGATGTGGCTGGGTGTGGGGATGATGGCGATTGGGTTCTTCTCGCTGCTGGCGGTGTTTTCCTTCGCCAACGTAAGCTTTGTCGTGCCCGTGACCGCCCTGAGCTACGTGGTGGGCGCGGTGGGAGGCAGTTTTTTCCTGGGAGAACGGGTCAACGTGCAGCGTTGGATCGGCATTCTTCTGGTTTGTGCCGGTGTAGTCCTGGTGCTCATCGGCAGGAGATAGCGGTTTATGCCCCGCCCGGCAAAAGTGCGCTCCATCTCGTGGGCCGTGTCGCCCAAGAGCACGCTGGTCTTGCGCGAGATTCTGGCGATCGCGGTGAATTCCTTCCGCGCCGACAAAGTGCGTGCCACCATGACCGCTCTGGGGATGGTGATCGGCACGTTCTCGCTGGTCCTGGTGGTCACCATTGCGCTCACCGGAAAGCAGTACGTGCTGCATGAAATCCAGAACATTGGTGCCAATCTCATCTGGGCCGAATATGCAGGTGCAGCCAATGCTGGCGCGAGCACCGGCACGGCAGATTATCTGACCGTGGACGACATGATCGCCGTGGAACAGCAGGTGCCAGGTGTGCAGGCAGCTACGCCGGTGCTCAATTTGCATGAACCCATACTGGTCGGCAACGGCAGGCAACGGGACATGCTAATCCTTGGGGTAAACCCGGAATATGCCAATGTGCGCCGCATCATCGTGAGTGCAGGCAGGTTTTTCGATCAACAGGATTCCCAGTCCCACCACAAGGTCGCCCTGATCACCGAAGATTTCGCCAACCGGCAATACGGCGGAGCACAGTTCGCCTCGGGACACGAAATTAACATCCAGGGATTGCCGTTTATTGTGATCGGTACCTTCCGTGAGAGCGTGGAGACATTCGGCCAATCGGAAATACAGGACGACACCGTCCTTATTCCCTATTCCATGGCGCGTTATTTGACCGACACCAACGCGGTCAACCAGATTTATTTTTCCATGTCGGATGGCAGTAGCATTCCCCGGGCCACAGAAAAAATCCTCGCGGTGTTAAAGGCGCGGCATCGGGCCGAGTCGGTCTATAACGTCGGCAACCTGACCCAAGTCCTCAGTTTGGTGGCCAAAACCGCCAACGCCTTTACCATCGTTCTCTTGCTGTTTGCGACCATAACCCTGATTGCCGGTGGCGTAGGCATCATGAACATTATGCTTGCCACCGTGAGCGCCCGTATTCGAGAAATCGGCATTCGCAAGGCGGTTGGGGCCACGCGCCGCGAAATCCAACTGCAATTCCTTTCCGAGGCGGTAATGATCTCCTTAATCGGCGGAACCATCGGCACCCTGGCCGGACTGGCGCTCCCGTTTTCACTCTGGGCCTTCACTCAATACATGCTCCCAGTCTCCGGGCTCTCCGCCCTGATCGCCATGCTGGTTTCCTGCCTGATCGGGATCACTTTCGGCACCCTGCCGGCCAAGAATGCTTCCAGATTAGATCCGGTGGAATCTCTAAAACACGAATGAGGGCGAACGGAAGATATTTTGATTGGCCATCCGGTCCGCGGCTCTTTACTTCCGCTCCCCGCTCTTGGGCTGGTTGTAGGTGAGGCCCTTGGTCTCGAACATCGTGGGCGGGAAGCCGTTGTTGTAGGTCACAGACGTGATGAAGCGCTGACTGGTCATTTCACCGTTGCGATGCCGCACAACGCTCATGGGTGTCTGAATACCCTGCACCAGGCGATAGTTGCTGAAAACCTCGGCCTCGTCATCGAGCTGCCGATCGAGCGGATCGCGGTAGCTATAGGTTTTCCTCACCGGCAGGTGGGAGCGCGGATCAATCGACAAGGTCACGCTGTCGTTCGTGGAATTCAGGATCGTGACCTGGTCGGTGAGCTTCTGCTCGACCATTGCCGTCCCGTCGTACAGGATCATGGTGTCGGATGCTGCCAGCCATTTGCGGACCACCCACTCCAACGAGTGGTCGCGGCGCCTCAGATAATCCTGCATTTCCTTCGGGTCCTGGGCCGCCGTGCCCTTGTAGGTGATCTCGTATCCCTTATCGCCAACAAAGAGTTCGATGATGTCACGCTGCTTGGTAAACTCGACCCGCTCTTTGTCGGGCCACTCCCAGAAGCGCCAGAATAAATTGCCCTGCCCATTGGGTTGCCCGTGATAGAACGCATAGCCGCGGCCTTCGGTCTTTATATCGCGGACGTTGAGGTACGAATCGCCGCCCAGGGCTTTGATCATGTCGTTGAGGATCTGGAACGCCTTCTGCACGCTGGGGTCTTTGGTGGAAGCGAAGTGGGCAGTGGGCCAGGCGGCGGGAATGGTTGGAGTCAGCGCCGGTGGGGCTGGCGCTGGGGCTGTCTGAGCGAGTACAGACGCGGCCAGCAGGACAAAGAAGGCGAATATCGCAGCTTTACGCATGATCTCCAGAGCAGTTTGGGTTTGTGCGACTGCTTTGTGCGATTGTAAACACATTTTGGTGACAGTCGCTCGCGCGTATGCGCAGCATTGGCCTCCGACCAGCGCTGGAACAATCGATCTATCGATAGACGCCTCGAATTGCCATTTGTCAGCCGAACGATACTACGCCCTCTTGTGCTTGCGCTTGGCCGGCGCCGGCCGCTCCTCGACCAACGCGAACTGAATGCGCTTCTGCGTGCGGTCGATGCGATCCACCAGCACGCGCACGGGATCGCCCATCGAGTAGGTCTTGCGGCTGTGCTGCCCTATGATCTGCCGGGTGTTCTCGTGGTACTGGTAGCGGTCGTCGGTCAGCGACGCGAGCGGTACCAGCCCTTCGATGAACATGTCGATCAGCTCCACGAACAGCCCAAACTTGGTGACGCTGACGATCAGTCCCGCGAACTCTTCGCCCACGCGGTCTGCCATGAACTTCACTTTCTTCCATTCCATCAGCTCGCGTTCAGCATCGTCGGCGCGGCGTTCGGACTGGCTGGACTCCTCCGCGATCTCGTGCAGCGTGTCCTCGGGAATCGGTCCGCCCAGGGGCGCGCGGTGCTCCTTCTCGTGCGTGTCGCGCTTCTTGGTTGGCGAGACCGGAGGCTGCCGCTTCGACCACGGAGAAGGTGACTCACTGTGCGCGATCTCTCCCACGCCGACGGAAACGCCGTGCTCCTCTTGCTCCCCCGATTCGCGCAGCACATCCTTTAGGATGCGGTGCACGATCAGGTCGGGATAGCGGCGTATCGGCGACGTAAAATGCGTGTAAACCGGAGCGGCCAGCGCGAAGTGGCCCTCATTGACCTCGGAATAGCGCGCTTGCTTGAGGGAGCGCAGCATCAGGTACGACAAGATGCGCTCTTCCGGCTTGCCCGCAATCTTCTGGGTCAGCTTCTGATACATGCGCGGCGTGAGGTGGACCTCTTCGGGGATCTCGACGACGTGCGGGTTGCGTCCGCTGCTATGACGATCGCGCCGGTTAGCACGGATCTGCATTCGCTTCACCGGCAGCGCACCTACACCGAGCGAGTAGCCGAAGGTGGCGGCGATGGTCTCGAAATCGAAGACGCGCTTGGGATCGGGCTTTTCGTGAATGCGATAGAGCGAGCCTACCCGCTTGTTCTCGAGGTAGCTGGCGACGCACTCATTCGCCGACAACATAAACTCCTCGATGATGCGGTTGGCAATATTGCGTTCGGAGCGCGTGACCCCCTTCATCAAGCCGTGCTCGTCAAATTCGATGACCGGTTCGGGCAAATCGAAATCAATGGAGCCGCGACGCACCCGCTTGCGATTCAGCACCATCGCCAACTCACGCATCAACTCAAAGACATCCACCAGCTCGCGATAGCGCTGGCGCAAACCAATGTCTCCTTCGAGGATGAGATTCACGTTGGTGTAGGTCATGCGTTCGGCCGAGCGGATGACGCCCTGGTTCAGGGTGTAGCCGACGATCTCACCCTGGGGATCGATCTTCATCACGCAGGAGAGCACCAGCCGGTCAACCTGCGGGCGCAGGCTGCACAGGTCAGTGGAAAGCTCCATGGGCAGCATGGGCACGGCGCGGTCGGGGAAATAGACCGACGTCCCACGCAGCCGCGCTTCCAGGTCGATGGTCGAGCCTTCGTGGACATAATGCGCGACATCCGCGATGTGAACCTGCAACTCGAAATGGCCATTCTCCATGCGACTCACGGTGACGGCATCGTCGAAGTCGCGCGCGGTTTCGCCGTCGATGGTGACGATGGGCGACGCGCGATAGTCCCGCCGCTGGCGCAACTCTCTGGACGGGATAACTGGCTCGAACTGCTGCGCCTCCTGTAACACTTCAACCGGGAAACGATGCGGCAGGTGGAACTTGCGGATGATGATCTCGACATCCACGCCGAAGTCGTCTTCATAGCCAAGAATTTCGACTACGCGTCCACGGGGGTTCTCGGCCGGCGACGGCCAATCGGTGATCTCCACATCCACCACCAAGCCTTCGAGATCGTCCCACTCACGACGGCGCGCCTCTTCGCCGAGGACGCGGTCCGCATCCGCATGCGCCCGGCGGTGCGCCTTGGACTGCTTCGCCAGCGCGCCTCCCGCCCGGCCATGGGAGGCGGATTCAGCCTTGGATTCAGCCTTGGGTTCAGCCTTGGATTCAGCCTTGGATTCAGCCTTGGATTCAGCTTCATTCTGGCTGGCCGGCCACTCCATTCCGCGCGGGATGATGATCTCCCTGGTGACCTTCTCATCGATGGGCGTCACGTAGTTTTGGCGCGATCCGTAGTGAAAGGTGCCCACGACGGTGGGATTACCGCGCGTCAGCACGCGCAGGATGCGCCCTTCGGCACGGCCATCGTCGCGCTTGCGTCCCAGCTCCACCAGCACCTGGTCGCCATGCATGGCCGAACCGATGGCCTGCGGGTTGATGTAGATGTCGCCGCTGAAAGTGCTGCGCTGGCCGGGGTTGGGAATGACGAAGCCGTAACCGTCGCGGTGCATGGTCAGGCGCCCCGCGATCAGGTTCTGATGAGCGGCCGCATGTTCCGCCAGGGTGTAGCGGTCGCGTCCGGTCTCGATCAGCCGCGCGCTTTTTACCAGCGCCTGCAACCGCTCGGCGAGCTGCCGCCGTTCGTTTCCCCGCAGGCCCATCTCGCGGACGAGCTGCTTGAACCCCGCCGCGCGGTGTGGCTGGCGTTCGATGTGGCTCAGGATGGCTTGCTCAGTCAGCATAAAAAGTCTAATCCGCGTTCATCCACGGTTAGGTTTGTCCGGTTTGCTTAGTCCCTTTCCCCTAGGCCATTAACTAAGGATGCACTGAGGTCGCATGAAAAAGTTGCATAGGGGTTTCCCTGATACAAGAACTCACTGTATGGTAGCAATAATTACATCGCACAAGGGTGCGTGCTTCGGCGCTTATTGAGCGATGGCCCAGACAAACCGCACCAAAGCATCAGGTTGTGAAGAAAAGCAGGAGCAGTGGAGCGCGGGTTTGGCCAAACCAGTGCCTCTCCAAGCCGGGCCCCAACGACCGCTGGTTTTGCGGTTGTTGGGGTGGAAGCACTTACAACATTAGAAAGGATTCGTTTACCGATTATGTGGAAACCTACCAATACTCCATCTTCGACTCCCACCCCTAGTCCCGAGCCGCAGCGCAGCTACTCCCCGGCCGTACCTGAGCCGCCGAGCGCGCCCCGCCCCGCCAGCCCTCCAATCAACACCCAGGAACAGGCCACGCTGGGCAAGTCGTTGGTCATTAAGGGAGAGGTCACGGGTTCGGAGTCGCTTTACATTGACGGGCGGGTGGAAGGGTCTATCCACCTGCCGGGCAACCGCGTCACGGTTGGACGCAACGGCGTCGTGGCTGCCAACATTTCGGCGCGCGAGATTGTGGTGCTGGGCAAGGTCCGCGGCAACATGACTGCCAGCGACCGGGTGGACATTCGCGGCGAAGGCTCGCTCACTGGCGATGTGGTCGCCCAGCGTATCAGCATTGAAGATGGCGCCTACTTCAAGGGTGGCATCGACATTCGCAAACCCGGCCAGAAAGCCAATGGCGAATCCAAGGAGACCAGCACGACGACCACAGGCGAGATCGGGGCCGCGGCAGCAGCAGCCCGGGTGTAATCATTCCCGGAACGCGGCTGTGGTCAACCAGATTCAAACGTGGGTTACCGAGGATGCTCTAAGGTATTCCTCTTCTTGACTCCATCGCACACCAGAGAGACTCTCAGAGTTGCGGGCGGCGGCATTGGCCGCCGTTCGCAATGTCTCTCGAAAGAAGGTGCACTCGATGTGGGAGAGAGTGCTGCAGTTGCTTGCCGTACATTGCCGGCATAGCCATCTCTCGAAACCGTTCTCGGCTGCGTCATCCAGCCGGCAGGACTCCCGTAACAGTGAATGGGAGAGCGTCTCTAGCAACCAGGCGGCGCCTTATGTGGTGTGTCTGGATTGCGGCAAACACTTCGGCTATGACTGGTCGCGCATGCAGGTGATGAAGTAGCTTTCAGCCGTCAGCTATCAGCTACGGCTCCATTCCCCCGGTCGTCCTTTCGTTCACTGGCTCCGGGAGGGTGATGTTCGGGACTGCGGCCGCCTTCTTTCTGCGCAGCTCGCGCGGCAGGTTCGACTTTGTCAGCCATAGCCCCACCGCTACCGCTGCCAGCCAAGTCACACTGATCAGTGCCAAGGATTGCAGATCGGCCTTCCTGCTGCCATCGACGGCAATCGTCTTGCCGACAAAATAGCAGACCACAGCGGCGAAGCCTGCCGTTCCAACAGCCTTCGTCAATTCCGGCCACGGCATTCCGCCCAGGGGGACGAGCTTCTTCCGACTTAGCAGCCAGGCGAGCGCAACCGTATGCATCAAGATGCCGACGTCCGAGGCCATCGCCAATCCGGTTACGCCGAAGTGGTGGAAGAACGCCGAGTACACGGGCAGCGATGCCGCCACAATGATGGTGCTGGCGATCATCGGCGTCAGGGTGTCGCCCGCGGCATAGAAGGCGCGAGCGTACAGCGCCTGCGCCGACCACAGTGCCAGCGAGAGCGCGAACCAGAAAAAGTAGAGTGCCGTCTCCCGCGAGTCCTGGAAGCTGAATCGCCCGCGGCGATAAACCAAGTCAATGAGCGGCAAGGCTGCCGGCATCATCCACGCAGCCGATAGAAATGACGCCGCTGAGATGCGATACACCGACCCGTTGACCGTGTCGGCAAAATCCTTGCGCCTGCCTTCGCCAAACAGCCGTGCAAAGAAAGGCATCGAAGCTTGGCCCGTGGCCTGCCCGAGAATCGAGATGGGCACCGCGAACAGGCGCTTGGCATAGTTCAGCCGCGTGATGTCACCCGCTCCTCCGGAAGCGAAATAGCGCAGGATCCAGTCATCGGCGGATACCAGCGACACTCCCAGCATCAGGGGAATGGAAAGCTTTACCCATTCACGAAATTCCGGGTTATGCCAGTCGAAGTTCAATCGGTAGGTCAGGCCGTCGCGGGCCGCGCCGATGGCGTTGATGAGAAATGGGCCGACGAAGGCGCCGAATAGCGCGCCGTAAGCCAGCGACGAAATGCCAAACCGTCGCGCGCCGATCACGCCACCCACGATGATGAACAGGTTGTAGAAGATGGGACTGAACGCCGGGTAAAGAAACATCCGCCGCGAGAACAGCACCGCCGAAACGATTCCGCCGGCGTAGAAAAAGATCTGGCCGGGCAGCAGAATGCGCGTGAGATGAACGCACAACCGCAACTGGTCGGCGGAGAAGTGCGGGAAAATGAGCCGCTCCAGTTGCGGCGTGAAGATTTCCAGCAGCACCGTGCCCAGGCACACCACCGCGGTCATGATGGTGATGGTGGAGTTGAAGGCGTCCTGCGCCTCGCGATCGCGTCCCTTGGAGGTGTGGCGCGTATAGATCGAGATGAAAGTGATGGACGCGGTGCCGCCCGCGAGAATGTAGTTGAGGAAGTCGGGCAGGTTAAACGCGCCGACGTAGGCGTCGGTATTCAGGCCGGCGCCGAAGGCCCACGCAATGTAGGCTTCGCGCAGGTAGCCGATCACGCGCGACAGCATCACGGCGGAAATCATCAGGAGCGTGGCCGAGAAAGCCGTGTGCTGGTGCGACGGCCGCAGGATACGCAGCAGCCGCGCCCAGAAACTGGGACCTGCTGGGCTTGCGTTGTGGGCGGCCGAAGGCGGCATTAGACAGCGATTTTACACGCTGAAGCCAGGACTTCCGGCGGCGAGATTGTAATTGTTCGAATTCAATTGCAGTAATGTTTGAATTGCGTTGCAGCAAGTTTGAAGTATTCTGCAGTGGCAGCAGGCCACCCACAGGACCAGGGAGGCAGACGTTTCAAGTCCGCTATGATTCCCTGAGTTGCAGGGGGGATTTGAACCACCGACCTTTGGGTTATGAGCCTAAGTTCCTACAAAATTTGGCGACGTGCCGCGGCCAAGAATGACAAGGGTCTGCGCCACTAAAACAATCATTATCAACTACTTGCTTCATTTCACCGGAGCGTGTTGAAAGGTGCCGCGGGGTGCCGTGGGGCGCGGGAGAACACGGTAAGAAAGCGGTAAAGAGTAGCGGCCCGAAAAGAAGAGCTGCTTGTTCCCGCGGTCACAACTTGTTCGAACCCGCATTGTCCCACGCTTGCTGAAGGCCGTCGATTAAGTGCTTGAATGCAGGCTCTAATACCGCCAAACAGGCTGCTGAATACGCAGGTTCTCCATCTAGGAACCGTTTCCTGATAACTGCGTGCCCACCCCTGATAATGGCAAGGTGCAGAGAGGTGAGGGCAGAGGCCTGCGCTTCGCTACGCTCAGTGTCCAGCTTCTTCCGGTCCAAGCGACAGACGACGATTGTCTTATCGCCCCTCTCGGTCAGGGCAGAGATGGTACCAACGGGGGTTTCTCCCACGGGAGGTGCGAATGCTAGGTGGTGCGCGGGATCATCTCGTATGGTCAAGATATTCGATCGGTTTGAAAAGGCGAGGCTTGCAGCCCCGACTAGTCTCTTCGGATTGTCTTCCCCACCGTCTCGATAAGGCCTACAATCCAGTTTCTCCTTAACTCCATCAACCAAAGAGGAACAAAATGGTTTGGGCTCGCATGCTGGCCTACATCCCCTACATCACCGGCACCGTCGATCAAGAACTGCTGGTGAGGAACGAATATCTGGCTGCGGAGAACCGTATCCTGAAGGCCCAGATCAAGAAGATCAAGGGACGACTGCTTCTTTCGGAAGCTGACAAGGCCACGCTGGCGGAGATCGCTCACCGCCTAGGGCGTAAGGCGCTGGAGGAAGTAGCGGGGGCGGCCATGCCGGATACCATTCTGGGTTGGTATCGCAAGCTGATCGCTAACAAATTCGACGGGTCCAGATTCCGGCGTTCCGCCGGACGGCCCAGAGTCGATGAGGAGACAGAGGGTTTAGTGGTGCAGATGGCGAAGGAGAATCCCACCTGGGGCTATGATCGCATCGTGGGTGCCTTGGCCAATCTTGGCCAGCGGCTATCGGACCAGACGGTGGGCAACATCCTGCGTCGCAATGGGGTCCCTCCTGCCCCCAAACGAAAACACACGACCAGCTGGAAAGACTTCATCCGCGCTCATATGGATGTTCTGGTGGGAACGGATTTCTTTACGGTGGAAGTGCTTACGCTTAAAGGCTTGGTTACCTACTACGTGTTGTTCCTTATCCAGTTGGAGAGTCGGAGGGTTTGCCTGGCCGGAATCACGCCGCATCCCGACCAGCAGTGGATGGAACAGATGGGGCGCAACGTGACCATGCAGAAGTGGGGATTTCTGGCCAACAGCAGATATCTACTGCATGATCGGGACACTAAGTTCTGCATGTCGTTCCGTCAACTGATCGAGGCTGGAAGGGTGAAGACCATGCCCCTGCCAGCCAGGAGTCCGAATTTGAACGCCTATGCGGAACGCTGGGTGAGATCGGTGAAACAGGAATGCCTGTCGAAGCTCATCTTGTTCGGGGAGAGGCCGCTGCGCCGAGCCCTGCAGCAATACGTGGCCCATTACCACGAGGAGCGCAATCACCAGGGCAAGCAGAACCGGCTCCTGTTCCCCTTGCCGAATCGAGAAGAGAGCGGGGATAACGGAATTGTACGTTGCAAGGAACGACTGGGTGGTCTGCTGAAGTACTATGAGCGGGAAGCGGCATGAGCCTTCGGTCGGGTAAACTCCCCTTCTTCGGAAGCGAAGATGAGTTTCTTGACCATAGGCGGAAAGAGCGTAAGGGTGGCTAGTGGTGCCCCCGAAGAAGAGCAAACCCGACAAGAAAATCATGCAGCCAATTGCACGTACAGTACGAGAAGGCATGTTTGTTGCGCATTGTTATCTTGCATGTGGGCACGTGATCACCATACCCACAGAAGACCTCGAAGAATCGGCGCCCCCTTCCTCGATTGAATGCTGGGCGTGTGAAGAGGAAAGCAAGAAGGGAAGTCCGGCAAAGTAGCCCACTACCGGAAACTCCCCTTCCTTGACAGCCAAGATGAGTTTTTTGACCATACGGGATCACCACAAGGCAGGGTGCTAGAGGGCTAGCTGGCGGCCTGTACGCCAATGCCATTGCGCTGTGGAATGCGTGGCAAGACAAGGCAAAAGAGGGAGCGCCGCGACAGGAGTAACGCTCCCTCG